>NZ_CBFIBE010000014.1:0-53442 GCF_965660805.1 Nonlabens sp. | reverse complement strand
CAGTTCTTTGTTGTCCGTAGTTGTTCTTCCGGAATGTTCGGTACTTCGAATATCATCGGCACATTAGATTTCAATCCTTTTCCCGCCACTATTGCTTGTCTAAATTTAAGTTTTGGTAATGATTTGGTAATTTCTTGTCCAAAATAGTTAGATAAAAATTCACTACTTGTTTTATCAAATTCTTGAAACGAGATTATAGTATTACATTGGGTTAGAATTGTTTTAGAAACATTTGCAGTTCTTTGCGCAATTACCAATAATCCAATATTATATTTTCTTCCTTGAAGTGCAATTTGTGCAATACTATTAAGCAATGGTTGAGAAACTTTATCTGAAACACCCGAAAAATTCCATTCTGGAATTACTGTATGAGCTTCTTCTAAAACTATACAAATTCGTTTTCCAAAGTTATTTTGAGTTTTTGCAATGTGGAATAAAAGCCTAAAAAATGTTTTTGTGTAAGTTAAAACACCAGATGTGTTTTCTACGTGTGGTAGTTCGAAAATAGAAAGACTATCATCTCCTTTAAGAAATGTCTCTACTTGTCCGTGAATTTTTTCAGATACTTCTTTTTTTCTTTTTCTGGAATTATCATTGTCTTTATTGTAATTGCTCGAAATCTCTCTTTCTATATAATCTATGTCTTTAAATAACTGTTCGCTAACTTCTTCGTCAATAGTTTTAATTGGATTTAAATCGGCAAACTTTCCAATATATTCTCCTGTAAAATCAATACAAATAACTTTGGTGTTTTCGTCCTGTAGATATTGTCTAATTAGATTTCTTGAGAAAACTGATTTTCCTGTACCTGTAACACCAACGACTGCCATATGATGAGATATAGCTGTATCTTTATTTAATACCACTGGGTAATTTGTATTTGGTATTTGTCCGATTTTATATTCATTTTCTTCAATTGCTGGTTCCGCAATAGGTGAAGCAACATATATAGGTGTATTAATTTCAGGCACCCAACCAAATTGTTCAAATTGAAATTTTTCTCCATTCCAAGTGCCAAGTTGTAAGGCTTCGCCTAATATCAAACCAGTTTGATTTTTATTTTCGAGTTGCTCAATCTTTGTTATTCCTTCTACTATTTGGTAAAGAACTTTTTGTCCTTGAATTGAAACTTCTAAAAGCTGTCCTTCACTAATTTTTATTTTTGAATTATAAATAAAGCGGATTTTGAAAATTGTACTGTTTTCTGTCACAATTCCAACGAACCTTTTTAAATAGTCATTTTCGGGAATGTTGTCTAATCGATAAACTACATCGGATTTGTGATTTTCAAAAATGTTCTTGTCAAAAATCTTTTCGATTTCATTATTTGATAAGACTTTTACCCATTGTTGTTGGTTTAACAGATATGTATCTAATAGCAAACCTTTTCTAATCTTTTTATCCGTAGAGTACTTGAATTCTACAAAGTCAAAAATTCTTGTATTAACTATTCTTTCTGAAGAATCATATAATCGCACCAAAAAAGTGTTTTTTGATTGAACTCCAAATATCTGTCCTAATGCTAATATGTTACTTTTATCTTTTCCAATTGAGAATAAATCTTCTATGGATTTAGCTAAAGAAGGAATGTTTAAGATTATGAAAATTGCCCAAAATAAAAGTAAACCATTGAATTGGTTGTTCCCAGTTCCAAATTGTTTGTAAACTCCCCAAATGAAAAAACTTGAAAAAAGTGTTTCTGGCTTTCCAATTTCCCTATTTATCCTTGATATTAATCGCACAATTTTATTTTCAAGTCCAAGACTTTTTTGCCTTAACCAAAGCAGAACATAACTACTCGTAGTTAGATAAATAATTATTGAAATGAAAACCCAAAAAATAAAATCTCGATTACTTTCATCCACTATAAGTAGTGAAATTCCAGCTGTTATCGAATTAATAAAAATATTCGAGTCTTTCGAAAAATGTGGTTGGTCTATTAGAGAGAGTAAAATTAAGAGTAATAATCCAGAGGTAAACCAAAAATGATTTAGAAGAAAATCAAAACTATCAGTTAATGCATATCCTAAAAATATTAAGATTATGAAAGAAATTCCTAAAAATGATAGTCTGTAAATTTTACTCATAGATGGTTTTCATAATTACGGGCAACTAGTCTACAACCAAATTTAACCAACGATACTCGTAAATCTATTTTAGCAAGAAGTATTTGTAATGCAACGCCTGCTGTCGATCAAGTGAGCTAAAGGTTCGATAAAGGTATGTTTTTAGAATAGCCATCATCTTGAAATCTGTATCAATGGGAAATTATTAATGCTTTTTTAAGCGTTTATAAGTGCGTGTAAACACAAATAAACGTAAGCAAACGTTTAAAATACTGTTACAGTTTTAACTCTGTCACATATTTGCACCGCCATCAACAAACAAAACATGATGACACGTAATACAAGCTAATATTAACCACGTAAAATCAATTATTATGAGCACGTTAAGAAACAAAGTACAGTTAATCGGTCACCTAGGAGCAAACCCAGAAATCAAAGTTTTAGACTCTGGGAACAAACTGGCCAAATTCTCACTCGCTACCACAGAGCGTTATAAAAACAAGCAAGGAGAGCAAGTGAGCGATACACAATGGCACAACATCATCGCCTGGGGAAAAACCGCAGACATCGTTGAGCAATATGTTCAAAAAGGAAACCAAGTAGGTATAGAAGGAAAACTCACTTCAAGATCTTATGATGATAAAGATGGCATCAAAAGATACGTCACAGAAATCGTTTGTAGCGAGTTGCTGTTAATGGGAAATAAAGCCTAACCATAAAAAGGCTCCTCGCCTTTCTAAGGCGAGAAGCCTTTAAGCTGTAATTATAAAAAAGCTCCTTTCCAGATCCCTGATAATTTGTTCCCACAAATTTCTGGGAAGGGAAAGGTGGGCAAAATGGAGCGTTGCTCAATTTTGGTCGGAAAGGTTGTGACACGCATGATATTGTAACCACAAAAGCAAGTTGAAATGAAACAAAAACCTTCCATTCATAACCTTAAGTATTTAAAAAAGTATAGAAAAACTTTGAGGAAGAATTTAACTCCTGCAGAGGCATATCTATGGAACCAGCTGAAGTCAAGGAAGTTTAAAGGCTTAAAATTCAGGAGACAGCATTCCGTAGGGAATTATATTTTAGATTTTTATTGTTCACAGTATAATCTTGCGATTGAATTAGATGGTGATTATCATGATAACCCAAAACAAAAGGAATTAGATGGTGTAAGAGATCTATTTTTAAAGGATAAAGATATTTATGTTTTAAGATATGAAAACAGATATGTGTTTGAGGAACTTGAGCATGTATTAAAGGGAATTGAGAATTATTGTTTTGGAAGTAGAGATTGAAATAATATTCAGGACTTTAAATTCATTCGTAATCCAACCACTCCTGATTCTACTTCGTCAAGCGAAGCTGAATCTGTCCTCGCCTTTCTAAGGCGAGGAGCCTTTAAGCTGTAATTATAAAAAAGCTCCTTTCCTTTGCAAGGAAAGGTGGGCAAAGTACGCGAAAGCGCACTTTGTTCGGAAAGGTTGCAGCACGCATGATTTTGCAATCACAAAACAAAAAAAGACCTGAATCCTCAGGTCTTTTTTTAATTTTCGTTCTAAAAATTTTAAATTAGCCAACAGCCAACAGCCAACAGCCAACAGCCAACAGCCAACAGCCAACAGCCAACAGCCAACAGCCAACAGCCAACAGCTCAAGCCTCACCGACTCATTAATACCTATAAACTATAGCATTAATATTCATTCCAGCACCTACACTGGCAAACATGACTACATCGCCTTTTTCTACTTTATGATTTTCCATTTTACCTCGCACCACTAGATCCATCACGGTAGGAACGGTAGCCACAGAGCTGTTTCCTAGTTTGTGAATGATCATAGGCATGATGTCCTTAGGAACTTCCATATCATAGAGTTTATAAAAACGTTCTACGATCGCCTCATCCATTTTCTCATTGGCCTGATGTATAAAAATCTTTTTTAAATCTTTAATATCTACACCAGCTTGATCCATAGCGGTTTTCATCCCTTCGGGAACTTTAGAAAGCGCAAAGTTGTAGATGCGACGACCATACATTTTTATATACTTCGTCTTGTCTTGTAAATCTTTGTTATATGAGGTTTCATTAAAAATAAAGAACGCCTCTTCTTCGGTGTAAGTAGCTGTAGCCTGACCTAGAATACCGTGATCATCTGTGCTAGGTTCTACTACGGCAGCACCAGCACCATCAGAATAGATCATAGAATCCCTGTCATGTGGGTCTACCACACGAGAAAGTGCCTCAGCACCTATAACTAAGACCTTTTGAGCAAGACCAGATTTTATAAAAGAGTCGGCTTGAGTTAATCCCAGTACCCATCCTGGACAGCCAAAAAGTACGTCATAAGCCACACAAGCTGGATTTTTAATTCCCAGTTTGTTCTTCACACGACTCGCCAGACTAGGTACCATATCGCTAGAACCACCATCAGGTTTTACATCACCGTAGTTATGCGCTACAATAATAAAATCTATGGTTTCGGGATCACATTGCGCATCGGTTATGGCTTTTTGAGCAGCAAAGGTGGCAATATCGCTAGTTTGCAAGTCATCACTCATGTAGCGGCGTTCCTCAATTCCTGTAATAGCTACAAATTTTTCTATAATAGTAGCATTATCACTGCCAAAGGAACTACCATCATTATTCAAGAACTCATGATTCATGAATTCTTCGTTTTTACGCACGACATCAGGTATATGACTACCTACTCCAGTAATTTTTGCTCTCATTTACTTCTTATTATACCAACAAAAAAAGCGATAAATGCTATGTTTTCCTAATTATCGCCAGCTTAATATATATAAGTTTTTCAAAACTTAAGAATCTTTCATCATTACATCGTTTTCGTTACGAATAATATAATGCACTGCATAGTAAATGGTTGTAAGTTATAGATTTTATGATACTTCCCATTTTTCGTATTGTCTTTGAAATGATTCCAGAGCATCTACTTTCTTTATAAGAATGAGAAATTTTATAAGAGAGTTGTTTTTAAGGAACACGCTTTCGCGAAAGCGTATATATCAACATTTAGATAATCGTAACTGGATCTCTCAGTGATTAATGTTTTATAATTACCTTTTCATAGCGCTGTGAAGACGCAGTGGTAACACGGAGCATGTAGTTCCCATTGTTAAACCCAATCGTGTTGATGCTGATCTGGTTAGAATAAAGATCACTAGTAACGCTATAAACGGAGCGACCGAGCATATCGTAAAGTGTTACCTCTCTAATATCAGTACTTTTTACAGTAAGCATGTCTCCTGCGGGATTAGGATAAACAATTATGTCAGCGAGCTGTTGAGAGGATATTTCCTGTAGGGATAATATATTTCCTTGAGGATCTGTTTTTTGAAACCAAATATTCAAATCGCCGTTGCGAGGATCGCCCCATACAGAGTAAACCACATCGTTTTCTATTTGAACTGACATAAAATCGTTTCCAGAGCTGGCTAGAATAGGGTCATAAGGAATCAATAAACTGGAAAGTCTAAAGTTAGGTTGAAATTGAGTCGCATTAAATGGTCTGTAAGCGGCATATATTTCTGAATCTGTGGCATAAGTGCCATCGCTACCATTTCTTCTATCTCTCCAGGTAATGATTAAGTCGCCGTCGTTATCAAAATCACCCCAAATCAGATCTTGCATTCTATTATTTGAAATAGGGTCATCATTTACACGAGTAGGAGTACTCCAGGTGGTACCAGCATTAAAAGATTCTGTAAGAAACACATCCAGATCACCATTTGTAGTTCTAAGTCCTATGACGGCTAGGTGGTTGGCATCGGCAGGATTAGAGAGGAGAAGTCCAGCTTTTTTAGCATCAGGGAAGTTAGTTAATGGAACTGGATTAATAATATTACCTACGGGCTGATGTGATAAAGTGGCACCAGCATCATTAGAACTGGCTAGAAGTAACCGAGCAAATGGACTTTGAGCAATGACATAGGAAGGATAGCTCGCATAAAAAATACCAGTACTGCTTACCACTGGCGATGGCATGGGTAGATTATTAGTACTTCCAGCGAGCCAGTTAGGTGCGTCTAAATATGTCGTGGAAAAAGTAGCGCCATTATCTGTGGAGATAGAAACATAGGGATTAAAAGGCGCATTAGTACGGTTTAAATTCATGCTGGTGACATAAATAGTACCTTGTGTACTTGTTGTAGAGCGATCTATAGCAATCCATGGTCGGTCGATAGGCCATTTATTTCCATCATAGGTGGTGTCTATCACATTCACTGGATTTCCCCAAGAGAGTCCGCCATCTATGGATTTAGTGATGTAAACGCCACCTGTTACAGGTGGAGTAGTTCCTGTAAAATCTACGTAGGAGATAAAAACCTCGCCAGCGTTATTAAAAGCGATCGCAGGATCTGCACTAGAATATGTACTAACTACATGCGGAATAAGAGCAGTATTACTCCAGCTGTTTCCTGCATCAAAACTAGCCTTGATTTTTATTTGAAACCGGTTAGCGGCATTTACCCATCCCATCCATGCGACAACTATGTTACTAGCATTATTAGGGTTGATCGCTACATAAGGCTCACCGTCAAAAACGGTTCCGTTAGACAGATTTGTGTTTTGTGAAAAGCCTTTTAAGATGCTTAAAAGTAAAAAAACGATTATAGTGTAAACTCTCATGTCTTTAACTGTAGCTTTAAAGAAGCACAAGGTATATATTTTTTAAACCATATCTCGACTTCCGCTCGATATTGCATAATCGATATTGATTATTCGATCTTCAAAAAGTCTTTTTTCAATTTCAAGTTCAAGTTCAATTTCAAACCAAGCTTTAGCTGAAACTAAAGGATGAGTTTTTTATCACCATATCTCGACTTCCGCTCGATATTGCATAATCGATAATCGATATTCGATCTTCAAAACGTCTTTTGTCAATTTCGAGTTCGAGTTCAATTTCAAGTTCTACATATACTCCTCCATAGGAGCACAAGTACACATTAAATTACGGTCACCAAAAGCATCATCAGCACGGCGTACTGATGGCCAGAATTTATTATCGGCTACGTAATCCAGTGGATATGCAGCTTGTTGTCTGGTGTATGGTAAGTTCCAGTCGTCTGTGGTGATCATTTGCAACGTGTGCGGACTGTTCTTTAATAAATTGTTAGGCTGATCTGCACTGCACGAAGCAATTTCTTTTCTTATAGAGATCATCGCATCACAAAAACGATCCATTTCTTCTTTAGATTCAGACTCAGTAGGCTCAATCATCATCGTTCCATTTACCGGGAATGATACGGTAGGAGCGTGGAATCCATAATCCATCAATCTTTTAGCGATATCAACTACCTCAATCCCATGTTCTTTAAATGGACGACAGTCTATGATCATTTCATGAGCAGCACGACCTTTTTCACCGGTGTACAGACATTCATAAGAACCTTTTAAACGTTCTTTGATATAGTTTGCATTAATAATCGCATATTCTGTAGAGCGTTTTAGTCCGTCAGCGCCTAGCATGCAAATGTATCCGTAAGAAATCAAACAAGCGAGAGCACTACCGAAAGGTGCTGCACTAATAGGCGTAATTGCTTGCTCACCGCCAGTAGGCACGATAGGATTAGTAGGTAAGAATGGAACCAGTTGTGGCGCCACACATATAGGTCCTACACCAGGTCCACCACCACCATGAGGAATGGCAAATGTCTTGTGTAAATTCAAGTGACACACATCAGCACCTATGTTTCCAGGATTAGTTAATCCTACTTGAGCATTCATGTTTGCTCCATCCATATAGACTTGACCACCATTTTCATGGATCAAACCTGTAATTTCTTTAATCGCACTTTCATAAACACCATGAGTCGATGGATAAGTTACCATTAACGCACTTAAGTTGTCTTTATATTTTTCTGCCTTTTCACGTAGATCATCTACATCGATGTTACCGTTTTCTAAGGCTTTAGTAACCACGACTTTCATTCCTGCCATTACTGCGCTCGCTGGATTAGTTCCATGAGCACTAGACGGAATTAAACAAATGTTTCTGTGATGATCTCCACGACTGTGGTGATAGGCACGTATAGCCATTAATCCTGCAAATTCTCCTTGCGCACCAGAGTTAGGTTGTAACGATGTGCCAGCAAAACCAGTACATTCATTGAGTTGAAGTTCTAATTTCTTCAACATTTCTTGGTATCCTTGTGCTTGATCTAGCGGTACAAATGGGTGAATATTTCCCCATTGCGGATTAGAAAGTGGCAGCATTTCTGCCGCGGCATTCAATTTCATCGTACAAGATCCTAGGGCGATCATCGAGTGATTTAAGGCAAGATCTTTGCGCTCTAATTTCTTGATATAACGCATTAATTCGGTCTCAGAATGGTAGGAATTGAACACGTCATAGGTCATGAATTCCGTTTGGCGTCCTTCTCCTAAGTGTGTTGATTCTAATAATTCTGTGATAGGAGTGAATTCTTTGTTTACCGCTTTCGCGAAAGCAGAAACAATATCATTCAAGTCTGCTAGAGAAGTTGTTTCATTTAAAGAAACCTGAACCGTATTTGCATCTGGATAGTAGAAGTTCATTTCTAGTGCTAATGCTTCTTTCTTTACAGCCTCTGCATCAACTTTGAAACTTAGCGTGTCAAAGAAGTTCTCATTAGTTTGGTAAATGCCTAGTTTCTCCACAGCATCTGCCAGCGTTGCCGTCTGAGCATGTAATTTACTGGCTATAAATTTTAAACCACGAGGTCCGTGATAGACGCCATACATACCAGCCATAACAGCAAGTAATACTTGTGCAGTACAAATATTTGAAGTGGCTTTATCTCTTTTTATGTGCTGCTCGCGCGTTTGTAACGCCATGCGCAGGGCACGTTTTCCATCAGTATCTTTAGTAACACCTATGATACGTCCTGGGATTTGTCTTTTAAATTCTTCACGTGTTGCAAAATAGGCTGCGTGAGGTCCACCATATCCTAGTGGTATTCCAAATCGCTGTGTGGTTCCCACGACTACATCGGCGCCCCAATGTCCAGGAGCTTCTAGCAATACCAGTGATAAAATATCGGCAGCTACGGCTATACGGATGTTTTGTTCTTTGCACGTTTTTGCAAAAGCGGTATAATCTACCACATTTCCACTCGCACCAGGATATTGTAACAGAATACCGTAGTATCCAGCGTTCATATCCATTTCTTTAGGATTTCCTTCTACTAGCTCAATCCCAAGCGGAATCGCACGAGTTTTCAGTAATTCTTTAGTCTGTGGTAAGGTATCTTGATCTACAAAAAACTTAACGACGTTTTCTTTTTTCTGAGCACGTTCCCTTACGGAGAAAAGCAAGGTCATCGCCTCTGCAGCAGCGGTAGATTCATCAAGTAAAGACGCGTTTGAAAGCTCCATTCCGGTTAAATCGGTTACCATGGTCTGGTAGTTCAACAGCGCTTCAAGACGACCTTGTGCAATCTCTGCCTGATAAGGCGTGTAAGCGGTGTACCATCCTGGATTTTCTAGAATGTTTCTCTGAATTACTGCTGGAGTAATAGGTGCATTATACCCAAGACCTATAAAAGATCTGAATTGCTTGTTCTTATCACCTAACTTATTGATGTGGCTCAAGAACTCATATTCACTCATCGCTGGATCCAAGTTTAAATCTTGTTTTAAACGGATGTTATCTGGAACGGTTTCATAAACGAGTTCATCAATGGAAGAAACTCCTATGGTTTCTAGCATAACGGCAAGGTCTGCCTTGCGTGGTCCTATGTGTCTAAGGGCAAAACGATCTGTATTCATAGTACTTATATGGTCTATTTTAAAGATATTGAACTCTTATTGAATTCATTGCAAAAGTAGTCGTTTAAGGTATGTAAACTAACAGACGTTCGTTAAGAAATCTATCTATTTTTCAACCTTTTTGAGTGAGTTATTAACTATGCGGCGTAAATTTGAATGATGAGGTTTTTAAAAAGCATTTTAGACTTTTATATACGCAGTAGTTTGCATGTGGCGGTTTGTTTTGTGGCGTTGTTTATAGTTTTTCAGTTTTGGAACTTTAAGAGTATTGATCTTTCTTTACTTGGCTTGGTGTTTTGTGGAGTGTTTATTGGGTATAATATTATTAAGTACGCTATGTTAGTGCTTCAAAAAGAAGGCTTTAGATTTAAAAAATATATTTTAATTCTCATGTCTTTGGCCTTGTTAATAGCAATTTATTTACTGGCTCATGATAATTGGTGGACTGCTTTAATGGCTTTAATGGCTTCGTCTTGTTCTTTGCTATATGCTTTTCCATTATTCAAGTATCGCAACTGGAGGCAGATACCTATTATAAAATTATTAACGGTAGCTATTTCATGGGTTATATTAATAGGTCTTTTACCGCTTAAATCTAATTATGTAGAATTTGCTTATGCTTACTCCTGTGATGTTGCTCCGGTGGTGAGTTCAGGTTCAATTCTTTATATATTAGATCTATTTCAATTATTTCTCCTGATAATTGCTTTGTGTGTTCCTTTTGAAATCAGGGATTTAAAGTATGATTCTGTGTCGTTGAAAACGCTGCCTCAGCTCATAGGCGTTTTGAATACTAAAATTCTGGGAATTTCTATATGCGTTATTTACGTCGTTATTGAGTACCTACAGTTTGGGTTTTTAATCGATCATGAATTTCTAATTAACTACTTTATTTTATTCTTAGTAGCAACATCCATCTGGTTCTCAGATAAATTCAAATCAGATTACTATGCTAGTTTCTTTGTAGAGGCGATTCCTGTGTTGTGGTTGGGATTGTATTTGATAATATAAGCACATTTCAATTTTAAAAGATATTCAATTCAAAACACACATAAAAAAAAGAGCCAAGTGGCTCTATAATTCTTGAAGGCTGTGCAATGACATCTACTTTTTCATAGCAGCTTTAAGCTTTTCTTTAATTGAATTTTTCTGAGGATTGGAAAGTTTTACCCAACCCAAGCCGTTAAGAGTTCTAGAAAATAGACGCGACTTTTTATTAAAACTTCTACAACCTATACAGTGGCCGTTGTGCAGTTTGTGTCTAAACTTTTCTTTAGGTGAAAGATCGTTATACTGATCTCTAGTGCTTAATATGCTAGCCTCATCACAGGAGATAAAAAATTTACTCATTCTATTAATCCTTCTTGTACCATTTAGTATTTAAGCAATCCATCAATTGTACTCTTGCGCGATGAATGATTACCCATAAATTGGACGCCGTAATATCATGTTCCTTACAGATCGTTTCAGTGTCCAGTTTATCAATGGTTTTTTGTACAAATATAGTAGCATATCGTTCAGGTAAGGCAGCGATACATTTATTTAATGCTTCTCCCAGTTCTTTTTGCTCTATTTCATCTTCCACATTAGGATTGCGCAAATCTCTTACTTGCTCCTCCATCCAGTCACCATTTTGGTCGCTATTCTCTAGGTAACTCATGCGTACTTCGGCTTTTCCTTTTTTAGAGTTAGACTTTCTGTAATGGTCTATAATCTTGCGTTTGAGTATGGAAATGAGCCAGGTGCGCTCTGTAGATTGCCCTTTAAAACGATGAGCGCTTTTTAAACCTGCCAGAAAAGTTTCAGAAACTAAATCTTGAGCCATAATCGGGTCATTAACACGCGATATGGTGAAATTAAAGAGATAGTCTGAATAGCGATCTACCCATTTTTCTGGTATGAGTTTTATTTCTGGCATTTTTTGTTTTAAACTGTTCTCAAGGGCGCTCGAGCTAATATTATTTTTTAAAATTCGTTATGCGTTATTCTGTTTTATCATTTCGGGCAGAATAAATTCTGCCCCATTGAATTTTTGGTCGCCTTGCGGCGTTTTTGTTTGTTAATGTGGAATGAATTCCACATTTTTATAAACTCATTACTCCTAAGCTACTAATCCAGCTCTTTTGAGCAGTGCGTCTATTTTGGGTTCGCTTCCGCGGAAGCGTTTATATAACACCATCGGGTTTTCTGTTCCTCCTTTAGAGAGAATATGATCTTTAAAACTAGTTGCTGTAGTTCTATCAAATATTCCTTTTTCTTTAAAAACTTCAAAGGCATCGGCATCGAGAACTTCGGCCCATTTATAGCTGTAATATCCTGCGCTGTAGCCACCTTGAAAAATATGTCCAAAGGCCGTACTCATACAGCTAGTAGGCACGTCTGGATATAGATCTGTTTTTTCAAAAATTTCACGCTCGTGTGCTTTTACGTCTTTTACATTATTAGGGTTAATGCCGTGCCAGTGCATATCTAACATACCGAAAGACAATTGCCTCAAGGTTTGTAATCCTTCTTGGAAATTTGCCGCCTTTTTAATCTTTTCAATATATTCCAGCGGGATTACTTCATTAGTCTCATAATGTCTGGCAAAAATTTCTAACGCTTCTTTTTCATAGCACCAGTTTTCTAAAATCTGACTCGGTAATTCTACAAAATCCCAGTACACAGATGTCCCTGAGAGGCTACGGTAATTTGTATTTGCCAGCATGCCATGTAAAGCATGACCGAATTCATGAAACAACGTAGTTACTTCATTAAAGGTAAGAAGTGATGGTTTAGTTTTAGTAGGCTTAGTGAAATTGCACACATTTGAAATATGTGGTCTGTGATTGATACCATTTTCTACATACTGACTTTTAAAAGAAGTCATCCATGCACCATTACGTTTTCCTTTACGTGGAAAGAAATCTGCATAGAAAATAGAGTTGAGGCTACCGTCTTCATTCTTTACTTCATAGGTCATGACATCTTCATGATATCGATCCACTTTATCAGTCTTTTCAAAGCTCAAACCAAACAAACGACTCGCCACTTCAAACGCACCTTCTATTACATTTTCTAATTTGAAATAAGGTTTTAATAACTCATCATCAAGTTCAAAACGTTGCTTTTTTAATTTCTCTGCATAATAAGCGGCATCCCATTTCTCTAATTTGCTCAACTGCTCCTTTGTTTCAAGTCCAGAAGTGGTTGCGATAGCAAAGTTTTGTAATTCTTCAAAATCTCTTTGAGCTGCTGGTTTAGCCTTTTCTAGAATGTCATTTGAGAATTCCATGACTTTCTCTGGTGTCATGGCCATGCGTTCTTCCAGTACAAAATGAGCGTGCGTTTCATATCCTAAAAGCTGTGCTCTCTCATAGCGTAGCTTTGCAATTTGGAGCACGTTTTCTTGATTATCGTGCGCATCGTTAAAAGCTTTGGCGCCCATCGCTAAAGAGAGTTCTTTTCTCAACTCACGATCATCCACATAAGTCATAACAGGAATATAACTCGGGTAATCTAGCGTGAACAGGTAACCATCCTTATTTTTAGATTTGGCAAGTTCTGCTGCTGCTTCTTTGGCACTTTCTGGTAAACCAGCAAGTCTAGAATCATCTTCTAAGTGTAGTTCAAAAGCATTTGTGGCAGCGAGTACATTCTCACCAAATTTTAAGGTCAACTCTGATAGTTCACTATCGATTATGCGCAAGCGGGATTTTTTATCTTCACTTAAGTTAGCACCATTACGAGAAAAACTCTTATACCTTTTATCGAGTAAGGTTGCTTGTTCTGGATTTAACTCCAGACTTTCTTTTGTGTCATACACCGCTTTTACACGTTTGAACAAATCTTCATTAAGTGTAATATCATTACCGAATTGTGATAACTTAGGACTTACTTCACGAGCTATGCGCTGGATTTCGTCATTAGTTTCGGCACTATTAAGATTAAAGAAAATACTGGTGATTCTGCTTAATGTGTCTCCAGCAGTATCCAGCGCTTCAATGGTGTTTTCAAAAGTAGGTGCTGCGCTATTTTTTATAATCGCGTCTATTTCTCCACGAGCTATTTCTATAGCACTGAGTATAGCTTCTTCAAAATGAGACTCTTTAATTTTTGAAAAAGGAGCTGTGTCTTGAAAAGTGTTGAAATTCTTTAATAAAGGATTATTTGTCGTTTTCATGCCAGGTAAAATTAATCTTGAAAAGGTAATTAGTTCTAATTATATTGTTAAACTTTTTAATTAAAAAGCTAAACAAAAAAGTAACCATAGCCGCCTAAGGCAACCATAAGAATACTGTGTATAAGTCCTAGATAATTGTAACGAGATGTTACAAACTGCCTATTAATGATGATGGACATTAAAAAATGAATACCACCAGCGGTAAGGAATTGCCATTGTGGCGTGTATTTATCAATTCCTAAAGTAATGAGCCAAAGGACAGTTATAAGAATTATAGCAATAGAGAAGATTTGAAACGGCTTACTCATTATGACGCATCTCTAGAGCTGCTTGAGTCACTTTTTCCCGGAGACTGTCTTTATAAGAAATAATGCGCTCGCGTACCTCTTCTTGTGTTGCGCCTATGATTTGTGCAGCAAGAATTCCAGCGTTTTTTGCACCATTAAGCGCAACAGTTGCTACAGGAACACCACCAGGCATTTGTAAAATAGATAAAACACTGTCCCATCCATCTATAGAGTTGCTAGATTTTACAGGAACTCCTATCACTGGTAAAGGCGATAAACTCGCAACCATTCCAGGTAAATGTGCCGCTCCACCAGCACCAGCGATGATGACTGCGATCCCTTTTTTATGAGCGTTTTTACCAAATTCAAACATCTTTTCAGGTGTGCGGTGAGCACTCACCACATCTACTTCAGTTATTATATTTAATTCCTTAAGGATATCTATGGCGTCTTGCATTACGGGCAAGTCGCTTGTAGAACCCATTATAATTGCTACCTTTTTATTCATGGCTTAAAAGTAAATATTTTGAGCGTAATCGAGGTTTAAAAATCTGTTTTTTACATTCTTATTTGTTCACAATATTGCAATGATTCTCTAGTTTTAACGACCTAATACTTAACAAATTTTAATAATGTACAGCAATAAAACGCTGTAACTTTACCTAAAAGAAATTTATGAAATACCTAATAAGTAGTATAGCCTTAATAACTCTTATAAGTTGTAAAAACGCAACTACCGAGTATGCTCAAAATGATATTCAAGAAAAAGTATATCAAGTCACTAAGAGTGATGCACAGTGGAGACAGGAACTAACTGCAGCAGAGTATAATGTCTTGCGCAGATCGGGAACAGAGCGACCACACACGAGTCCACTAGATAAAAACTATGATGCTGGGACATTAATTTGTGCAGGTTGTAACGCGCCTTTATATGATAACGCAAATAAATTTGATTCAGGAACGGGCTGGCCTAGTTATGACCGTGAGATAGAAGGTCAAGTGGAGCGTGATGTAGATTATAACATAGGATATGCTCGTACTGAGTTAAAATGTAATACTTGCGGTGGTCACTTAGGACATGAATTTAATGATGGACCACGCCATACCACAGGAAAACGCCATTGTATTAATGGAGTTGCCCTTGATTTTATTCCAGCAGGTCAGGAACTTCCTGCTTTAAATAAATAGTTTTTTAGCTTTCGCGAAAGCGTATTTAAAACAACATTTCATGATAGAAAAAACAGAAGCCGAGTGGAAAAAAGAACTCACTCCAGAGCAATATAGAATTTTAAGAGAAAAAGGAACCGAGCGACCATTTTCTGGCGAATACAACACGCACTATGAAGACGGAACATATAGCTGTGCTGCTTGTGGAAATGAGTTGTACAAGTCTGCCACAAAATTTGATAGCGGTTGTGGATGGCCATCTTTTGATGATGAAATAGAAGGAGCCATTATGAGAAAACGAGACACCACTCATGGCATGATCCGTAGCGAAATTATGTGCGCTAACTGTGGCAGTCACTTAGGTCATGTCTTTAACGATGGTCCTACAGCGACTGGAATAAGACACTGTGTGAATAGTGTGAGTATAGAGTTTAAGAAAGGTTCTTAATTTTCTATTTCGAGATCAGAAACTAGCTTTACTAGTCTTTGTCTTTGAGGAATTTTAGTTTCAGGATAATTCCAATATTTTAAAACTAAAATTCTTTCTTTTCTGATATGATCAAGTTCTTGTAGACTTAATCTTCCAAGATTTTTATTGAAGTTAAGAACAGAAAGGCTATCCATATATTTGATATAAGATTGAATAAATGTATTCAGTACCGTTTTACTGATTTCTTCATGGGCTTTTTTATCTCTATCAAAGCTTAATTCGGTTCTTTTTTTATAAGAATAAATCTCTTTCTTGTCTGAAATTATTTGGTCTGTTATGCTTAATAGTTCTAAAGAATCAGTTACTATTTCTTCTTCTAATAAGATTTTATGATTGCTGTTAATCAGAATTTGAACAACATTCTTTACCCCACAGTATATAGAATTCTCACAAGGTTGTTGTAATCTTGCTGCGATAGTTAAACTATCAATCTTAATATTAAAATCTTTGAATGTTTCACAACCGTTAGGAAGTATTTTTCGGTTTAATTCGTCAAAAAACAAGGAATCAGGTTGATCAAATTTTATTTCTAAAGTTGGGACACTATTGGGATGACTCAACAGGTAACTTTTATGATCAAATGGAGTATTGGCTTGAACGATTGGACCGTTTTCTTTTTTACAAGAATAGAAACATAGCACTAAACAAATTAAAATGTAAAAACTGTTTTTACTCATATGCTGGAAAGAATAAAGTGATTTGCTTCTCATTTTTAAGTTTTTGCAACTGATCTCTATGCAACTCTCTTAACGGCTTTTTATATTTAGCAATGCTTAATTCTTCCATGCACTTTAAATAAGCGTTAATCATTTTATTAAAAATTGTTCTAACGATTTCATTATTTGTTTTTGAGTGATGAATAATGGAAATTAAATGATTATTATCCCTATTTGAACTAAAATTTAAATAAAAAACTTCATCCATTTCTTCTATGGAATAAAGGGATGAGTTATACAATATTTCATTTCTAAAATTAACTATTAATTCTGTAGAATTAAATTGTCCAATTGGAATTTTATCATGTTTGAAATCCCACAACTCTGAACCAATTACGTATCCATAGATCTCAGCGTTAAAATCATAGATGGGTAAATCGAAAATTGCGAAAGCCTGACTGATTTTTGCTGGTGTTTTTTCATAGTCAAAATCTTCTAGTCGAATACTAATTACACCTTCATTATTCTTCAATAAATAAGCTTTATAATCAAAGGTTACTTCTTCTGGAAGATTAGTTTCAATAGAGTCTTTACATGAAATAAAAACAGGAAGGAAAAGAGAAAGTAGCAATAGTTTTTTCATACTAACAAGTCATCAAGTTTTATGCCTTTTAATATTTAAAACTTAAACTTAAACTTAAACTTAAACTTAAAACTGCAACTGCGATTGAAAACTTAAAAAAGACAGCCTGCTACTTAGAATTCCACTCAGGTAAATCCTCAGTCCAGACTTTTATTTTCATTTTCTTTTGAATGACGCGCCAGTGGTGTGCTTCTTCTGGACTTATGAAGGTAATGGCTTCTCCTTTATTCTCTGCACGACCAGTTCTTCCTATACGGTGTACAAAATCTTTAGGAGATCGTGGTAATTCATAGTTTACCACAAAAGGTAAGAACTCGATGTCTATACCTCGAGCGAGCAAGTCGGTAGAAACAAGTGCTGTTAATTCTCCTGTTTTGAATTCTGTTAAAGCTGAGTTCCTCGCGCCTTGACTTTTTTTACTATGAATCGCTTTAGAGGCGATACCGTTTTTCTTGAGTTTATCATTCACATGGTCCACTTGATAGGTGGAGGAACAGAAAATCAAGACTTGAGTCATCTCTTTTTCTTTCATGAGATGTCTTAACAAGGCTCCTTTTTTATTTTCGTTGACGCGATAACCTAGTTGTTTGATTAAAGAAATATCTTCTTCCTTTTCTTCAACTGATGCTGTTACTGGATTATGGAGCAATACTCCTTGTAATTCATTAATATCATCACTTAACGTGGCAGAGAATAATAAGTTCTGTCTTTTACTGGGTAATAGTTTTAGAATTTGCTCCAGTTCTTTTTTAAAACCTTTAGTAAGCATTTTATCAGCTTCATCCAGCACAAGAGCTTTTACTTGATTTAAATGAACTGCGTTTGACTCTATGAGTTCTAGTAATCTTCCTGGAGTTGCGATGAGAATATCCACATTATTCATCTTCCTCATTTGCGGATTAATGGAGGTTCCTCCATAAACGGCCATGGTAATTAATGGCTGTGCTAGTGTTTTAGAAAACGGAATAAATACATCACTTACCTGTGCAGCAAGTTCACGTGTGGGAACGAGTACTAGTGCTGTAATATGTCTGTTTTTTGATTCAGTTCCTTCCAGTCGTTGCAACAGCGGTAGGGCATAGGCCATGGTTTTTCCTGAACCTGTTTTTGCGATTCCTAGGAGATCTTTTCCAGCCAAAACATGGGGCATGGCTAGTTTTTGAATAGGAGTAGGATGAGAGAAATGATGTTCTCGTAGTGCAAATAATAATTGATTAGATAATCCTAAGGATTCAAAAGACATAGTATGAATTATACGGCAAAGATAGTTTGTTTTTTAGGTCTGAGGAATCAATTATTATGGGTCATTACTAAAAGCAATAGCGATGAAGTACTCAGTCATTTTCAAAGTGAGAAGTTTTTTATGTGATGTTCATTTTGGAATATGCAGTCAATTTTGTTTTTTCTTTTCAACCACTTCTTCTCTAATTCCAGTAATATGAATCTCAACTCTACGGTCATAATAATCTCCTTTTCCTGTTTTAAAATTAGATTGCTTGCCTACCGTGGTTAATCGGTCAGCAGCGACGCCATATTTAACCATAAGTTGCTTGACTTGATCTGCTCTGGCTTGAGATAAATTCCATAGACCTGTGTCCATATCTCTACCATAAATGCCAGGTGCTAAGCAGCAAATGTGCCCTTGAATTTCAATTTCATATTTTTTGTGCAGTAATAAGGAATTTATAATGGAATCCATTACGGGAAAGGAAGATGGTCTTAACTTGTGTCTACCTGGATAGAAAATAACATTGTTGAACACGAGTTTATCACCTATTTTCAGTGAATCCTTAAAAATATCATAGCTGGCGGCACCAGTTAAAGTGTCTGTTGAAACCGCTGAAATTTCAGGGATAGGTAGCTTTCTCTCATAGGTGATTTCTAGATCTACACGTCTGTTGTTTTTACGTTGTTGATTGATGTTTTTTAAGTTTACTAATGGGACTTCACCTATCGCGACCTCACTAAATGTACTGTAATTGTATTGAGGTTTTAAGTAATCAATAATGGACCAGATGCGTCTGGATGCTAGTGTTTTATTGTATGAAATAGATCCACGATCATCACAGTAACCTGTTAGAAAAATATTAGTGATCGATGTTACCGAATCTAGGGCTAGGGCTTGATCAATACTAGCTTTTGATTCTAGCGATAAAATGAATTGATCTGTCTCAAAATAGACGCTTGTTTTCTTAGTCGTTGTTTGAGCAGCAATGCTGATGGAAATCAATAAGATGATGTAAGTAAAGCTTTTCACATTTTTAAAAACGATTGTTTTGGTTAAAACGTACATTTCCATCATAGAAATTTGATGTGGTTAATTACGCTTTCGCGAAAGCGTAACTACTAAAACTCTTGTCGCTAACTACGAAATCGAGCTAAGAATTCTGCTCGTTTTGCTCTAGCTACTGGTACAGCAATATTTCCTTCTAGCACGACATATCCATCATTTAAATATTTAGTAATATGCATAGTGTTTATCACATAAGATTTATGAATGTGACAAAAATCTGGATGAGTGAGTAGCTTTTTAAAATGCCCTATACTGTGAGAACTTAATATAGGCTTTTGATCTAAAAAATGGATTTTTGTGTATCCATCCACGCCTTCACAATGAGTAATGGTTTTTACTTCTACAAACTCGAGCCCGTCTGTAGAAGGAATAACGATTTTCTTTTTCTGGAAGTTTTCTTGACTTATGTTTTCTAGTAATTGCTTGTTTTTTAAGAAAGCGTTTTTCTTTTCTATGTTAGTAGTTGCGTTTATGACTGCTTCTACAAGGTCTTCATTATCGACGGGTTTTACTAGGTATCCTATGGCGCATTGTTTAATAGCATCAAGTGCATACTGATCAAAAGCGGTGGCAAATATGATCTCAAACTGTGGATTTTTAAATTGCTCTAGGACGTCAAAACCGCTCATTCCAGGCATGGCTATGTCTATAAACACAAGTTGCGGCTGCAATTCATTTATAATATCAAATGCCATAGAAGGTTTTTCTATAGTTGCGACTATTTCTAGGTCTGGACAGAAACGCTCAATCTTATTTTTAAGTATAGCGATAGCCTTAGGCTCGTCATCTATAAGGACGGTTTTTATGCTCATGAATCTTGTAAATTTAGTATGGTTAGTTCTACCATCGTGCCTGTACCATCGTTCAAATCTGAACGGTCTGTAATCTTATAGTCAATTTCCCAATCGCCACTATCGTTTAAAATTTCAAAACGCTCTTCTATCACATGACTAGAATGTGCACTTGCGATTCCTGTGCTTTTTTTATGAATTGTTTTAGTTCTATTAATACCTATTCCATCATCTTTTATTTGCACTATATATTGATTTTCAATCATTGTTCTTGACAGTTCTATCTCAATAATTCCAGCACTAGTTTTGTGAAATATTCCATGATTCACAGCATTTTCTAGCATAGGTTGCAATAGCATGGTAGGTATACTATGCTGATTAATATCTAGTGATTTATCGATCGTTATTTCGTACGATAATTTATCTTCAAATCGTAGTTTTTCTATTTCTAGATATTTATTAATGAAGCTTATTTCTTCCTCTAGTGTAATGGTTTTAGTACGTGAATAGTCAAAGAACAAACGCATCAATTTTGAAAATTTAGTGAGGTAATCTTCACTTATTTCTACTTCATTACGCTGGATGTAATACTGAATAGCATTCAAACTATTATGAACAAAATGTGGATTCAACTGACTGCGCAGCGCATTAAGTTCAGTAGCGTGTTGTCTTTTTTGCGCTGCCAGTTGATCTTCTAGTTGCTGCTGTAATAGTTGGTTTTTACGGTTGTTGAAGGTTGCAAATATTATTGCCATACCTACCACTACAGCAAATACTGAGATAAAGAATGTGATATATAAAGTGGTAAGATCACTCATCATTTTTTATTAAGGCTAATGCCGTAAGTAAAACTTGAATATAAAATGAAGCTAATAACCCCAAGAACTGAAACGTACATATTGATATTTGCTGCTATTAGCTTTTTGGAGAGTAAAAAGAAAATTGATGCCAGTATTAATTGATACACTAAAATACCTAATGAAATCCAGAATGCAGGTTCTTTATAATAAGTCAACACTTCATTCCTTAACAGCAAAGTTCTAAAGTAAATTATCGTGTTTATGATTAATAGAATTGATATGATAAAATTAGGGAAATGATAGATTTTATATAAGAAAGAAGAGAAAAATGAATTAACGATAAAGGATATTAAAATGACAACTATACTTACGATCAATACATTCTTTTTTCTTGTATATTCATAAAACCAATACATCAGGATTGAATTAGTTATTAGGATGATAATATTATTAAACACTATTATTTTAGACTCAATAGACTTTAGGTAAAATGCTGGTATTTCTAGCATAACGGTGGTAAATAAGAAAAGGACGATCCATCTTTCAGGTTTGTTTTTAATGCTATTCCACCGTAAAATGGAGTAGGCTAGAGCTAATAGCATACTACCGTAAATTAAACATTGTGAAATATCAACAACACCCATTTTTTAAGGGTTTGTTAATTGCTGGCTGCCAGTTGCTACTCCATATGGAGGCATGCCAGTACTGCCGTGATTTAATAAATTTGCACCTTCAATATTGGGGTTTAAAATAGAGTTTTCTGCATTGGATTCATTAAGAGTGCCAGTAGGAGCGAAAACAATAGTAGTGACATCTTTCCCATCTTTATTTTCTATAGCCATATAAGCTCTTAACCCTAAATTAGTATAATCTGTGCCATATGTTTTCTCTAAATCCTTTAAATAACAAATAACATCATCAACTTTAAAGTGAACCTCAGTTGATAGACTTACTTGTTTTATGGCACCTTTATTGTCTTCATAGGTAATTATACCATTGCTAATGGAAGAAGATGAGTTCCTCATCGTTACAAATTCATTGACTTTATTTACACCAATTTCCCGATCCATTTTTCCATAATTATACTCACAGTCTAGATCTGCGCCTAGACCTTTAT
This sequence comes from Nonlabens sp., assembly GCF_965660805.1. GTDB lineage: Bacteria > Bacteroidota > Bacteroidia > Flavobacteriales > Flavobacteriaceae > Nonlabens. Next base: position 31,213 of record NZ_CBFIBE010000014.1, on the reverse strand, counting down.
CACAAGAGCTGATAAGGAGTGTTGTAGCTACAATTGCAAAAATATTTTTTAATTTCTTCATAATTTTTGGTTTTTTGGGTTGTGTTAAAGTTATCTAATTTTATTTTTAAAAAAAGGACCAGCGTAGGAAATTTACTTTATACTACGCTATCCCCTTGAAGATGATTATTCTCTAATCAGGCAGTACTCGTCAAATGCGATAAACATTTTACCAAAATCTGGCAGTGGTAAATGACTATTTGTAATCATAATATGGCTAAATCCAGCTGTAGGCATGGTTAAAGTACTAGTGTCAAATGGTATCGTGACAGTAGTATAACTATTTGTAGATCCAGACGGTACTACCACTTCACCTAAATACACTGAGTTTCCTGTTCCGTATAAATTAAGATTAGAAGGTGTTTGCATACCAGTAGGATTAGGTGGCAAGGTGCCTCCAAAATTAACACCATAGATTCCTATTTTAACTGGATTACTCGAGTTTGTACTCATTACAGCATAATCAAATGTTAAGGAATAGTTTCCCGAGTTAGGTGATATGGAGGCATTTAGTTGATTAAACATTCCTTCTCTGAAACTAGGACTTGAATTATTAGAGTTTTCAATCCACATTCCTGCAAAAACGCCATTTGCAGGTGTAGGAGCAACAAAACTAGAACTACCAAAAGATGTAGTCGTAGCGTCAAATAAGTCTGCCAGGCTACCACTGGCCCATAAAGGTCCCCAGAATGTGGCAAGGTCTATGTCATTATCTATAGTGGAATTAGGATCACCAGTAATGGTTTCAAAATCACCATTTTGCATCAGCCCTTGACATGCTGTAGGTACTATTACGGAATCTTCTATACATTCACAAATATTGCTTACCGTTCCATCATCAACTCCGTCGCCGCTGCTATCACAAGGATCGCCTATGTTTAACATTAGATTAGGGCAATCAAAGGCCTGTTCACTTATACACTCACAAAATTCGTTAACAAGTCCGTCGAGATTTCCATCACCATTACTATCACAAGTATCTCCTATGTTTGCATCTATGATAGGGCAATCCTTCTCATCATCTCCATCATAGCCACAAGCTTCATCTGTATCACAAGCTATCATAGTGGCTATTATTGCTACTATGGTTAGTGTTTTATATATAGTTTTATATGTTTTCATCATTATAAGTTTTAGTTACCAGCGGTATCATTACCGCTGGTTATTTGTAAATATTTTATTGTAGACAGATTACTTTCATTTCTGTTCTTCTGTTCAGTTGATGTTCCACCTCACTACATTCAGTACCATCTGCACAGCGATTTAGTAATTTACTTTCTCCATATCCTACACCTATAACACGATTAGCGTCTATCCCTTGTGATGCGATATAGTCTCTTGCGGCGCTTGCGCGGTTCTGAGAAAGAGTTTTGTTATAATCATTTGAACCTCTAGAATCTGTGTGAGAAGATATTTCTATACGTACACCTGGATTATCTTGCATGAATTGTACAAGACGATTTAATTCAGGTTTAGCGTCTGCTCTTATGTAGTATTCATCTAGATCATAAAGAATATTTTTAAGACCTATGGCCGTTCCACAATCTGCCTCTTCTAGACATACTTCTAGTTTTACAAATAAGGTGGTGTTACGATCGTAAGAAGCCGTAGAAATGGTTTCTGTTTGTGAAAAGTAATTTGCTTTTTTTCCACGTAAGGAGTAAGTAGCCTGTTGTTTTATGTTAAATATAAATTCACCAGCTGTATTTGTTAAGGTGTTTTTCTGTTCTGCAACGTCCATATTATTTAGAATCACAGAGACTCCATTTAATGGTGTGGTGGTATTACATACTACCGCATTTCCTTTTAAAATAAAGTTCAAATCACCATAAATGATTTCTTTTTGGACAGTCTCATTTGCTTTAAACTCATTCTTAACGACTGTGTTGCCTTCTAGATTTACTTCATATAGTTTTCCTTCTATGGTATAATCATCTTTTTTAATATCATTAAAAACGGCAACACCATAGGCATTTGTAGTTGCAGATTGTACGATTTCACCAGCGGTATTCTTAAGGACTACATCAGTATCTGGTAAAATTTCACCAGTATATTTATCCTTAGCGGTTACCGTTAAATTATAGGTATCGCATACTTGACAGCTTTCATCATCATGTTTTTTAAGTTTATAACTTACTCCCGCAAAAATTCCTACTGATGAAATGTCACAGTCACATGGCTCTGATCGCTGTCTGTAAGTACGTTGTGTTAAAATGTTAACATCTTGATCATTGTTAAATTCATGATAACCTGTAGAGATACCGCCTTCATCAGATTCAGTAACGTTAAGATGTCTCATGTAATAAGCGCCTGCATGTACGCCTAATCCATTGTTAAAGAAGTAATTAAAGCGCACTTGTAGTTTATAAGTTAAAGCGCTTCCTATATCATATCCAGCATGAAAATTTAACGGGATATCAGTACTAGTTGCAGTAGAACCTTCATGAGTTAATCTTCCTCCTTTAATTGAGGCTAGTCCTATTCTAGAATTAAATTCAGAGCTGAATTTCCTACTCGGGCTGCGGTATTGAAAATTAGGACCTATACCGTAAAAAAGGCGGCTAATTCCATTTTCTGAGGTGTTAAAGGAAGTAAACGGTGATCCGTCAAAATCGAGCAACCCATCTGTAGGATAAATATTTTCTGGACTGTTACGTATGTAATCTATATCTGCACCTATTCCTATCCAGTTCCAGTAATAGTCTACACTTAATCCTGCCATAATTCCACCATTATAATCTATATAAGGTGTGTTATTATAGTAAGTAGGGAAATCATAACCTATTCTAGGTGAGATTTGTAAGTAATTATCTGTGGCATGATCTACTTGAGCATGTAGTAGGTTTCCTAGTCCTAGGAAAAATACCATTATCATTGATATTCTTTTCATTGGTTTGATCTTTAATTATATTTTCAAATTGTTACAGTACAAATGTGGATATAAGTAAGAGCTTTTTATAGCGTTAACTGACCATCGGTAAGTTTGAATCCATTAACGGTCGTATTGTTTGAATGATAAATTCTGTCAGCTTGTCATATGATCTGTTTTGGTATTTCTTTTGAGTAGCACTGAGAACATATTATAAATAATGCTTTTTGGAATTACGCTTTCGCGAAAGCGTTATCCTAAAAACAGAGCGTGTTTAACACGGTATTTAAACGATATAAAGAATTTAAAAAACAATTAACATGTCACAACAAGGAACCATTAACGTAGCGGTAGAAAATATTTTCCCGCTTATTAAGAAGTTTTTATACAGCGATCACGAGATTTTTCTACGTGAATTAATCTCAAATGCGACAGATGCAACGCTGAAGCTAAAACACCTAGCACGTATAGGTGAAGCGAGTGTGGAACTAGGCGATCAACAAATCGAGATTAAGATCAATAAGGATGCAAAAACACTTCATATCATAGATCAAGGTCTAGGAATGACAGAAGATGAGGTGCAGAAGTATATTAACGAAGTAGCCTTTTCTGGAGCTGAGGAATTTCTAGAAAAATACAAAGACACGGCGCAGGATAGTGGAATTATAGGGCATTTTGGTCTAGGGTTCTACAGTGCATTTATGGTAGCAGATAAGGTGGAGATCCTAACGAAGTCATTTAAGGATGAACCAGCAGTTCACTGGACTTGTGATGGATCACCTAACTATACTATTGAACCAGCAGATAAAGAGGCTTTTGGTACAGAGATTATACTTCATATCAGTGAAGATGAGACAGAATTCCTAGAGGAATCTAGAATACGTGAGCTATTAACTAAGTATAATAAGTTCATGCCTGTGCCTATTAAATTTGGTATGCGTACAGAGACTTTACCTAAGCCAGAAGATGCAAAAGAAGATGATCCAGCACCTACTCAAGAGGTAGATGATATCATTAATAACCCTAATCCAGCCTGGACTAAACAGCCTACAGAATTAGAAGATAAAGATTATAAGGACTTCTACCGCGAGTTGTATCCTATGCAATTTGAAGAGCCTCTATTTAACATACACTTGAATGTAGACTATCCTTTTAATCTTACTGGAATCTTGTATTTCCCTAAGATGACTCAAGATTTAAACGTGCAAAAGGATCGTATCCAGTTATACCAGAATCAAGTATTTGTTACTGATAATGTAGAAGGAATCGTTCCAGAATTCTTAACCATGTTACGTGGTGTGATAGACAGTCCAGACATACCTTTAAATGTATCACGTTCTTATTTACAGGCAGATGGTGCTGTAAAGAAAATCTCAAGCTACATTACACGTAAAGTAGCAGATAAATTAAAGTCGTTATTCAATGAGGACCGTAAAGCTTTTGAAGAAAAGTGGAACGATATTAAAATCGTGATTGAATATGGAATGTTAAGTGAGGAGAAATTCTTTGAAAAAGCAGATAAGTTTACCCTATATCCTACAGTAGATAATGAATACTTTATCTGGGATGAGTTAATAGAGAAGATTAAGCCTACTCAAACAGATAAAGATGATAAAACCGTAATCCTTTATGCTAGTAATAAAGAAGAGCAACATTCTTATATCGCTGCCGCAAAAGCAAAAGGTTATCAAGTTGTACTGCTAGATTCACCTATAGTTTCTCACTTGATGCAAAAGTTAGAAAGCTCTAAAGAGAATATCACTTTTGTAAGAGTAGATGCAGATCATGTAGATAACCTTATTAAAAAGGATGAAGATCAAATCTCTAAATTAACAGATGAAGAGAAAGAATCTTTAAAAGAAGTTATTACTACTACCATTGCAGACTCTAATTATACTGTACAGGTAGAAGCCATGAGTAGTGACGCAGCACCATTTATGATTACACAACCAGAGTTTATGCGACGCATGAAAGAAATGCAAGCTACCGGCGGTGGTGGTGGAATGATGGGCTTCGGTAACATGCCAGATATGTATAATCTAGTAGTTAATGGAAATCACGAGTTAGTACAGGAAATATTTAATACTAAAACAGCTGAAAAAAAGGAACGCTTGATTAAACAATCTGTTGACCTTGCAAAGTTGTCTCAGGGCTTGTTAAAAGGAGAAGCACTTACAGATTTTGTAACCAGAAGCTATGAGTTGATAAAATAGACTCAAATTAGTAATGAGATTTAAGCCGCTCGTTAAAACAGGAGCGGCTTTTTTATGTCTACTATTATTTAGTGAATATCATGACTTGATAAACCGTTTCATTTTTACTTAAGATTATTGCGATAGCTGCCGCTATGCAATTTTTTTTTACAAAACAATTTGAAATTTAAGTTTAAAAATTAGGTTGTTTAGTCACTCTATTTAGGTGCCAGTAAAAGACATCAATTTAAAACTTATTAACGCTAGAACTGATCGCATAATTCTAGGAGCGTTGTTGTCCCTACTTGATATATCATACAATCTAAAAAAAAGGACGGTTATTAACAGGTTATCATTGTAAGAATTAGTTATTTTGTTAACTACTGTAAGACATCGTCACAATTTAAAAACATCTATAAAACATTACTTTTGACTCTATGGAAAAAATTAAATCATTGGCCACTTCTAAAACTGATAACAGCATGGTGATACCTCTAGAAAGAGGGAAAATACCGCCGCAAGCTGTTGATTTAGAAAAGGTTGTTCTAGGTGCGTTAATGATTGATGGTAAAGGAGTAGATGAGGTTATAGATCTTTTAACACCAGAAGTTTTTTACCAGAAGTCGCATCAGTTCATCTTTGATGCGATAGATAAACTCTTTAAAAGCGGTAGTCCAGTGGACTTATTAACCGTTAGTGCTCAGTTGCGCAAGGATGAGAAAATAGAAGCCGCTGGAGGCGACCATTATCTCGTGCAATTATCTCAACTGGTGAGCTCTACTGCACACATAGAATTCCATGCAAGGATTATCCAGCAAAAGTTCATCCAGCGTAGTCTGATTAAACTTTCTACTGAGATCATTTCAGATTCCTATGAGGAATCTACAGATGTTTTTGATTTACTCGATAAAGCAGAGTCTAAACTCTATGAGGTAACTCAAGGAAATATTAGAAAAAGCACAGAGACTGCTATGGATCTGGTAAAACAGGCTAAGCAACGTATCGAGGATATTGCAAACCGTGATGGATTGAGTGGAATCCCGACGGGTTTTACAGATCTAGATCGTTTAACCTCAGGATGGCAGCCTAGTGATTTAATCATTATCGCCGCACGTCCAGGTATGGGAAAAACGGCATTTACACTTTCTATGGCGCGTAATATTGCGGTAGGATCTAATATTCCTGTGGCATTTTTCTCCCTGGAAATGAGTTCAGTACAACTCATTACTCGTTTGATCTCTTCTGAGACTGGATTGAGTAGTGAAAAGTTAAGAACCGGTAAGCTAGAGCCTTTTGAATGGGAGCAATTAAACGTAAAAGTAAAAGACTTAGAACGTGCTCCTATTTTTATTGATGACACGCCATCACTTTCCATATTTGACCTTAGAGCAAAATGTAGAAGACTGGCCTCTCAACACGGTATAAAGTTGATCATGATTGATTACCTGCAATTAATGACCGCTCAAACGGGTAATAAAGGTGGTAATCGAGAACAAGAAATCTCTACAATCTCGCGTAACTTAAAAGCACTTGCAAAAGAATTAAGCGTTCCAGTAATAGCCCTATCACAATTATCTCGTGCAGTAGAGACACGTGGTGGTAGCAAGCGACCATTACTGTCTGACCTGCGTGAATCTGGTGCGATTGAGCAAGATGCAGATATAGTTTCTTTTATCTACAGACCAGAGTACTATAACCTTGAAGAATGGGATGATGATGATCAGAGTCCTACAGCAAATCAGGCAGAGTTTATTGTAGCAAAACACCGTAATGGTGCGACAGATGCGATACGATTGAAATTCCTAGGACAATTCGGTAAATTTGATAACCTCGATGATTTCTCGACACCTTATGAATTTGGTTCTAAAATGAACGCCGCAAATGACGACACCACTAAGCCAGATGCGCTAGATACAAGAAGCTTACCTAGTGCAAAGGAAGCCTTTGGGGATTTTCCAGAAAACCCAGAAGATGAGGTGCCATTCTAGCATGTCGTTAAAGTTTACTCACTTTTTTCTAGAACTACAGTGTTCTTTGCTATCTTAGCACAGGAGCATTATTGTGACTTTTTTTATGATAAAGGTTTTTGTGATTACGCTTTCGCGAAAGCGTGCTGACCCAACTACTTGCTCAGAAATTGAAATTCTATGATGAAGAAATTCTTATTTTATTTGCTGGTTTTACTAGTGTCGCAAAGCATGACGGCACAGTATTTATTTGTGCCTATGGACGCAGAAACGCAAAGTGATCACTTAAAAGCTTATGGAGTTTCTTACTGGGTACTTAGTAAAGGAACAAAGGTGAAATGGTTACTGAATTATCGTGGTGGCTCATTTTTAATGCCTCATGTAGAAGAAATAAAAAAAGAACTGATCGTACGTGGTGTGAGCTATGAAGAAATGACTGAAAGTGAGGTCAACTCTATACTAGCCCTAGTGGCGAGTCCATCACAAAATATGCAAGAAGTACTACTGGAAAAAGCGCCAAAAATAGCCGTTTACACACCTACAGGAAAATTGCCCTGGGATGATGCAGTTACCATGGTACTTACTTATGCAGAGATTCCGTATACTAAGGTTTATGATGAAGAAGTGTTAACAGATCAACTCTTATTATATGACTGGTTGCACTTACATCACGAAGATTTTACGGGCCAGTATGGTAAATTTTACCGCAGCTTTAAAACAGCACCATGGTATATTCAAGAAAAGAAAGAAGCCGAAGAACTGGCTGCTAAGCTAGGATATGATAAGGTAAGTGAGGAAAAACGTGCTGTAGCTCTTAAAATACGTGACTATGTAGTAGGTGGCGGTTTTATGTTTGCAATGTGTAGTGCAACAGACAGTTTTGACATAGCCCTAGCTGCTGAAGGTGTGGATATTTGTGAACCCATGTTTGACGGTGACCCGAGTGATGCCGCTTATCAAACTAAGATTGATTACACAAAAACGTTTGCTTTTACAGACTTTACATTAGAACGCTCGCCTAATGTCTATGAGTTTAGCTCTATAGACATGACTCAAAAACGTGGCATTAAAAAAGAACTGGATTACTTTTCCTTAATGGATTTTTCAGCAAAATGGGATCCTATTCCTACCATGCTTAATCAAAATCACACCAGTCTTGTAAAAGGTTTTATGGGCCAGACTACTAGTTATGATCATAGAGAAGTAAAGAAAAACGTATTAGTACTAGGAGAAAACCGTTCTAACAAAGAAGCAAAATACATACACGGAATACGTGGTAAAGGATTCTTCACATTCTACGGTGGTCACGATCCAGAAGATTACCAGCATAGAGTTGGAGATCCACCTACTGAGCTTAGTCTTCACCCTAATTCCCCAGGCTACAGACTGATTTTAAATAATGTTTTATTTCCAGCTGCGAGAAAGAAAAAACAGAAAACATGATGTGTGTTATATTGCTAGATACCGTTAGCTTTAATAGATGTTGCGCCGTAAACTTCTCTTAAAACAGGTGCGTTGTGAATTTGAATTATCAAGTTTTTAATTCAAAACATCAAAATGAAAAGAAACAACCGGTTAGTTTACTGCAAATAGGAAAATAAAAAAGGGTTTCAATCTCTTGAAACCCTTGCTATACTTCGTGAGCCCAACAGTTGAATCGTCTAACTTTTTAGTTGACTTAAATCATATTTTATCTTATAACTCTCGACTAGTTAAATCTAGCACAAAAAAATATTCCCAAGAATAAAAAAATATTCTTGGGAATAAGTGGTGACCTCGACAGGATTCAAACCTGTAACCTCTTGAGCCGTAATCAAGTGCGCTATTCAGTTGCGCCACGAGGCCAAAATTGCTATGGACTTAGTACCTTAGCGGCTGCAAATATAAAACTTTTAATAATATTACCACAAAACTATGATGGTATTATTTTAATTATTATTCTAAATTAATACGTCGTTTACGAGGATGTTTTACTCGGTACGAGAATCGCTCTTTTCTCTGTTCACCACTCGGTAGAACCATTTGCCAAGTTAGGAGTTGGGTATCTTCTTCCATTTGTGCGCTACCTATTTCAACATTATCCACCTTAATGTCGCTGTTACCGCTTATAGGTAAGCGATCTTGTAATTTAATGCTAACAGGCTTATTGCGATTATTTTTTACGGTAATCTCGTAGTTTTTATATACTATGCGATTACTCCCTAAAAAGGACTTGGCCTTAAAGTCTTTGATATCTTCTCTGCTCACACTTATTTGTGGATCTATACCTAGACCTACAATCAGGTCTTCTTTGATAGTATCTGTATCAAAGTAAGTCTTACCGATGTAAGCATCTTCAAAATACACATTTGCTTCTCCAGGAATTAAGTTTAAGTTTTCCCAATCAGAAAGTGTTGCAGTGAGAAATACATTTTCATTGATTACCGGTGCAGTATAATAGGAGTACGTTGCAGCAACCTTATCATTAGATATTTCTATGTCTGTAGATTCTCCAGTACTTTCGATGGAGTAGCGCTGGGATAGTTTAAAAGTACGAGAAGCGATGTTCTCTTCTACATTATCTACTACTGGTGGAATGTATTCATCAGCCAGTTCAGCTTCTTCGGCATCATATTCAAAGCGGTTTGTAGAACTATTGCTCATAGAGCGATATCCCATTACTACGACCGCATCTAGTGACCCTTCCATAGTAACATTCATAGTAGAAGCATATACAGGTAGCTCTTGTGGATCATAACCAGCAAAACTATAAACTAGCGTTTTTCCATCTTCCACATTAATACTATAATTTCCATCAAAATCACTTGTAGTGGTAATCGAGGTGCCTTTTACCATAATTGTTGCTCCTAAAACAGGTTCTCCACCAGCATCAATTACTTTACCACGCACAGTTTTCACCAACGGGTTGTACCTTTTATTACTTCTGCTCGTTGCTCGGCTAGAATAATTATTTCTTATAAAGCCTAAGCGTTTTGGATTCAGCTGTGGCATATGGTGATCTAGATCAGGATCACCTGTAGAAATATTCAGTTTGACATCTGTCCAATCGGTACCAGTAGCTTGGTAAGCTTGAGCTTTAAAGACTATGTTGATATCTTCATCGGCTCCTTTTGCTATAATATCATAAATAGGAACCCATCCAGCACTGTAAATATTGTAATTAAAGGCAATGTTATAGCTTCTAGTACTTGGAACTACCACCTTAAGAGTAATGAATCCACGATTCTCATTTGCCTCTGGATTCAGTTTTTCTTTTTCAAGCTTTAACTTGTTGAGTCGCTCAGTAGCAGTAACTATTAAATCATTATTTGCATTACGAGATTTAATAATCTCAGTAAAACGTGTTCTGAAATAGGAACCAAATTCTTTAATCTTAGCTAGGCTTAATCCAGTTTCTTTACTATTTAAATTGCGGTTGTTTTCCAGTAGTATATGTTCCTGGTCCAGGCCATTATTGATGGCACGTAAACTTGCGATTTCTTTTTCTATACTATTTATTTGTTGATCTAGAGATTCAACTTTGGCGCTAGTATCTTTTTTTTCTAGTCCCGTTGAACCATAGCTCAGTCCATTAAGACGCAAACCGTCTAAACTTGTAATGTTAATACTGGCCTCATCAACATCTGGTGATAGGTCATTCAATCTTATTTCATGAGTCCCTTTTTCTAGTTGAATCGTCGCGCTACGTTCTAATCGCGCACCTTGTAAGTACAAGGTTACTTCATTAATTTGTGAAGAAGTATGATTCTCTTGACTCATAGAGATCATAGACCAGCAAAGGGTTATAAATAGAAAAGCTCACATAGTATAAGGTTTATCTCAAATTTACACATAAAATAAAAACAACTTCTTACATTTAGCTCATGAATAATGAATTTATAGCCACACTGGTTCACGATATTCCTGATTTTCCTAAAAAAGGAATCGTTTTCAAAGATATTTCTCCATTGTTAGCTTCCGCGAAAGCGAGGTCCATCACCACAGAATTACTGGTTAGAGATTTTAGAGCTCAAACCATAGATGTAGTTGTAGGGATAGAGTCTAGAGGATTCCTCTTCGGTATGTTACTAGCAGATGCTCTTCAAGCAAAGTTTGTAATGCTGCGCAAACCAGGTAAACTACCAGGCAAGCTCGCTACACAAGAATATGATCTGGAGTATGGTACAGATACATTAGAAGTTCAAGAAAGCGCTATTAGTCCTGGCGATAATGTATTGATCCATGATGACGTCCTAGCTACTGGAGGAACAGCCTTTGCGGCTGCTCAACTCGTTGAGAAAATAGGAGGTACCGTTGCTGGTTTTAATTTTGTGATTGAATTAGATTTTTTAAAAGGAAGAGATCTATTAAATAAGTACCCTATTACTTCGGTGTTACATTATTAAAGATCAGTTGATTATTAATACTCAAAGGACTATTTCATTGTTGTTTTAGGTATAACCACTGCCTTTTCTAAAGTGTGAATAATAAGCTTTCAAGAAATGAAAACAAATCGGTAATCAAAATTCTCATTTCACGAGGTAATAGGAATATATACTGTAGAAATTTATGGATATAAAAAAAGTCCCAGATTTCTCTAGGACTTTTAAGGGTGGAAGACGGGATTCGAACCCGCGACTTCCGGCACCACAAACCAGCGCTCTAACCAACTGAGCTACAACCACCATATCTATGTGAGTTTTATTAAAGTGGATCTCAAGAATTCAACCACTGCGCCGTTAAGCGGATGCAAATTTAATGCATTTCTTAATATTCAAAACACTTTTTAAAAATTATTTTAAATCAAATATATGATCCACTCCAGGATAACGTTCTGACTTGAATCCTTCAGCATGTTCTGTCCCTAAATATCTTCCTAAGTTAGCAGCTCGATATTTTATGGATTCAAAGAAGTTCTTATTACTTATAGGTGTTTCAGGCTCGTCTGAATTAGGATCATAGAATTGAGAACCATAAGCTGCAACAGATGCGATTTTAGTATCCATATAACCGCTTATATCTACTAAAAAGTCAGGTTCCATATCTTGCCATTGTATATAATGATATACGTGTTTAGGTCTCCACGATTCTTGAGGTATCCCATCGAGCGCTGTTTCTATCTTGCGCAACCCAGATAAAAAACAGCTCTTACTAGCTAGTTCAGAACCCATTCCATGATCTGGATGACGATCATAAAAAGCATTACACAGCACTATTTCTGGTCGGTATTTCCTTATGATTTTAATGATTTCCAGCTGGTGTTCTTCATCATTTGTAAAAAAACCATCACGAAAACCCAAGTTCTCTCGTACTGAAACGCCTAATATTTTTGCGGCCGCTGCGGCTTCTTGATCTCTAATTTCGGGTGTGCCTCTAGTGCCTAGTTCTCCTCTGGTTAGATCGAGAATACCGGTGATTTTTCCATTTGCGGCCTCTTTTGCTAGAACTCCAGAACAGCTCAATTCTACATCATCAGGATGCGCTCCTATAGCTAAAATATCAAGTTTTAAATTTTCTACCATATTGCAATTTTACGGCTTTTCTCAATGGCTTGCTCTATGTCTTCTATTAAAGTAGGCACTGTACCTGCATCGCGGTAATCATAAGAGGTGGATATATAAAGTGCAGCAGTAGCACCACCGTATTTTTTATCTTATAGAGTTCCAGTGTTACACAAATAGTGTTTGTAGATCGTTTTTAACGAGCCATAATCTGTTTTTAAAGCGGTTCAAGTTACCTAATTATTATGTTAAGTTTTTCTCAACTTAAAAGTCTCTTATGTAAAGGTTTTAACAAGCTTATTAAAAATATTATCTTCACGTTATGTCTATATTATTTACTCATATAAAAGAACTGGTTCAAGTGCGTGAGCATACTCAAGAACCATTAAGAGGTGCCGCTATGGATGAGACACCTTCTATTAAAAACGCTTATTTATTTGTAGAACATGGTTGTATCATAGATTATGGTTCTATGGATCAACTCCAGCCACATCCTGCCGAAGAGGTTTATAATTGCGAGGATCATATCATTACACCAGGATATGTAGATTCTCATACCCATTTAGTTTTTGCGGCTACAAGAGAAAAAGAATTTGAAGACCGTATCCACGGACTTAGCTATGAAGAGATCGCTGCTCGTGGCGGTGGTATTCTTAACAGTGCCGCAAAACTGGCGTCTATGAGTGAAGAAGATTTATTTAATCAAGCACAACAGCGATTAAATGATCTTATGGCAATGGGAACCACATCTATAGAGGTGAAAAGCGGTTATGGATTAAGTGTAGAGAGTGAGCTCAAAATTTTAAGAGTCGTAAATAGACTTCAAGAGAAAAATCATATTCCTATTAAAGCGACTTTTCTAGGTGCTCATGCTATTCCATTAACTTATAAAGAAGATCGCGATGGTTATCTTAAACTCATTATAGAAGAGATGCTACCAGCGATTGCAAAAGAACAACTAGCCGATTATATAGATGTTTTTTGCGAGAAAAATTACTTTACTGTGGATGAGATGTTGCGAGTTATAGAAGCTGGTAGTGCTTATGGATTAAAGGCCAAAGTTCATGTAAATCAGTTTAATGCGATAGGAGCCATCGAGGCTGCTGTAAAAGCTGGTGCAGTAAGTGTAGATCACCTAGAGGTAATGACTGCTGTAGATTATGAGGCACTAGCGGCATCGAGTACCATTGCTACGGGACTACCTAGTTGCTCTTTTTTTCTAGGACTGGATTATGCGCCCATGAATGAAATGATCGATCAAAACATAGCTGTAGCACTTGCCACAGATTATAATCCCGGAAGTACACCATCTGGAAATATGAATTTTGTGTTTTCCCTGGCTTGTATAAAAATGAAAATGACGCCACAACGCGCTTTTAATGCCTTAACAGTTAATGCTGCTCATGCTATGGGATTACAAGATGAAGTAGGTAGTATTACTAAAGGAAAACGAGCTAACTTGTTGTTCTTTAAAAATATTGACTCGATCGCTGCGGTGCCTTATAATTTTGGTAATTCTATCATAGATAAAGTATTTGTGAATGGATATGATATAAATAACTAGTCATGAATCTCAATCAAGTCACCATACCATCATTAGACTTAACGCGATCCATTCCGTTTTATGAGAAACTTGGCTTGAAATTGATTGTAAAATCGTTGCCTTATTATGCTAGGTTTAAATGTCCAGATGGAAATTCAACTTTTTCTATTCATCAAACAGATAAACTACCGGTAGGAGATGGTATTTATGTTTATTTTGAGTGTAAATATTTAGACGATAAAGTTGAGGAATTGCTGAGTTCAGGAATTGAATTCACTCTTAGACCTACAGACCAGACCTGGCTATGGCGTGAGGCCAGATTGAAAGACCTAGATGGGAATCAAATTATTCTTTTCCATGCCGGTGAGAATAGATTAAATCCGCCTTGGAGAATTAATTAAAATGAATAATGGTCATGAGCCGTTTCAAGTGGAACAGTGCTCTGTAAAAGTATCTTTTATATAAGAAAAAATCATTTACAAATAACCATCTTACCGTTTCCTTAAAGGTAGAACTTATAAACCTAACACATGAACCATTTCAATTTTTTAACTCGTCAAGATTTGTTGAAGTATTATAGTGAACGACTTTCCATAGAAGATTCTTCAGGAATTGAACTAGAAGACGATTCAAAAACCTTTGCTCATGCCGTAGCAACTTGTTCTAGCATAGAAGAACTTAAAAAATCTACAGCCGATTATGTTCTGATAGGAATTCCAGAAGACATAGGAGTACGAGCAAACTTTGGTAGAGCAGGTGCAGCTGGAGCATGGAGTGCTTTTTTAGGAGCTTTTCTCAACTTACAACATCATGAGGATAATGATGCTGGCCGTTTTTGTGTGCTCGGTAATGTAATAGTAGATGATCTCATGAACGCTTGTGAATCCTTACACGCCGCTCATCATGATCAAAGAATACAATTAAGCAAAGCGGTTGAGAAATTAGACGGTCGAGTTACCATCGTTATAAAGGAAATTATAGCAACAGGAAAAATACCAGTGATTATAGGTGGTGGACATAATAACTGTTATCCTATTTTAAGAGCCTTTAATGGAATAGCCGCCATAAATATAGATGCTCATACAGATTTGCGTACTGCTAGTGGAAGACATAGTGGTAACGGTTTTTCTCACGCTATAGAACAAGGCTATTTGCGTAACTATTATATGATAGGCTTACAAGAAAATTATTTGAGCCAGCCCATGAAACGTTTACTACATGATGATTTGAGGTTAGCATATTCGAAATATCAATATGATTATACTAATGTTACAGAAGAGGTGCAAAAAGCAATAAATCATGTTGATTCTGCAAATTATGGTTTAGAAATAGATATGGACGTGGTTGCAAACTTTCCTTCCAGTGCTCAATCACCTACAGGCATAACTATGGAGCGATTGCGCAAAACGGTTAAAGAAATTCTAGAGATGAGCGATGAGCTACCACAGTATATTCATATTTGTGAAGCGGCACCCGTTTATGGTTACCCTAATCAAGTAGGTAAAGCGCTGGCACATCTAGTAAACGATTTGCCATAGCCTTAAATGGAGCTGCATCATGCCATTTGTTTTTTGTCTAATTGTCTTAATAAAGAGACTTAAAGCTGTATAGATATATGATATGCTGTGTATCACGCTTTCGCGAAAGCGTTTTCAAAATATGTTACCCAAAAAATACACCATGCAAATATCTTCCTGGAACTAATGTAAAACCACCTGCAATCATTATGGCGCCTACGTAGAGCAGCACCATTTTAATTTTATGCTTTTTTATTTGTCCTTTTTTTACAGCAATAAGCGCCGTAGGAATGCTGTATAGTGTTAGTAAGCTAAATAAATGAATCCATCCAAAATGTTTTAAGAATTGTGGTCCCACTAAGGCAGGAAGAAATAAAGAAAGGATGGCAGTGAACATCATTAAAGTCATATATACCTTACCGAGCACTTTATGTAAGTTGTTCCCTTTTCTAAAGAGTAGGAGATAAGCACCTAAAAATATACAAGGAACTACAGTTTCTAAATGCAGGTACATTAAAATAGTATATGACGTGCTGTATAGTGACATGATTTTGATTTTTATTAAAGATAGGTATGGTTGAACTTGTCACCTTTCTATTCTTTACTCAATGGTAGTATAGGAGTGCTGAATCGTAAAAAAAAATCCCGATTGTAAAACAATCAGGATTTTAAACAGAAATATTGGACTATTTAATTGTTGTTTTTGATATTATCCTATTATCGCATTAAGGGTTTCACTAGGTCTCATCGCTTTTTCTTCTTTGGCAGGATCTGCTTTATAGTAGCCGCCTATGTCCATAGATGTTCCTTGAACAGCGATAAGCTCATCGTTAATTTTTGCTTCATTATCTGCCAGTTGTTTTGCAACGGTAGCAAACTCTGTTGCTAGCATATCATCTTTAGTTTGATTTGCAAGCTCTTGAGCCCAGTACAGAGCAAGGTAATAGTGGGATCCACGATTATCTAACTCATTTACCTTACGAGATGGAGATTTACGATTTAACAAGAATTTTTCTGTAGCTTTATCCAAAGCATCGGCTATGGTTTGTGCTTTAGTATTATCATACTTTACAGCAAAATGTTCTAGAGATACAGCAAGTGCTAGAAACTCTCCTAGAGAATCCCATCTTAAGTGGTTTTCCTGTTCAAATTGTTGAACATGTTTAGGAGCACTACCACCAGCACCGGTTTCAAATAATCCACCACCATTCATTAATGGTACGATAGATAACATCTTTGCACTTGTTCCTACTTCAAGAATAGGGAAGAGGTCTGTGTTATAATCACGCAATACGTTTCCTGTTACAGAGATAGTGTCTTTTCCATCTTTCATGCGACGCAATGTGCGCTCTGTAGCCTCAATAGGCGAAGCAATAGAGATATCTAATCCAGTAGTATCATGATCTTTAAGGTAAAGATTTACTTTTTCAATAATTTGTGCATCGTGTGCACGGTTTTTATCTAACCAAAAAATGGCTGGAGTCTGGCTTGCACGAGCGCGAGTTACTGCGAGTTTTACCCAGTCTTGAACAGGTGCATCTTTAGTTTGGCAAGCTCTCCATATATCACCAGCTTGAACAGTGTGTTCTAAATGTACCGTACCATCAGTATCTACTACTTGTACTTTTCCTGCTGTCTGTACTTCAAAGGTTTTATCATGGGAACCATATTCTTCAGCTTTTTGAGCCATAAGACCTACATTAGGAACAGTACCCATAGTGGTAGGGTCAAAAGCTCCATTCTTTTTACAGAATTCTATGGTTGCGTCATAAATACCAGCATAAGAGCTGTCTGGACTAACGGCTTTAGTGTCTTGGGATTTCCCGTCTTTATTCCACATCTGACCAGAGTTTCTAATCATAGCCGGCATAGAGGCATCTATAATAACATCACTAGGAACGTGTAGATTAGTTATTCCGTGATCACTATTTACCATGGCTAGATCTGGACGGTGATCCATTACTTGATCTATAGCGTTTTGAATTTCTTTTCTTTTATTTTCTGGTAGATCTTTTAACTTACTCAATAAATCACCGAAACCATTATTTACATCTACACCTAGTTGATCAAAGTCTGCTTGGTATTTATCAAAAACGGGTTTGAAGAAAGTGCGTACTGCATGACCGAAAATAATAGGGTCAGAAACCTTCATCATAGTAGCTTTCATGTGTAAAGAGAAAAGTACATTTTTTTCACGAGCGTCTACCATTTGATTTTCTAAGAAATCAAGTAATGTGGCTTTACTCATGTAAGTTGCGTCTAGTATTTCTCCTTTTAGTAGAGCTAAGTTTTCTTTTAGAACATGAGTCTTACCATCTTGATCTACTAATTGAATATGAACAGTCACGTCTTTATCTGTGGTAAAGCTTTTCTCGTTATGAGCAAAGTCACCTTGGGTCATAGTAGAAACATGAGATTTTGAATCGTTACTCCATGCTCCCATGCTATGTGGATTATTGCGCGCATACATTTTTACGGGTTTAGGAGCTCTACGGTCAGAGTTACCTTCACGCAATACTGGGTTTACAGCGCTACCCTTAATTTTATCATAGCGTTGTTTAGCGTCTTTTTCTTCGTCAGTTTGAGGATCTTCAGGATATTCAGGTATGTTGTATCCTTTGGCCTGTAATTCCTTAATGGCATCATTAAGTTGAGGTATGGATGCGCTTATGTTAGGTAGTTTAATAACATTTGCCTCAGGCTTTTTTACTAACTCACCTAACTCTGCCAGTGCATTTTCTTCTTGTTGACTTGCTTCCAGGCGATCGTTAAAAGATGATAAGATACGTGCGGCTAGTGATATGTCTTTAGTTACTATGTCTATGCCAGCTGGAGCAATGAATTTTTTTACGATAGGTAAAAAAGAAGCTGTGGCTAGCGCAGGAGCTTCATCTGTTTTTGTATAAATGATAGTAGGTTTATCAGACATGTATTGAGTTTTATGTATTAGTAATAAATTATTCTAAAAATTAGATTTAAAGAAGTCTCACAAATATAATATTTACAGAGCTTATTTAAAATCTTATTGGTATAAGAGGTGAAAATGATTTTAAGATTTTCATGTTAGTGTATAAAAAAAGCTGCCTAAAAAGGCAGCTTTTAAAATTGTATAAGAAGATAGATTATTTTCTACGAGCTTCTTTGATACGAGCTTTCTTACCAGTAAGCTCACGGAAGTAGTAGATACGCTTTCTACGTACAGATCCTGCTTTATTTAATTCAATTTTTTGAATTGCTGGAAGATTGATAGGGAAGATACGCTCTACACCTATGTTTCCACTCATTTTTCTAATTGTAAATGTCTTTGTAGCTCCAGTTCCTCTAACTTGGATTACTACACCACGGAAAAACTGAGTACGACTCTTTTCTCCTTCTTTAATTTCATAAAATACAGTAATGGTGTCACCAGCGCTGAACTTAGGGAAATCTTTTTTTTCTATAAATTCGTCTTGAACGAACTTTACTAAATGTTCCATAATAAATTGGAATTAAATGTTTTTACTAAAAAGCAACATACACGATTATCGTCAGAGGTTATTTTTTACAGACGGCAAAAGTACAAACTTCTTCAATTCCAACAAAATAAATATAAAAAAATAAAAAGTAAACTTAAATGTTTTACTGTATGATCAGTTTTTTTACAATACTCTGATCATCACTTGAAATACGTAAGAAATAAATTCCAGCAGCAAGTTTAGATACATCAAAGTTCATGACTTGCTTGTTAACGGCGCTTTTTACTGTAAAAACTTGCTCGCCTAATGAGTTAATGATGGTTACAGCCACATTTGTGGTGTTAGTTTTATTTACTCGTAGTTTTAAAACACCATTCTTTACAGGATTAGTAAGTAATGTAAATTCATCTTCTGTGTCTAGATCTATATTCTCTAGAATTACCACGTTATGATTAACTGGCGCAGCAATCATTGCTGGGCTAGTAATGGTCATAATGAATAAGAAGAGTATAAAATGTTTCATGACTTAGTAATACAGCAGTAAAGTTAAACTTTTAAATGAATAAGAAAAGTTAAATATCGTTTAAAAGATCAGGTCTTCTTGCTTTAGTGCGTTCCAGCGCCTGTTCTTCACGCCATAAGTCTATAGCAGGCAAGTTGCCACTTAATAGGATTTCAGGTACTTTGTGACCTTTATAGTCTGCTGGTCTGGTGTACACCGGTGGTGCTAGTAATCCGTCTTGAAAACTATCTGTTAATGCGCTAGTCTCATCACTAATCACTCCAGGTATTAATCTTATGATAGAATCACATAAAACAGCTGCACCTAACTCGCCGCCACTTAATACATAATCTCCTATGGATATTTCTCTAGTGACATATAAATCTCTTACGCGTTGATCTACTCCTTTATAATGACCGCATATAATCATTAAATTTTCTTTGAGTGAGATGTGATTTGCGATGCCTTGATTTAAGGTTTCACCGTCTGGTGTCATATAGATAATTTCATCATAATATCTTTTTGTTTTTAATTCTGAGATCATTTTATCAAGGGGTTCTATCATCATTACCATTCCTGCGCCACCACCATATTGATAATCATCTACTTGATTGTACTTGTTAAGACCATACCTTCTTAAATCGTGCATGTGTACTTCTACCAGATTCTTTTCAATGGCTCTTTTTAATATGGAGGCTTCAAAGGGACTTTTTATGAGTTCTGGTAAAAGAGTGATGATATCTATGCGCACAATGTCTAAATTTTATAATGCAAAAATAAGCTTATTCCTTAGTTCAATAATGGAGCCAACTCATTTTACCAGTCGCGTTCTTCAAAACCTTCGTTTCCTTTGTTTTCTAATCGTTTAACAATGAGGTAAATGGTTATTCCCACGCAGGTCATTATTCCTAGGCCATATAAGAGCATGATAAAAAGGGCTATCATATCACTTAAGTTTGACCGCAGTACCATAAGCAAGTATTTCGCTCGCTCCTTGCATAACCATTGAAGAGGTAAGTCGTATATTAATTACAGCATCTGCACCTAATCTTCTGGCATCATCTACCATGCGTTGCATCGCTTGATCTCTGGAATGGGCTTGTAGTTTTGTGTATTCGTCGATTTCTCCACCTACTAGATTCTTTAATCCAGCAAATATATCGCTACCTACATTACGTGCTCTTACGGTACTACCTCTAGCGACACCTAGAATAGCGCCTATTTCTTGTCCTGGAATAAAATCTGTTGTTGTAACTATCATAATACGTTTTTAATTATTTTCACGGTCTTTAATCAACCATATGAAATTTAAAGTTACTATAATTTGTTGTTTTCTCGCTTTCGCGAAAGCGGAATTCTCAAAATCCCAGAATGATCTAGGGAATGTTCTTACTGATATGTTGCTTATTACTGATCGATACGTACAGCCTGCTGCAGAGGCGTCTGTAATGCAATCTAGCGCAGGATGGTATACTAGTGCTCGATCACTAGATACATTTAAAGTCACTGTAGGGTTGCATGGAAACGCTCTGGTATTTCCAGAAAATAAAAAGAACTTTAGTATCGATAATTCAGAACTACTCAATTTAAGGATAAGAGACGGACAGGCTGCTTCTATCCCTACAACTCTAGGTGGTGAACAGCGCACTTTTTTTGACTTCACGCTAGATGGTGAAAGTTATGAATTTCAGGCTTTTGAAGGTGTGGATACAGGTTTTTTAGCATATCCCTTTTTGCAAGTAGGTGTAGGGTTGTGGCAGGAAACTGAGCTGGTTTTAAGATACTCACCAAACATAAAAATTGATAAGTCTAATTATGCGATTTATGGAGTAGGAGTGAAGCATAACCTTGCTCAGTACTTTTTTAAAGAAGAACGTCCAGTGGAAATTGCTTTTTTAACGAGTTACTCTTTATTTGATTTGAATCTATTCTTTGACACCTATGAGCTGCGATCTAATGAAAATGCGCAGCCTCTTGCTGTAATTGATGGCTCTCTAGTAGATGCTCATGCCGTTTTATTTCAGGTGATTGCGAGTAAGAATTATGATAAATGGACCTTTAACACGGCGCTCGCTTATAACCGCAGCTGGATCGATTACAAATTAATGGGTGATGATGGTATATTCTTGCGCACCTTAAACGAGGTTCTTGAGATTCTCAGTGAGACGCAGGAAAGTTATAAAGTAGATCTAGGTGCAACTTATCATTTTACTAACTGGGACTTAACGACACAGTTAAGTGCTGGTAATTTTATAAACCTTAATATAGGAGGCGTTTATAGATTGAATTAAAACTTTCTTAGGTGTAAAATTTGGGTATGTGATAGATGGAAATATGTAAATAAAGTATGAATATTAATATAATGCTGTTTTCTAGTGGTGTGATTTGTGCTATTGTAGTTTATGTAATCGCTCATTTTAGTGTTAAGTATATGCCTAAAAAGCGCCATTATATGTATATGAATAATGTGCCTAAGGCTGCAAGACAGTCAGATGAGGCTTATCGTTTATGGAATATTACTTTTGCAAAGCAGCTTAAAAAGCATTGCTGGGTTTATGGAATAGGAGTAATAGTTTCCTTTTTTATACCACCTTTCTATGCTGTTGATTCTGCTAGTAAAGAGCTATGGACTGTTGTGACGGTGATGGTGTTAACTATACTTATAGTGATGAATATAGCTATAGCTTATTTTAAATCTCTTAAAATACTGGAGGAGACGCTGTTTTAGTGTCTGATATGAGTGTATAAAAAAAATCCCATCATTGCTGATGGGATTTTCTATTTGCGAGAGGTGGTTACACCTTAATTATTTTACTTTGTTTACTACAGCTTCAAAAGCTTCTGGGTGATTCATTGCTAAGTCTGCAAGAACTTTACGATTTAACTCGATGTCATTCTTCTTAACAGCTCCCATAAACTGTGAGTAGCTCATTCCATGCATGCGCGCACCAGCATTGATACGTGTGATCCATAGGGCACGGAACGTTCTTTTCTTATTTCTTCTATCGCGGTAAGAGTAAGACATCGCTTTCTCTACTGCGTTTTTTGCTACTGTCCATACGTTTTTGCGACGTCCGAAGTAACCTTTTGCTTGTTTAAGCACTTTTTTTCTACGAGCTCTGCTCGCTACTCTGTTTTTTGCTCTAGGCATAATTTTAATTTTTTAGTAGGAGGCGATTCTTTAATGAATTCTTGATAAGCCTTTCTACTGGGTTATTTATTAATTAATAAACCATCAAGGTTTACAGCAGTGTCTTATTTAAGACGCATTTGTAACTTGATATTGTCTTCATCTGCTTTGTGCACAAGTCCTGAGTGCGTTAAAGCTAGTTTACGCTTCTTACTTTTTTTAGTAAGGATGTGACTCTTAAAAGCGTGCTTTCTTTTAATCTTACCAGTACCAGTAAGCTTGAAACGCTTCTTAGCACTAGATTTAGTTTTCATTTTAGGCATAATTTCCTTTTTTAATTCTCGCATTCTCAGCCTGCTGGCTGTAATATGTAAAAACAGCCCTCATTTTGAGGACTGCAAAAATACTATTTTTATTGATATCTACCTATTTTTTCTTAGGGGCAAGAAACATATTCATGCGTTTTCCTTCTAGTTTAGGCATTTGCTCTACTTTACCTAGTTCTTCTAGGTCTTGAGCAAGTCTTAATAATAGAATTTCACCTTGATCTTTATAGATAATAGAACGTCCTTTAAAGAAAACATAAGCTTTTAATTTTGCTCCTTCTTTAAGGAATTTTTCAGCGTGCTTTCTTTTAAACTCGTAATCGTGATCATCAGTATTAGGTCCGAAACGAATTTCCTTGATGACTACTTTTGAGGCGTTAGCCTTCATCACCTTTTCACGTTTCTTCTGTTCATAGACAAACTTTTTGTAGTCCATGATTTTTGCTACCGGCGGATCTGCTTTAGGTGAAATCTCTACAAGGTCTAATTCCATCTCACGGGCTTTGGCAAGCGCATCGCGAGTGTCTATAACTTGTGGTTCAACTCCTTCACCTACTAGGCGTACTTTTCTGGCACGTATTTTTTCATTAATTGCGTGCTTGTCTTCCTTGATAATTCGAGCCGGTCCGCGGCTTCTGCGTCTTCTTATTGCTATGGCTATATAATTTTAACCCGACTACTCGGGTATGTTAAACTTCAAATGTTTTTATGGTAGAGGCAACTTCGTCTTTAATATGTTGGCTAAAAGCTTCAACACTCATACTTCCTAAATCATCTCCACCATGTTTACGTACAGAAATTGTGCCGTCTTTTTCTTCTTGTTCTCCTACTATGAGCATGTAAGGTAATTTGTTCATCTCTGCCTCACGTATTTTTTTACCCATAGTCTCGGCACGATTATCGATCGTAGTGCGAATTTCGTTAATTTCTAGCAAATTAGCCACTTGTTTAGCATAATTTTCATATTTCTCGCTGAGCGAGAGAATAGTACACTGCTCTGGCATCAACCACAGCGGGAAATTACCGCCTGTGTGCTCTAATAAAATAGCAATAAATCGCTCCATACTACCAAAGGGTGCTCTATGAATCATTACGGGTCTATGTGACTCATTATCAGTTCCTTTGTACCATAGGTCAAAGCGTTCTGGTAAATTGTAGTCTACTTGAATAGTTCCTAGTTGCCAGCTGCGACCTAGTGCATCTTTCACCATAAAGTCCAGTTTCGGACCATAAAAAGCAGCTTCGCCTTCTTCTATGATATAATCCAGTCCTTTATCTTTTGCGGCACTAATAATTGCATTTTCAGCAATTTCCCAGTTTTTAGTGTCGCCTATATATTTTTCTGGTTTTTTAGGATCGCGTATACTTACTTGAGCTGTAAAATTCTCAAAACCTAATGAACCGAAAACATAAAGTACTAAATCAATAACGGCTTTAAATTCTTTATCCAGTTGTTCTGGCATACAGAATATGTGTGCATCATCTTGAGTAAAACCTCTTACACGTGTTAAACCGTGTAGTTCTCCACTTTGTTCATAACGGTACACGGTACCAAACTCTGCAAAGCGTTTCGGTAAATCTCTATAGGACCATTGTGCACTTTTATATATTTCACAGTGGTGTGGACAGTTCATAGGTTTTAATAAAAACTCTTCATCATCATTAGGAGTTTTTATAGGTTGGAAAGAATCTGCTCCGTATTTTTCATAGTGGCCTGAGGTTTCATACAGTTCCTTAGAACCTATATGTGGACTTACCACCATTTCATAACCAGCTTTTTTCTGTGCTGCTTTTAAGAAATTTTCTAATCGCTCACGTAAAGCAGCTCCTTTAGGTAGCCACAATGGCAATCCTTGACCTACACGTTGAGAGAAAGTGAATAACTGTAGCTCTTTACCTAATTTTCTATGATCGCGTTTTTTAGCTTCTTCAAGTAGTTCTAGGTATTCTTTTAAGTCCTTTTGTTTAGGGAAAGAAGTCCCATACATACGAGTAAGTTGAGGATTGTTCTCATCTCCACGCCAGTATGCACCGGCGATACTCATGATCTTAACAGCTTTTATAATTCCAGTGTTCGGAATATGACCACCACGACATAAATCTGTAAATGTGTCGTGATCACAAAAGGTGATCTCACCATCAGTAAGGTTTTCTATAAGCTCTACTTTAAAAGGATTGTTTTGGTCTTTATAGAATTTTAGGGCGTCGGCTTTAGAAACGCTACGCATGTTAAATTCATGCTTACCACGCGCTATTTCTAGCATGCGTGCTTCTATTTTAGGGATATCGTTTTCAGAGATCGCATGTTCTTTAAAATCGATATCATAATAAAAACCATTTTCGATAGCAGGTCCTATAGTAAGACTTACACCAGGGAAAAGCTCTTCTATAGCTTGTGCCATTACGTGTGATGTAGAGTGCCAGAACGCTTCTTTACCAGCGGCATCTTTAAAAGTATAAAGGACTAGACTACCATCTGTTTCTAGTGGGGTTTTTGTTTCTACCTTAGTATCGTTAAAGCTAGCGCTTATGACATTACGAGCAAGTCCGTGTGATATGCTCATGGCCACATCCATAGGAGTGGTGCCTTTTTCCATTTCTTTAATACTGCCGTCTGGCAATGTTATTTTAATCATAACTACAAAATATGAATCGACAAAGTTACACGCTTTAATGGTTTAAGCAACTTCTTAAAATGAAAGAAATTTAAAAAGATTTCATGGATGTTATTTTGAAGGATTCCAGTCCGTGTATTCTATTTGAAAAATATCTTGAACAGGAACTTGAAACACTTGCGCCATTTTAAGTGCTAGTAGTGTAGAGGGAACATACTTTCCTTTTTCAATGGTATTAATAGTCTGACGGCTTACCTGTATTTTATCGGCTAGGTCTTGTTGTGTATAATCATGTATGGCACGATATACTTTTAGTTTATTCTTCATCGCTAGCAGTTTTTAATCGATATTTCATCCATTGGAATCTAATGTAGAATACGATGAGAGGTGTGAAAATGTTTAATACTAGTACCTTAATGTAGGGCATGCCATAAATAAGAACTGAAACGATTATAAACAACGTATAATTAACATACAATGCCCATATTAAAGAACTTTTCCTGATTTCTTTAATTAGTTCATCTTCTATTTTTTCTTTAGAAAAGCACATTACAATCCCTGACATCACGGCAATTATTATTAAAATTTCATCTTGAATATTGTTGTATTCCCATGGACCTGGTACAATATCTGACAAAAAACCAGAAGAATTAGCTGGAGAAAATACAATGATTTCTAGAAATTCAAATCTCCATTCGTTTAATTCAGTAATGATTAAGGTAATAAAACTGAACCAAAATATAAGGGTTGCAAACATCTTATAACGATGCAGGAATAAATAATTTTTCATAAGAGTAGGTTTTATATCATTTTACAAATGTATGCTTTGTTTGAAGAAAAGTAAAATAAACTTTACTTAAAGTAATGTAAAGTATTCTTAAACTATTTATTTAGTTTCATAACTACGATAATAGTTTCATAACTAAAAAAATAGTTATAGATTTGAAACGCGATAAGGATAGAGGCAAGATACCGTGTATCGCCGATAGCCTGACCTAGCCAGAAAGGCTAGGGATCGCCCGAAAAAAAAATAAATGATTATGGAAAAATTAACCCAAAAAGAAGAAGAAATCATGCAAGTGCTATGGCGATTAGAAAAAGCATTTGTAAAAGAGATCGTGCCAGAACTATCTGGTACTAATCATTATAATACCGTTTCTACCATAGTACGCAAGCTTGAGGAAAAGGGTTATGTGGGTTATGAAGCTTTTGGTAAAACACATCGTTATCATCCACTGGTAGATAAAGAAGTCTATCGCAACACCTTTGTAAATAGTGCTATGACGCGATATTTTAATAACAGTTATAAAAATATGGTCTCGTTTTTTGCCAGTGAAGAAAAAATCTCTGCCTCAGACTTACGGGAGATTTTAGAAATGATTGAATCTAAAGAAAAGTAATATGGAAATTGTACTAGAATATGTTTTTAAGAGTGCCGGCGTGCTGAGCATCTTTGTGTTAGTATATCATTTTTTATTGCGCAGGCTCACTTTTTTTCAAGCAAACAGGTGGTTTTTGTGGTTAGGTATCATAGCATCCATAACGTTTCCTCTCATAGAAATTACTCAGGTCGTTTATGTGGAGCAACCGCCAGTAACTTATGATTATGCGCCGCAACAATTTGCCACGCCCATGGCTATGGTTCTTGAGCAACCAGCCTTACCAGTAGAAACCCCATTGGATTACGGGCAACTATTGATCTTTTTATATGCAGCTGTTGTTACCTTTTTTCTTGGTAAAATGGGTATAGAGCTCAGCTCGTTATACAGGCTGATCGCAAGTGGAAAGAAAGTGAAAAGGGGAAACTTTGTGATGGTTACGCTTTCGCGAAAGCTAACTCCATTCAGTTTTTTTAATTACATATGCTATAGTGAAGATGAGGAGCATAGTGCTGCTCTGGATATTATTCTAGATCACGAAAAAGTACACGCACGCCAGTGGCACAGTATGGACGTGCTGTTGAGTCATTTATATCGAGCGGTGTTTTGGGTGAATCCGCTGGCGTGGTGGTTGAAAAAGCAAATAGGAGAGAACCTAGAATTCATAGCCGATGCTGAGGCCAAAACGCATACCAAGTCAGGAATGAGTTATGAGCGTGCTTTATTGAGTAGTGCCGCGTTCCACTTGCAACCAGCGCTGGCAAATAATTTTTTCACACCATTCATTAAAAAACGCATCATCATGTTACAAAAAGAAGCCAGTGCTGGATGGAATATGTATAAATATGCGCTCATTTTACCAGTCATTGTGGTATTTCTATACAGTTTTAATGTCGTTACTGAGGTGGAGTATGTGGAGAACTCAAACGCTAAGTCTGAAATTGAGAAAAGTGATCAAAATGAAGAAGATGAACAACATGAAAACTCTTTTCACTTAAAAAATGTGAATTATGATGATGCACTGGTTTACATTAAAATCACATCAACGACTACTAAAGAAGAATTAGAAAAATATACAAAATCTTTAAAGGAAGATCATCATGTAGATTTAAAATTTAGCAAGCTCAGGTATAGAAAAGGTAAGCTTACTTCTATAAAAATGAGTTTAAATGATAATCGTGGTCATAAAACAGAACATATATTAAAAAATAATAAAGGTATCGATGATGTATGTTTGATAGGAGATGTAGAAGGTGATGACAGATTATGGAATTTCACTAATTGTAAAGATATTTCTAAGGCTATCTTATCTAAAGATGATACGTTTTATAAGGTTCCTTCTTCTTCTTCTTCTTCTTCTTCTGATATGGAGTTTATAGAATTACCCCAAGAAGATGTCATGACTTTAATTAAAGAAGAGTTTGATCGCACCATTAAACAAGAAAAAGTAAATTCACCACAAGCAAACTCTGTGAGAAGTAAGATTGCTCAACGTATGGGTAATGACACTGTTAAAATTTTTATTACTGCACCTGTAAAGTCCACTGTTACTAGTCAAAATGTGATCTACAGTTATGCTGTACCTGAATTCAAAAAACCAGAAAGAATCTCACAGGTAAAAAAGCCACTCGTTATTATAGATGGAATTATTAATGAAGATCCTCTTTATGAACAAAAAATTAATGACCATGATATAGAATCTGTAACTGTATTAAAAGATAAAAGCGCCACCACGCTATATGGTGATGCAGGAAAAAATGGAGTGGTCGTTATTGTTACTAAAAAAGGTCATGTCACTTTCTATAATGCGACTAAAAATAACAAAGCCTTTGTAATATCAAATGGTAAGAAGTACATTTTTGAAAAATCTACAATTCAAAAAATTGATACTTTATATATCAATAGAGGAAATGGTAGGTATCTTTTTAAAGTAGAAGGTGAAGCATCAAAACAATATAAAGGTATAGATCCGGCAGCTATAAATGGTGATCAAAAAAGCTACTTATTCCCTGAAGAAAAAGAAGAATTTAACGAGACTCAGTCTTTTTACATTCAAACTCCTAAAAGTAAAAACATAATATCAGGTACTCCACATTTTAAAAGTGCTAGGCCTGCTGTAAGATGGACTATAGGTGAATATGATGCTGTAAATGAAAACGATGACCCAAATGCGGTTTATCTATATGAAGATAAAATTATTAGTAGAGCAGAGTTTAATTCATTTAAAAAAGGAGCTATTTATAAAACTATAAAAATGGATCCTTCTTCTTCTGCACGTTTATTAAAAAATATTTATCCTTTAAAAGAAAGTCAATACTTGATCATTCTACGATTATCACCACTGGGTGATGCAGACTTTATTTTGAAAAAGGATAAAGAAATATTATATCAATTAAGCCCAGAAGAAAGAGATGTTATAAATGCTTATCAAGCTGAAGGCGAGAAGTATCAAGATGAGTTGAGAAACGCAGAAAAGGCAAACCTTATTTATGGTAAAAAAGTCCAAATCGATTCATTAAGAAATGTGAGTAAAGAACGTTTTAAGAACAGAAAAAATGAGCTCTTGTTAAAAAGGGATTTTGAATTTGCTACTAAGCCAAAGTTTAATGGAACATATAAAGTAAATAATAGAGTAAAATATCATTCACTAGACGCTGTTCAAATTATGTATTCATTACCTAGACAAGAATCTAAAGCGTTAAA
Source organism: Nonlabens sp. (assembly GCF_965660805.1). GTDB lineage: Bacteria > Bacteroidota > Bacteroidia > Flavobacteriales > Flavobacteriaceae > Nonlabens. The sequence continues at coordinate 1,496 of NZ_CBFIBE010000014.1, read as the reverse complement.
ACTTGAATACTATGATCGTGTTTTTATAAATGTGGATACACCAGACTCGCAATTAAATGCTTATGAGAATAGAATTAAAAAACTAGGTGTAGATTTTGAGTTTAAAACGGTAAAGCGCAATTCGTTAGGTCAGTTATTTAAAATAGGTTTTGTAATGGATGGCCGGAACTATAAAATAAGCAATTCTGATGGGATAGATGAAATTATCATTCATATTAATAATCGCGATGGCATAATTACCTATCAGTAAAACACATGTTATACCAAATTGAATTTATAAAGTTTTCATAGTTTTCTTTTTCACTTAAAATTATTTCCGTAGCATAAGGCTATGCAAAGAATTTTCAGCCTCAATTAAGCAAAAAATAATTCAATTTATATTAATGACATTATAAACACAAAATGGTAATAATGAGCCCTAAAAGCCTATCCTATTAAACGGGTAGGCTTTTTTTAATGATCTCAAAAAAAGGGAAGCCTACAAGGCGTTTTAGCTGGTACTCGCTTATTCTTTGGTTATTAAATTGTCTGAGTAAAAATACAGAAATTTTCTTACATCACAGCCTCACAATAAGCTTTTAAAACGTCTTATTCGCTTTATATGATGTTCTTGCCAGTTGTCCTGCGTAGGCGCAAAATGAACCAAGTAGACAATTGGCCAGAACGGTCTAGTATAAGAATAGTAGCGGATTTATACACACTAACTTTTCGGTTAAACACAGACCTTTTTTATATTTACTTACTTTCGTTTTAGCGATTAAACCGCTATTATTTTTATACATTGTTAGGCAACGTTTTTTATCTTTTCAGTAATTCGGTTCTATGATATTCTAAATATTCTTTTCGACCATCAACTGGCAAATGGCTAAATGTTTTTCCATCACTTATTCCCAATTTTGAATATGTCATTTTCGATAAGAAAGGTGATAAAATACTTTTCTTGTCGTCAGTAAAAGAAAGGAAACCTCTGTCAAACATAAAGTCGAAGGTTGGCGATAACATAAATCCATTTAATGGGTCGGTTTTCTCAAAATCGTTTGATTTCGCCCAAGGTTTGATATGACTTGCTATTAGCATTCTATCATCAGACACTAAAGTTATTGGGCAGAAAGGACATAATTTTAAAAGTTCCTCTCGATATTTTCCTTGACCAATTCGAGCTCTTGATAATACTTTCTTTTCTTCTGTATTTTCGAGTTCATCGATTTCTTGTTGCTCTTTTTCAATTGTGTAAGGATGCTGAACGTCTCCAAAATAGTCCGCAAATAGTCGGAAATAATAAAATACTTTACCATTGTTATCTAGTAATTTAACAGCTGAAATGTAAGTGATATTTGGTAGAGAAAGTTCTCGTATTAATTTATACGCTTTATCATTAGACTTTATATAAATCCTTGGTCCATCAATTTGAGTTTGTTCAGTAACCTCAAATTCAATTCGTTCAGGTAATTCACTAACTTTTTTAAGTCTTTCATTCCAAAGATTTGGAAGTATTT
>NZ_CBFIBE010000013.1:7548-54256 GCF_965660805.1 Nonlabens sp. | reverse complement strand
ACGACATAAATAATGATTTAGATATTGAAGAGTTCAAGAATCACCCGTTAAATATTGACTATAAAAACGCTTATTTTATTAGTTCTGATGGCGTTTTCAAAGTCTCCAGAGAAGTGGAAAAAATGTCTAAGTCTAAATATAACGTCGTTAATCCAGATGATATCTGTGAGCAGTATGGAGCAGATACCTTGCGACTGTACGAGATGTTTTTAGGACCACTAGAGCAGGCAAAGCCATGGAACACCGCAGGAATCACAGGAGTGTATGGTTTTATGAAAAAGCTATGGAAACTGTATCACAACGATAATGGTTTTAATGTAAGCGACGAGAAGGCGTCACCAGACAGTATGAAAACCTTGCACAAAACCATTAAAAAAGTGCAAGATGATATAGAGAATTTCTCCTTCAATACCAGTGTGAGTAGTTTTATGATTGCCGTTAATGAGTTGACTGCTCAAAAATGTAATAGTCGTGAGGTGCTGGAACCACTTGCAGTTTTAGTGTCACCTTATGCACCGCACATTGCAGAGGAATTATGGTCGCTCTTAGGTCATGAAGAATCTATAAGTGAAGCGTCGTTCCCAGTTTTTGATGAAAAACATCTGGTAGAAAGCAGTAAAACCTATCCGATTTCATTCAATGGTAAAATGAAATTCACACTTGATTTACCAGTAGATGTTTCAAAAGATGAACTAGAGAAAATGGTACTGAATAATGAAAAAGTACAGCAGCAGTTAGAAGGCAAACAAATAAGGAAAACGATTATCGTTCCGGGTAAGATTGTGAATTTTGTGGTGGGGTAATCTTATGGAGTTTACAGTTCTTAAGGGAGTTCTTATGGACAGCTTTAAAGCTTTTGTGTATTAGGTTAACTTAAAAAAACACAAGTTTTCTTGTTTCATTTATTTATTAATTTATCTTTGGGTACAAGAAAAGACTATTTTTTTTATTTAGATAATCCCCTTATTTATGAAAAACTTAAAATTAATCACACTAGTAGCTTTTTTAACTCTATCTATTACCGCTTTTGCACAACCTGATTTTGGTCCTGATGGAGACAATGTAAATGACGCAAATCAAGCTCCTATCCCTGGAATTGCACTGGCTATAGCTGCTGCCGTAGGTATAGGTGTTGTAAAATTAAAGCGTAACAAATAGGAGAAGTCTTTAATTTAAATAGAGCATTACTTAGTCGTAGATTGCTTTTTGTATTTGGAAAGGGCTTCTGTAGAATTCAATTTTAAATTGAACAGTCTGAGTATTCTAATTAAAATAATACGCTTTCGCGAAAGCGAAATTTCTAATATTTACGTTCTATTATAGGGTCGTGAGTCTATGCCACTTCACTTAAAGATTTAAGTAGGTGAAAAAAATAGTGCTGAAAAACTGCATTCTCTTGATGTAATCACCATTAGAAATTGTGATTCAATCATGTCTAGCAACATTATAAAGTTGATAATCACGTAATCTTCATAAATCATAAAACTGTCTGAAAGCAATTAAATTCTTTTGCCACAAAGGAGTTCTAGGGTATCTTTGCAATCCCTTAAAATCAACTCTTTAATAAAATTGCTTGACAGAAGTTAATACCATAGAAAAATCACCGAGTATGGTGAGAAATTTTATAGAAATCACTAAGCCACGATTATCTGTGGTGGTGGTGTTCTCCTCTATTGCAGGCTATTTTCTCGGAGCAGATGCTTATGAGTGGGAAGTAGTCGTTATGCTTGTTATAGGTGGTTATTTTCTAGTAGGCTCCTCAAATGTTTTTAATCAAATTATAGAAAAGGGCCTAGATGCGCTCATGAAGAGGACGCGCAATAGACCGTTACCTACCGGTAGAATTAGTGTTCCTACAGCGTGGATTTATGGTCTGGTTATGGCGTTAAGTGGTATTTATATTTTATACCTCATTAACTTTGCTACAGCTTTCTTCGGTGCTTTGAGTATTATCTTATATGCGGCTGTTTATACACCGTTAAAAACACGGTCTCCGCTTTGTGTTTTTGTAGGAGCATTTCCAGGAGCGATTCCTTATATGTTAGGATGGGTTGCTGCCAGTGGTGATTTTGGTATAGAACCAGGGACTTTATTTATGTTGCAATTTTTCTGGCAATTTCCTCACTTCTGGGCGATAGGATGGATGCTTGAAGACGACTATAAAGCTGGTGGATTTAAAATGATGCCTACGGGAGCTGCAGATCGTGGTACAGCTATTCAAATTATATGGTATACCGTATGGACTATTGCGATATCCTTGATCCCTGCTTTTGGGGTGACAGGTAGTTTATACATGACATGGATAAGTGCTGTTGTGGTGGGCGCATTAGGTATTTGGTTTTTGTATTATGCTATTAAACTATTTAAAGAACGCACTAATCAAGTGGCTAGGAAACTTATGCTGGTTAGTGTGAGTTACATTACATTGATCCAAATCATTTATGTAATAGATAAATTTTTAAGATAAAACATGGAAGAGATAGAGTTAACTCACGAGGAAAAAGTAGGTCGTTCTAAAAAACAGATGATGTGGTTTGCCATAGTGAGCTTAATCATGATGTTTGCCGGTTTAACCAGTGCTTATGTAGTAAGTCGCGGACGTAAAGATTGGGTAGAGATTGAGTTGCCATCGGAATTTTTTTGGAGTACTGGAGTGATTTTATTAAGTAGTTTTACTTTATTTCTTGCCAAAAAAGCCATACGTAATGGTAATAAAAGTGGTGGTACTATTTTAACAGTAGTCACCTTTTTACTGGGTAGTACTTTTGTTTTTATGCAATTTGCAGGTTTTGAAAGCTTAGTAAATGAGAAAATATTTTTAACAGGTTCAGGAAGTAGTGTGAACGCTTCTTTTATTTATGTAATTGTTGTAGCGCATCTTGCACATATTGCAGCTGGTCTTATTGCGCTGTTAGTCATGACGATACGTGCGCTACAAGGAAAGTATACCGCAACAAATATTTTAGGTTTTGAATTAGGAGCTATATTCTGGCATTTTGTAGATGTGCTATGGATATACCTACTATTATTTTTAGTGTTTGCTAAAGACATTTTTTAGAGTACTTTTGCAACACGTTATTTTTAATTAAAGATTATGGATACAACAGTAGCTCCTACTGGTACCGAAGGGCAAACTTGGGGTGGAGGATCAAATCCGCTTAAGGCTAGTTATGGTAAAATGATGATGTGGTTTTTCATCCTTTCAGATGCATTAACCTTTTCTGGATTCCTTGCCGCTTACGGTTTCTCAAGATTTAAGTATATAGAAGAATGGCCTATCGCAGATGAGGTTTTTAATCACTTCCCGTTTATGCACGGGACTGATGCTCCCATGTTTTATGTAGCATTAATGACATTTATTCTGATCGGTTCATCGGTAACTATGGTTCTTGCTGTAGATGCTGGACATCACATGAATAAAAAGAAAGTTTCTTTCTACTTATTACTGACTGTCATCGGTGGTTTGATATTTGTAGGTTCACAAGCTTGGGAATGGAAAAACTTTATTAATGGTGAATATGGTGCTGTAAAGACTAAAGGAGGAAGAATTCTTCAATTTACAGATGCTGAAGGTGAGCGCGTAGCACTAAACTCATTTGTAACCGTAGGAGAACGACCTGTACAAGCATTAAATAATAGTGAAGGAATCTGGTATCAGTCAGATGACCCTATAGGTGCAACTTACACTATTGATGAGGTTAGAAAATCATTTGCAGCAAATCCTGACTTAAGAATAAGAACCCAGCAGTTAGTTGTTAACCAAGAAACAGGAGCTTCTGAAAAGTTAGTACTTTCAAGAGAAGAGTCGTTATTTAAATTAAATAATCAGGCTATAGGTGTAGTAGAAGGAGCAAACCTTAGCGAAAATGAGTACGGAGCACCATTATTTGCAGACTTCTTTTTCTTCATTACTGGATTCCATGGTTTCCACGTATTCTCTGGAGTTGTTTTTAACTTAATTATTTTCTTTAACGTGCTTCTAGGTACTTACGAGAGAAGAGGTAGTTATGAAATGGTGGAGAAAGTAGGTCTCTACTGGCACTTTGTAGATTTAGTTTGGGTATTTGTATTTACATTCTTCTACCTCGTATAATTTTTTAAGATATTAAAATGGCAGATCACGCAGCACATACAGACGGACATGCAGAACACAAATTAGAGATCTTTAGAGGTCTTGTAAAGTTCAAATCAAACACTCAAAAAATATGGGGTGTACTTATATTTCTTTCACTGGTTACCATAGTTGAGGTTGCTCTGGGATATATTAAACCAGACTCTTTAAACGCACATTTCCTAGGTTTGAAATTATTAAACTGGATATTTATTATACTTACTATCGTTAAGGCATATTATATTACTTGGGATTTCATGCACATGAGAGATGAGGTAAGCGGTTTACGTCGTGCAGTAGTCTGGACAGGTGTTTTCTTGATTGTTTATCTTATAGCGATTCTTTTATTTGAAGGAGAATATATTTATCAAGTTTATAAGAATGCCGCTGTAAGTTTTGACTTCTAGTGCATACTAAACGATAACATAATAAGGACGGTTCTTCCGTCCTTTTTTATACCTTAATATGTCAGATTTCCCACAAGCCGAAGGAATTAAACAAACCAGCGAGTTTTCAAAAAAATTCGTGATTGTTGTTTTATTTGCGCTACCACTGGTAGCCTATCTATTTTTTCTTAACGGTGAGAATCATTTTGATACCTTACCCGTGGTTACAGAAAAGGTTCAAGAACTTAGCGATTTTAAACCTGTAAAAGGAACAGCTACTCAATTAAAAGACAGTGTTACTATAGTTACTTTTCTAGGAAACAATCCTTATGATCGCTTAGGGTATGTCTCTAATATTAATGAAAAAGTATATAAGAAATTCCACGAGTTCAATACTTTTCAAATGATCAGCATACTGCCAGTAGCTGGATCTGAAGATATTGCTCAAATTGTGGAACAAATGGGAGAAACCACAAACCTTACTGACTGGCATTTTCTGGAAGGAGATGCAGGAGCGGTGCAATCATTTTATGCTAGTTTTAAAACAGACTTACCGCTTAATGATGATCTCTCGTCAGACTTTGCTTTTATTATAGATGTGAACGGAAATTTAAGAGGTCGTGATGATGATGAGGTTGAAGATGACGGATTAGTCTATGGGTATAATACTAAAACAGCTGCCCAGCTCAATAAGAGAATGATTGACGATATGAGAGTATTGCTTGCAGAATATCGTTTTGCCTTTAAAAAGAACAGAGATCAAAAAATTCAAGAAGATGAGTAAATCTAAAGATACTCCATACTATATAGGACTAGGTATTATCGTGATCATATTTGGATATTTTGCGGTAACAAATATTGTACACTACATTAATAAAGATAAAGTAGTAGACAGTAACCGTTCCGAGGATCGTGCACCTGTTGCAGATAAGTTTTTGAAAAAATTTAATACCGTGCCAGCCTTTGAATTTGTAGATCAGAACGGAGACACTATTTCTAACGAGACCATGAAAGGTCACGTTTACATCGTAGATTTCTTTTTTACATCATGTCCTACTATCTGTGGACCTATGAGCCATAATCTCAAAACAGTACAAGAAAAGTTAAAAGATCATCAAGACTTTAAGATTCTTTCCATAAGTATAGATCCAGAGTACGATACTCAAGAGGTGCTCAAAAAATATGCAGACAGGCATGATGCTATAGATAATACCTGGCACTTTGTAAGAGGAGACAAGGAGGCAACTTATAAGCTTTCTCTAGAAGGGTTCAGTTCTTATGTAGGAGAGAGCGCAGATAGTATTATTAAGTTTGAGCATAGTGGTAACTTTGCACTTGTAGATCGAGAAGGAAACATAAGATCACGCAAAGATGCTTATGGTAACTGGATGATGGTTTACAGTGGAGTAGAAGAAAATGGCATACCACCACAATTACAGGAAATCATAGAAGACGCAGAAACGCTTTTAAACAAGTAATATGAACACATTAGAGAAAAAAGGACCTGGAATTATTATCGCTATCTCTATAGCGGTACCACTCGTAGTAGTTTTATTAATGTTCATGCCAGAACGTTACAACTTTTTGGGCGTTGAGTCTGGATTGTTTCCATTATTTCATGCAGTAATTAATGGAATGACAGCTCTATTACTGCTCACAGGATTTACTTTAATTAAAAAAGGTAATAAACAGGCACACAGAAAAGTGATGACTACAGCCTTTGCTTTATCTGCTTTATTTTTAGTGAGTTATGTCGTTTCTAAAATAAGTAATGAGCCAGTTCCCTATCCAGATGAAGCACCGTTAAAGTTGCTATACCTGTTTATTCTAATAACCCATATTATTTTATCTGGAATTATTTTACCGCTTGTTTTATACACCATGTACTTTGCATGGACTCAAAAATTTGAAAAGCACAAAAAGTTGGCTCGTTGGACTTTCCCTATCTGGATGTATGTAGCCATTACTGGAGTACTGGTATATCTATTCATGTTCCCATATTATTAAGAGATGAAAAAGTTATTAATAGTTCTAGTGATCTTTTTTTACTCCGCTTTCGCGAAAGCGCAATGTGCTATGTGTCGTGCCGTTATAGAAAGCGGTGGAGATACTAAAGCTGCCCAAGGTCTTAATGACGGAATCGTTTATCTAATGATATTTCCTTACCTACTTGTAGGTGGTATTATCTATATGATTTACCGGGCTACTTCTAAAAAAAAGCTCAATTAACATATAATTATTACCTATTACTGTAACATCTTCTCAATTTTAGGGTCTTAATAATTAAGCGTTAAGTACAACTGCGTGTTGAAACACTAATCATGATTGAGATAAAGGACCTGCATAAATCCTATAGCACAGGAAGTAACTCTTTACACGTTCTGAAAGGAATAGACTTTACTGTAAAAGAAGGTGAACTCGTTTCTATAATGGGTTCTTCAGGATCAGGAAAATCTACCTTGCTTAATATTTTAGGAATGCTGGATGAGGCAGATTCTGGAAGTTACACACTGGATGGAGTTCCTATTAAAAACCTAAACGAAAAAATTGCTGCACAGTATCGTAATAAATTCTTAGGTTTTATTTTCCAGTCTTTTAATTTAATCAACTATAAAAACGCGATAGATAATGTGGCACTACCGCTCTATTATCAAAAAGTAAGCCGCAAAGAACGCGATGAAAAAGCGATGTTCTACCTTGAAAAAGTAGGGCTTGCAGACTGGGCAGACCATTTACCTAATCAACTTTCTGGTGGTCAGAAACAGCGAGTAGCCATAGCTAGAGCACTCGCTAGTAACCCTAAAGTTTTACTGGCTGATGAACCTACTGGAGCACTTGATACTAAGACCTCTTATGAAGTCATGGAACTGATCCAGGGCATTAATGAAGAAGGGAGAACCATCCTCATAGTAACTCACGAGCCTGATATTGCTGAAATGACTAAGCGTATCGTAAATCTTAAAGATGGCCGTATTATAGATGATACTTTAGTAAATCAAGTAAAAGCTGCCTCTCATGTTTAATATAGAGCGCTGGCAAGAAATATTTGATACTATAAGTAAGAATAAACTACGTACTTTTTTAACCAGTTTATCTGTAGCGTCTGGTATTTTTATTTTAGTAATCCTATTAGGGTTTTCTTCTGGAATTGAAAATGGTGTGCGCACGCAATTTGAAGGAGATGCGACTAATCGCATATCAGTAAACACGCGCATGACCACAAAAGGTTATAAAGGTCTCAATCCTGGAAGACGTCTTCAAATGACTAATAAAGATTATCAAAATCTAAGTGATAAATATGAAGATCATATAGAATACAAAACGAGTATTTATAGATCATGGGGCGGACAGATTAATTATAAAGAAAAGCAAGGAAACTATCGTATAGAAGGAGCTTTTCCAGACCAGCAGTTTATTGAAAATGCTAGTTTATCACAAGGACGTTTTATAAGCCTGGATGATATAGAGGAATCACGTAAAGTAGCCGTTTTAGGGTATCAAATGAAACAGGACCTTTTTCCTGATACAGATCCTATAGGGGAAACGATTCTTCTTAATAGTAATATTAATTTTATAGTAGTAGGAGTCTATACAGATCCAGGAGGCTCTCGTGAAGAATCTCGCTTGTTTATTCCCATGACTACGGCACAAAAGGTTTTTAATGCTGGAGAGAATATAGACCGTATTGCATATACGGTTAAAATGAGTGATAACTTTGATGAGGCCGTAGCACTGAGCGCGGCTATGCGACAGGCTATAGATCAGGATTTAAGAACTAGATTTAGCGTCGCACCAGATGATCGCATCGCCATAAGGGTAAATGATACACTTGAAGAAGCACAACAAATCTATAATCTTATAGATACCATAAGATGGGTGTTTTGGTTCATAGGTATAGGAACTATCATCGCAGGAGTCGTAGGTGTAGGAAACATTATGTTGATCGTAGTAAAAGAGCGCACAAAAGAAATAGGAATCCGTAAGGCTCTAGGTGCACTTCCTAGTGAAATTATATGGATGGTATTACATGAATCAATTTTTATCACTGCGATTGCTGGATTAGTAGGATTGTTTTTAGGAGTAGGGTTATTACAGTTGATAGCTCCTTATGCACAAACAGATTTTATTAATAACCCTACTGTAGATTTTACCACGTCTATCACAACAGTTATTATTCTAGTAGTGTCTGGAGCACTGGCTGGTTTTATTCCAGCACGTCGCGCCGCAAATATTAAACCTATAGATGCCTTAAGAGACGAGTGATATGTTTAGTAGAGATCGATGGAATGAAATATTAGAAGCGCTTAACGCAAATAAATTAAGAACCTTACTTACCGCTTTTGGGGTGTTTTGGGGAATATTTATTTTAGTTGCTTTACTAGCGCTCACTAATGGGTTAAAAAACGGTGCTACAGCAAACTTTGGAAACCGTGCTACTAATACCATGTTCATGTGGGGACAGAGCACCTCTATGGCATACAAAGGAATGAATAAAAATCGTCGTGTCCAGTTCAAACTGGCAGATGTGGCCGTTCTCAAAGAAAAAATGCCAGGTTTAAAATACGTGTCACCTCGATTACAACTAGGTGGTTATCGTGGAGCAAATAATGTAACGCGTAATGAAAAAACAGGTGCGTTTCAAGTAAATGGCGATTTTCCAGAGTTTATCAACCAGCAGTATATGGATATTGTAAAAGGTCGCTGGTTGAACTATTCAGACATTCAAAAGGAAATGAAGAGTGCCGTCATAGGCACAGACGTTGTTAAATCTCTTTATGATATAGGAGAAGAACCTATAGGGACTTACATTAAATTACAAGGTGTTAATTTTAAAGTAGTAGGCGTTTTTAAAAACCCAAGTACTCAAGGCGATAGTGAAGAAGAAGCAAATACCATTTTCATACCTTTTACGACTTTTGGTAAAGCCTTTAACTCTGGAGATAATGTAGGCTGGATGGCGATTACTGCAACTGATGGTGTAAGTATGACCCAGTTAAAACCACAAGTACTATCCATAATGAGAGAACAGCGCAACGTGCATCCTAATGATATGCGCGCCATAGGAAACTGGGATCTGGCTGAAGAGTTTGCAAAGTTCACAGGCTTGTTTGATATCCTTTCGTTTGTGGGATACTTTGTAGGAGCTCTTGTACTCCTTTCTGGTGGGATAGGCATCAGCAACATTATGTTGATTGTAGTAAAAGAACGTACTAATGAGATAGGAGTGCGCCGTGCACTAGGTGCCACACCGTGGAATATTAAATCTCAAATTTTACAAGAATCGATCGTATTAACATTAATCTCTGGACTTGCTGGAATTGCTTTTGCATCAGGATTAATATGGCTCATGAACTACGCACTCGATCAAGTAGGTCCCGTGGAGAATTTTGCAAACCCATCTGTAAATATTACAGTGGTTATCATTGCTTTAATCATATTAACCATTTCAGGACTACTAGCTGGGTTTATTCCAGCATCTCGAGCTACAACCATGAAACCAGTAGACGCATTAAGAACAGAATAATAACTAAGTAACCATAATGAAACGTACCGGAACAGTAATCACATTATTAGTCATTTTGCTACTTGCAGCAGCAGGGATTTATTATATATGGCAAAAAGATCAAGAAGATCCTATCACTTATACCACAGAGCAACCTACTAAGGAAACGATCATTAAAGAAACCGTAGCCACAGGAAGTATCGTTCCTAAAGAAGAGGTAAATATTAAACCTAATATCTCAGGTGTTATCGATAAGGTTCATGTAGAAGCAGGAGACTTTGTAAAAGCAGGAGATTTAATTGCAGAGATAAAAGTAGTGCCTAATGTAAGCTCGTTAACCAATGCAAAAAACAGTATAGACCAATCCAGAAACTCTGTAGAAACGGCAAAACTGGCACTGGATAATCAAAAAGCTATTTATGATAGACAAAAAACATTATTTGATAAAGGAGTGATTGCCGCAAATGAATTTGACCTTGCTCAAAACGCTTATAATAATGCGTTACAACGCTATAAGCAAGAACAAGTAAACCTGCGTGGAGCACAGCAAAATTATGATATCCTGCGCACCGGTACGACTTCTGGATCATTAGGTAAATATGCGCAAACAGCCATTAGATCTACCGTATCAGGAATGGTGCTAGATGTTCCTGTAAAAGAAGGTAACCAAGTAATAGAAGCAAATAATTTTAACGAGGGAACCTCAATCGCTGTGATCGCTGATATTAAGAAGATGATCTTTGAAGGTAAAGTAGACGAGAGCGAAGTAGGTAAAATAAAAGAAGGCTTACCGCTAGAAATTACCGTAGGAGCTTTTGATAATAAGAAATTTGATGCAGTATTAGATTACGTAGCACCTAAAGGTGTTGCAGAGAATGGAGCTATTCAATTTGCTATTAAAGGAACCCTTAAAGTCTCACAAGACTCCACATTTATTAGAGCAGGATTAAGTGCAAATGCTAGTATTATTCTAGATAGAAGAGATCAGGTATTGAGTATTAAAGAAGCGCTGGTCCAGTACGACCCTAAAACACAAAAACCATTCATAGAAATCGCAACTGGAGACCAGCAATTTGAACGCCGTGAGGTTGAGCTTGGTTTAAGTAATGGAATCGATGTAGAAGTCATTTCTGGAGTAAAAGAAGGTGAAGAAATTAAGGTTTGGAACGCATTAAAAGCGCCTACAGGTCGCGGTGGATACGGCGGTTAAACTTTTTTGTAACAATTCATAGAATAAAGACACATATCATATAGTAAGTTATGAGAATGAAAAAAATAATCATTTGTAGTATTGTTGTTTTGAGTTTCGCTTTCGCGAAAGCGCAACAGTCAAAAGCATGGTCACTTCAAGAGTGCGTGCAGCATGCGCTAGACAATAATATTTCTATTAAGAATGGAGAACTAGATACTGAGGTAACTCAAGTAGAAAAGAGAGACGCTTTAGGGAATTTTTTACCTTCATTGAATCTATCTGCTAGAAGAACAGTTTCTCAAGGGTTCCAGTTTAACCCAGTATCTGGTTTTGAAAATAATAAAACGACTAACCTCTCAGGTGGAGCAAATATGGGGCTTACCATTTTTGATGGGTTGCGCAGTTTTAGACAGTATAAAAGAGCAGAACTCTCAGCAGAAGCTGCAAATTATAGACTTCAAAATTTAAAAGATAATGTCGCACTAAACGTTGCAAACACATATTTGAACGTATTATTTAATAGAGAAAACTTAGAGGTTTTATTAAAACAGCATGACCTTACAAACGCTCAAATTAAACAAACTCAGGATTTAGTAGATGCAGGTTCTTTACCACGCGGTGATTTACTAGAGATACAGGCAACTTATGAGACTGAAAACCAGCAAATAGTAGCTGCAGAGAATAGTCTAGCTATTGCAAAACTGAACCTCGCTCAATTATTAATGGTTCAAGATTATGAAAATTTTGATGTGGCAGATATGGATTATTTAATTCCGACAGCGAGTATTTTAGATAACACAGTGACTCACATAGTTGATAATGCATTTAAAAATAGAAGTGAGATAAAAATTGCAGAACAAAATAAAAAAATATCTCAACAAGATGTATTAATAGCTCGTTCAGGATACTCACCTACTGTTACAGGTTTTTTTAACTATAATACAGCAGCTCAAGAAGACACGCCACTAGATATCACAGACCAGTTATACTTACTCGATGGAATATCTTATGGTGTTTCTTTAAATATCCCGGTGTTCAATGGTTTCAGTACACGTAACCAAGTGCAACGTGCTAAAATTAATTTAGAACGATCTAAAGTAGCTGAGGAGCAAGCAAAATTAGATCTTGAGGCACTAGTCTACAGATCATACACAGATGCTGAAGGTTCAAGAATTGCCTATAACAGTGCGTTAAAAACACTAGAAGCTAGAAAAACAGCCTTTGAGTATTCTCAAGAAAGATATAATGTAGGTTTGCTAAATGCATTTGATTTTGAGCAAACAAGACAATTATTAGTAAACGCAGAAAATCAAGTTATACAAGCTAAATATCAATATATTTTTAATTTAAAAGTATTGGAACTCTACTTTGGTGTTCCAGTAAGTGAATTAAAACTATAAAGTCATAAATCAACCTACCATGAAAAAAGCACTACTCATCATATTAATTCTACTAGTCGTAGCCGTTATAGGATACGTAGGACTTAAAGCTACTGGTTTTATAGGCGGTAAGGATAAAGGGAAACGAGTAGAAGTGATGACTGTTCAAAAAATAGATGTCACAGAAACCGTAAGCGCCACTGGTAAAATTAAACCAGAACTTGAAGTGAGTATTTCTCCAGAAGTTCCAGGTGAGATCATTGAATTACCCATAAGAGAAGGACAGCCGGTAAAAAAAGGTGATCTACTAGCACGCATTAATCCAGACTTATTGCAATCTAGTGTGAGCCGTTCTCGAGCAGGACTGGCAAATGCTAAAGCAGGTTTTGAACAAGCAAAAGCTTCTCTTGTAGAAGCTAAAGCTAATTATGGTCGTAGTGCCACGCTTTTTGAAAAAGGAGTAATTTCTCGTTCTGATTTTGATGCAGCTATCGCTGCTTATGATCGCGCTAAGGCAGCAGAAAGGTCAGCTTATTTTACAGTACAAAGCGCAAGTGCAACAGTTAATGAGGCGTCTGATAATCTAGGTCGTACTAGTATTTATGCTCCTATGACAGGAACTATTTCACTTCTAGCTGTTGAGTTAGGAGAACGAGTAGTAGGAACACAACAAATGGCTGGAACAGAGTTATTACGTGTAGCAGACCTCTCTCAAATGGAAGTAGAAGTAGATGTAAATGAAAATGATATTGTGAAAATTGCAGTAGGCGATAAAGCAATAGTTGAGGTAGATGCTTATTTAAAGAAAAAATTTGAAGGATCAGTTACTGAAATTGCCAATACCGCGACAGGTCAGTTAACCGCAGATCAAGTGACTAATTTTAAGGTAAAAGTACGCATCTTACCAGAGTCTTACACAGATCTTACAGAAGGTAAACCAGATAATTACAGTCCGTTTAAGCCAGGAATGACCGCTACCGTAGATATTATTACTCGTGAGAAGAAAGGCGCTATTGCGGTGCCTATTAGTTCTATAGTGGTTAAAAATGACACCACTGAGAATAAAAAGCGAGCAGATATAGAACTAGATGCAGAGAAATTTGAATGTGTTTACATTAAATCTGCAAATAAGGCAAAGCTAAGAGTAGTAACTACCGGTATTCAAGATGATAAAAATATCGTGATACTTTCAGGACTTAAAGAAGGTGAAGAAATTATTACAGGTCCTTACCGCACAGTGACTAAGGTTCTTAAAACAGGTGATCTTATCAATGTGAAAAAAGATAAGAAAGAACAGGCTCTAGAAACAGATAAGGAGTAATATGGCATTAATTCTTTGTGTAGAGACTACTTCTACAAACTGTTCCGTCGCACTTGCTTGTGATACTAAGTTAGGTCAAAGTAATTTATTTCATGTGAAATATTGCTTAGACGTCTTAGAAGATAATAGTGATAGTTATTCTCATGGTGAGCGATTACACGTTTTTATAGATACTATTCTTAAGCGCAATAACTTCACGGTAAAAGACCTGGACGCCATTGCCGTTAGTGAAGGTCCTGGTTCCTATACGGGTTTACGTATAGGTGTTTCTAGTGTAAAAGGCATGTGCTATGCTCTAGAGATCCCTATGATAGCAATAAGCACACTTGAATCATTAAGTTTACAAAACACATCAGAAACTGAAACAACTATCGCCATGCTAGATGCCAGGCGCATGGAAGTGTATGCCGCAGTATTTCAAAACGGAAATCTTATAGAGGCACCTAGAGCTGTTATCTTAGAAGAAGATTCTTTTACATCTTTTCGCAACAGCGGTAAAGTAACCTTTATAGGAACTGGAGTGAAAAAGTTTGAGGATTTGATACAAGAAAGTACTCATCTTTACATCAGGTCAAATCCTACTGCGTTAACGCTGTGTGATCTAGCCATTACAAAGCACAAAAAAAGCGACACTGTAGATGTCGCTTATTTTGAACCTTTTTATCTTAAGGAGTTTAAGGGAGGTTGATTACTCTACCTCAAAAGTGATTTTTACGTTCACACGGTATTCACTTACTTTACCGTCCTTTACTTGTGCACTTTGCTCATTTACGTAAACAGATCTTATGTTTTTAACACTTTTAGAGGCTTGTTCTACTGCCTTATTTGTTGCGTCTTCCCAGCTGTCGTTACTATTTGCTAGTACTTCTATTACTTTTAAAATTGCCATAAGATGGTTTTTATAGATTTGTTAGTGAGCATAAGATAGATCTTTTTACTAAATCCAAGTTTAAATGGTTCTGTAAGAAAAATAAACTAGATGAATGACTCCTTTTACCCATTAATAGCCATAACGCGATCCACTTTACCAGGTAACATATCGCGTAACATAGTTTCTATTCCACTTTTTAAGGTCATAGTAGATGAAGGACAGCCACTACAAGCACCTTGCAAAATAACTCTTACTTCTTTAGAGCTCTCATCATAGCTTTCAAAAACGATATTCCCACCATCACTCGCTACTGCTGGTTTGATGTACTCATCGAGAATTTCTACAACCTTTTTAGAAACATCATCTAGATTTTCAAATTTAGGTAACTCGATGGTCTCACCTTCTTTTTTAACTGTTCCAGCTTCATGTTTTGAAGCGCCTATTTCCATACCTTTTTCAATAGCTTCTTTAATAAAAGAACGGATCTCAAAAGTCACTTCTTCCCAGCTAGCGATATCGTGTTTCTGAATAGAAATGTAATTCTCGTCTGCATAGATTTCTTTTACAAACGGGAAATTATATAGCTTGCGCGAAAGCGTGTTCTCAAAAGTATCTGCCACAGATTTGAATTCTGTGCTATTCACGACGATCTTCTTGTTGGCCACAAACTTCATTACCGCAGGGTTAGGAGTGGTCTCTGCATAAACGGTTACGGGAACTTTTTTCTGGGTAGTTGCCACGTTTAATAAAGGCGCATCACTATTGAGATAGTTTTCTATTTGTTCTTTTACTTCTTCTTGTACATCACTCCATTCTATAATGTCATAGCGCTCTATCGCAATAAAATTTTGTGTAATGTAAACGGTTTTTACAAAGGGTAAATAGAATAATTGCTGTGCTAGTGGAGATGGCTTAGCCTCATCTATATTTTTAAACTCATAGCTTTCATTCTTTACAAGAAATTGATTGCTTTCAAATTTAACAATCGCCTCATTTGTAGTAGGTGTAACGGTAATAATATGTGGATTCATGATCTTTTCTTAAAAGCTACAAAGATACGATGCACGCTTTAGATAGTAAGGTCTCTATCTTATAGATTCTGTTGATAGTGTTATCTTAACACGTTAAGTTCTTCTTAATACCATATATTTACTACTTGTAAGAAATAACGAAATGAAAAAAGGACTTTTAATATTGTTTTTAATAGGTTTTGCACACCTTTTAAAAGCACAAATCTTGGTAGATAACACGACTTATACAAACATCGAGTTAATTGAGGATGTATTAGTGAATAGTACTTGTGCCGCTGTAAGCAATGTAACGTGGAGCACAGGAACTGGAGCTAATCAAAACGGTATTGCCTATTTTACCCATAACTTCTCGGGATTTCCTATTAGGAACGGAATGATACTTTCTACGGGAAATGCAATGAATGCTGCTGGACCTAATGATGTTGAGAATTCAAGTGATACAATTGGAACAATAGGCGATACAGATTTAGAAACAGCAATGGCAGCAGCGGGATCACCAGTAGCGTCCCAAGATGTATCTTGGGTTTCATTTGATTTTGTCCCTCAAGCAGGATTCATGTCGTTTGAATTTCTATTTGCAAGTGAGGAATACAACGATAACTTTGAATGTCAATTTTCTGATGCTTTTGCTTTTATTCTAACAGACTCAGTCACGGGAACCGTTTCTAATCTGGCCATTGTTCCAGGTACCGCCAGTCCTATTCAAGTGACTACGGTACGGAATCCGCCACCTACAACTTGTACACCAGTCAACCCATCATTTTTTGGTCAATATAACATGCTCAATAATACCTTCGGTGGTTCAAATATTGGGTCTTCTGCTGCTAATAGCGCCATACAATTTAATGGCCAAACAGGTCTTTTTAGAGCAGAGAGTTCTGTAGTTGTTGGTCGTAGTTATAATATTAAATTAGTTATAGGTGATGCAGATGATAGTTTGTACGACTCTGCAGTTTTTATCGCAGGAGGTAGTTTTGATATTGGGGCAGATCTTGGACTTGATAGAACTTTAGTAGGTTCAAATCCATTATGTGAAGGAGATGTTTATACCTTAGACGCATCGACTGCTGGTGGAGCACAAAGTTATCAATGGAATTTAAATGCAGTGCCTATTCCTGGTGCTACAAATGCGACTTATGACGCAACTACTTCTGGAAACTACTCCGTAAATATTAGTTATAGTGCTACCTGTAGTACTAGTACTAATGTTATCCTAGAGTTTATAAGTCCTAACACAACGACTCCTGTAGATATGCAAGCCTGTGGTACTGGTGGTACAGCTATTTTTGATTTAAGCTCTAAAACTTCAGAGGTTCTAGGAGCTTTAAGTCCTACCGAACACACGGTTACTTACCACGAGTCACTGCCCGATGCTGAGGCAGGTATCAATCCTATTACAAATCCATCTACATATACAAATCTTGTGAATCCACAAACGATATATGCTCGTGTGAGTGGAAATACTTTTGGATGTGCATCTGTAGAACCATTTGATTTAATTATCAGTGCTATTACGGCTGGAACTCCTATGGATTTGATCGCATGTGATCCAGATAATGATGGTTTGTTTGATTTTAATTTAAGTTCACAAGATGCAGACATGGCAGGAACTAACGCTGCAGGATCTGTATCGATAACCTATCACCTTTCTCAAAATGATGCAGACACTGGCGTAAATCCTATCGCTACTGTTTATACAAACACCACTTCTCCTGAAACGGTCTATGGACGTTTAGAACTCATTACAGATCCTACTTGTTTTGATACTGCAGCTTTTGATTTAATTCTGAACCCAACTCCAGTCGTTCCTACAATATCAGATTTTGTGGAATGTAGTACTATAGATTCTAGCACAACGATTTTCGCTTTAAGCGATAAAGATGCAGAGATCCTGAATGGTCAGTCTAATGTGATAGTAAGCTATCATGGTACACAAATGGATGCAGATCTAGGCGCAAACCCTTTACCTAATGGATATACTAATGTATCTAATCCAGAAATAGTTTATGTGAGACTTGAAAATACCATAGGTAATTGTGTAAGCACAGGTTCTTTTAATTTAGTAGTAAATCAACAGCCCGTAGCAAACACAGTTACAGATTTAATATTGTGTGATGATGTGTCTAATGATGGTACAGAGGTTTTTGATCTTTCTCAAGTGCGCAATGCTGTAAGAGGTGCAAATAATCCTGCTGGTTTTATAGTAACCTTTCATGCAACAGCTGCAGATGCTGCTGCAAACACAGGTGCCCTACCAGATAATTATCCTAATACTTCTTCTCCAGAGACCATCTTTGTGCGATTAGAAAATGATCAAGATCAGAACTGTTTTGATGATACAATCTCTTTTAATTTAATTTTAAATGAGCAACCACTTGCTGCTGCAACCATTGCTGATTTAGAGTTGTGTGATGATAATAATCCTGGTGATGAGATCGAGTCCTTTGATTTAACAGTCATAGAAGCAGACCTTATAGGTTCACAAAACTTTGCAAATGTGGTGATAAGCTATCACACCTCACAAAATGATGCTGACACAAACACCGCTGCTATTATGACTCCAGCAGCGTTTGATAACACAACAAATATGCAAACTATTTATGTGCGATTAGAACATATAGTCACAGGCTGTTTTAATACAGATACTAACTTTAATTTAATAGTAACAGATTTACCAGTAGTGACCTCACCAGCATTATATGATTTATGTGATGATAATACTATAGATGGTTTCACGTCCTTTGATCTGGCTACTAGAAACAGCGAGATTTCTGGTGGAAATAATGGTGTTACTGTTTTTTATTATGCTACTCAACTAGATGCAGATAATAGAGTGAATGAGTTAACAGGCTCTTATACAAATACAGCAAATCCGCAGACTTTATTTGTAGTTGTAGAAGATAATGTGACAGGTTGTGAAAATTACACAACCTTAGATCTAGAAGTGATTGATGCTCCTCAAGCCACGACAGCTCCAGATTTAGTGCTGTGTGATGATAATAATACAGGAGATTTAATAGAAACTTTTAATTTAACTGATAATGAAGTGGCCATTTTAAATGGGCAAACGGGAATCACACTAACCTACCACAACTCACAAGGTGATGCTGATAGTAACATAAATGCCATAACAAGTCCTTCTTCTTTTGATAATTCAACAAGAACTCAAACAGTTTATGTAAGAGTAGAAAACACAACAGGCTGTTTTAATACCACTAGTTTTGACATTATAGTAAATGAAGTTCCTGTTCCACAGCTGTTTGATTTATACTATTTGTGTATAGATGAGAATGGAAACTTGATAACCACAGAGAATTCGCCACCTGTTTTAGATACTACATTAAGTAGCGCTGGATTAAATTTTTCATGGGAACGAGATGGAATGGCATTACCTAGTGAAACTGCAGCAATACTGACCGCAACAGAAGTAGGAATGTACACGGTAACTGCAACTAATCCTACTACAGGCTGTAGTAGCGCACAAACTACTGAAGTAAGACAATTAGGGCCACCAGATAACTTTGGCGCTCAGGTAACCTCGCGTTATTTTGATGAAATTCATAGAATAGATGCTTTTGCTCAAGGTCCAGCAAGTCAGTATATTTTTAGTGTTGATGATGGTCCATGGCAGTATAACGGGCTTTTTAATGACGTTTCACCAGGTCCACATGTAGTGTTTATACAGGATTTAGACGGTTGTAACACGGTTGAAATACCCGTTGAAGTCATCGGTTACCCACGTTATTTCACGCCTAACAACGATGGATATCACGATACTTGGAACATCATAGGAATTAACGATGAACCTACAACAAAAATTTATATATTTGACCGATACGGAAAATTGCTCAAACAAATGAGTCCGGATGGAATAGGATGGGATGGGATTTACAACGGGCAGCCGTTACCATCATCAGACTATTGGTTCAGAGTAGAGTATATAGAAAACGGAAACATTAAAACATTTGGCGGTCATTTTGCGTTAAAGAGATAGACATAATACAACATGAGAAAAATTTTAATTATACTGGCATTAGCATTTAGCAGTCAGTTTGCGTTAGCTCAAGAAGGTGTGCCAGTATACCTAGATTATTTAACAGATAACTATTATCTCTTACATCCATCTATGGCAGGAGCTGCTAGTTGTGGTAAAGTAAGATCTACAATTAGACAGCAGTGGTTTGATCAAGAAGATGCACCTAACATGCAAACTCTAAGTTTTAACACCGCCGTAGGTCAGAACAGTGGTATAGGAGCTATTCTGTTTAATGATAAAAATGGGTACCACTCTCAAACAGGTGCATACCTTTCTTATGCATATCACCTTCAAATAGGTGGTGGGTATGAAGACTTAAATCGTCTTTCCTTTGGTATGAATGTAGGTATGGTACAGAGTAGGTTAGATGAGTCTGATTTTCTTGATGCTGGTGATTTTGACCCTATCATTACAGGAGTACTGCGTTCGGATTCCTATTTTAATGTAGATATAGGAGCTTCTTACTTTTATAAGGAATTCTATGCCCACTTAACATTAAAGAATGCGATTTTCCAAAATCGTGAGATTTATTCTGAAGGTTTTGAAAGTACCAACCAAAGACGTTACATCGCCACATTAGGATACCTTTTTGCACCACGTAACTCTAAGTGGCAGTGGGAGCCATCCATATTATACCAGCGTACGGATCGTACTGAAGAGCAGTTTATGGATCTTAACGCAAAGGCTTATTATGATCTGAATGATGATAACGTTCTTTACTTAGGAATGTCTTACCGTCAGAGTTTTGATGGTGCTGAGTTTGTAGATGGAACTAGTATTCAAGAGCAAAACCTTTCCTTATTATCTCCTATTTTAGGAGTAAAACATAAGAACTTTACCTTTGCATATACCTACAGTTACCAGTTTGGAGAAATTAATTTTGCCAGCGGTGGATTTCATCAAATTACTTTAGGGATCGATTTCCTTTGTACTAAAGACAGATGGAGTTGTAACTGTCCAGCAGTGAATTAATAGGCACTATCAGTGCTTGTTTGAGCAATAACAATCTACTGCTAGTTTTAGTAATAATTTTAAAAAGGACTGTTTTGCAGTCCTTTTTTTAGTTTAAGAAATATACACACCAGCTCGTTATGAGAAAATTATTAAATGAAGAGTTAGAGAGATTATCTGTAGATCGCTTTCGCGAAAGCGAGAAAACACCTCTCATCATCATCCTAGATAATGTGCGTAGTCTCAATAACATCGGGTCTGTATTCCGTACAGCAGATGCTTATCGAGTAGAAAAAATTTATTTATGTGGGATTACTGCACACCCACCTCATAAAGATATAAGGAAAACGGCACTAGGTGCTACCGAGACCGTAGCATGGGAATACCGTGAAAACACTACAGAAGTGATTCAGGAGCTTAACGAGCAAGGAGTGATAACATGTGCAATAGAGCAAGCAGATCAGTCAGTGAGCCTACATGAATTCCAGCCTAATGGCGCAAAGATTGCTGTAGTGATGGGTAATGAAGTAAAAGGTGTGCAACAGGAAGTGGTAGAAGCATGCACCACTGTGATAGAACTAGAACAATATGGTACTAAGCACTCTTTAAATATATCTGTTTGTACCGGGATTGTTATTTATGATTTATTTTATAAAATGGGTCGTTAAACAGCCTCTATAATTTGTTCCAGTACTTTCAAATAATCTTCTTGATTATTTACAAAGTCTAGATCTGTTACATCGATGACTTTAATTTTTAAATCTTGTTGCGATCTTATAAAATCTCCATAACCTTGTTGAATTTGTGAGAGATAACTAGCCTCTATGTTTTGTTCATATGCTCTACCGCGTTTTTTAATATTTTCTAATAAACGGTCCTCGGTTTGATATAAATAAATGTATAAGTCTGGCTTTACCAGTTCCTTATACATCATGTTAAAAAGACGTTTATAGAGAGCATATTCTTCTTTTTCCAGTGTTATTTCACTAAAGATTAATGATTTAATCACATAATAATCTGCTACGGTGAATTCTGTGAAAAGATCATGTTGTGCTACATCATCACTGAGTTGCTGGTAGCGATCTGCCAGAAAAGACATTTCAAGCGGGAAAGCATACCGATCAGTATCTTTGTAAAAAAGT
This sequence comes from Nonlabens sp., assembly GCF_965660805.1. GTDB lineage: Bacteria > Bacteroidota > Bacteroidia > Flavobacteriales > Flavobacteriaceae > Nonlabens. Next base: position 32,333 of record NZ_CBFIBE010000013.1, on the reverse strand, counting down.
GGTAAAAAAGGGTTGTCTGCAAAACGTTCTAGGACTTGCTTGCCATTAAAATCTTCACCTATTTTATGTGATAAGCTGGTCTTACCTGATCCTATATTCCCTTCTATTGCAATAAAGTTGAGACTTGTGATCGGGAAACGCTTTTGCGAAAGCGGAATTTTAAAATCTTTTATGGCCGTTAAAACTTCTAGTTCACTGGTGAGGTTTTCAATAGTCTCATTTAAAACCGGATGAATCATTGTACCAGCGATGGCAGCAAGTGGTTGCATCACAAAATGGCGCTGTTCCATTCTAGGGTGCGGTACTTGTAGCGGGTCAGTGGCTATAATTTCTTCATCAAATAATAGAATATCTAAATCGATCACACGATTTTCATAGCCGTCACCTGATTTAGGAACGCGTCCCATTTCAAGTTCTATATTTTGTAAAATGTGTATTACTTCTTGAGCTGTTTTATGACTGTGTACGAGAATGCAGGTGTTTAAAAAGTCACCACCGGTAAAGTCCATAGCAGCTACTTCATATACTGGTGCTGTCTTAATAATTAAGCCCAAACGCATCTCGATAAGGCGAGCAGCCTCAAGAAGGTGCTTTTTACGATCTCCTAGATTGCTGCCTAGTGCAATGAATATCTTATGATTATGACTTTTATCGATGTCTGTAAATTTTGCAGCAAATTTATGAAATATACATAGCCTAAAAGCTACTTTTACATGATTATGAAAACTCTTTTAGGTTCAGAGCTACGTATAGCGCATAGGATTTATTTAGTTCTTGCGGCACTATTTATTTGCTCGCTTGTCGTATCAAATTTAATTTTTCAGAAATTTTTTTACTGGAATCCTTTAGGTCTATTCAATTTTGAAATATCAGTGGGACTATTGCCTTATCCCATTACCTTTTTAATTACAGATTTAGTGAGTGAGATTTATGGAAGGCGCAAGGCAAATGATTTAGTACTTGCTGGAATATTTGCATCTTTTTTTAGTTTAGGTATTATTTATGTAGCAAATGCTGCTCCAGCAACTGGTTTTTCTCCTATTCAAGATGATACTTTTACAAGGGTTTTTGGAGCTACTGCTATTGCGGTTATTTCAAGTATGCTGGCATACTTGTTTGCTCAATTTGTAGATATTCAAATTTATCATTTCTGGAAAAGGCTTACTAAAGGAAAAATGTTATGGTTAAGAAATAATGCAAGCACGGTTTTTTCACAGTTTGTGGACACGATGTGCGTGTTATTACTGTTATGTTTTAACGAGGTGATTGCCTGGGAACAATTCTGGCCATTACTAGGTGCTGGGTTTTTATTTAAAGTGCTCGTAGCTTTAATAGATACTCCTTTTTTATACCTAGGCGTTTACGTGTTTAGGAACATATTCAAATTAGAAATAGGACAAGAAATAAAAATTGATTAATGAAAAAGTTGTTTAAAATATTAGGGATCTTTTTACTAGCAGTGGTTGTACTCCTCTTAGTAGCACCCTTTTTATTTAAAGATCAAATTGCTACCATTATTAAAAATAAATTGAATGGTGCGCTAGATGCTCAAGTAGAGTTTGCTGAGGTAGATTTAAGTCTTTTTAGGGCTTTTCCTGATGCTAGATTATCTCTTAACGAGATCTCTGTTATTAATAAAGAGCCTTTTTTAGGGGATACCTTATTCTATGGTAAAGAAGTTATCCTCGATTTACCTATAGGTGATCTGTTCAATGAACCTACAGATCCTATACATGTGAATGAATTAATCATTAATAATGCGGTCTCTAGACTGAAAGTAAATGAAAACAGTAAAGCGAGTTGGGATATCGCAAAGGCTGCAGATACTAAGGTAACAGCTCCTGAGGTAGATCAAGAGAGTTCAAGCGGTTTCAGCTTTGACTTGAATCATTATGAGATGAATAATGCTGATTTGAGCTATGAAGATCTGGGAACTAAAAATATACTGCATCTCAAGAATTTCAGTCACTCTGGAAATGGAGACTTTTCAATGGAGAATGTGACACTAGACACCTATACGACCATGCAGGTCTATTATGAAATGGCCGGTGTGACCTACCTTTCAGGACAACAAATAAACCTGGATGCAGAAATTTTACTGGATTTAGCAAATCAAAAATATACTTTAAAAGAAAATGAAGTACTTATTAATGATTTGAAATTAAATTTAGACGGTTTTGTTCAACTACTTGAAGATGGTACGATGGTAGATGTTAGCCTTAAAACACCTAGCTCTGATTTTAAAAATTTCTTTGCCGTTATTCCAGAGACCTACCGTAAAAATCTAGACGGGATTACCACTACAGGAGACTTTAAAATTAATGCTCTTGTTAAAGGAATGGTAAATGACACTTATATTCCTAAACTCGATGTAAGTATAAGTTCTAATAATGCCTCTTTTAAATATCCTGATTTACCGCTAAGTGTTACTAGAATTAATATCGATACTCAAATTAAAAATACCACCGGATTAGCCAAAGATACATTTGTAAAAATAGGAGACGTTGCTTTTAACATAGGTCAGGATCGTTTAAAAGCAAATGCTCTAATACGTAATTTAACTACAAACATGCTAGTAGATTTACAACTAGCCGGTACCTTAAATCTAGGGAACCTTACTAAGGCTTTTCCACTACCTGATGATATGGACTTAGATGGAACTCTAGTAGCTGATGCGCAAACCAAATTTGATGTGAAAAGCGTAGAACAAGAACGCTATGAAAACATTAATGCAAAAGGAAACGCAAGTTTAACTGAGTTTACCTACTCTAGTGCAGACTTGAAAAAACCACTTTATATAGAACGTGCAGATCTGGATATGAATAATACCAGAATTAAACTGCAACACTTTAAGGCAAAAACCGGAAACACAGATTTTGCCGCAAACGGAACCATTAGTAATTTAATGGGCTTTATGTTTCAGGATCAAGATTTAAAAGGAAGTTTTAAGGTAAATTCTAATCAGATCGATACATCAGATTTCATGACTGATGCTGTGGTTACCACCTCTAATGAAAATGCCACAGCAACAACTACAACTGTTGAAGAGGCTATAAAAATACCATCATTTCTTAATGCAGACATGGCTTTTACAGCAAGTAAAGTCCTTTACGATAATCTTACACTGACTAATGTTAATGGACTGGCGCTAGTAAGAGATGAGACACTTACTCTTAATAATACTAGTACTGAAATCTTTGGCGGTAATATAGGTCTTAATGGCTCTGTATCTACTAAGAATGCTACACCTGTTTTTAACATGAACCTGGATATGAATGATCTAGATATAGCTCAGTCTTTTGAAGGATTTGAGATGTTTCAAAAACTAGTGCCTATTATTCAAGCTTTAAAAGGTAAGATTAATACAAATATCAACCTTAAAGGTGATCTTAATAATGACTTAACACCGCTCATAAGCAGTCTTGCAGGTGACGCAGTAGCGCAACTATTAACTAGAGAAATAGATAAAAGTAAAGCGCCTTTAATTGCAAAACTTGATAATGAATTGAATTTTATAGATCTAGATGATTTAAAAATATCTGATCTCGCAACACAACTTAACTTTAAGGATGGAGCAGTTCAAATCACACCTTTTGACTTCAATGTAGAGGATATTAAAATAACAGCAAGTGGTTCTCATACCTTAACACATGATATGAGTTATAAACTCGACTTGAACGTGCCCGCAAAATATCTAGGTAAAGAAGGAGCTTCAGTATTATCACAATTACAAAATGATGAAATTGATAAATTATCGGTACCAGTACCAGTGAAACTATCAGGTAGTTTTATGAAACCTAAGGTAGATTTAAATCTAGATCTAGCCATAAAAAACCTTACGAACCAAATCGTAGAGATTCAAAAAACGCGTTTAAAAGAGAAAGGTAAAGAGACCTTAAATGATGCAGTAGATGACATTATAGTAGGAAAAAATCCACTTGATAAAATTAAAAATGTGCTATCTGGAAATAAAAAGCCTAAGGAAAACGCAAGCACAAACCCAGCAGACTCTACTGCTGCTATAAAGCCTAAAGACACCACTGCCGTAGGAAAGGTAAAAGAAAAAGCAGAGGATAAGGTAAAAGAAGCGGCAGGTAATATACTCAATGGACTATTTAAAAAGAAAAAATAGCACGCAACCTTTTTTGACTGGTGACATCTTGTGATTAAATGATATTTATGAATTTACAGCTATTAGTAACTCGTGGATTATATAGTTTAATGCTGCTTTGCGTCTCTATGTGCGGTTGTGGAGATGAAGATATGAATTACCTAGTTGTTGAAGGAACGGTAGTTAACGCTACTGTGGTAGAGAATAATGCTGCTGGATATCAGGTAAATGACACTCTTTTTGTTGAGACCAGTATCCCATTTGAGTTCATGGATCATCCTGAGTTTAATAACATAAACCAGGTAGATGGCCTTTATAATAATAACCCTTTTCAATTTCAAATGTTCTTAAATAGGGAATCCCAGTTTGGGGAAGATGTGAGGATTAACGTTGCACCAGAACATATAGTCTCCACTACTGGTGAGACTACATTTGATTATCAGTCATTTATCTTACAAACCATAGAGGAGTCTGGTGCATTTAAGCACCGCTTCGGTATTATTTTGAAAGAGGCTGGGAATTACCGTTTAGAAAGTTATTCTTCTCATCCTGATTATTTAATGAGCTATCATATGAATAATTATAACATATCACTTAATTTATATAGTGTTTTAAGAACAGGTACAAACGCTGCAAATTTTTCGTTCACAGTAAGTCCTTAAGCGTTTTTTAATGCTGTTTTAATTTCACATCACCTTTAGATCCACCACATAACCTTCGTGGCTGCGCACGTTCATGACGTGACCATCTTCAAAAATTAAATACTGACCTTTAATACCTTTCACGACTCCGCTATGTTCTGGTGTTTTAGATAGGTTGACGGTTTTTACTTTGGTAGGATATTGTAATACAGGGAAATTAATGTGCTGCTCTGCTTTTGGCTCTAGGATAAATTCTTTTGCTTCCATAGGAATGTGTGGAATTACGCTTTCGCGAAAGCGTAATAAATCAACATCCTCGATATTATTAGTAAGCATTTTTCTCCAGTTCGTCTTGTCTGCTACGTGGTCTTTTAAAGCCACCTCTGCAATTCCTGCGAGGTAACGATTAGGAGTTTCTAGTATGGCGATTGCCTCATGAGCGCCTTGATCGATCCATCGGGTAGGGACTTGAGTCTTGCGCGTTACACCTACTTTAACATTACTAGAATTTGCCAGGTAAACGATGTGTGGTTTTAATTGAACGCTTTTTTCATATTCTAGATCACGATCCTCTTGATCTAAGTGAGCGCGGCTTAACTCTGGTTTCATAATCCAGTCACCTGCTTGTGGCGCACTGGTAAAACAATCATAGCAAAATCCCTGACGCCATATTTTTTTATCCATGCCGCAGTTCATGCACTCGTTTGCCACATGTTTGATATGAATCTTTTTATCCAGTAACTGGTTCATGTGAATAAAATTATCGTTTAAAACCCAGTAATATTGAACGGTTGCTTGAAGTTCAGTCTGCATTTTACGTAAGGTTCCAGTCACTAGCATAGTCGCTTTATATTTTTTAGTAGTATTTTAGTCCAGTAAAAATACCCAAGTTTTTCCAGCTTTATGGCTATACCATTAATCAATTCTGTAGTATCCTGGTTTCTTAAGAAACGTATCCATGATATGGAGCTTTTTATGAAGCACCCACAGGAATTACAGAATAATTTATTAATGGATATGATATGGTTTGCACGTCATACAGAAGTAGGTAAAAAATATGGGTTTGCAGACATAAAATCTTATGCAGATTTTGCAAATCGAGTGCCTGTAATTAATTATGACCAGGTGCAGGAAGATATAGAACGCTGTAAAAATGGCGAGAATAATATCTTATGGCCTACAACGGTTAAATGGTTTGCCATGAGCAGTGGTACAACTAGTAGTCGTAGTAAATTTATTCCAGTAAGTAAAGAATCTCTAGAAGACTGTCATTATGCGGCGTCTAAAGATTTGTTATGCATGTATTTAAATAACAATCCAGATTCAAAGTTATTTACTGGTAAAGGACTGCGACTAGGTGGTAGTAAAAAGTTAGATAAAATTGCAGGAACGAGCGCTGGTGATTTAAGTTCTATCTTAATAGATAACATGCCTTTCTGGGCAGACTATAGTTCTACACCAGGTAATGAAATTGCTCTTATGCCTGACTGGGAAACTAAGATGCCGGCTATAGTTAAAGAAACGATTCATGAAAAAGTAACAAGTCTCGCTGGTGTGCCATCGTGGATGATGGTGTTACTTAATAATGTGCTAGAAACTACTGGTAAAGAACATATCCTAGAAATATGGCCAGATATGGAGGTCTTTTTTCATGGTGGTGTAAGCTTTGATCCTTATGTGGAACCTTATAAAAAATTACTGCCTGATGATAAAATTAAATATTACGAGACTTATAATGCTAGTGAAGGGTTCTTTGCAATTCAGGACAGTAATGATAATAAGGAATTACTCTTAATGCTGGACTATGGGATTTTCTATGAGTTCATTCCCATGAAAACTTATGGTACACCAGAAGAGAACATTATTCCACTGGAACAGGTAGAAGTAGGAGAGAACTATGCCATCGTGATCACTACAAATGGTGGTTTATGGCGTTATAAAATAGGAGATACGGTGCGTTTTACCAGTAAAGCGCCTTACCATATTAAAGTAACAGGAAGGACTAAACACCACATAAATGTTTTTGGTGAAGAACTGATCATAGAAAACGCTGAGGCGGCTCTTAAAAAAGCGATGCAAGAAGTTCCCTGTAGTATTAAAGATTATACAGTAGCTCCCATTTTTATGAATGGTACAGAAAAAGGTGCTCATGAATGGATGATTGAGTTTGAAAATAAACCAGCCGATTTACAGCGTTTTGCTCACGTACTAGATCAAGAGTTGCAACAAGTGAACTCAGATTATGAGGCAAAACGAGCTAACAACATTACGCTTACTGAACTTAAAATACATGATGCTAGCCCTAATCTTTTTTACAACTGGCTCAAAGAAAAGGACAAACTAGGAGGACAGCATAAGATCCCTAGATTAAGCAATTCTAGAGATTATATGGAAGAGTTGCTGCGATTGCAATCGCAGATTGAGGTATAATTCCTTTTGGAATAAAAAAACCTCACCGGTAGATGAGGTTTTATGGTAATTATTTTTTTTAATCGCTATACCACAGCCTTTAACTGCTTTTTAATACCGCTTTTATCCAGTTTAGATTCTGCATAGGTTTTTGTGACTTTAAACTCCTTATCGTCACTGCTAGGTAAGTCAAACATAGCATCTGTAAAAATTGCTTCACATAGAGAGCGCAATCCTCGAGCACCTAATTTATATTCGATTGCTTTTTCAACGATGTAATCCAGCGCACCATCAGTAATGGTAAACGTGATATCATCCATGCCAAAAAGCTTTGTGTACTGCTTGATGATCGCATTCTTAGGCTCTGTAAGTATGGAGCGCAAAGTTCCAGCATCTAGCGGGTTCATGTGCGTTAAAACAGGTAAACGCCCTATGATTTCTGGAATCATCCCAAAGTCTTTTACATCTTTAGGAATAATATATTTTAAGATATTATCTTGATCCTTCACATCATCATTAGACATGCTAGCGCTAAAACCTACCGCTTGCATATTCAATCGCTTACGGATCACTTTTTCTATCCCATCAAAGGCTCCACCAGCGATGAACAAGATATTTTCTGTATTTACCTCAATGAATTTTTGATCTGGATGCTTGCGACCACCTTTAGGCGGTACGTTTACCACAGTTCCTTCTAGTAATTTAAGTAATCCTTGTTGCACACCTTCACCAGATACATCTCTAGTAATGGATGGATTATCACTCTTGCGAGCAATTTTATCGATCTCATCTATGAATACGATTCCGGTTTGTGCTTTTTCTAAGTTATAATCGGCAGCCTGTAGGAGACGTGTTAAAATACTTTCTACATCTTCACCTACATAACCAGCCTCTGTAAGTACGGTAGCATCTACTATGGCGAGTGGTACATTAAGCATGCGGGCTACGGTTTTGGCAATAAGTGTTTTACCAGTTCCCGTTTGTCCTACCATGAGAATGTTAGATTTTTGAATCTCAACATCATCATCGTTATCTACTTGTAATAATCTCTTATAGTGATTATAAACAGCAACAGACATCACTTTTTTAGTGAATTCCTGTCCTATAATGTATTCATCTAGAAATGCCTTAATCGCTTGTGGTTTGCGCAGCTTTAACTCGGCAGTAGTGACTCCAGTTTCATCTTCTTTCTTAACGTCTTCCAGTACTATTCCATGTGCTTGTTCTATGCAACGGTCACATATATGTGCGTCCAGTCCTGCAATAAGCAAATTGGTATCGGCTTTATTGCGGCCACAAAAACTGCATTCTAGTTGTTCTTTACTCATAATTTATGGTTTGTAGTAACGGGATTCATGTATACGCTTTCGCGAAAGCATAACACAAACAACTCCTTTACTAGTCACGAGTTAATACTTCATCAATCATACCGTATTCCTTAGCCTCTGCAGCTTTCATCCAGTAATCACGATCAGAGTCTTCATAGACCTTTTCATAGGTCTGATTTGAATGCTTAGCGATGATCGTATAAAGTTCTTCTCTTAACTTCACGACCTCGCGCGCGGTGATTGCTATATCGCTGGCCTGACCTTGTGCGCCACTAGAAACCTGGTGGATCATTACACGACTGTGCGGTAGAGCGCTGCGTTTCCCGTCTGCTCCTGCACATAATAATACAGCTCCCATACTAGCCGCCATACCGGTACAAATGGTCGCCACGTCTGGTTTTATGAACTGCATGGTGTCATAAATACCTAGACCTGCATAAACGCTACCACCTGGTGAGTTAATATAGATTTGTATGTCTTTATTTGCATCAGTACTTTCTAAGAAAAGTAATTGTGCTTGTATAATGTTTGCCACCTGATCATTAACACCAGTACCCATAAAAATAATGCGGTCCATCATAAGACGTGAGAATACATCAAAGATGGCAATGTTCATCTGGCGTTCCTCGATGATATTAGGAGTAAGGTTAGTAGGGTATATGCTACCCATTATTTTATCGTAATACATCGGGTTCACACCTTGATCCTTTACGGCAAATTTTTCAAATTCTTTAGATATATCCATGTGGTAATATTACTTTATATAAGATAGAAAAGGCGTTAACCATATGATAAAAGTTAACGCCCTAAAGATAGACCATCCTCAGTCCTTCCCAAAGGGAAGAAAGTTTAAAATTTATCTTTAATAAATTTTAAGAATAGCTTTTGAATTATTGATACATAATAAGCTTTAAACAAATCCTTTCCACTGGAAAGGATTTAGGAAATGCTTATGACTCATAGGCTTCTTTAATAAATTCTTCATAGGTAAGCTCTTTTTTCTTGAGCTTAGAATTATCCTTAAAGAATTGTAACATTTTTTCATTTTGTAACTGCTCGCTCATTCTTTTTACCTCATCTTGGTTTTGCATGATACGGGCTACAACTCCATCTACCTCTTCATCTGTAGCGTCCATATGACCATATTGAGCCATTTGCGCTTTTATTTGTGTGCGAGAGTAGTCTTGTAGTTCTTCAAATTTCAATTGAAGATCTGGATTGTTTTTTAAGATTTTTGCTTCTATTAATTGATAGCGCAATCCTTTTTCAGAGCGCTCATACTCTGCAGCGGCATCTTCTTCACTCATAGGGTTCTCTCCAGAGTTTGCAATCCACCTTTTCAAGAAGTCTGCTGGAAGGTCAAATTTAGTGTTCTCGATTAATCCTTCAGTGACGTCAGTAAGTAGCTTTTGGTCAGTTTGTTGAGAGAACTGGCGTCCAGCGTCTTCTCTTAAACGATCCATTAATTCTTCTTTACTAGAAATAACTCCAGGACCGAATAGTTTATCAAAGAACTCTTGATTCATCTCTGCAAGCTCACGCTCGTTCACTTCAGTGATTTCAAAAGTTACTTTAATATCTAGTCCGTGAGCTTTATCGTGCTCTACTTTTAAGAAGTTCATCAAATCGTGATCGTCTTCAAAAAGGCCTTTGGTTTTTAAATCTAGAGTGTCGCCTACTTTACTGCCTATAAATTTCTTAAGGTTAGTTTTCCCTTTTAATTTATCGGTTTTAAAAGTAGCATCACTATTGATCTCCTCATCATCATTACGGAATACTCCAGTGATCTGGTCACCATCTGCAATACTGTCTTTTGCGATAAGTTTCCCGTATTGCTCACGTATGCGATCGATCTGACGGTTGAGAGTATCGTCATCAGTTTTAATCTCATAATGAGTAATGGCTTTTTTACCTTTTACTTCTACTTCAAACTCTGGTGCGATACCTAGTTCAAATTCAAAGGTAAAATCATCGCCTTCCCAGTCTATGTCGTCCTGTGCTTTAGGTAAAGGATTTCCTAGAAGTTCTAATTCTTCTTTAGTAATGTACTCATTTAGTTGTTGCTGGATCATTTTATTGATCTCATCTACTAATAGAGGAGTACGGTATTTTTTACGGATAAGGCTTGCCGGTACATGTCCTTTTCTAAAACCAGGAATGGTTGCCGTCTTGCGGTAGTCTGCAAGTAACTTATCTACTTTTTCTTGATAATCTGCTTTCTCAATGTTAAGAGTAAGCGTCGCATTAAGTGCGTCTATGTCAGTGCGCTTGATATTCATTTAAAGACTTTTAAGTGCTGTTAAAATTGGGTTGCAAAATTACTCTTTATTTACGTGTAAACAAATAGTTTATGATAGGTAAGTGCTCAGTGCCTATCGTTTTAACCATTATTTATGGGTATTCTATTAAAAAAAACAAGATAACGCTGCGTTCATGGATATAAGATGAAGGTTGTTTTCACTGATACTTTAATTTCATTTTCGAGTTTCAGTTCGAGTACAAATCTTAATTGTTATCCTTTTCTAAAATTTTAAATAAAATAGATCTTCCTATAGCTAGAAGTAGGGCAAATATAAACGCCCATAAAAACCCGTTTACTTCAAACCCATCAACAAGCCAGTCTGCCAGTAAAATAATGATGGCATTAATAACCAGTAAAAATATTCCTAGTGTTAAAACAGTTACTGGAAGTGTAAGTATAACTAGAATAGGTCTTACAATAAAGTTAAGTAGGGAAAGTGATAACGCCACTAGAACAGCGCTTACATAATTATCAACCGTAACGTTAGGTAGTATTTTTGATAGTATTACTACAAGAACAGCTGTTATTAATAGTTTAAGGATAAATTTCATAGAATGTTTTTTTATGAGGTAACAAGGTGAAATTTTAATAAAAAATCCGCCTCGATGTAACCGAGACGGATTCTTAATTAAATATGTGAAAAGATCTAGTTTACTAAGTCACTAGTCTGTACTGATCTGTAATTACCTATTTCTACTTTAGGAATGGTAGAACCGTACTTTTCGTTTATAGCATCTATGATTACGTTTGCTGTAAAGGCATAGCCACGTGGCGTTGGGTGAACTGCATCTAAAGAGAAAGCACCACCACTCGCATAGGTAGAGCTTAAAACTCCACCGTTAAAAGATACGCCGCCAGCAGCAACTTCAGCTAGTGCTGCTTTAGCATCTACATAAACTAGATCATTTGCAGCTGCTATGTTTTCTAGCGTTGTATTGTAGGCGTTTTGCGCATCGCTTATAGCTGTTTGTTCAGTTGATGTTAAAACATTTTCATCTCCAAGCGGCACCGCTACACCTATTACGGATAATGGATCATTAGGGTCTGCCTGTGTACCTATGACAGAGGCGCTGGTAAATGTTATTAAATCAGTATCATTAGTTTGTCTTAAATTAGGAAGACCAAAGCCTGAAAGATCTGTTAAGTCTTCATCTACCATAAGCATAAAATTCTGACCAGCAGTAAAGTTTATAGTTCTTAGAGCAGCTTCGTCAGCAGTAATTGCGCCTGCGCCAGCAGCGGCTTGCAATCCACCGTTGTATTGCTGTATTGCCGGGTTAGACATAACTTGGCCAGCTGTAGCTGCATCCAGCGGTATGGCGTTTGAAGGAACCGTTGTGAAAAAAGGAATAGAGGTCACATTAGGAATATTAATTAAAGCTCCTTTTGCACCGTTTGAGGTTAAAGCTGTAACATAACCATTTACCGCACCAGCAAAAACATTAGGATCTGTGATGTCATTACTTCCGTAAGTTGTTGGGTCTAAATTTCCAAGTTGATCTACTCCTGAACCACCAGAAGTTGCAAAAGATAGAATATCATTATTTCCTATCCACAAAGTAAAGAAACTCGGGTTTGCCGCTACTGCATCACCTATAACTGTGGATGTTCCGCTGGATGCAAAGCGCACGTAGTAAGGGTTTGCTTGACCTAATAGAAGACCAGCTATGTTACCATAACCAGGAGCTCCTAAATGAAAGCTCTTTGCACCAGGAACACCGTAGTTATTTAACTTTCCTGTTACTGTATTAGTTATATCTGTAGTAGGTGTTGCTCCAGTATATACAGCAGGTCCAGCTGGGCTACCCATTCCGTCTGAAGCTAATACAAACCTGTTACCAAAACCAGGAATAGGTACACCAGCAGCTAATAGACCACCAGCGTTATCGTTCACTAATGGTTGGATAAATTCACCACCACCGGCAAGTTCCATCTGTCCAGCCATAATTGCTGGGAAAGATTTTGTTTGAGCGTCTAGGTAGAGAGCACCATCAGCATATCCTGATGTTAATGAGTTTCCTATGGCTACGTAGTTTGAAAAATCTGCTTCACCAGAGGTGTAGACATCTACCTCATCGATAGGGTTTTCAAATTCTGTTTCACAACTTACTATTGCAGCTGCTGCAATAAAAAGTCCTATATATTTTAAATTCAATTTTTTCATGATAATATTTTTTACATGCTATAAGTTACTCCTATACCAGGAATAAGCGCTTGTGATTTATAAGTTCCACCAAAACTAGATGCCGTGCTTGCTCCTGGATCTGTAAAGAAGTCATAAGACTCGTTTACTTCTTTGAATCTTAAGTAAAGGAAAGAGGCGTCTATCGCAAGTTTAGAGTTTACTTGATAAGAAAGACCAAATGTGTAACCTTGAGAATCGTTACGCGGTGTTTCTGGAGCAAAATATCCAGATTGTACTGGTGATTCATCAAAGTACCATCCGGCACGAATGGTTAATTTATCATTTGCTTCATATTGAGCACCTAATCTCCAGGTAGAAGCGTCTTTATAGTTTCTCGGGTTGATAGAGGTAGTACCGTTATCAAATACTAGATCTAGACTTTCATATTCACTCCACATGGCGCGGTTGTAATCAAAGGCTAGTAATAACTTATCCCATTTATAACTTACACCTACCGTAAGTTCTGCCGGTAAAGGAAGCGTTGCTTCAAAACCAGTTTCTCCATTTGCAGGAGTTAAACTTGATACAGGGAAGTTAGTAAATGATGCAGTACCGTCTGTACTGTCTATATTTATTAAGGAACGATAGTTGAAACCTAGTGTAAAACGATCATTAGGAGTAAACATTAATCCAGCAGTCCATCCATACCCTAAGACACCTGTGTCTTCTATAGCTACGTTAGAACGTTCTCCATTTTCATTTGTAAGTGAACGACCAGCGTTTCTATTAAATGAAACACCACCTATAGCGATGATGGGTCCAGCACCTATACTTACACTATCAAAAAGCTGGTAAGCAACAGTAGGTTGAATAAATATGGCACTTAATTCTATTTCATTTACTAAGTGAGAACCAGCCCAGTTAGGTTCCCAAGAAACGGTACTACCAAATGGTGTATAAATACCTAATCCCACGGCTAGTTTTTCATTAATCTTATAAGATCCATAAGCATAAAATGGTGTTCCTACAGGACTGTCTGTTTCGGCAGTTGTACCGAATTCTGCGTTTTGATAAGATACATCAGAAAACACACCGAATCCACCGGCACTAAAATTTAGTTTATTTTCTAAGTGCACAATACCAGCTGGGTTAAAGAATAGAATATCAGCATTATTAACTACAGCAACACCTGTGTGTCCCATGGCTAACTGTCTATTACTCTGTGTACTTACACGATATCCACCGGCATAGGCCATGGTAGAAATCAAAAGAAGCACGGCTAAAGCTTTTAATTTGTTCATAATCAGTTTGTTGTTAAAAATATTCGGGTTATAATTTTTCAAATTTAGTATTTTAAAGTTCTTACGCAAGCGTTTTCGTGACTATTATGCTTGCATAGCATCTATTCTTCTAGAAATTTTGTAACCGTTTCATAGAATAATTCAGGCTGTTCTGCGTGTAGCCAGTGACCAGCATTAGGGATTGTTTTTAAGTCAGCTTTCGCGAAAGCGTGTTCAATAATTACTATATCGTTATTTGTAATGTACCCTGAATTACCACCGCGCACAAATAAGGTAGGGATCTGAATTTGCTCGGTAATAGCATCTTGAAAGCCTATGGTATTCTGACTATTTCCTAAAACATCGAGATTAAAACGCCATCCATAACGGTTTTTATCTACTCGGTACAAGCTCTTTAATAAAAACTGACGTGTGCCAAAATCTGGAATACGTAGGGCAAGTTGCTTATCTGCCTCTTTACGACTTTTAATGGTGTTAAAATCTAAAGATTTTAGACCGTTTATAATATCGCTGTGATGGGGTGCATATTCTTTAGGAGCAATATCTGCAATGATTAATTTTTCAATCAGATTAGGAAAATCTACAGCTGTTTTCATAGCTACTTTTCCTCCCATGGAGTGCCCTAGTAAATAAATAGATTTTAATTGGTGCTCATCACAATACTCTTTAATGTCCTGAGCTAGGATTTCATAATTGAATTCATCACTATGTAAACTACGGCCATGATTGCGCTGGTCTATTAAGTGAACTTCATATCTGTTTTCACTCCATTGTTTACCTAGTGTTTTCCAGTTATCAGCCATTCCTAAAAAGCCGTGTAGAATAACCAGTGGTTTTCCTTCTCCTATAATAATTGAATGTAACATTTAGTCAGTAAGTCTTGCTTTATACATGTTTACTACGTTTTCTAATCCCATATACAGGCTTTCTGAAATGAGCGCGTGTCCTATGGAAATCTCTAGTAAACCAGGAACCTGGTCCTTAAAATACCTCATATTTTCTAAGGATAAATCATGGCCAGCATTTATACCTAAACCTAACTCTAAGGCTTTTTTTGCGGCTATAATATAGGGTGCTATAGCGTTTTCTTTATCTAGAGTATATCCATGTGCATAAGCTTCTGTATATAGCTCAATACGATCTACGCCAGTTTTTGCGGCGCCTTCTACCATTTCAGCACTAGGATCTACAAATATGCTGGTCCTTATCCCTTGATCTTTGAAGTGTTTTACTATTTGAGTTAAATAATCTTGATGTTTAATGGTGTTCCAGCCTGCATTTGATGTAATGGCGTCTACTGCATCGGGAACTAGAGTCACTTGTGCAGGTTGCACTTCATCTACGAGGGCAATAAACTTCTCATTAGGGTTGCCTTCTATATTGAGCTCTGTATGTATTACTTTTTTAAGGTCACGAGCATCTTGGTACCTGATGTGTCTTTCATCTGGTCGAGGATGAATGGTTATGCCTTGAGCTCCAAAACGTTCTATGTCTAAAGAACACTGAATTAAATCTGGAACATTCCCACCGCGAGCATTGCGCAATGTTGCTATTTTATTAACGTTAACACTAAGTGCAGTCATAATAATTTATTAAGATTCAAAAATACAAAGGAAACATCGCAACGAGTAATCACAGAAATGATTAATTTGCAAAAAAGAACATTTATGAATATTCAAGAATATATTATTAATGATGTGAAACCCTTACAGGTTACAGATGCTGTTAAGGTGTCCCAAAATATATTCTCGCAACTCACCTATTCTCATTTACCAGTAATGGAAGGAGATACGTATATAGGTTGCCTATCAGAGACAGATACGCATTGTTTTGAAACAGGTTGTTCTGTGATGGATGTGAAATATGCCTTAGATACCTTTTTTGTGAAAATAGATACTCACTGGCTGGATGTTTTAGAGGCTTTTGCACAACACGACTGTAACGTCATGCCGGTTTTAGACTTAGAAAATAAATATCTAGGTTATTATGAGCTTAAAGATATTTTACAACTGTTTAACGATTCACCTTTTTTATATGAGTCTGGAGCAGTAATAGTGTTAGAAAAAGGAACAACAGATTATAGTTTTAGTGAAATCACTCAAATAGTGGAGTCTAATGATTCAAGCCTGTATGGTTGTTTTATAAGTAATTATAAAGATCACCTGACTCAGATTACTATTAAAGTGAGTCCTGAAAATGTGAATCAAATTCTACAGACTTTTAGAAGATATGGTTATGAAGTAGTAAGTGCTGCAGAGGAAGATTCATACCTAGATAATCTTAAAGAAAGATCAGACTACCTCAATAAATACCTGAACATATAATGAAAAAAATAGCTATTTATGGTCAGTACTTGCAAGATGATAGTGTCGCTATTGTTAAAGAAGTTCTTGTTCTATTAAAACAACAGGATTGTGAAGTTTTTGTAGAAAAGGAGTATGCGGGACTTATTAATAATCAAGCAGACTTATCTCAGGTCATTATTTTTGAAGAGCTAGATGCTTCCTATGATTTAATGATTAGCATAGGTGGTGATGGAACTATTTTACGGGCGGTATCTTACATCGGGAGATTGAACATTCCTGTAATGGGAATAAATACGGGTAGATTAGGTTTTCTGGCCACATTGCAACCAGAAGAACTAGCGCTGGCTTTTAAATTACTATTTGCAGGAAAATATAGATGGAGTAAGCGCAGTTTAATAACCGCCAGCTCTAATCATCCAGTAAATCATCTTGAGCCTAATAATTTTGCGCTTAATGAAGTGGCAGTAAGCCGCATGAATACTACAAGTATGATTCAAATAGAGACGCACCTCAATGGTGAGTTGCTTACCTCTTACTGGGCAGATGGGTTAATAATCTCAACGCCTACCGGTTCTACAGGGTACAGTTTAAGTTGCGGTGGACCTGTTATTTCTCCTGATACAAATGCGCTGGTTATTACACCTATCGCGCCTCACAACTTAAACGCTAGACCACTTGTGATTCCAGATCATACTGAAATTACTCTAAAAGTAATGGGTCGTGAAAATGAATTTCTTGCTTCTTTAGATAACCGTATTGCTTCTTATCCAGATGAGACTGTGCTTACTCTTAAAAAGGCAGATTTTACGATCGATCTTATAGAATTAGACCACGCTAGTTTTATAAAAACCATACGTCATAAACTTCTTTGGGGAGAAGATAAACGCAATTAAACAATAATTTTAAAAAAAGCTAGTTTTACATTACTCACAATCGTGCATGTTTACTCATGCTAGGTAACTAGAATTGTTATATTTGCACGTTTTAAAAATTTCATGAGGTTAGTAATATTTTTAAGTATCTCTTTTTGTTTCGCTTTCGCGAAAGCACAAACCTATGAAGTAGGAGTGTTTGCTGGTGGAGGAAATATAATCGGTGATGTAGGAAGTACGCAATTTGTTGATCCTTCTGACCTTGCTGTAGGAGGTATTATTAAATGGAATAGAAGTACTAGACACGATTTTAGAGCATCTTTAACTTTTGCAAATATGGTAGGAGATGATAATGATAGTGATGATAGATCAAGAGATTTAAGAGGTTATAATTATAATTATAAATTAATCGAGGCCAGTATAGGAATTGAATATAACTTTTGGGATTGGGAACTCTATACTGGGCAACCTCATCTCGTTCCTTACATGTACACTGGAATAGTAGGGTTTCAGTATGAGGCACTGAGACTAGACGCTGGAACAAATGCTCTGGTAGAAACAGGAACAGATCGAGGTCTCGCTATCCCTTTTATTTTAGGTGTAAAAACAAATATTTCCTCTCATCTAGTACTAGGAGCTGAAGTAGGCGTGCGTTACACCTTTACAGATAACCTCGATGGAAGTAATCACGAAGACTTTCAGGACTTAAGTTTTGGAAACATTAACAATAATGATTGGTATGTTTTCTCAGGTGTAACCTTAACTTACGCATTCGGTAGAAAACCGTGTTATTGTAATTTTTAGAAATGGATTATAACGTTTTACATAACCAGAATATACCACAGCATGTTGCTGTGATTATGGATGGTAATGGTCGCTGGGCAAAAAAACAAGGCCTTATGCGTGTGCGTGGACATGAAAAAGGAGCAAAAGCAGTACGTGAAACGGTAGAAACCTGTGCAGAGCTAGGAATTAAGAACCTAACCCTTTACGCATTTAGTACAGAGAACTGGAAAAGGCCTAAACTAGAAGTAGACACTTTAATGAAACTCCTAGTTTCAAGCCTTAAAAAAGAGCTGTCTACCTTACAAAAAAATAATATTTCCTTAAGGGCAGTAGGTAGTTTAGAATTATTACCTAAAACTGCTCAAAAAGAACTTCAGGAAGTTATTACAGCAACTCAGAGTAATAAACACATGATACTAACTCTAGCACTGAGTTACGGCTCACGTGAAGAGTTAATTACTGTGATTAAAAATGTAGCTACTCAAGTTAAAAACGGTGATATAGAAGTAGAACATATTAATCAAGACACTATAAATGGCTTACTATATACTAACTATATGCCAGATGTAGATTTATTAATAAGAACAAGTGGAGAACAGCGTATCAGTAACTTTTTACTGTGGCAAATTGCCTATGCAGAACTTTACTTTACAGATGTACTTTGGCCTGATTTCAGAAAAGAACATCTCATAGAAGCATTAAAAAATTATCAAGATCGAGAACGTAGATTCGGTAAAACGAGTGAACAATTATAGAATAATGACAAGAAAGCTAGCACACTCGCTACTAATAGCAGTAGTATTTTTATTAAGTACTATCGCTACGGCACAAAAGGATGACACACCTATAGGTAAAGCCACTAAATATAAAATAGGGGAGATTGCTGTTACTGGCAGCCAGACCTATAATGAAAATACAGTAATAGCCTTTACAGGTTTACGTAAAGGAGATGAGATTTACGTTCCCGGCCAGCGATTAAGCGATGTTGTTAAAAAATTATGGGATCTTAAACTCTTTAGCGATATAAGATTTTATAAAACCAGTGTCGTTCCTGATCCAGAAGGTGGAGCAATAGACCTTATTAATCTAGAATTAAATATTGTTGAGGTTCCTAACCTTAATAATGTTGAAATTACAGGTATTAGAGATGGAAAAGCAAAAGATCTTAGAACCGAATTAAAACTTACTTCAGGTCGTAAAGCTACTGAAAACCTTGTTACAAATACTCGTAACTTTATTGAAAACAAGTATAAAGAAAAAGGTTTTCTATATGCAGATGCGTTAGTGCGAGTAAGGGAAGTAGTAGATACTGCTGATCAAAGCACCAATCGCGTGGATATGAAAATAGACATCGATAGAGGTGAAAAAGTAAAAGTAGAAGAAATTACTTTTACGGGTAATGATCTCATCGATGATAAAAAGTTGCGCAAAGCCATGAAAAATACAAAGCAACGCAACCCGATCAGGCTTTTAAAACGCTCTAAGTATATAGAAGAAAGCTATCAAGAAGACTTGAATTCAGTACTTAATGCTTATAAAGAAAAAGGTTTTAGAGACGCCCGTATTCTAGGCGATACTTTAATAAAACTTAGCGATAAAAGAATAGCACTAGATATTAATGTAGAAGAAGGAAGGAAGTACTATTTCGGTAACATAGATTTTGTGGGTAATACGGTTTACACAGATGATCAATTAAAGCGTATTCTTAAAATAGATAAAGGAGACGTTTATAATGGTGTAGCTTTTTATGATAGAATTAGTAAACCTCAAGACCCAGATTCTGATGATATTTCTAACCAGTATCAAAATACAGGATATTTATTTTCTTCTGTTAACGCTGTAGAAACTCGAGTTTATAATGACACCATTGACTTTGAAGTACGTATCGTGGAAGGTCCAGAGGCTTATTTTAATAATATTACGGTTACTGGAAACACGAGAACAAACGACCACGTTATTTATAGAAATTTACAGACCACTCCAGGAGAACGTTACTCTAGACAAAAAATCATTAACTCCATTCGTGAATTAGGTCAGTTAGGATTCTTTAATCCAGAGACTATAAATCCACAATTAAAGAATGTAAGCCAGCAAGACGGAACCGTAGATGTAGAATATGAGTTAGAAGAAGCAGGCGCCAGCCAGATTGAACTACAAGGTGGTTATGGTGGTGGTGGATTTGTAGGAACACTAGGATTGCGTTTTAACAACTTCTCATTACGTAATTTATTTAATGGTAAAGCTTATGAGCCTGTTCCTATGGGAGATGGACAGACACTCGCCATACGTGCACAAGCCAGTGCTATTTTTAGAACCTACAGCTTAAACTTCACAGAACCATGGCTAGGTGGTAAAAAACCAGTATCATTTAATGTGTCTTTTTCTCACAGTGAGCAGTTCCGTGTGAACCAGCAAAATTTTAGAGAAGTGGACCGCAGTCAGCGATTCTTAATTACAGGAGGAACCATAGGAATTGCAAAAAGATTAGAATGGCCAGATAACTACTTCCAGTTCTCTCAAGCGCTATCTTTCCAGCACTATAACTTAAAGAATTTCCAAAGTCAGTTATTCAACTTCCCTAATGGTTTTTCTAATAACCTAGCATATACTATAGGACTGAGTAGAAATAACGTAGGTGTAAACCCTATTTATCCTACTTACGGTTCTTCATTCTCTATTACAGCAAAGCTAACTCCTCCATTCTCATTATTTAATGGAGTAGATTATGCAACCTTAGAAGATCAAGCAGAGTTTCAAACGAATGGTGTTGCAGATCCAGCAAAAATAGATCAGGAGCGTTTTAAGTTTTTAGAATACTATAAAGTAAAGTTTCAAGGAAAGTGGTACACACGTTTATATGATAAACTAGTACTAGAAACTAATACAGAATTTGGGTTCTTAGGAGCTTACAGTCAGGATAGAGGTCTCGTGCCTTTTGAAAGATTCTTTGTAGGTGGTGATGGACTTGGAGCTTTCTCTTTAGATGGGCGTGATATCATTAGAATGCGTGGTTATGATAACTCAGCACTTACTACTAATCCTGATGGAGATACGGTATATAATAAGTTCTCTATGGAGTTAAGATACCCTATCTCATTGGAGCAGGCAGCATCTATTTATGTACTCTCATTTGCAGAGGCTGGTGGCTCGTATCAAAAATTTAGAGATTACAACCCGTTTGAGGTACAGCGATCTGCAGGAGCAGGATTGCGTATATTTATGCCAGCCTTTGGGTTGTTAGGAATTGATTTTGCTTATGGATTTGATAAAGTTCCTACGCAAATAAGTAACGATCCTAGTGGATGGAATGTTCACTTTATTATTGGACAGCAATTCTAGAATGGCACGATATTTTCTATAAACACTTTGAGCTTATGAAAAATAAGATTTTTATTATCAGTATAATGACCTTGATGAGTTTCGCTTTCGCGAAAGCGCAAGGAGGAACCCGAGGAATAAGAGTAGCATTTATAGATATGGAGTACATCCTTGAAAATGTGCCTGAGTATCAAAAAGCAAATCAACAACTCGAGCAAAAAATGGGTAAATGGAAACAAGAGATTGATGCCATGAACCTGGAAGTGCAACAAATGAAAGATGCGCTACAAAATGAACGAGTACTGCTTACTAATGAGCTTATTGAAGAGAAAGAGGAAGATATAAAAATTAAGGAAGAAGAATTACTAGAGTATCAACAAAAACGATTTGGAGTAGGAGGAGATTTTGAATTACAAAAAATCCAATTAATACAACCTGTCCAAGATCAGGTTTTTAATGAAGTGCGCAAAATAGGAGGAATGAAAAAGTATGATTACATACTAGACAGTTCTGAAGCTGCTATGCTATATAATGCTGAGCGACACGACCTAAGCGATCAAGTGTTAAAAGCTATAGGTAGAACCGCAAAAATTGATTCTAGAAATAAAGGAAAAGGAAAAAAGCCTACTAAAGAGGAAATAAAGGAACAAGAAAAAGAAGATCGTTACCTATCAGTTCAAGAGGCTGAGAAGGTAGAAGAAAAAGAAGAGGCAAGAGAACAATTACTCAATGATCGAGAAAAAGCAAGATTAGAAAAATTAAGAGTGAGAGACTCTATAAAAGCGGCACGAGCGGCAGCTTTTAAAAAACGTAGAGATAGTATCCTAGACGCCAGAAAGAGACGCAGAGATAGTATTTTAAAGGTAAGGGAAGAAAAAAGGAAGGCAAATCAAAAAAAGTCATAAGAAACTAAATAATCGGTTGATACTATTATATTTGCAGCCGCATTAGTATACATTAAAGCAAAACAACAATTAATAAAAAGAAAATGAAACAAGTAAAAACACTTATAACAGCAGCAGTAGTAATGTTCCTTATGGCAGGAATTAATACAGTTCAAGCTCAAGCTACACCTAGTAAAGTATGTCACGTAGCTTCTCAAGAATTAGTAGAGCAGTTACCACAGGCTAAAGCAGCTGATAAGCAATTAAGAGATCTTGCAAAGACCTATGAAGCAACTCTTGCTGAAATGGATAAGGAATTACAAAATAAAGCTGAGCAAATGAAAAGCCTTTCTGATACACGCAGTGAAGAAGAAAACCAGCGCGCCTATGCAGAGCTTATGGCAGGACAGAAAAAATTAGAAGAGTACTACCAAAGTTCTCAAGGAGCAATGGGTCAGAAAAGAACAGATCTTTTAAAGCCATTATATAAAAAAGTACGTGATGCTATTCAAAAAGTAGCTCGTGCAAAAGGATTTGATTATGTGCTTGACTCTACCACAGGTACAGGAGTTATCATGGCTGATGGTTATGATATCACACCAGATGTTAAAAAAGAATTAGGAATTACAGAGTAATCTCTATTAACTACATTTAAAACCGCTTAGTTTTCTAAGCGGTTTTTTTGTGTCTTATAATTAGTAATCGTCTTATCTTTATCGCATGAGTAATAGTAATCCTATAGGGTTTTTTGATAGTGGAGTAGGAGGAACGTCAGTATGGAAAGAGGTAGTTCAACTTTTACCTCACGAGAATACGATCTATCTAGCAGATAGTGCTCATGCGCCTTATGGGCGCAAACCACAAGAAGAGATCACTAAGCTATGTATTAAGAATACAGAGTATCTTATAAATCGAGGTTGTAAACTTATAGCAATCCCATGTAATACGGCAACGACTAACAGTATTGCTTACCTTAGAGAACATTATGAGGTGCCGTTTATAGGGATTGAACCAGCTATTAAACCTGCCGCATTAAATAGTAAAACCGGTAAAATAGGGATTCTCGCTACTCAGGGAACACTGTCCAGTGAGTTGTTTAATAGAACTCAAAAAGCCTTTACTAAAGACGTAAATACCATCGAGATCGTAGGTACAGGAATCGTGGAACTCATCGAGGCTGGAAAGAAAGACTCTGAAGAAATGCGTAATCTACTCGTAGGAATTACAGAGCCGTTTATGATATCAGGAATAGATTATTTAGTCTTGGGCTGTAGCCATTATCCTTATATAAAAAACATGCTGCAAGAGCTCTTACCTAGTCGTGTGAAAATTATAGATAGCGGTGCTGCTGTCGCGAGACAAACACTTCACATTTTAAAAGAGTTCCATCTATTGAATCAACAAGAGATTTTAGGAACACACGAGCTGTATTCTAACAGGAACACCACGGTACTTGATGTACTCACCAGCAAAATTCAAAACCGAGAAGTTCATTTTCTAGATTTTTGATAATTCTTAACCGATTAACTAAAAAACTTAAAAAGCTCCAGCTTACGACTAGGACTCACGGGTAACTCTACATCGCTTAGCATTACACTACCGCCTTTTCCTTTTTTATAAGCTGTTACGTGAGAGGCGTTGATTAAATGGGATTTATGAATACGACAAAACCCTTTTTCAGACAGCATCTCGTCAAAGTGCTTTAAGGTTTTAGAAACTAATTTTTGAGAATGAGCTAGAAATACATGAGTATAATTATCATCTGCGCTGCAGTAAATGATGTCCTTTATAGGGATGACTTCAAAACCTTCTTGAGTAGGAATGGTTATTTTATCATGCAATTGAGAACCGTTTTGCTCTTTTACTGATAGGCCTATGTGAACTTCTTCCTCACGTTCTTTAATGCTTTTTACGAGATCTACGGCTTTAATGAGTTCATCTATCTCTATAGGTTTAGTGAGGTAATAAGCCGCTTGTCGATTCAATGCGTCTTTAGCATATTGATCATAAGCCGTTACAAATATGGTTTCAAAATCACGATCACCTACCTGATCCAGTAAGTCAAAGGCAGTTCCATAAGGCATTTCTACATCTAGGAATAATAGATCTACACTTATTTTACGTAGTAATTGTAGTGCCTCGTCCACATTAGTAGCTTCATCCACTACAGTGACGTCAGGGCAATATTTACCTAGGTAATTTTTTAAAATTTCTCTAGATATTTGCTCGTCTTCTACGATGATTGCTTTTAATTCCACAATTGGTATTATTTGATGTATAACTTTCTGAGGTAACCAGTTGATTTTTTATCTGCCAGTTCCATCTTTCGTTATTCGTTATTCGTTATTCGTTATTCGTTATTCGTTATTCGTTATTCGTTATTCGTTATTCGTTATTCGTTA
>NZ_CBFIBE010000013.1:0-7451 GCF_965660805.1 Nonlabens sp. | reverse complement strand
CGTTATTCGTTATTCGTTATTCGTTATTCGTTATTCGTTATTCGTTATTCGTTATTCGTTATTCGTTATTCGTTATTCGTACCATAACTTTTGTTCCTACATCAGGGCTAGTTCCAGCATCATTAACGGTTATTTCTATATTGCAATCATGCAGTTCGTTTAATAAGGCGACTCTGTTTTGCACATTGCCCAGACCTTTACTTTCTCGTTTCTTTTGGTGTTCGGTTTTGAGTTCTTTGGACTTAGCTCTTCCTATTCCGTTGTCGGTAATGGTGACTATGATTTCGTTATCTGCTTTCGCGAAAGCTACTTTTAAAAGACCTTTCTCATCCTTATATCTCAATCCATGCCACACCGCATTTTCTATGATGGGTTGTAACAGCATAGGAGGTACTTTTAAGGAGGTTTCTTTTAATAATGGCTCTATGGCAAGCTCAAAGTCAAACTTGTTCTTAAAACGCTCGTGTTCCAGTTTTAAGTAAAGTTCAAGTAAGTCTATTTCTTTAGAAAGAGGTATAAAATCTAGCTCTGAGTTCTCAAGAACACTACGCATGAGTTTTGAGAAGTCTGCGAGATACTTATTGGCAGCGCGCTCGTCATTCATAGCGATATAGCTATTTACAGAGTTGAGTGCATTAAAAATAAAATGCGGATTCATCTGACTGCGCAAGGATTTTAAAGCCAATAAATGGTTATTAATGCGCTGCTGTTTATTAGTGCGCCACATAAAATAAGCAAGAGAGATCAGTAACAAACTCAGTGCTACTAATGAATAAATAATCCATCGCTGGCGCTGGTTGACTTGCTCTGTAAGTTCTTGCTCTGTATTAATAAGTGCTATTCTGTTTTCGGTAAGTTCGCGATCTTTTTCTAGGGTAAGTAGGCGCGTTTGTCTATTTACTAATTCTTGAGCTTTACGAGTGTTTAGAGCTATTTCTTGTTCTTTTTGTTCATAGAGTATGTCTACGGTTTCTATGTAAATCTCATTATACTTTAAGGCTTTGGAAGTGTTTCCATTATTACGGAACAGTTTAGAAAGATTGCGAGCGGCTTCTTTTTTAGTGTCTAGATCGCCTGTGCTACTGGCCTCCTCAAAACTACTTTCATAAGAAGCGATCGCTTCACTTATATTGTTTGTGGCTTTATAAGCCTCGGCTATTTTAAGTTGTTCCTTTTGTTTAGAAATGGGTAGATCTTTTATAGAAGGAGCCATTATGCCTGCCACTTCATCTTCTATGATTATGATTTCTTCTAGCTCAGCATCATCAGATAAATCATTAACTGTGTTTATGGCTGGAGCCGCTGCTTTTTTTGCTCTATCGATCAGTGCTATATTGCTTTTGCGCAGGGCAATTTCTTTATCAAATTGCTGGTTGCTGTTATAAAAATCTGCGGTGGCAGACTGCGTTGCAACATTACTGATCACGCCTTCATTTTTTGATTCTTGAATTGCGTTGTTATAATAAGACTCTGCTGTGGTGATCTGACCGGTCTCATTATAAACACTGGCGATATTTGTGTTCAACTGTGGAGTTAAGTTGTTAAGATTATAGGTTTGTGCTATTTGAAGTGCTTTTTTATGATGGATAAGTGCGGCCTCTGGAAGGTTTGTTTTTTGGTAAGCATTTCCTAGAGCTGTATATGCTTTAATGATTTGTGAAGTAGTTAATCCAGTGCTGCCTGTAGAGGTCGTTTTAGAACTTATTTTTTTAGAGGACTGCTTTACTACCAGTGCTTCCAGCGTTTTAATGGCTTCTTGATAGTTCCCATTGCTCTGAAGAGATTGTGCTAGTTTGAACTGTCGTTGCGGCGTGTTTTGTGCTTTTATACTTGCTTTATAATTAGTTATAGCCAGATCTGCTTGCTTATTAAAAAGGTATAAATCGCCTAGTTTCTCATAAGCTTGTGCTTCTCGAGCTGCAGTTAATTCAGTCGTGCTATTAGATAACGCCGCGATGAGGAAATCGGCTGTTTTTTGAGCATCTTTTTTAAGATACACTTGTGCGCTGTCCAGCAGTACTGGATAAGGTAATGATTTAAGCTGGTCTTTTTGAGAAACCGCATCGAGTACTTGAATTTCAATCTGGTCTTTACTTTGAACACGATAGTAAACCGTTTCAAAATCTGAGCGGCGCACGATGATCTCATCTCCTAGATTTGCTGGGATTTTAAAATATCCTTGAAGATCTGTTGTGGCATAGCGACCCATAGGGCCTTCTATATTAACGCCAGGTACAGGAGCTTTATCTTCTGTAATTACACGACCTTCTAGCACCATAGTGGTGCGCTCACTAGCGCTTTGTTGCCTATAGTTACTTTGGGCAATAGCGGCAGTAGTACTGCACAACATGAAAAGAATAAATAGGAATAGTGTTCTCATTTCGGTGGTAAACTTAGGCATTAAAAATGAGATGGTTTCAAGCACTGTGCCGTTTAAGAGCCATTTAGGTTCGGTTTTATACGCTTTCGCAAAAGCGTACTCAACAAAAGTTCTGTTTCCCTCATTCAAAGTGTCCATTCACTCATTTAAGGTATTTATAGCCTTAGGTTCCCAGTAGATTTGGTTAAAAATCAAACAAAATGAAAAGAATCACCACCACTATTTTAATGCTTAGCACGCTGGTCATGAGCGCGCAGCATCTAGGGAATTTTAATAATCAAGTTTCACAAATGCAAATCTCTCGAGCAAACATAGCCACATCAGGTATGATGGAAGACATGGGAAATGCTCAAGTTTATGGTTACAAAGCTATGCCTGTGCAGCGCATGAACTTACAACCTAGTAATGTGCTCAACCTGAATTTGCGCAGTCTTTATAATGTAGAGGCGACTGATTATACAGCCGTTTTTAATATCAATCAAGTGGGTAAAACAGCAGATGAAACCACGCAACTCATGAGCGATAAAATTAACGCGATTAAAGCCCATTTAAAAAGCAAAGGGTTTAACGGCCAGTTTGCTATAGACATGATTTCTTTCGTGCCTCAATATGAAATAGAAGTTACTAAAAAGCTATTTAGTAAAACCTATACAGAGGTCCCAGTAGGTTTTGAACTCCAGCAAAACCTATTAATTTCCTACCGCGATGATGCTGATTTTGAGAAAATCTTATCGGCCTGTGCCCGTGCTGAAGTTTATAACCTAGTAAAAGTAGATTACTATGTAAAAAACCTAGAAGCGATCTATGCAGACTTGCAAATGAAATTACTGGCTGAGGTAAAAAAGAAAAAGGAATACTATACAGCTCTCGGTTTTAATATGAGTGATTATGACGTCCACATGGCCGATGCTAAGTATTACCACACTCCTAAGGATCATTATAAAAGTTATACGGCTGCAAATAACATAAGCATGGATGCGCTTAAACAACAGAAAGGCGTCACACGCATTAAAAAACCGATCTCTTATTACTATGATCCTATACCGCATGCAGGATATGATATCGTGGTAAACGCTGCGATTACTAAACCAGTTATACAGCTAGGAATGGATTTATCACTGCGATATATTCTTAAACCAGAAAAACCTGTACCGCCAGTTGCACCCGTAAAAGAACCTAAACCTAAAGTGTATGTCATCTCACCACAAGGTCCAGTAGATATTAAACAACTGCCTAATTCTTAAAACATAATATCATGAAAATAGTTAAAACCTTAGTACTGGCCAGTACCTTGCTTTCTTTCATATCTTGTAAAGGATCACCGCATGAAACACCTATTGATGAAGTTGTTCCGCAACTCGCCGTTGTGGATTCTAAACCTGTAGCACCCGTTAAACCTGCAACTATTCAAATAGCCTTATTACTCGATACCAGTGGTAGTATGCAAGGATTAATAGACCAGACCAAAACTCAATTATGGAACCTGGTCAATAAAATGACTTATGCCCATTGTAACGAAGTGCAAGCACATATAGAAATCGCTCTCTATGAATATGGGAACAGCGCGCTACCAGAGCAGGAAGACTATTTGAGACAGATCGTTCCTTTTTCCACAGATCTGGACCAGATCAGTAAAGAGCTATTTGCGCTAGATATTAATGGAGGCGATGAATATTGCGGTGCAGTAATAAGTCATGCGACTGAAAGTCTAGAATGGCGCAATGGCAAGCACGACTTAAAAATGATCTTCATCGCAGGAAATGAATCTTTCTTACAAGGTCATACATCTATAGACGCCGTAATGGGAGCTGCTGCCCAAAAGGACATTACCGTAAACACCATTTTTTGTGGAGATGCTCAAACGGGTATTTCTTTAAAATGGAAAAACGGAGCAACGCTAGGAAAAGGAGAATACACGGTTATTAATCATAATCAACAAACACATTATGTGTCTACCCCTTATGACGACCAGATCCTACAGCTCAACACAAGATTAAACGACACTTATGTGGCTTATGGTGCTCAAGGTGCCTCTAAAAGTGTTCAGCAAGTCGCAAATGATGCAGAGTTAGAAAGCGTGTCAGTAACTGCAAACGTGACTCGTAGTGTGGTAAAATCTAAAAGCGTCTATAAAAACGCCGAGTGGGATTTAATAGATGCCGCAGATGATGTGGAAATGCTAGAAGATTTAATCATAGCAAACAAGAAAACACTCGCTCCAGAATTAAAAGATAAAAGTGTCGCTGAAATTAAAGAAATCACCCTAGCAAAGAAAAGTGAGCGTGCTCAAATTCAAAAAAGAATTTTAAAACTCAATGAACAACGAGAAGCTTATATGAAAACGCAAAATACAGGAGCAAATGAGCTGGAAAATGCTATGGTAAATGCTGTGAAAAGAAAAGCAGCAGCGTTGAATTATACGTGGGAATAAAGATTTTTAAAGGTTGTGTGTCACGCTTTCGCGAAAGCGCATTAAAAAACCAGATGAGTAAAAACACCTTTCCTTGAGAAAAGAAAAGGTGGCATAGCCTGGATAGAGACTAAGATGTAAAGGTTGAAAAATGAAAGCTATTTCAACACTACAATCACAATGAAAAGCTGTTGAAAAATGCTGCTGGAATTGAGGTATAGAGCAGCAACAGAATCGTATTTTTGAAACTCACTTTTAAGAATACGATATTGGCAGCAAAGGCTAAAAAAGTCACACCGTTAATGCAACAATACAACAGGATTAAGACGAAATATCCTGATGCGTTGTTGCTTTTCCGTGTAGGGGATTTTTATGAAACCTTTGGAGAAGATGCCGTTAAAACAGCGCGCATTCTCAACATCGTCCTGACTGCTAGAAATAACGGTGGCGATAAAATAGAGCTCGCTGGATTTCCACATCATTCCATGAATACCTATTTACCTAAACTGGTAAAAGCAGGTGAGCGAGTCGCAATTTGTGACCAGCTGGAAGATCCTAAACAAACGAAGACGATTGTAAAAAGAGGTGTTACAGAACTCATCACGCCTGGAGTTGCTCTTAATGATGAAGTACTGCAATCTAAAAGCAATAACTTTCTAGCTGCAATATCTTTTGATAGAAATGTGTATGGGATTGCTCTACTAGATATTTCTACCGGAGAATTTTTAGTGAGTCAAGGAAATCGAGAAGAAGTAGATAAGCTGCTTCAAAACTTTAACCCGAGTGAGGTGTTGATCAATCGTAAGCATAAGGCAGCACTTCAAGAAGATTTTCCTTATGACTTACCTTATTTCTTTTTAGAAGATTGGGTGTATCAAATCGATTTTGCTCGTGAGTCCTTATTGAAACATTTTAAAGTAAATTCTCTAAAAGGATTTGGAATAGAGAAGCTGGAAGAGGCGGTCACAGCCGCAGGAGCTATTTTACACTATCTACAAGAGACACAACATGATCAAGTAGATCACATAGCCGCCATTTCCAGAATAGCTGATGAGGATTATGTATGGATGGACCGTTTTACGGTGCGCAACTTAGAATTATATCAAGCACTTAGTGCTGGAGCGGTCACCTTAATAGATATTATAGACCAGACCACTACGGCTATGGGCGGTCGTATGTTAAAAAGATGGCTGGCTTTTCCTCTAAAAAATAAAGAGCAAATAGAAAAACGTCATGACATCGTGGAGTTTTTTACAACCTCTCCCGATGTTTTGAGTGGTATTCAAAAGGAGTTGAAACGCATGAGCGATTTAGAGCGATTAGTCTCTAAGGTGGCAGTAGGAAAGATATGTCCGCGTGAAGTGGTGCAACTCAAGAACAGTCTTGAAGCTATTATTCCTGTAAAAAAACAAGCAGAACAATCTGGTAGTAAGTCATTACAAATCCTAGGAGAAAACTTAAACACCTGTGCTCATTTAATCCAGTTGATAAAAGAATCTATAGATGAAGAAGCTCCAGTAAACATTTTAAAAGGGAATACCATAGCTGTAGGCTTTAATGAAGAGCTGGATGAGTTGAGAGATCTAGCAAACAGCGGTAAGGACTACCTAGATAAAATGCTCGCTAGACATACCGAAGAAACAGGGATTACAAGCTTAAAAATTGCGAGCAATAACGTCTTCGGCTATTACATAGAGGTAAGAAACACTCATAAAGATAAGGTTCCTGAAACATGGATAAGAAAACAAACGCTCGTCAATGCAGAGCGTTACATTACGGAAGAGCTCAAAGAATATGAGTCTAAAATCTTAGGAGCCGAAGAACGTATTAATGCCTTACAGCAAGAACTGTTTGATAAAGTAGTTCAAGAGATAACACCTTATATTAAAATCATTCAGAGCAATTCACAGCTTATAGGACAGCTGGATTGTTTGCTTTCTTTTGCTTCTCATGCAGTAAAAAGTAATTATGTAAGACCAAAATTGTTAGATGGTGACGCCTTAGAGATAAAAGGTGGGCGACATCCAGTAATTGAAAAAATGCTCCCAGCAGACCGGCCTTATATTCCTAATGATGTGACTCTAGATAGAGAACAGCAGCAAATCATTATGATTACGGGCCCTAACATGAGTGGAAAGTCAGCTATATTGAGACAGACTGCGCTGATTGTATTACTCGCACAAATGGGAAGTTTTGTTCCTGCGACTACTGTTCAAATGGGTGTCGTAGATAAGATATTTACTAGAGTAGGAGCGAGTGATAATATCTCGCAAGGAGAATCTACATTCATGACTGAGATGAATGAGAGTGCTAGTATCTTAAATAACATCAGTAAAAGCAGTCTTGTACTACTTGATGAAATAGGAAGAGGAACCAGTACTTATGACGGTATTTCTATCGCCTGGGCAATTACAGAATATTTACATGAACATCCATTCCAGCCTAAAACTTTGTTTGCAACACATTATCATGAGCTCAATGAGATGACAGAACTATTTGAGCGCATTAAAAATTATAATGTTGAGGTTAAAGAATTAAAGGATAAGGTGCTGTTTATGCGCAAGCTTATTCCAGGAGGAAGTCACCACAGCTTTGGGATACATGTAGCTAAGATGGCAGGAATGCCACAGCAAGTCATTAAAAAGGCACATAAAATCCTGA
>NZ_CBFIBE010000012.1:0-60523 GCF_965660805.1 Nonlabens sp. | reverse complement strand
TCTTGATAATAATTTTGAGGTATTTTTTCAATTGCTTTTCTAATAATTGAGTTCGCAGTATATCCAGTAACTATAACTTCATTTAAAGTTAATTGGTTTTCAATAAGAAATACTTCTATAGGATTTTTTATACTTGTAATACTAATTTTTTGAGAATTGTAACCAATGTAAGAGATAACTAAACTATCATTTTCTTGGCCTGAAGGAATGGTAATTTTAAATTCGCCTTTTTCATTGCTTATGGTACCTGTATATTTTTTTTGTAAATAAATGTTTGCAAAAGGTAAGATTTCTTTTCGTTCCGAATCTTTAATTATGCCTTCAACAACAATATTTTGAGCAGTTATATTTGTTAAAAAAAGGGACAAAATTAAAACTAATGTAATTGTCCTGCTCATTGGTTTAAAGTTTTCTGTCATTTAGTATTAGTTATTTAAATATAAAGACGCAAAAAAAGTGGGAATGGTTGCCTGAGTCTGCGAATATTTTCAAAAAATTAAGAAATGTTTTATGAAAACTTAAATGACATATGAAGAAGAAACAAAAAGCTAACACTGAAAATGTTATCGATTGAGTTTTATGTTCATTTTGTGTTTTCGTAAGTGACTATAATTAAATGTTTAATTTTTAGTCAACCTATTTCAGGACGGTTCATTTCCGTAATGTTGCCTAACGGTTATATAAACAAATCTAATACTTTTCTTACTCTTTACAAACTTAAATGTGCTGTATATACAAACCTTTATGCACTTTTGCATATAATCATAATTTGGGACATTATCCAAACCTTTTGAGATTTTGAAAACTATTTATTAAGATTTTATAAATTCAATTAGGTATAACACCGCTGTGGCTTTTGAATTATTTTTTCGCGCAAGCGTAAAGATGATACCGTTTAGTAATAGTCATGAAACGATCGTTAACCATTCATTAATTTAAAAAGAAACCATTTACATAAGGTATTTAAATGATGCATGGCTATTATAACCCTAAGTTTATTCCTATCACAAAGGCACCATAACTGCGACCACTAGTGATACTGTGCACATAATCCACACGTAACGGTCTGAACTTACCTATACCTATGTTATCGATACCAGCACTGGCCTCAAAATAAGGATTACGATCTGTAAACAGTGCTTTACCACTTAAAATAAGATCATAGTTGAGTTTATTCAAGCCGGGTATTTTACCGAGTATAAATCCTTTAAAATCGTGCTGTAAATGTACTTGTGCATAATCGCTGTTTGTGCTATAATCATAGTAATTCAACAGGCCAAAACCATATGGGTTCAGTGCCTCTAGCTTATAGCGCAATCTGTTGCCATTAAAATGCTGGTGGTCTATAAAAGAAATCCCGTCGCCGTTTATAAAAGTACCGCCATTTATCCAGTAACTGCTGCGCCCTACATTTCCCATGTCAAAGGACTGGTACAAACTGGCTCTTAACTGGTGGAAGTTATAGTCCCTACGATCAGACCCAAAACCACCTTCATAGTTTAAGGTAATGGTAGGGTATTTCTCGTTACGTATATTATACTTCTGGTCAGGATAACTCTGGTATTTCTGCCCAGGTCTTATGGTAAATCCTAGTCCTACTTTTACAATCTCGTGCTCGTCTATAAAAGCGAGTCTGTTCTGGTCTAGTTCTAGTGGATTGTTACTGGTGTAACTCACACCAGAGTTTCTAAAAATGACTTGATCCTCTGTGTTCTGTAAAGGTTGTCGCTGCTCATAGCCTACAGAGGCGCTGGCAAAGAGTCCATTAAACAGTTCCTGACTGTAAGAAAGGTTTGCATAATCTACCTCATAGAATTTTGCAAAATTACGTTCAAAGAATAAACTAGAAATCGTGTTCTCAAGAGCACTTATGGGTTCCCTATTATTGATTTGGCGCACAGCCGTTCCACCGCTTAGCCTTATAGTACGGCGGTTTACTCTATTAAAACGGTAGTACACAGAACCGTTATAGCGCACACGCTCATCAGAGATTCCATAATCCATATCCATACTCGCATAGAGGTATTTATTATAATCTTCATCATATCCCTTAGAATAGTATAATCCAGTTCCTATCACATGTCCTTGAACCGTATTAAACCCTTTAAAATCTGTAAGACCTCTATAACCTATAGCAGTGCGTTTATTAGAATTTCTGTACTGGTATCCTAAGATTATATCTTCTAGTTTGAATTTATTACGTACCTGGTCTACACTGTCTTTATACATAGGATCATTGCGCACCGTGGAGATACTGTCTTTTTTTACATATTCTCTATCTTCTTCGGCAGTTAGAGGAACAGGGCGTTTTTTATTCCAGTACGTACTATCTTTTTTATTTGCACCAGTTGCAAAACTCAAAACCTCAGGACCAAAGTGCTTTTTATCAAATCTAGGTAGGAAATTATAGTTTGTATAATTTGCTATAAAACGTCCTTTACCTTTAAACGCAAATAAGCTAAAAGAGAAATCTATACTCTGTGACCTCTTGATCCAGTCACCACTTTCTTCCTCATACGTAAAGGATTGATTAAAAACCAGTTGATCTATAACGGGTACATTAATATTTTCACCACCTGTAGTAAGTTCCAGTCCATAAATAGTCCACTGATCTTCTACGATATAAATAGTGCCGTTAAAGGTGTTATCCTTAGGCCGTTTAGAAGTAACCTCTATTTTATTAATAAGAAATTTATGATCATCATAAAAAGTACCTACCAGTTTATAATTATAATATCCCAGAGCATAGTCAGCAATAGGAGAGATAATACGGTTATTTAAGTCTATGTTATTGTTATAGAAATCAAAGTTAGCACCTTCAGCACTATTAACGCTAAAACCGTTATCATCACCGCTCACTTTACTTGCTACGATACGTTCCTTAAAATGATCTGGAGCTTCATAAGAGATTTCACTTACCGTTTCAGACAGGTAAATAATACCGCTGCGAGATAAGCTGTCTAGAGAACCATCGAGATCACCTATTTTTTCACCCATAAACTTTTCAGGCACATCTTCCAGGCGCCATAATCCACGAGAGTAGAAGTCAGCCGTGTAGCTGGAAAACTTCTTACGGTTCTTTTCTCTATTTTTAATCGCTGCACGTATAACGCGATAAGCAGGATCCTCACCATTAGAAATCTCTACCGCATCCAGCGTGGTTAATTCCTCTTCTAGGGTGACATCTTTAATGATAGCAGTACCGTTAAAATTTACAGTTAAGCGTTGCGTTTTATAACCCAGCGACTGGAACACCACATTATAACTACCATTTTCTGGTAATTTAAGCAAGTACTGCCCATTATTATTAGTCGTGGTTCCTATATACGTACCTTCCACATAAATAGACGCAAAGGCTATAGGTTCTTTTGAGGAATCATATAAAGTTCCAGAGATTTGCGCTTGCGCCAAAGCGTATAAAAACAACATCACAATAGTAAGAGCTCTTTGCATAAAAAAAGTTTTAAGGTAAATGATTAGATAACAAACGAAGTTAATGAGCTTTTCATATAAAGACGAGTATCTTCTTAAAAAGGTTGTCTGGTTTTAAGGAAAGTTTGTGAGTGTTTGAGCGGTGAGCTGTGAGCTTTGAGTGTTGAGTCTTGAGTCTTGAGCTGTGAGTTTTGAGTTTGTGAGCCAAGAGCCAAGAACCAAGAGCCAAGAGCTTTTTTACAATAACTATGTCAGATCGAGCGAGAGTCGAGAACAGTTTGTGAGCTGTAAGCTGTGAGTTTTTGAGTCTGTGAGCCAAGAGCCAAGAGCTTTTTTACAATAACTATGTCAGTTCGAGCGAGAGTCGAGAACAGTTTGTGAGCTGTGAGCTGTGAGTCATGAGCTGTGATCCAAGATCCAAGAGCCAAGAGCTGTGTAACTTAAAACCTGAAACCTATCATCACCTAACCACTACAGATTCCACCACAACAAGAGGCTTTGATGGGTTTTGTATATACCTTGTAGCGTCAAATTAGAAAAATATTTTCAGATGGAGTATAATCCAAATTTTTTAATTTGACGACTTTCAAAATAAGACTTTACACCATGTGAGCAAATCACTAGTTATGAGTTGTATAAAACGTTTTGAAACGTGTATTTAGCTACACTTCAATCGAAATATTTACCTTTCCGCCGAGTCCTTTTTCCACAATATCGAACAAGGTTTTTAAAGTCAGATTACTACCATTATTTTCCACTCGCGAAATGTAAGTCCGCTTTTTGTCAATCAGTTCACCAAGTTGCTCTTGAGTCAGGTTTTTTTCCTCACGTGCATTTCGTAAAAGCAGACCGATTTTAAAAGATTCAAAATCTCTGTCGAGTTCGTCTCTGCGTTCAGTTCCTTTTTTTCCGTAAACTGTGTCTTTTATGTCTTTCCAACTTTTAGTTTCCATTTCCTTGTTTTTTTTCTTCGTAATACTCTTTCATTAATCGAACAGCTTTGTCGATTTCTTTTTTCGGTGTTTTCTGCGTCTTTTTAGTAAATCCGTTCAAGAGTATAACTAATTTACCTTTATCGAAGAAGCAAAAAACTCGCCAAATGTTAGAGCCTAATTTTATTCGGGCCTCAAATAATCCTTTGTGAGTTTTTATAGGTGCTAAATACGTTTTCGGTGCGTGCTGATAGGTTTCGATTATTTCAATGACCTTGAATATTTTGTCCTGAACTTTCTTCGGTTGAGCAAGTAGAAACGTCTCAAAATAATTTTTATATTGTATGACTTGCCTAACTTTTTCCATTCAATCAAATGTAACTTAAAAGTTACTATTTCCAAAATATTCAAATGTCAATTTGAAGTTCCGACTTTTCATGGGTTTGTCTTACAAAAAAGGATATAACAACTACTTGTAAGCCTTTTTAATCTGATCCAGGCGTTTTTTATTATCACGGTCCTTAATAGCCTCACGTTTATCATGTAATTTTTTACCCTTGGCTAGAGCAATATCTATTTTGGCAAGACCTTTATCGTTAATAAACAACTTGAGAGGTATGATCGTGTTACCCGTAGAATTCACGTCTTTTTCAAGTTTTTTAAGCTCTTTGCGGTTTAATAGTAACTTACGAGCCTGTTTAGGCTGGTGGTTAAAGTACGTAGCATGAGAATATTCTTGAACGGTCATGTTAATTACCCATAACTCGTTGTTTTTGAATTCGCAAAAAGATTCGGCTATACTCGCTTTTCCCAGACGTATGGCTTTGATCTCAGTACCGCGCAAAACGATTCCAGCCATGTAAGTGTCTAGGATTTCATACTCAAACCGCGCTTTGCGGTTCTTGATCTCTATGGTGTTCTTAAATTTCATATAACATTGGCAAATATAATTTAATGGAGATAGTACATCGTTATATATTTGTGAAATGAAAAAAAACCTTTTTGTTTTTCTCACTTTTCTTGCGATTGCTTTTCCATCTTGTGAAGAAAAGCAAACACTAACTGCAGGTGAAATCATGGATAATGCTATTCAAGCTCATGGCGCTCACTTACTGAATAGGTCTATAATGGATTTTAAATTCAGAGGAATCACTTATAGAGTTACACGGGATAATGGAGCTTTTCAGTACCGTAGAATACAACTACAAGATTCTATTACTATTACAGACATGCTGAGTAATGACGGTGCTTTAAGGTATATTGATGACATCCAGCAGCAAGTTCCAGATTCCTTATTAAAACGTTATGCGAGCAGTGTGAATAGTGTAGTTTACTTTGCCCAGTTGCCTTATAGTCTGGATGGAACAGCCGTTTATAAGGAGCTACTAGGAGAAAAAACCATTAAAAATAAAAACTACTATAAAATTAAAGTCACCTTTGATGAAGAAGGTGGTGGCGAGGATCACGAGGACGAGTTCATCTACTGGATTGATAAAAACACATTCCTTATAGACTATCTAGCTTACTCTTATTGTGAGGAAGATTGTGGTTACCGCTTTCGCGAAAGCGTAAACAGAAGAACCTATCAAGGGATTACGGTCCAAGATTATAAAAACTATAAAGAAATCGTTCAGGATCCAGACCTATCTCAAATGGACACTTTTTTTATAAACGGTGATTTAGAATTACTCAGCGAGATCAAGACTGAAGCGGCTAGGATAGAGCTACTTCATTAAATCGCATCCACAAACTCCTGAAATACTTCTTGATGCTTTTTTAAATCTAGATCAGGAGAAAGAGATGCTCTTACTATATAATCTTTATCACCTTCTTTAGTAGTACCTTGTGTAGAAGTTGCTGGAATGGTCCAGTAACAACCTTTGAGCTGTCCATAGCTTACACAAAATTTGCTTTGGTTAGGGATTTTAGAAATCATTAAGTGGATAAGCTTGAGATTGAGAGCTCTTTTATAAGCCTCGCGTTCCTCATCATTACTTCCTTGAGTAGGTAAGTCCAGTGAAAAAACAGAAGGTGTAAAACCTTGCTCTGCTAGCTCATCAGACACAAAATTGATTTTAGAATCAGGCAGCACTTTTTTTATAAAATGAACAAACTCACGTGTGTTTTTATAAGCACCAGCAATACGTTCATTCATAGAAGGTAATTGCTCTGCAAGAATTTTATATTGTAACTCAGTCGCCTCATTATCACAAAGGTTGAGATGTAATTTTATATGATCGAGTAGGCGAGCTGTTTGTGTATTTCCCACGCAGTATCCTGCAGTACATCTACCACCACTGGGGAATTTAGAACCGCTAGCATAAGAAATTGCTCTTACCTCAGATAAAATACTTTCACCTTCTAGAAAGTGTACATTAGGGCAGAAGGTTTGATCCAGAATAAAAACAGGATCTATGGCTGCAAGACCATTAGGTGTTTTGCGCTCTTGAGTAAGTACTTCTTTTAAACGCAGTAAATCAGGAACTTCTACTCTGGGATTAGTAGGAATCTCTGCAATGATATAAGGAACAGCATCTTCTTGAGCGATGGTGTTTAAAACACGATCTATACTAGTATTCATGTCATTATCACCATCTACGGGTAAGTCTACGATGTCCACGTTATCTATGCAAGCAGCTACACGTCTCGCTTGATCATTTGTACCACCATAACAATTAGGTGGAACTATAAATTTTATCGCTTTACCAGGATGGTTTTCTTGTGCATGATGAATTAATCCCATCATGATCGCATATTGTATAGATAGGCCACTAGAGGCTACTAAAGGTTCTAGAGTGGTTCCAGTAATAGAATTAATAGCGTCTTGAACAGTTTTTTTATGAGTTAAAAGACTGCTTTTTTCAAGCTGGATAGGACTGTGATTCACTAGAGCGTTTAAGGCAACTAAGGAGTCTGCTGGAGTCATAGCTATGGTTTCTCTTCTACGTACATGCTGTATAGGAGCAATATAACTATGGTTCTTCTCACCATTTATAACGAGTATACTTCCTAGTCCATCATGCAGGCTTATAAAAAAATCTATGGATGGATCTAAGTCCATTGCATTTACCATACTATCGCTAGAAATAAATATGGTACTTCCATCTATGGTCTTTATTTCACTAGGTTGATCTACCTTTTTAAGTTCATAATTATATCCATATACTTGATGTAGGTCAGTTCCAGTTAAAATTTCTGGTACCGTTCCCATGCAGTTGATTTGTGTTTTTTTACCTAGCAGTAAGTTAGTGCGCAATATGGCGAGTAAAGGTGCCGTTTGCGATGAGAAACTAATCACGTGCTCAGATTTCAATCCATGGAGCTGTGCAATTCCCCATTCCAGTACACAAGATAATGGATGACCTAATCTTATATAGTCATAAGCCGTAGGTAGTTGTTCTAAAGAAGATGTGGAACTGTCCTTATCCTTAAATAAAAGCTCAAATTGAGATGTGAATTCAGTTTTGGCCAGTTCTTCATTATATATATCTAGGCGGTGTGTGGTGGTTAATAACCAACCAGAAGGCTTGTTTTTAAGAACATCTTTGATATAATTTAGAACTTGAGTGTGCTGCATGTGTATATTTTTCAAAAAACAAAAGTATCGATTAATCTATAGGGTAAAAATGATTTAACAAGTTGTTTATACCATTTTGATTTTATAGGTCATTAAAAAGGAATGGATTTATAAGGTGCTTGAATGTTGCGATTTTGCCATATTTTGTTTTTAAATCCTTATGAAAACCCGTGATAGAATTAAAAGTTATTAACGATAACGTTTGAAATATGTGAAATGGTTAATATTAAAATAAAACATGAGTTTCATTAAGGATTCTTTGCTAGATTAGCATGGATTTTATGAAAAACGCAATGAATCAAACGATTAAAAAAATAGGTGTAATGACCTCTGGAGGAGATGCTCCAGGTATGAATGCTGCCCTAAGAGCTGTGGTGCGTACTTGTGCGTTTCACGATGTAGAATGTATAGGGATTTATCGTGGATATCAAGGGTTGATAGAAGGTGATTTTAAAGAAATGACCGCACGAAGTGTAAATAATATCATTAATAAAGGAGGAACTATTCTTAAAAGTGCGCGCTCGGCAGAGTTCCGCACGGTAGCGGGAAGAAAAAAAGCTTATGAGCACGTAAAAGCATCTGGAATGGATGCGCTTGTAGTGATAGGTGGAGATGGTAGTTTTACTGGAGGAATGGTTTTTAATGAAGAGTTCAATTTTCCAGTGATGGGAATTCCAGGGACTATAGATAATGATATTTATGGGACTAGTTCTACACTCGGTTTTGATACAGCACTAAACACAGTGGTAGAATGTATCGATAAGATTAGAGATACCGCTAGTTCACATAACCGCTTGTTTTTTGTAGAAGTAATGGGACGTGATGTAGGTCACATAGCACTTAATGCTGGAGTAGGTGCAGGAGCAGAGGAGATTCTTATTCCTGAAGAAGATATGGGTAAAGATCGTCTTGTAGAGAGTTTAAAACGCAGCCGCCAGTCAGGAAAATCATCCAGTATAGTCGTAGTGGCCGAAGGTGATAAAACCGGTGAAAATGTTTTTGAACTCAAGGACTATGTAGAGCAAAACATGCCTGAGTATGAGGTGCGAGTTTCTGTGCTAGGTCACATGCAGCGTGGTGGCACCCCATCATGCTGGGATCGCGTTCTCGCGAGCCGCATGGGTGTTAAAGCCGTGGAGAGTTTGCTAGAAGGTAAGACTAACTACATGGTGGGAATTAATAATAGTAAAATTGAGTTATGTCCGCTGGATATGGCTGTAAAAGGTAAAACAGAAATAGATACAGAGCTATTGAGAGTTTCTGATATCATGACTGTTTAAATAAAGTTTTTTAAACACGCTTTCGCAAAAGCGTTATCTAATAAAAATATTATCGCAATAGATGTGGTAATGAAGTAGTAATAAATAGTAATAAGAATAAATAAAAGATAAAATGAGTAAAAAATTGAAATTAGCAATCAACGGATTTGGTCGTATAGGACGTATCGTTTTTAGAGCAACATTAGAACGTGAAAACGTAGAAGTAGTCGCTATTAATGATTTAGTAGATGTAGAACAACTAGCTTACTTGCTTGAATATGATTCTGTACACGGGCGTTATGGTGGTTCTATTGAGATTAAAGATGGAAACCTTATTATAGATGGTGTTCACGTGCGTGTTACTGCTGAGCGTGACCCAAAGAACTTGAAATGGGATGAAGTAGGAGTAGATGTAGTTGCAGATTGTACTGGAATTTTTACAGACCTAGATAGCGCACAAGCTCACATAGATGCTGGTGCAAAGAAAGTAGTAATTTCTGCACCTTCTAAAACAGCTCCTATGTTTGTAATGGGTGTTAATGATCATGAATTAACTGGAGCACATACCATCGTTTCAAATGCTTCATGTACTACTAACTGTCTGGCACCTATGGCAAAGATTCTTGATGAAAACTTTGGTATTACAGAGGCTTTAATGACTACTGTTCACGCTGCAACAGCAACTCAAGCTACAGTAGATGGACCTAGTAAAAAGAATTACCGTCTAGGACGTAGTGCTATGAATAATATTATTCCTGCTACTACTGGTGCAGCTGTTGCTGTAACAAAGGTAATTCCAGCATTAAAAGGTAAATTAACAGGTATGGCGTTCCGTGTTCCTACGGTAGATGTGTCTGTGGTAGATTTAACAGTTAAGTTGAGTAAAGAGACTTCACTAGAAGAAATCAATAAAGCGTTTAAAGATGCCTCTCAAGGAGCTATGGCTGGTGTAGTAGGTTATACAGATGAAGCAGTAGTTTCTCAAGATTTTGTAAGTGATGCAAGAACTAGTATTTATGATGCTGGAGCAGCTATCGAGTTGAACTCTACGTTCTTTAAGCTCGTGAGCTGGTATGATAATGAATTTGGTTATTCTAACAAGCTAGTGGACTTAGCAGAAAAAGTAAATTCACTATAATTTTTAAAATAAGGCTATTGATCTTAAAAGATGGATAGCCTTTCTTTTTTACCCTTTATTAAGTAAGGGTTTTATTAAAATATCCCAACATGATATTAATAACAGATAGTGGTTCTACTAAATGCGACTGGATTGCTCTAAATGAAAATGGAGAGCAATTATTTAAAACACGCACTGCTGGTATGAACCCAGCTATTCTTAGCGTAGAACAATTACAAAAACGTATTCTTGAGAGTGAAGAATTAATAGAATGCAAGGATCGTGTAGAACAAGTGTTTTTCTACGGTGCTGGTTGTGGAACAGAACAACCTAGACTTGCTTTAGAACAGTTACTGGCAAGTTACTTTTCTAATGCTACAGTAGTTGTTAAAGAAGATACTGCGGCTGCGGTATATGCTGCGGTAGGTGATAATCCTGGAGTAGTTTGTATTTTAGGAACTGGTTCAAACTGTTGCTTCTCTGATGGAGAAAATATAGAGCAACGTGTAGTTTCCTTAGGGTACACTT
The DNA here is from genome assembly GCF_965660805.1 of Nonlabens sp. Classification (GTDB taxonomy): domain Bacteria; phylum Bacteroidota; class Bacteroidia; order Flavobacteriales; family Flavobacteriaceae; genus Nonlabens. The sequence continues at coordinate 49,678 of NZ_CBFIBE010000012.1, read as the reverse complement.
TAATGGATGAAGCTAGTGGTAACTGGTATGGTAAGAACTTGCTTAGAGATTATGGGTTTAAAAATATGCCAGCAGATTTGATGCAAAAATTTGAGGCGACTTATAACATGGATCCTGATTATATAAAGTTCCATCTCTATAAACAGCCTAACCCTAATGCATTCCTAGCTAAACATGCTGAATTTATTTTTCAAAACTTGAATGAACGCTATATTAAAAAGCTTTTGAGAAAAGGTTTACGTAAGTTCTCTCGTAATATGATTCTTCAGTTCAAAGAAGAAATCAAGTCGCACGAAGTACACTTTGTGGGTAGTATAGCTCATTTTGCTGAGGCTCGTATCAAGCAAGTTGCTGCTGAATTTGGTTATGAGGTAGGGAATATCGTAAGAAGACCTATAGATGGTCTTGTATCTTATCATCAAAATAAACTTAAAGCTTAAAGGAGTAGTACAGGTTCTTAATGAAATGAACTAGCCTGCTTATCTCATAAAATTTTTTCCCAATCGCACACTTTTTTAGCTTGTGATTGGGATTACTTTTTTGTTATTTTCTAATAGAAGAGGATCACCATTTTAGATCTTAACGACATTATAAACACAAATGGGTATAATACAAACCCAAATAAGCATCATAAAATGATAGCATAAAACTTTACTATTCATTTACATGAAGTTATTATTCAGCTTGACTTATAATGTGGTTTTCATGATCCTTAGTAAATAGATAAATTATCTTTCCTGTATTTGAGTCTTGTAACTGTAATATAAATTGCTGTAATTTGATTTTCCTAAAATCTACATCATTAATCCTCCATTGAGGATAGCCCAGGAACTGTTGCTTGATATTAAGGGGACAAATTCTTTGTTTAGCAAGTTTATATAAAGTCCACGGGTGATCAGGTGAAAGATTCACAATGAGTTTATGTATTTCTGGAAACCTATGAATAATTTCTTCCCAAATGGGTAATGAGACCGTTTCAGTCTGGATATAGATGTTTTCAGAAATAAGCTCTTTAGAACTAGGCGCCAAAACCTCTAATTGATCCCAACTTGATACGTCATGTACAAAGATTTGTAAATTGGTTGGGTCTTTCTTTAAACCATCTTCATGTTCAAAAATACATACCTTAAACTCCTCGCTGCTCACTGTTCCCTTAAAAGTTAACGGTCTATTCTTTTTATTAAGAGGCCATGTACTGTTTACAGGCATTATAGGGCTTTCCCTAGTTGTATGGCTCTCAGAGCTGATAAGGTACGCTGGTAAAGTAACTTCTTTAAGTTTTTCAACCACCTGATTAATAGCGTTTTCTGTTAAGTTTACTTGAGGATCCCTACTGCGCATTAAGGATTCATAATAGTGAGATGGTTTGCCTAATATTCTCTGAAGATATTTTAACATTTAAAACAAGTATAAAAAAAGCACCAATATAAACTGGTGCTTTAAAGTTAAAACTATTTTGATTTTTAAACGACGTATAAATAAATTGAAAAGGAAACGATTTATTAAGACATTATAAATTCAAATAGTTATTGCTCATTAGTATCAGCAGTTTCTTCTGCGTCAGTATTCTCTTCCTCGTTTGCTTTATTCATTTGGCGCTCCAGAATATTGAGTTGCTTTTGCTTCTCTTTAATCAAGTCTAGTTCTTTGTTTAACGCGGCAGTATTCTTTTTTAGTTGAACTACAAATGGGTTTTTATCATCCTTTGCATTAATAAACTGCATGTTATTTTCCAGTTGTCTTAATTCATCTTGAATTTCATCGCGACGTTTTCTCAAGTAGAAACGTTCATTTTTAAAATCACGTTCATCACCAGATTCTAAACTAGAGAGCTTAGACTGATACTTCATCATTTCAGCATCTACCGCATTCATACCTGCAGCTTTTAATTTAGCCTGTAATAACTTATCAAACTTATCTTGAATATGACGTTTTGAATAAGGTACACGGCCTATAGCAGCCCAATCATTCATGTGTTGTTCTACTTGTGCCTTCATGGCTGCTTGATCATCTTGAGGCAGCATTTCTTTGAGCGCATCATACACTTTCATTTTTGCATCAAAGTTTGCCGCTTCCTCAGCGTTTTCTTCTTTCTTCTGAGCATTTTTCTTGTCAAAAAAGCCATTACAAGCAGTTTGAAAACGTTTCCAGATCTTATCACTCACCTTACGTGGTACGTGACCTATTTCTTTCCACTCTGCTTGAATGCGTTTCATTACCGGTAATGATGTATTAAAATCATCACTTGCTAGATGTTGCTCAGCAATCTCGATAAGTTTCATTTTCTTATCTAGATTATCTTGCTGGTCTTTTTTAAGGTCTTTATAGAAAGCGTTTTTAGCCTGATTGAACTCGCGACCTACCGCTCTAAACTGCTCCCATAAGCTGTTGTTAACACTTTTAGGAGCTGGACCTGTTTGTGTAAATAGCTCTTTTAAAGTTTTTACTTCTTCTAGTTTCTCTTGCCAGCCTTTATGATTTTTTGCACCAGTTGCGGTTATTTTTTGAATCTCTGCAACTATATTTTCTTTTATAGTCTGATTCTTTTCAAACTGTTTATCGCGTTCCTCATAATATGCCTGTCGTTTATCATGGATTACTTTAGTCGCAGCACTAAAACGATCCCAAATAGGATCTCTATGTTCTTTGGCAACAGGACCTGCATCTTCTTTCCACATGCGGTGTAGTTCTTGTAACTCCCGCAGTGCTTTATGAATATCGGGTTCGTTTCCTAACTCTTCAGCACGTGAAATGATTTTATTATGAAAATCTAAGTTGCGTTCAAAATCTTTATCACGCAGCTCTTTACTCAAGTCTATATAATCATAGAAGTTTTGAGTATGTAAGCGGTAATCATTCCAGATGATATTATAAGCATCATGCGGTATTTTACCTGTTTCCTTCCACTGTTGCTGTAAGTTGTTGAACTTCTTAAAAGTAGTTCCTATATTTTCCTCTTCATCGATCAAGTTTTTAATTTGTTCAATGATGTTTTTTCTTTTTTCAAGATTGTCTTCTTGCTCCTTGCGCTGTTGACGCTGGAACTCACCACGTTGTTTACGGTATAAGCTATGTAAATCATAGAATTCCTTGCTTAATGGATTGTCATATTCAAACTCTGGAGCTGGAGCTTCTTCTGTCGCGGGATTTGCCTTTATAAATTCTTCACGAGCTTCTTTTTCTGCATCTTCATTCTTAGACTCAAACGCTTTTTTAATATCCTCTACGTGAGTTTTAATCGTGTTAATAGGGAAATCTTGTATCAACTGTCTCAGTGAAGTGACTAGTGCAGGCATTTCCAGACTGTTATAGTCTGTATCAGGTAAGGATTGAGCTTCTACATCTTCAGTGTGGTCATCGCTGTCATCATCAGTGTCTACAGGGGTTTCTTCTTTAACAGCCGCAGTAGTGGTTTCTTCTGGATTCACAGGTGTTTCAGTAACTTCTTGTGATACCTCTTCAACCGTTGTTTCTTCTACTGGAGCAGTAGGTTCTGTATTCATGTCTTGTTCAGGCATGTCTTGTGGGGTCTGGTTTGTGTTATTCATAGGTTCTAATTTTCCGTCTGCGTCTTGTTGCAGGTTGTCATTCGTATTCATTTCTTAGATTTTAAGTATTGCAAGATAAATAGATTCACGAGATACCGCAATCATTAAGCAGTTTTACTGATTCCATAGTTCCCAGGATTTCTCTGCTTGATGCACGAGCATCTCATAACCATTAGTCACTCGAGCGCCTTTAATTTCTCCCATTTTCATAAACAAGGTGTTACTAGGATTATACACTAGGTCATAAAGTATATGAGTGTTATTTAAACGTGCATAAGGTAGTTTTGGTTTTTCATTTACCGCAGGAAAGGTCCCTACCGGTGTGGAATTTATGATAAGTGAAATAAGTTTAAGAAGATCTCCATCTACTTGATCATAAGAGATGCAATACTCACCTTTAGGTCTTCTGGAGACAAATAAATGAGGAACTCTAAGAGCTTCTAGCGTGTAAGCAATAGCCTTAGAGGCACCACCAGTTCCCAGGATCAGTGCGTTTTGCTTAATAGGTAAAAAAGGTTCTAAACTTTTTGCAAATCCATATACATCTGTATTATGGCCGGTCCATATATTATCTTCAATTACAACTGTGTTTACAGCTCCTATTGCTTCGGCTTCAGCACTGAGTTTATCGCAAACTTTAAGCATGGATTCTTTGTAAGGAATCGTCACGTTGAGTCCACGTATTATTTCACTTTTACCATTTGTGGTTTGTAGAGTAGGGTTGTAGGTCACGCTTTCGCGAAAGCGTAATAAATCTTCTTCTTGCTTTATTTCAAAATTGCGGTATTCATGATCTTTAAGTCTTAGTTTTTCAAATTTCTCTGAAAAATATGCTCGTGAAAAACTATAATCCAGTCGCTCACCTATGAGTCCAAAAATACTACGTGGGATTTGCTTGCTGTCCATAAGTGTCTATGAGGTAAACGATTAAAAATCCTATTATTACCAGTCCTATAGCGATCCAGGTGTGACCTGTGGTAAAATCGGGCCAGTAGCGACTGTAGTTTTCTAGTATTTCATTGCCTTTTGCGTCTCGTAAAAGTTCTCCAGCTTCATTTGTAGAAAAAATCTCTTTTTTCCATGGCCATACTACGCCCAGAGATCCTGTAATAAATCCTATGATCATGGCGTTAGTCTCATTGCGATAGTGCTTAAAAGTCCATCCTAGTAAGTGAGATAATGTAATAAGGCCTGCTAAAGAACCAAGTAAAAACACACCGAGAATGGTCATTAATTCCATGTGAGCTGGATCGTTCCACCAGGAGAAATCCCATTGTGCTACAGCAACCATGGTGTCAAAAAAAGCATTAATACTGTCCACTAATAATAATACGTAATTACCTAAAAGTATAAGTATAAAACTACCGCTCAAACCAGGTAAGGTCATGCCAGAGATACTTACCATTCCACAAAAGAAGACAAAAAATAGATTAGCATTATCTGTCGCTGGATCCAGTAATGAGGTGGCTATTCCTATAGCGGTTCCTAGAGTAAGAATCATGATATTCTTGCGTGTCCAGGCATCATAATCTCGCGATATGTAATAGACTGATCCCAGGATCATCCCAAAAAAGGCTGCCCATACTAGAATAGGGTAATTTTTAATGAGGATATCAAATCCTTTACTGACCGTAAAGTAGCTGAGTACTTCTCCTAGAATAATTAAAGATAAAAACCTGCCATTTACATATTCAAAAAATGATTTAAACTTGCCGCTTAAGAGTAGTTTTACCGCGTTCAGATTAAGTCGCTGAAAGGAGTAGATGAATTCTTCATAAAATCCAGCAACATAAGCTACTACGCCACCACTCACTCCAGGAACCTTATTTGCGGTTCCCATAGCAATTCCTTTTAAGACTAAGAATAACTTATCGCTAAAACTGCGCGTAGGTTGTTGCACTAAATTGTTTTTTTATGAGCTATTTTTTCTAAGATAAGTATAAGCAAAAATCCTAGAATCATAAGAGTCACTGCATATAAAATAAATGCATCGCCATCAAAATTTTGAGGTAAAATGCTTTTTTCGAGAAAAGGTACTGTTTCTCCATGTGAATTTACTCTAGTTTTGAGTGTTTCCTTCCATGGCCATAACTTGTTTAAAGATCCTATCATAAATCCAGTAAGTAAGGCAAGAGTAAGGTTCTTATGATTTTTAAATAGCCAGGTAAGCACCCGTGAGAATAGTTTAATTCCTAAAATGGCTCCTATAGCGACCATAAATAAATTAAGGAAATAATTCCATGCAGCAGTCCAGTCTCCAGCAAGTACTGATTCTATAAAACCGGTAATAGAGCTTAAAACAGTTTCATAACTACCTAATAGTAGTAATAAAAATGCACCGCTTACACCAGGAAGGATCATAGCTATGATCGCAATGAATCCTGAGAATATTAAATACCACCAGCTTTCTGGTGATGCCATGGGCTCAGCAATAGTAATGGAGTAGGATAGGGCTGTGCCTATAATCATTATGAGTATAGCTGCTATATTCCATTTAGTTATTTGTTTTGCAATGTATAATATACTGGCAAGTACTAACCCAAAGAAAAATGCCCATACCAGAACAGGTTGCGCTTTTAATAAATAAGTAATTAACTTAGACAGGCTCAATACACTGATGGCGATCCCTATAAGAAGCGAGCTTAAAAACCCTAGGTTATAAGACTTAAAGGTGGCAGTGATTCCTTTTTTAAAAGCCATTTTAAAGATTTTAAAATCTAGACCATCTATAGTTTTTATGAGTTCTTCATAAATACCAGTGATAAAGGCGATGGTTCCCCCAGAAACTCCAGGAACCACATCTGCGGCACCCATTAAGATTCCTTTTAAGGTGGTAAAAAGATGTTTTTTCAAAATGATGTTTTCTTTAAAATAAAATCCCAAGTATTCAAGCTTGGGATTTAAAGTGTAATTTTTATGTTTTACCTATCTGTATATGGTTTGTGTTCTATCAGGTCCTACACTTACAATCTTTATAGGAATTTCTAACTCTTTTTCAAGGAACTCTATATACTCATTCAGTTCCTTAGGGAATTGAGATGGGCTGTTCATTTGAGTCAGGTCTTCTTTCCAGCAAGGGAACTTTGTGTAAACTGGAGTTACGTTTTCTGCTTCTATGTTATAAGGTAAGTGCTGTATTGTTTCTCCTTTATATTTATAAGCCGTACAAACATTTAGACTATCAAATCCAGAAAGCACATCACCTTTCATCATCATTAATTGTGTAACTCCATTGATCTGGCACGTATATTTAAGAGCCACAAGGTCTAACCAGCCACAACGACGTGGACGACCTGTTACCGCACCAAATTCATGTCCTACCTTAGCCATTTCACTACCTACGGCATCAAATAATTCAGTAGGGAATGGACCACTTCCTACACGAGTGGTGTAGGCTTTAAAGATACCATAGACTTCACCTATTTGATTAGGCGCGACTCCTAGTCCTGTGCAAGCACCAGCAGCTGTGGTGTTTGAAGAGGTTACAAATGGGTAAGTACCAAAGTCTATATCGAGTAGAGAACCTTGAGCACCTTCAGCAAGGATAGATTTACCATTGCGCTGTGCGTTTTGTAAGTACTCCTCAGAGTCTATAAATGTTAATTCTTTTAAACGCTCTACGGCTATAAAGAATTCTTTTTCTAATTCTTCAAGGTTATATTGAATTTGTACATCGTGAAAACCTATAAGTGCCTCGTGTTTATTTGCTAGGGCACGATACTTATCTTTCCAGTTGTCTAGTTCTAGATCACCTATTCTTATTCCATTACGGCCAGTCTTATCCATGTAAGTTGGGCCTATTCCTTTAAGCGTAGATCCTATTTTTGCTTTTCCTTTAGAAGTTTCAGAAGCGGCATCTAGCAAGCGGTGTGTCGGTAAAATAATGTGAGCTTTTCTTGAAATGATCAACTTGCTCTTGTAATCTATATTAAATTGCTTTAAACCGTCCAGTTCTTGAACAAAAACGACTGGATCTATCACAACACCGTTACCTATCACGTTCACAGACTTTTCATGAAAAATCCCAGATGGAATAGTTCTTAAAACGTGTTTAATTCCATCAAACTCTAGTGTGTGTCCGGCATTTGGGCCACCTTGAAACCTAGCGATGATATCATAGTCTGCGGTTAATACATCTACAATTTTTCCTTTTCCCTCATCGCCCCATTGAAGGCCGAGCAATAAATCTACTGACATTAGTCTTGTTTTTCGGTTGTGTTTTTAAGGCCATAAAAATATAAAGAATGATTGGTAATCTTTATATCAAAAACCTCTTCAATCGTCTTTTTTATTGACTCTATTCTTGGGTCACAAAACTCTATAACTTCTCCTGTATCTGTAAGAATTACATGGTCGTGCTGTTTATCAAAAAAGGACTTCTCATAATGCGATTGATTCTGACCAAATTGATGCTTTCTAACGAGGTTGCTAGACATTAATAATTCTATAGTGTTATAAAGCGTAGCGCGACTTACACGGTAGTTTTGGTTCTTCATTTTTACATACAAAGACTCTATGTCAAAGTGATCATCACTAGCATAAATTTCTTTTAAAATGGCATACCGTTCTGGAGTCTTTCGGTGTTTATTGTCAGTTAGAAATTGGGTGAAAACATTCTTCACTATTTCCTGTTCTTTTTCCAGACTGTTAATAATTTTATCCATAATTTTTATAATCTGGTGACTTTATCAATCCCATTAAGCTTGTTTAAGTTTTGCATTAATTTAACCAGCATATTTTTATGTGGTACCACTACAGTAATATCTCCTTTAAAAACGCCATCATTACTAGTAAAGCTAATGTTTCTAATGTTTACATGCATATTCTCTGAGATGACATGAGTTACTTCCTGAACGAGTCCCATGCGATCTATTCCAGTCAGTTTAATATCTGCACGGTATTCTCTTTGTGAGGAGTCTATCCATTTTGCAGCCATAATACGGTAAGCAAATTTACTCTGCATGCTTATCGCGTTAGGACAGTTGTTTTTATGAACTTTAATACCTTCACTCACAGTAGTGAACCCAAAAACAGGATCTCCCGGTAATGGACTACAGCACTTAGAAAAAGAATAATCCAGTTGCTGCTGGTCTTTACCAAAAACGAGTTGATCATAATTTTCAGTAACCTCTTCCTTATGAATATCTGGATTTTCCTTAGGTTTTCTAATTTTATTTTTGATAAAAGAATACAGCGCATTACTGCGGCTGTTTGCATATTCTTTTATCATTTTATTATCTATGGTTCCTATACCTACTCGATAGAATAAATCATGGCTGGTTTTTAATTTAAAAAAGGTCACCATTTGATTCACAGATTTCTCATCCAGCGGTACTTTTAAAGATCTTAACTTTCTAGTAAGTACTGCCTTTCCTTCTAGTGCGATTTCTTTCTGGTCATCTTTTAAGGCAGATTTGATTTTCTGTCTAGCCCTTGCTGTAGTAGCATAGTCTAACCAGTTTTTAGTCGGCTTTTGATTTTCAGAGGTGATAATTTCTACTTGATCTCCACTTTTTAACTCGTGAGATAATGGAATTAATTTACCGTTTACACGCGCTCCTCGTGTCTTTAAACCTACCTCAGTATGAATACTAAAGGCAAAATCTAATGGAGTAGCACCTTTAGGTAATGACTTTAATTCACCTCTAGGTGTAAATACAAAAATCTCCTTACTGTAAAGGTTTAATTTAAACTCTTCTACAAAATCTAAGGCGTTTGAATTTGCATTTTCTAGCGCATCTTGTAGTCTATTAAGCCATACGTCAAGACCATCTTCCTGATTTCCTTGTTTGTATTTATAATGAGCGGCATAACCTTTCTCGGCTATTTCATGCATGCGTTCACTGCGTATCTGTACTTCTACCCAGCGGCCATCAGGTCCCATAACAGTAATGTGTAAAGCTTCATAACCCGTTGATTTAGGACTGCTTATCCAGTCACGCAATCGCACAGGATTGGGTCTAAAATGATCTGTTACAATAGAGTATATTTTCCAGGCTATAAACTTTTCATTTGCTCGATCACTACGGTAAACGATCCGTACGGCAAACTTATCATACACCTCGTCAAAACTCACATTCTGCTTCATCATTTTACGACGTATGGAAAAAACAGACTTAGGTCTTCCTTTAATAGTATATTCTAGTCCTTCTTGTTTTAAAGAATCATCAATAACTGAAGAAAAATCTGTTATAAACGCATCTTGTTCTTCTTTAGACTCTTTTATAGATTGTTGTATGTCGTTAAATACTTCAGGTTCTGTGTACTTTAACCCTAAATCTTCAAGCTCAGTTTTAATATTATAAAGTCCTAGCCTGTGTGCAATAGGTGCATAAATATATAGTGTTTCACTAGCAATCTTTACCTGTTTATAATCAGGCATGCTGTCCATGGTTTGCATGTTGTGCAAGCGGTCAGCAATTTTTATTATTATAACACGTATATCATCATTAAGTGTGAGCAACATTTTACGGAAGTTCTCAGCTTGTTGTGATATATCAGCATCTTTTTTAAGGTGTGCAATTTTAGTAAGACCATCCACGATTTTTGCAATCGTTGTTCCAAAAAGCCTTTCTATATCATCTAACGTGTATTCTGTATCTTCTACCACATCGTGTAGTAGGGCTGCGGCTATGGCACTAGCATCTAGCCCTATTTGTTTAGCTACTATTTTAGCAACTGCTATAGGGTGAAAAATATAAGCTTCACCAGACTTGCGACGTTGTGGTGCATGAGCCTCAACAGCTATGTCAAAGGCTTTGCGTATCAGTTTCTTATCCTCGTCAGTGAGTGTCTGATAACTAATTTTAAGCAGGTCTTTATAGCCTTGGGCTATGCGTTTATTTTCGTCCAGAATTTGCTCTTCAGTCATAAGAGTAAAGTTACAATTCTCTTTGAAATAAGCAATAATATTTGATTCAGTTTATCCTGTTTTTCTCCGCTTTCGCGAAAGCGGACTTAGAATAACCTCTAGAATTTATCTAACCTTAATGAGCAGAGTAAAAAATAGTGTAGAAATGATTTTTACTTTTTTGTTTTCGATTTTAAAAAGTTTCTTGCCTTAGAAAGGCGAGGACAGATTTTTACCTTGCTGTAAAACAGTAGTGGTTCACAGAAATGAGCTTGAGAAATTATCAACAACTTGCGCTCCTCAACCTGTACGATCATTTCTGAACTGCCGCTAGATATTGTATCGTGTATAGAAATGACAGCTGGATTATTACTCTTTTATAAGACGTATTCCAGCACCTATTTGAATAGCATTATCTAGTATGATCATATTAGGTTGATCTCCTAATTGAACTAACACTCTTGTGCCGTTAGCAGCATTAACATCTGTTGTCGCCCATGTAGCGATACCTTCTGTAAAGGTTGATGTCCCAACTGCACTCGCATATCCATTAGGTAAACCATTAAACTTTATACTATCTATACCGTTTCCTACAAATGGCAACCAGCCTATAGTGCTTTTTAAAGAAGTAGCTACTTCACCGTTGAATCCTTGACTAGATAGTGTCGCTTCCAGTATTCTAAAATCTGCTTCTGTAGGTATACGCCATCCTTCTGGAGCTAGTTTACCGCTTTCTATGGCAAAATGATTATAAAGGCAGCCATAATAATCTGATGGTAATGGATTAGGATATACATTATTTAAATCTCCTGTAAAGGCAAATTGGTATTGTGCTACTGGAGTACTTCCATTGTGCCAGTCTGCGGGAAAGGTATATTCTGTTAGTGGCGTACCGTCATTAAGAGTGGTCGTTTTTAAATTTTCAATAGTCCATACCTGACTTCCTACGGTTATCGTTTCATAAATGTTACCATCTATGTCTACAGCAATTTCTCGTGGTAGAGCTTCATTTTCATCGCATTGAAATGCCGTAAGTAGAACAAAGAACATTAATAACGTAGGTATTACTTTTTTCATTTTTTAAATTTTTATATGGATGCATTAAATGCTCAAAGGTTGCTTGTATTATTTCAAAATTATTTTTCGTTTTGAATTAAATAGTACAATGTCCCAACTCCTTTTTTGGTTCTTTAGATTTTTTATCATCAAATCATAATACCCAAATATACTCTTTATCTCAATGACAGATTTGTCGGCTTGCTGTAAATCAGCAGCGTTTGATAGGCGTAAGCTTGAGAAATTCATCAACAACTTGCATTTTCAACCTATCCGACCAAAACTGCGCTGAGTTATGTTTTGCACACCTTTCTTCTTCTCAGGAAAGGAGTTTTTGCTCTTGTGTTTAAAAAAGCTCCTCGCCTAAGAATAGGCGAGGACAGATTTAGCAGCTTGCTGCAAATCAGGAGTGGTTGACAGGCGCAAGCTTGGAAATTCATCAACAACTTGCATTTTCAACCTATCCGACCAAAACTGCGCTGGGCTATGTTTTACACACCTTTCCTCTTCTGAGTAAAGGAGCTATTATTATTACTTCCCAGTCAACCAAACTCTTGCATTCACAAACGCCTCTAACCACGGTGTCACTTCATCACTTTTACGATCAGTAGGGTAGTGTGCCCAGTTCCATGTGAAGGTAGATCGTTCTAAGTGTGGCATCATAACCAGGTGGCGACCATCTTCACTATTGAGCATGGCAGCGTTATAGTCTGATCCATTAGGGTTTGCTGGATAGCTGTCGTAACCGTAGGTTGCTGGGATTTGGTAAGCGTTGCGGTCTTTAGGTAAATGGAATTTCCCTTCTCCGTGTGCAGCCCATATTCCTAGTTTGCTACCTGCTAAGGATTGTAACATTATGGAATTATTTTCTGCAATTTCCACACTCGTGAAATTACATTCAAACTTTCCAGAATCGTTATGAAGCATTTTAGGTTTTTCATCGTGGTCTGGATTGATTAATCCTAATTCTACAAAGAGCTGACAACCATTACAAACACCTATACTCATCGTGTCTGGTCTTGCAAAGAAGTTTTTCAAAGCGGTATTTGCTTTCTCATTATATAAGAAAGCTCCAGCCCAACCTTTGGCACTTCCCAAAACATCACTGTTGGAGAAACCGCCTACTGCGGCGATGAATTGTACATCTTCTAGGGTTTCACGACCTGAGATTAAATCGGTCATGTGAACGTCTATGACTTCAAATCCTGCTAAGTACATGGCACGAGCCATTTCTCGTTCAGAATTACTTCCTTTTTCACGTATTACGGCTGCTTTTACTCGTTTTTGAGGTATTTCTGGTAGTTTTCCTGTGAATTGTGATGGGAACTTGAATTCCAGTGGTTGTTCCACATAGTTTACGGCACGTTCATCTGCCAGATTGTTTAAGGTCTGTTTGTGGTCTAATAATCGAGAGGTCTCATACCACACGTCTCTGAAATCATCTACGTCTATGATAAAATCATTGATGTCTAGAACTGCTTCGTCTATGGCAGTTCCTATTTTAAAGAATGGAATACCAGTTTTTGATAATTCTTCCTCGATGCTATCATCTGTGGTTTGTAATACGATACCAGCATTTTCTGAAAATAATACTTTGACCATATCATGACCTACTTCGGCGAGGTCCAGTTCCATTCCTACACCTAGTGATGGGAAACACATTTCGAGTAAAGTGGTTATTAATCCACCGCTGGCAACGTCATGTCCTGCAAGTACTTTTCCTTGTTTTATAAGCGATTGGATGGTGTTGAACGCTTTCGCGAAAGCGTTACTATCCATAATCGTAGGACATTCACGACCTATTTTATTTTGTGTTTGTGCAAAGCTAGAACCACCTAATTTATGAGTATCGCTACTCATGTTAATATAATAAATAGGTGCGTTTGCATCGCGTTGCAATACGGGTTCTACAACTTGAGAAATAGCATCACAAGAACCAACCGTACTGATGATCACGGTTCCAGGAGCCAGCACATCCATATCGGGATATTTTTGCTTCATACTCAGGCTGTCTTTACCAGTCGGAATATTAATTCCTAGCTCGATGGCAAAATCGCTTACCGCTTTTACAGCGCTGTACAAACGAGCATCTTCTCCAGGATTGTTGCAAGGCCACATCCAGTTAGCACTCAAGCTCACGCCTTCAAGACCTTTTTCTAACGGTGCAAAAACCAGATTAGTCAGTGACTCTGCAATAGCATTGCGAGAACCAGCGGCTGGATCGATCAAGGCGGCAACTGGTGCGTGACCTATTGTGGTTGCAACTCCATATTTACCGTTATAATCCATTGCCATTACACCTAGGTTATTCAAGGGTAATTGTAATTCGCCACAGGTCTGTTGTTTTGCCACACGACCCGTTACACAGCGGTCTACTTTATTAGTGAGCCAGTCTTTACAGGCAACGGCTTCTAGTTGCAAGACGTTATATAAATAGAGTTTAAAATCTTTACCGTCATAAGGAACCGCATCATAAATGCGCTGAATGGTCTGATCATCCATAATGGTTTTAGGACTGGAACCAAACATGTCTTCCAGAGCCAAATCCATAGGACTGCGGCCATCTTTTTCACTGAACGTGAATTTATTATCGCCTGTAACTTTACCTACTTTATATAATGGAGCGCGCTCACGAGCAGCAATTTCCTCTAGAACTGGTGTGTCTTTAGTATCCATGACCAGCCCCATACGTTCCTGAGACTCGTTACCGATCAATTCTTTGCGAGATAGAGTAGGATCACCTACTGGTAATTGATCTACGTCTATAATTCCTCCTGTTTCTTCTACAAGTTCTGATAGACAGTTCAAGTGTCCACCGGCTCCATGATCGTGAATAGATTTTATAGGGTTGTGATCACTTTCTACCAGTCCACGTATGGCGTTTGCAGCACGTTTTTGCATCTCTGGATTAGAGCGTTGCACCGCATTAAGTTCAAGGCCAGAATCTAGTGCACCAGTGTCTGCGCTACTCACGGCAGCGCCACCCATTCCGATACGGTAATTATCACCACCCATTACGATGATATCATCGCCTGCGTCAGGAGTTTTCTTAAGTGCTTGTTCTTTTTTACCGTAACCTATTCCGCCGGCTTGCATGATGACTTTGTCAAAGCCTAAGTATCTTTTACTGTCAGATTGCTTCGCGTTGCTAGCAGTTACGTCGTTGTGTTCATCATGTTCGAATGTCAAAACAGAACCAGTAATTAACGGCTGACCGAATTTATTTCCAAAATCACTCGCACCATTAGAGGCTTTGATAAGGATATCCATAGGAGTCTGGTAGAGCCATTTACGAGCTTCAAAACCGTTTTCCCAAGGGCGTTCTTCATTTAATCTCGAGTAGCTAGTCATATAAACTGCTGTTCCTGCGAGTGGCAGCGAGCCTTGTCCGCCAGCGAGTCGATCACGTATTTCTCCACCAGAACCTGTCGCAGCTCCATTAAATGGTTCTACGGTAGTAGGGAAGTTGTGTGTTTCTGCCTTTAGAGAAATGACAGAGTCAAATAAACTGGTTTGATAAACGTCTGGTTTATTTGCTGTTTTAGGAGCAAACTGCTCGGCTTGTGGTCCTTCTACAAAGGCTACGTTATCACTGTATGCACTAACGATTCCGTTAGGCCATTTTTTAGAAGTTTCTTTAATAAGTTTGAATAGGGAAGTGGGCATTTCTTCACCATCGATGATAAATGTACCGTTGAAAATCTTGTGACGGCAGTGCTCACTATTTACCTGTGAGAACCCGAAAACTTCACTATCGGTTAATTTACGGTCTAATTTTTCTGAAAGTTGGATTAAATAATCAATCTCATCATCGCTAAGCGATAAACCTTCTTGCATGTTATAAGCTGCGATATCTTCTATTTCTAGAACGCCTTCAGCGTTTACATTAATGTCAAATTGCGATTGATCTAATCCATTGAATTTTTGGAGCAACATCTGGTCATACTCTGAATCTTCAGTACAAGCATGAAATTCTTCAATACGCAATATCCCTTTAATTTCCATGTTTTGGGTAATCTCTACAGCGTTAGTAGACCATGGAGTAATCGTAGTGGCACGAGGTCCTGTAAAGAAACCAGTTACAGCATCGGTTTCTAGTTTAGGAGCTTGAGCAAACAGCCATTGCAATTTTTGATCGTCTTCTTTAGAGATCGGTGCTTGGGTTTGAACTGCGTATAAGGATTGGGATGGATTTCCGTAAAAATGAATCATTGTAAGCGCTTTTATGGGCTATGGCAAAGATACTTTTTTAAGGGTTTAATTTAGGAGTTTCCGCTTTGTTTGATTCTTGTGTTTTTAACATAATATCAAACAATTTTATTGGTGCACTAGATGAAGTGAGAAAGCAGAATTATTTACGGTTTTAAAAAGGTAAATTAGCATAAGCACGACAATACTGTTTTTCCTCAATAAAAAAAGCTGCCACAAATTAATGAGACAGCTTTATGGTTGTATAGCAAATAAAGTGGTTACCTCACAAACACCTTAAATGTTTTGCTTTTTCCTTGCGATCTTACGTTTACAAAGTATATTCCGTTACTTTCTATTAGAAGTCCTTCATTAGGAGTATAGTTATTTTTAATGGTTCTTCCAGCTAGGTCATAAATGGTTACCTCTTCTACAAGCTCCTTTTTATTAAAATAAAACTTTCCTGAAGATGGGTTAGGATAGATGCTTAGTTCAGATAGAATAAGGTCATCTATGCTGGCTGTACCGTTAAAGGTGTGCATGCCTAAATCACTAGAATCATCTTGTGTAAAAACATTCCATTCCCCTAATTTGTTAAAAACGGCGTTAGGTGAAGTAATACTGGGCTTACGAACTAGTGTTTCGTTTTTAATATCGTCTGCACTACTATTAGGATCACCTACAATATCTAATAATATCCCAGACCTGAATAGACCTACGGCGTCATCGCCATTAAAATCAAGTGGGCCACCATTACCTACTAGTTGATCTGCTTGTGCTAAGATTGCAGCGTTTGCGTTACCACGAGACAAAACATAAACGTCTTGATCTGCAAGTATTCCTGACAAATTAAGAGGATTAGTCCAGGAACCACTACCGTTTTGGCTTAATTCTAGAGTATAGTTAGATAAATCTACAGATGCACCTGTGAAATTTGCTATTTCAATGGCTTTATTATTACTGCTTCCTTCTATATATTCAGAAATAAATATATCAGTTGCAGCGCCAGAGCCTCCATTAGGATAGGTTACCGTTGTTACATCATCTGGTAACATATCACCGTCAGCATCATTATTTGTAAAATTATTAGGGTCATCACTTGATGTATTTAACGAGCCATTTGTTCCTGCGGCATTAAAGTCGGCAGAGACTAATAACTGGTTAGTTATACAACCGCAACTATTAGTAACATCGGCAGCAGTGAGCACATAGGTAAGAGTTCCGAAAGGGTTACTTAAAGTTTGACCAGGAGCTATACTTGCTATTTGATTCCCAGGATTAAAAGTTCCTAACGATGCAGTAGCTGTTAGGTTATAAAGTGTAGTAGTTCCTATGTTTGCTATATCATAAGTATATTGAATTTCATCACCAGCATCAGTAATCATGTTTGAATTAGTATCTACATAAGTTCCAGATAGTGTAGGGAAAAGTGTTCCGTTTCCAGTACCACTTCCACTGCTCCATATCATCGCTACATATTGTGGGTTATCAATATAAGGATTACGATTTCCTTGAAACAGGAAAATTTCATTATTGCGTTCCACCTCACGTGGACTTACTGGATCTTGAGCATGCCATATTAACATTTGATCTATGAACCATTGCTCATACCATCTGTTTTGAGAACCATCACGTGGATCATAGTTTGAAGCATTATGATTATCCCATGTAGGGTCATTGTAATTATCTTCATATCGAGTCGCAAAGTATAACATCATACGAGCTACGTCACCTTTAAACTCATCTATAGGTTCAAAAACTCTATCAGTATATCCAGGAGAAATGGAATTACCCCATTTACTACCATTGGAATAAGTTGCTTGTGCTGTTCCTACTTCTCCAAAAGGATAATTAGAACGACCATTATTTACAAAACCATCTGTAGGGATGACGTGGTGCGCATCGTGACGTGGAGTAGGGTTTGTAGAAGCGTTAAAAAAACCTTGAGGAAAAATATGTTCTCGATTATAACATAAACCTTCTCCAGTAATACTCACACCGCTACAATCCTGTGTGAGTCCAAAGTTATAAGATTCGGCACCATTAGGATTCTCTGAATAGATGTCTAGAATCGTATTAGTTTGTGTGCCATTATCATAGTATTCATCATTATCTGATGTCGCATATAAAGTATATAACGCATCATAAGTTTGAGGATTATGGCCTGCGGTGATTATGTTTTTTAATTCTGTTTTAAGAGGATATCCCG
This sequence comes from Nonlabens sp., assembly GCF_965660805.1. GTDB lineage: Bacteria > Bacteroidota > Bacteroidia > Flavobacteriales > Flavobacteriaceae > Nonlabens. Next base: position 31,827 of record NZ_CBFIBE010000012.1, on the reverse strand, counting down.
TTAACCCATTTGCGGTGTTATAATATCCAGCAGGAACTTGACCTAGTGCCGTTATGCTTATGAGTAGGATAAAAATTAAACTATTTTTCATAATGTATGTGATAACGCTTATGCAAAAGCGAGTTTTTAAATAAAATTATAGGAGCAATTATGATTTTTTCTTCATGAGCGCCATGTAGAAACCGTCAAAACCGTCTCTGTGCGCCAGTAAAGATTGTTCTTCTACCAGCTCAAAAGTTGCACCAGCCTCAGAGCTTAAAAATTCTTGTACTTGATTTTCGTTTTCGCTAGGTAAGATGGAGCACGTAGCATAAACCATCATACCATCATTTTTTACCACGGTGCTGTAGCGCTGTAAAATATCCTGTTGTGTTGCTCTAATTTCATTTAAGAACTCAGGTTGTAGTTTCCACTTGGCATCAGGATTGCGGCGCAGTACACCTAGTCCACTACACGGTGCGTCTATTAATAGACGATCCATTTTACCAGCCAGTTTTTTAATCACTTTAGTAGAATCGATCAATCGTGTTTCAATGTTATGAGCACCAGCACGACGTGCGCGGCGTTTCAACTCATTGAGTTTGCTCTTATAAATATCAGTCGCAATGATCTGACCTTTATTTTCCATTAAAGCTGCTAGATGTAGCGCTTTACCACCAGCACCAGCACAAGCATCCATAACACGCATACCAGGTTCCACCTGCAAGAATGGAGCAATAGTTTGAGAACCTGCATCTTGAACTTCAAAGAGTCCGTCTTTAAAAGCTTGGGTCATAAATACATTTGCTCTTTCTTTTAAAATAAGTGCATCTGTAAAGCGGTCTTGTTGCTCTGTAGCGATATTTTCTGCTTGAAGTTTTTCTTTAAGTTCAGAAGGAGTAGTTTGTAGAGTATTTGTTCTCAGTACCACATCAGCTTGATGATTTAAAGCACTAGCTTCTTTTTCCCATACACCACCTAATTCTTTAAGAGCTATTTCATCCATCCAGTCTGGTAAAGATTCTCTATAAACTCTATTTTTACTAAGTTCATCAAAACGTCCTTTAATGCGACGTACTGGCGTGTTATAATATTCTTCCCATGCAGGAACATCGTGTCCTTTAAGTACGATCCATACGGCAGTCATGCGCCACAGATCAACTGGTTTGAATGGTTCATTGACATTGGCAATCTCTGCATATAACCTTTTATATCGTACAATGTCATAAGTTGTTTCTGCAATAAAACCTCTATCGCGAGAACCCCAACGGGTATCGCGTTTTAATATTTTCTGAATCGCTTGGTCTGCATATTTACCATCATTAAAAATGTTATGCAATGCGTCTACGGTAGCCTGAACTAAATTATGATGAAATCTCATTTCGCAAAAATACGTTTATTGGCTCATTTCTTTGAGTTTAGGTCGGGCTTTTTTGTGTAATCGTGTGGTTTGTGGAAACGCTTTCGCGAAAGCGTACCAATTTCCAGCCATATCATTAAAAAGGTTGTTATTTTTGAGATATGAAAAATCTACTATTTATTGTTACAGCTCTAGCTGTGTTATCTTGTAAAGACTCTGAAAATAAACTGGATGAAGTTGCTCATGAACTATCTATAGCTACTCATGCGACCATAGAAATATCAACTGTTTTAACTGATTCCATTAGTGTACGTGCCCTCGATTATGATAACGGTAATTACTGGTATGCTGGTAATAAAGGGAATTATGGTAGTATAAATGCAGCGACTGGAACTCCTGCTCGAGGAGTTATTAAACTTAATGAAGACGAGGAAGTGGAGTTTAGATCTATAGCGACTACATCAAATTATACTTATATTTTAACGGCTGGAAATCCTGCCCTAGTTTATAAAATCACTCAAAAAGATGGTGCAGTAGAACTCGTATATTCTGAGGTGGAGGAACGTGTTTTTTATGATTCTATGAAGTTTTGGAATGATGAGGAAGGAATTGCTATGGGAGATCCCATGGGCGGTTGTTTTTCAATTATTAAAACCTATGATGGAGGCAAAACCTGGGGTAAATTACCATGCACAGAACTACCAGACTTAGTAGAAGGAGAAGCAGCATATGCAGCTAGTAATTCTAATATAAAAATAATAGGTGATGACGTGTGGATGGTTACTGGTGGTGCAATGGCGCGTGTTTTTTATAGCAATGACCGTGGTTCTACTTGGAGTATTTATAACACTCCTATAATTGCTGGCGGTGAGATGACAGGAATCTATGCTGTAGATTTTTATGATAAAAATCTAGGAGTAATTATAGGTGGTGACTGGAATAATAAAGAAGAGAATAAGTATAACAAAGCTATCACTAGTAATGGTGGTAAATCATGGAATTTATTATCTAATGGTAATGGTCCTGGATATAGTAGTGACATTAGTTTTATTCCAGGAACTAATGGTATGGAGCTCATTGCGGTAGGAACTCCTGGAATATGGTGGAGTGGAGATCAAGGAAATACGTGGAAAAAACTGTCTGATCAGGGTTTTTACACCGTTCAAATGATCGATGATAAGAATGGTTATCTAGCAGGAAATAACCGTATTTCTAGCTTTACATTGCAAAGAAAATAAGTAACTATCAGTGTTTTACTTTTAAAGTACTAATAGCTGGTGCTGTTTCAATTCTTCCATAGCAGTTGCATACCAGAATGACTCAAAGTGTTTCCATTGGGATTCATAGTTACTCTTCATGTTACCATAAGTGTATGGATGAGGTGCTTGCGGCCTGGCTAGCGCCAGTTGCTCAATAAGCCATATAGCCTTATGTTCTTCTAACTCTATTTCTAAACTATTTTCAGTTTGATGAAATAATAGTTTTAATGAATCTATGGTGTTGCCATTTTTAATTAATTGAGAAGCGGCACGTAATGGTTCATTTCCTAACCATATAATTTTATGATTTGCCTTAGGTGTTTTATAAACTTCATTATGAAGGCAGTCTTCTATAAAATTATTAGAAATAGTGGTTTGAGGAATTTTAAAATCAAACCAGTCCTGTAATTCTAGTTCAAAGCCTATACCGTGCATATAATTAAATAAGGACTTCTTTAATCCGTAACTGAACTGGTCGTGGTTCACACCTGTAGGATCATGGAATTGCACATCATTATTTGCAAAGCTGATTTCTTTTAGATCAGGTATAATTCCATAAGCCTCTGGATTCATTCCTACAGGACTATGAGCCGTTAAAGCAAACTGATGCCAGAAACCACTTTGTATAATCCCTAATTCAAATAGCTGTCTTACCATTTCTAAACTATCTACCGTTTCTTGAACTGTTTGTGTAGGGTAACCATACATTAAGTATGCATGAACCATAATTCCAGATTCTGTTAAGTTTCTGGTCACTTGAGCTACTTGAGCTACAGTAACTCCTTTATCGATAAGTTTTAATAATCGGTCTGAGGCGACTTCTAGACCACCAGAAATAGCTATACAACCACTGGCTTTTAATAAATGACATAAATCTTGAGTAAAACTCTTTTCAAACCTGATGTTAGTCCACCAAGTAACAGATAAATTTCTTTTTAAAATTTCTAGCGCTACAGCTCTCATTAGCGCTGGCGGTGCTGCCTCATCTACAAAATGGAATCCACTTTCTCCTGTTTGAGCAATAAGCTCTTCCATGCGGTCTACGAGCAAATTTGCCGCAACGGGTTCATAGAGTTTGATATAATTTAAAGAGATGTCACAAAACGTACATTTTCCCCAGTAGCAACCATGTGCCATGGTGAGCTTGTTCCATCTTCCATCGCTCCACAAACTGTGCATAGGGTTTGCGATTTCAATTACTGAGATATATTTATCGAGTAATAAATCACTGTAATCTGGTGTTCCTACTTGACTCTGTTTATAATCACTTGTGGTACTATTGTTTTTATAAACTACGGTGTCATTTTCTAAAATAAAGGTGCGTTTAAAAACGCGTTCTGCATCAGGTTTTAAAACATCTCTTACAATTAACTCTAGTGGTAACTCTCCATCATCTAGTGCGATGTAATCTATGAATTCAAACACGCGTACATCAGTCACAGAGCGCAGTTCTGTATTTGCAAATCCACCACCAAAGGCGATTTTAATATGGGGATAATGTTCCTTAATATACTGACCACATCTTAAGGAACTGTATAAATTACCAGGAAATGGAACAGATAAACAAACCAGTTTTGGTTGTACTTCTTGAATTCTTTTTTCAAGAATTTCTATCGTGATTTTATCAATAGGAGTAAGGTCACTTTGTAAGTGTTTATAGATCTCATCAAAACTATTAGCACTCATTCCTAAACGCTCTGCATAACGACTGAAACCGAAGTTCTCATCCACACATTCTTTGATAAAATCTGACAGATCTTCTAGATAAAGCGTTGCGAGATGTTTTGCCTTATCCTGCATTCCCATGTTCCCAAAAGCCCATTCCATATCATCTAGCTGTTCAAATCGAGACGCTCTAGGAAGGTAATTATGAGTGCATAGTTGTCGCGCCAGTGTATCTTGATGACCTTGTAAAAAAGAAATCACAGGCTCTAGTACTTTTAAATACTGATCTTGTAATGCATAAATACGCTGACTGTTTGCAGATGTAATACTTTGATTATCAAAAGCGATATCAAATATAGACTCCATTCCGCTTTTGGAAAATAGTTCTAGAATTACTTCTATTCCTAGATCCATTTGAAATGCGCTCACATCTTTGGTATTCAAAAATCCTTTAATATAAGCCGTCGCTGGATACGGTGTATTCAGTTGGGTAAATGGTGGCGTTATGAGTAGTACATCTCTTTGTTCCATAAAGTAGGTTACAAAGTTAAGTGATTAGGGATTCGCTTTCGCGAAAGCGTGATTGAAACCAACTAATTATTTGTTTACCATCTTCAAATTATCATTCACAGCCTGCTTATAAGCTCTAGGATTATTAGCCTTTTTAATGGCTTTAAACGCCTTTTGCGGATTAGGAAATGTCTGTGACCAGTATTCCCAGAAGCCTTGCATTTTCATCTTAATAGGAGTAGGGCCTTGCAGGAATGCATCATACTCTTGATAAATCGTATCGTGAAATTCACGGAAGATTTCCCAGCGATTCTCTGGATAAATCTCTGTGTCAGCTTTTATCATGCTGGGTAAAAAAGGATCAGCAATGAGGCCACGACCGATCATCCAGTGGTCTATGGTTGGGAATTGCTCTTGCATTTTTCTAAAACCAGCAACTGTAGTAATATCACCATTGTAATAGAGTTTAGTTTTTGAAGTATCTAGACAGCGCTGGAAGGATGCTAAATCCACGCCACCTTTATACAGTTGTTTACCGATACGGGCATGAATCGCTATGCTTTTAATAGGATATTTTTCTAGAATAGGGAACGTTTCCAAAATCTCTGTAGGTTCCAGATAACCCATTCTCATTTTCATAGAAACAATAACGTCAGTCTCGGTATGAACACGATCAAGGATAGCGTCAATCTTAGAAGGTTCACAAATTAGACCGCTTCCCATACCTTTTTTAGTCACCATAGGATAAGGACAACCTAAATTCCAGTTAAGCTCTTTATATCCTAAAGACCTGATATATTTAACGGCAGTAATAAACTCGTCGGCACTATTAGTCATTACCTGCGGTATTAAATCGGGAACATGATTGTTCTCTAATTGTAAATCCCGTTGGTATTTTGCACTGATTTCAGGTTTGTTGTTGAACCTTATATATGGCGCATAAAATGTGTCTATTCCGCCAAAATATTTATGAACTGCATTCCTAAATCGGAATTCTGTAAAGCCTTGTAGAGGTGATGATAGTAAGGTGAAAGACATATTAAAAAGGCGCTGGAGCTTTAAAAGAAACTGTTTTTCTCGTTACAGGATGAATAAATTTAATATACTCTGCATGTAAATGAAGTCGATTAGTAGCGGTTCCATAAAGATCATCACCTACTATAGGAGCATTTAATCCACTAGCATGTGCTGCATGAACTCTTAACTGATGGGTGCGCCCAGTAATAGGGTAGAAGTGAACTAGCGTTTGAGAATCTGTGCGATTTATGACTTTGTATTTGGTTCTGGCTGCTTTACCGTATTCATAACAAACTAATTGAGTAGGTCTATTATCCAGATCTACTCTAAGCGGCAGCTCAATCATTCCTTCATCATTTTTGAGAACGCCATTGAGTAACGCCACGTAACGTTTAGAAATGGAGCGGTTTACAAACTGTTCTTGTATAAAATGGTAGTATTCTAAATTCTTAGTTGCAACCAGTATTCCAGATGTGGACATGTCTAGTCTATGAACCAGAATAGGTCCAGTCGCATCAGGATATAACTCTTTGAGCCTACTGTACACGCTATCTTTAATCGTTTTACCAGGTACTGATAAAATCTCTTCGGGTTTGTTAACGATGATGATGGCGTCATCTTCATAAATCACTTGCATGGTTTTATCTACAGCTGGATTGATCAATAAAGGATTATCCTCGACGTTTAACCCTTGTAACATGTGTCCTAAAACAGGTTCACATTTACTGCGGCATGCAGGATAGAATTGTTTGTGTTTTCTAATTTGTGATTTGGACGATGTTCCCCACCAGAACTCTGCAAGAGCTATAGGTTTTAACCCTTTTGCAAAAGCGTATTGTAACAACTTAGGAGCTGCGCAATCACCAGTGGATGCTGGTGGAGCGCCTAAATGCAACTCATTAAAGATCTCTAGAACATTTTTGCGCTCGCCTCGAGCATTAAGCAAATCATACTGTTTAAAAATCCAATCTTGTAGCTCTAGTGATTGTTGCTTACGTTGTTTAGTAAGCGATTCTATCTGTGATTGATAACGATCTACTATAATTTGAAACGGTTGTTGTTTTTTTAATAAATACGCTTCATATTCACGATAGAGAAACTTCTGGTTGAGATGCTGCTGGTGCTGTTGAGCTTTTAGGTTGTTAAGTTCTTGATGGTCAAGCGTTTTAGAACTTTGCTTTAATTGTGCTTTAAGATGACGCGATTGAATCTTGTGTTTTTTGCGTTGTTCTTCCAGTAGTAGTTTTGCTTTTTCTTGAAGTGTTTTTAGGTTTTTTAATGCTGTGGTGTACTCTTCAGTTTCTTCGAGAACTTTAACTCGATTACTAAGTTTTGTAAATTCTTTAAACTGCCCATCGCAATAGCTTTTATCAAAATCATCAACATAAGCCGCTGGCACAAAAGGAGCGATGTTCATAGTTCCATCTATTTGACCTGAAAAAGCACTTAAATAACCTAATTCACCATGGTTATTTTGAACTACCAGAACCCCAAACATTTTTCCAGCCGCTTCTCCAGCGCCTGTTTTTTCATTCCAGAAATTATGGTTCCAGTCTTGCGGTTGCTCTAGATATTCTTGTAGTTCACGAGCAGCTATTAAAGCTAGCTCGTGCGGTTCATAGAAAAACGGGAATGTAAATTTTTGAGGAATAGAGATTCCTGTAATGTCTTGTTTAAAAAGGGTAAAGCAAAAGTCTTTTAAAGACATTCTATTAATTTAATTTTAAATTGAAGTCTTATAAACTTTGCATTCCCACAAGGCCATTATAAAGCCCATTCATTGCAATCAGTTCAGAGTGTGTTCCTTGCTCAGCGATTTCTCCTTTGTTCATTACTACTATGTGGTCTGCATTCTGAATGGTAGAAAGTCGGTGCGCGATTACTATAGAGGTTCTATTTTTCATCACTTTTTCAAGAGCGTCTTGTACTAAACGTTCACTTTCAGTGTCTAGTGCACTGGTAGCTTCATCAAGTACTAAAATAGGAGCGTTTTTAAGAACCGCGCGTGCAATGGAAAGGCGTTGTTTTTGTCCGCCACTTAACTTTCCACCACTATCGCCTATATTAGTATGAATGCCATCAGGTAATTCTTTTACAAATTCCCAAGCATTTGCAATTTTAAGAGCGTTAATGACTTCTTCATCGCTAGCATTCTTATTTGCTAAGGCAACATTAACCGCAATTGTGTCATTGAATAATATAGAATCTTGCGTTACTAGCGCCATTTGATCGCGCAAGCTTTTAAGACTGATGTCTTTAATATTATGTCCATCCATAGTAATAGAACCTTTATGGATATCGTAAAATCTTGTCAATAAATTTGCGATAGTACTTTTACCAGAACCACTTTGACCTACTAGCGCAACGCTTTTTCCTTTAGGAATTTCTAGTGAGAAGTTTTTCAATACGTTTTCTTCTTCATAGGCAAAGCTTACGTTTTTAAGCTCAATAACTTGATTAAATTCTGGGATGTCTACAGCGTTAGACTCATCCACTATAGTGTTTTCTGTATGAAGAATGCTCAACACACGCTCTGCACTTGCGTTACCTTTTTTAACGCCGTAGCTGGCTTTCGCGAGTACTTTTGCTGGTGTAAGAATACCATAAGCTAACCCCATAAAACCTAGAAACGTAGAATTAGATAAGGTGCCTTCTACAAGAACCATATTCCCACCAGACCATAGTAAACAACCTATCACAGCGATTCCTAAGACTTCGCTCACAGGACTTGCCATGCTTTTACGTTTAGCAAGACTGATGGAGTATTTGCTGAACCTACCAGTCGTTTCCTCAAAACTGTCCTGCATGCGTTCCTCTGCATTAAAACCTTTAATCACATTCAATCCGCCTAGCATTTCTTCTAGTTGAGAAAGTATCAAGCCTTGAGTACGTTGCACACGTTCTGATTTGCTTTTAAGTTTTTTACCTATTGCAGATATGATGTATCCACATACTGGAATAAAAATCAATACAAATAAGGATAGTTTAATGCTAAACATAAACATCGCAATTAATGCAAATAGAATGTTTAGTGGTTCTTTGACGATCAATTCTAGGATGGATAAATAACTGCTCTGTATTTCATTTACATCAGTGGTAGCACGTGCTATGGTGTCACCTTTGCGTTTTTCTGAAAAGAAGGATACCGGTAAGTTGATAATTTTGTGGTACAAATCATTGCGTAAATCTTTAAGTAATCCATTGCGTAAAAACGCCATAAAATACATCCCTAAATAACCGAATAAATTCTTGAAGAAAAACATGCTCAATACTAAAAAAATCATCATAATGAGCGCCTGACTAGGGTCATCCTTTGCATATTCTGACACATAAAAATTTACATTGCCTTGTAGGTAGTCTTGTGTTTTAGTAATTCCTTGCCACACCGGTTTTGTATATACTTGTTCTGTCTCGTTAAATAGGACCTGCAACACTGGCATTAAAGACACAAAGGCTAGAGTACTGAAAAATGCGTAAAGTACATTACTAATAATATTGAGTACCGCCCATTTCTTATAAGGCTTTGCATACCCTAGAATCTCTTTAAAATAGTTCATGTATTAAATGTCAAAACTGGCTAATATGCCATTAATTTTATTGTTGAGTTGTTCTTGTATCGCTGGATAATTGTCCACGTGATCTAATTCACTTTTCACAGATATGTAGAACTTAATTTTAGGTTCTGTTCCGCTAGGTCTTGCTGCAATCTTTGAGCCATCTGCTAGATAGAAGATTAATACGTTAGATTTAGGAATATTTAAGCTTTCTTTTTTATTCAAGTGCTTGTTTTCTCTAGTGCTTGCCTGGTAATCTTCTATAATAATGACATCTTGTCCTGCAATTTGTTGAGGTGTCTTTTCACGCAGGTCTATCATCATTTGTTTGATTTCCTGAGCGCCTGAGATTCCTTTTTTAACCAGCGACACGAGTCGTTCTTGATAACAGCCGTGTTCTACGTATAGCTTAATTAAATCTTGATATGTTGTTGAGGAGTTAGCTTTCGCGAAAGCGTACATCTCACAGGCTAACAAAGCTGCGGTAACGGCATCTTTATCACGCACAAAGTCGCCTACCATGTACCCAAAACTTTCCTCTCCACCACCGATGAAGTCCTGTTGTGGATGATCTTTAATCATTTTGGCAATCCACTTAAATCCAGTTAGCCCTTCTTTACACTCTACTTTATGAGCAGCAGCAAGTTCATGCATCATAGGAGTAGAGACAATCGTAGAACCTATAAAAGGATTATTTAAGGATTTTAAATCGGTTTGTTTTAATAGAAAATCTGTCATGGCGATCATGGTTTGATTACCGTTCAGTAATACCATTTTACCATTATTATCACGCACTGCCACACCTAGTCGATCACTGTCTGGATCTGTTCCTATAACGATGTCTGCATGAATTTTATCGGCTAGATCTACTGCCATTTTAAGAGCTTCAGGCTCTTCGGGATTAGGAGATTTTACTGTAGGGAAATTACCATCTGGAAAAGCTTGTTCTTTTACGACATGTAAATCTGTATAGCCGGCACGTTTTAAGGTTTCTGGTAGTAAAGTGATACTGGTACCGTGTAAACTGGTAAACACTATTTTTAATCGTGATCGATCCACATTTCCAGCCACTTTTCCAGCTTTAATACTGTCTTCTATAAAGGCGTTATCGTCTGCTGCGGTGAGTAGTTCTATTAAATCAGGATTACCATTAAAGTTAATATCCTTAAAGTCTAAGGAATTGATAAGGTCTAGAATAGCTTTATCTTGTGGTGGTACTAACTGTCCACCATCTTGCCAGTATACCTTATAGCCATTATACTCTGGCGGATTGTGGCTCGCTGTAAGTACAATTCCTGCATGACAACCTCTAGCTTTAACGGTATAAGAAAGAAGTGGAGTAGGGCGCAATTCTTCAAATAGGTAAACATAAATACCGTTTGCACTTAAAACACTGGCAACTACTTGTGCGAGTTCCTTAGAATTGTGACGGCAATCATAAGCTATAGCGACTTTTATTTGCTCGTTTTTAAAGGTTTCTTTTAAGTACTGAGATAGTCCTTGAGTGTTTTTACCTAAAGTGTATTTATTGATACGATTAGTCCCTACGCCCATAACACCACGCATACCACCAGTTCCAAATTCTAAGTCTTTATAAAAAGACTCTTGGAACTCTGCATTATTTGCAGTTATAAGTGCAAGGGTTTGGGTAATTGTTTCTTTATCAAATGGAGCCTGGGTCCATAATTGTGCATTTTTAAGAATTGCTTCTTTATCCATTTTTGTGACTTATGAATGAGAGACAAAGATAATTGTTTTCTAGTAGGATATATTCAGTAAACAGACGGTAGTTTGATTCAGTTGCTGTGATATTGGGTTTAATACCAATTTATGTTTCTAATGCCGTTTTCTTAATTTAATTATAGGCAAAAAAGAAACGAATTATATGCGACATTAGGAATGTAAATAGGTATAAGTAGTCAGTAAGCAGAATTGATTTGTTTTTTTGGCTTCGTCTATAAAATAAAATCTTAAAAAGGATTGCCTACTTAAAAACTAGTCTACTGATTTAAACTTCTTTCTCCACTTTATAACGATTAGACTGATTCCCATTTCTAAGAATAAGTTCACCTAAAAATCCTGCTATAAAGAAAAGTGTCCCTAGAATCATCATGGTAAGTGCTATGTAGAACCATGGGTTATCAGTTACTAGGCTATAGGGAATATCATTAGACATTTTATATAGTTTAGAAAACCCTACATAACCAGCGGTTATAAAGCCTAAAACAAACATAATTACTCCTAGTGCGCCGAAGAGGTGCATAGGTCGTTTTCCATATTTTGAGATAAATGCAATGGTAATCAAATCTAAGAAGCCGTTAATGAATCGTTCATAGCCAAATTTAGTACTTCCATATTTTCTAGCCTGGTGAATGACCTCTTTTTCTGTAATGTCCTTGAATCCTGCATTTTTTGCAAGAACAGGAATGTAACGGTGCATTTCTCCATGCACATCTATATTCTTAATGACAGCAGCTTTATAAGCTTTAAGTCCACAATTAAAGTCGTTTAGTTGAACACCACTGGTTTTACGCGCTGCCCAGTTAAATAGTTTGCTGGGTAAATTTTTTGCTATGACACTATCGTAACGTTTTTTCTTCCAGCCACTAACTAGATCATGGTTCTTTTGAGCAATCATTTTATACAGCTCAGGAATCTCGTCTGGACTGTCCTGTAAGTCTGCGTCCATGGTGATTACTACATCACCTTTTGCTTTATGAAAACCAGCATGTAGCGCTTGTGATTTACCGTAATTACTTAAGAATTTAATAGTGTGTGTATGAGTATGCTTACGCGAAAGCGTATGTAACACATCCCAACTGCCATCACTACTGCCGTCATCTATAAAAATAATTTCATAGTCTATAGGCATGGTTTCCATGACACGCAAAATCCATGCATGCAATTCTGGAAGCGATTCTACTTCATTTAATAGCGGTATGACTATAGATAACTGCATTAATCGAACTGAACCGGTGGATTGCGCTTAATGATAGCGGCAGATATCAAGCCACCGATGGTGTAAATTACACTGGACATGATGAAGGATAAAATAAGACTAGCTGTATCCTTACCACTAGAGTCTTGCTCTTCCATTACCTCGCGTAGCATATCTTCATTCATAGCATTACTCATTTGTTCTTCCATTCCAAAGATTTTCCCCATTTTCTCCACCATTTCTAGAGCTTCTTGAATAATAAGTTCTTGTAGTTCTAGTTTTGCTCCTGGATCAAATACATTAAAGACGAGGTAATTAATAATGAACTGACCTAATAATGCTACCACTACGGCTATAATAAAAACTACTAAGGCGTTTGAGAAATCGATAAAACCTCCTTTTTTCTTACGAGCATCTATCTGAGCATAAACAGCTAGCCCAAAAACAAGTAACGGTAAGGCATAAGTCACCAGTGGATTTAAGAATAAGCTTAAGTCTACTTGCCACGCGGCAATGACTACAATAATGAAGATTAAAGCACCTATGGCGCCATATTTAAGACCTGTGTTTAATAGTGTTTTATCCATGATTAAGAGTTTTGAGGTAATTCTTTTCTAAAGATAAGTGAAGAAATGATTCCAAAAATAGTGTAGAATAAAAGTTTAGTGATGAAACCTGTAAAATAGCTGGCTAAACTGTATTCTGGTTTTTTAAAGACTTCTTGATTTGCGAGAGCGTTTTCATTTTTCTGAGCAAATTGCTCAGTAGCTTTTTCGGCTATGGTTTGTGCTCCAGGATCTATTTCTACATAAATTAAATAGTTTGCAATAAAATCTACAAAGAAAATCACGAGCATGCATAAAAAGAAAGCCAGTACACCTTGTTTTAAAGAAATATAACTTTTTAAACTAGACTTGCTCCACCATTGAGCTGCGATACCAAAAGGAATGGGCAGCAATATCATAACAATACCTAAGCTCACACTGTCAAAAGATTGGGATTGCCATATATAAACCACCAGTGCTAGATTTGCTATAGCTCCTATGATTCCTACTGTAAATGCGTTTTTCTTTACTATTTGATCCAAAATACTTTTATTTATTTTTAAGAATTACAAATATAATAGTTGAAGTACGTAAGAAAGCTATAAATTGCACAGATATATTTATGTAAACTATTTGTAAGTTTAATTAAAAGGATTAAATTTGCAGCCGCAAAAGAATAAGATTAACGTCATGCAAAAAGGAATTCACCCAGAAGATTATAGACTTGTAGCTTTTAAAGACATGTCTAACGACCAAATATTTTTAACAAAATCTACAGCTCCTACTAAAGAAACTATAGAGTTTGAAGGAAACGAGTATCCACTTATTAAGTTGGAAATCTCTCGTACGTCTCACCCATTTTATACTGGAGAGACTAAACTTCTTGATACAGCAGGACGTATCGATAAGTTTAAAACTAAGTATGCAAAATTCAAGAAGTAATTCTCTTAGAATTTTAATAATATTTAAAAGCCTCGCAATTTGTGAGGCTTTTTTTATGGGTTTCATGGATATAATTAATGGAGTATTCTGTTCCCATTATTTTTGTTTTTGCTATCACTAGCTATTCTGTGGTGTAAAACACTTACTTAGCATTTGATAAATATCTGGATGTTTGCGTTTCATGAGCTTCGATCTTGAGAAAAAATATTCTGCGGCAACGGCAAAAAATTCTATCTTACTGGTACCACCATAATTTCTTATATCTGACTTGTCCTTATTGATGCGTTCCATTTCTTCATACATTAAGTTGATCCAGGGAACTATGTTTACTTGATCGAGAATCACTTCAGGAATACCGTCTATAGCGCCATCCATTTTATCAATGAGATGAACAAATTCATGAATAGCTGTGTTCAATTTATCGGTTTTATTTTTAAAACCATGGTGAAGTGATTCTTTAGAGAGAATCATCTTATTGTTCCATTTTCCAGTTCCTGCCATCCCGAAAATGCGCCTTCCATTACCGTGGCCTTCAAACTCTAAGTCTATATTAAAATGAGCTGGTAATAGAATTACTGTTTTGAGGTTGCTGTAGTGCCAGTCTGGAAACTGGAATACTGGTATAATAGCACTAGAAGCGATTAAAACTGCATCTAATTCTGTAGCTTCCAGTTCTATAAATTCAATCTCTATCTCTTCAAGAAAAGCTTGCATGCGTAATTTAAAGAACAATCTTTCTCGTTGCTCTAGCTTTTTAAAAAAACGGGACATACTCTAGCAACCATTTATCCCAGTGTTCTGTAGATGGTTGCTCTGGTTTCTCTTTTCTGAAAAGATGGAATATGGGCATAAAAATTTCTTTTAAAGCTTTAAATATAATCGTGCATTTATAATTATGACAACTCAGGATCTATTTTTTACAATTCAGTAGTTCCATTTTTTTTAATGTAGATGTGTGCCGCATCTTTGTGCTGTTCTAAAAGGAAAAAAAATACTTTTAGATCTAATAAAGAAAAAATATGCTTTTTAAACGACTTTTTAAACTTATTTGGGTATCTGCATGCATCGCTTTGTTGATCAATTCAATAAACCTGTTCGTAACAGGTCAGTTGCGTCCATGGAATGATGAGGTTGAGGCATATGCTGTCAATTTTATCTTCAGTATTTTTATAACAGCTGTTAACACTATTTTTTTTGAGTATATAGGCAAGTATTATACTTGGTCAGTGAACGGTATGAAACGCTTAGTGATAGGAGCGATAGGCTCTGTATTACTAACCATGATTACCTTGTTTAGTTTACTGTTTATTATAAGAGTATTTTATTATGGAGAACCTATAGATGAGTTTTTTGCAAATCAGAAACTGGATTGGTACATTTTTGGGACTACGTTTACCATAATTATATCAGTAGCTTTTCATGCCTTCTATTTCTACAAAGAATTACAAAAACAAAAGGTTAATGAGCAAAAAGTCATCGCTCGTAGTGCCACAGCGCAGTTTGACGCGTTAAAGAATCAGCTAGATCCACATTTTTTATTCAACAGCTTGAATGTATTAGTTTCTTTAATTGAAGAAAACCCTAAAGCCGCTACAAAGTTTACGACATCATTATCTAAAGTATATAGATATGTACTAGAGCAACGTCATAAAGAGCTGGTGCCAGTAGATGAGGAACTTGCCTTTGCACGTACTTATGTAGGGTTGCTCAAAACGAGGTTTGAAGATAGTATTCAAATAGATATTCCAGAGAAAAGTAATATTCCAGATGCACAGGTAGTTCCATTATCCCTGCAACTACTTTTAGAAAATGCCGTAAAGCATAATGTAGTGAGTGACAGTAAACCACTACAGCTGCGTATTTATGAAGATAGAAACCAATTAATAATAGAAAATAATTTACAAAAAAAACCAGTGGCAAATAGTGGAAGTGGAGTAGGGTTGCAAAATATAGCATCACGCTATAAGTTGCTCACCGATCGTAAAATGAGTATCGCTCAGGACGAATCATATTTTAAAGTTCAAATCCCTATTCTTACTAAAGAACCAGAATTTGTCACACAAAAAGAAGATACCATGAATACTGTAGAAGACATTAAGTTAATCCAAGCAAAGGAACGTGTAAAATCCATAAAAGAATTTTATGATGGCGTGGTTATGGCTGTAGGAATCATTTTATTCCTCGCTGTGATCAATTATTTCACTACCGATTTTCCTTGGGTGATATTTCCAGCAATTGCTATGAGTATAGGAACCTTTTTCTCCTACTTGCGCACCTTTGAAAATAATATCTTTTTAGGAAAAGGCTGGGAAGAGCGCAAGATCAATGAATTGATGAATGATAAAAACTTTTAATTATGAATCCACAAGAAACGTATCAAGATCGCTATAAAAGAGCCAAAGCTCGTGTAGAAGAGATCAGATCATTTTATAACCATTTAATGGTCTTTATAGTTGTAAATATAGGGTTAGCTAGCCTTAATTATTACCAGAATGAATGGCGCTATGCTTGGTTTATTTTTCCTTTAGGAGGCTGGGGAATAGGATTGCTAGGTCATGCGCTAGGAACCTTTAGTGCAAACCCATTCACAGGTAAAAACTGGGAAGAGCGTAAGATTCAAGAACTCATGGAAAAGGAACGTTTAAATAAATAGTTATGAATATGGATCAAAAAATAACGGACCAAGCTTATGAAAAAGCAAAGAAAAAGGTAGAAAAAATAAAGGCTTTTTATGGTCACTTAATGACTTTTATGATTGTTAATCTGATCATTCTTGCCGCGGTATTATTTTGGAATGGAGATTTTATATTCTTCTTTATAGTGAGTGTATGCGGTTGGGGAATAGGGCTTTTTGCACACGCACTTAATGTTTTTCAATGGAATCCTTTTATGGGTAAAGATTGGGAACAGCGCAAGCTTCAAGAAATACTAGAAGAACAAGAAAAATCATAAAATGAATAAAGAACAAGAACATATAGACAGAGAAAAAGCTACTAGAAAGCTTAAATACATTAAAGGATTCTATAATCACCTGATCATTTTTATGATCATGAATCTTATCTTTCTAACATTGGTTTTATACATAGATTTTAATATAAATTATTTTATCAATTTCTTTGTTTTACCTTGGGCTATGGGAATTTTTGTTCAATGGGTACTGGTATTTAAATGGAATCCTTTTACAGGAAAAGATTGGGAAAAACGTAAGATTCAAGAATATTTAGATAAAAAAGACTAGTATGAATGCCATTATTATAGAAGATGAAAAACCTAGTGCCAGAAGGTTAAAACGCATGCTGGAGACTCTAGGTATACATCCACAAGTGATGCTGCACTCTGTACATGAATCTGTAGAGTACTTGCTCAACAACCCAGCACCAGACTTGATTTTCTTAGATATACAGTTGAGTGATGGATTATCTTTTGAGATATTTGACCAGGTTCACATAGACAGTGCCATCATTTTTACTACCGCTTATGATGAGTATGCCCTACGAGCTTTTAAACTTAACAGTATAGACTATCTCTTAAAACCTATTGATGGAGATGAGTTAGATGGAGCAGTAGAGCGATTTAAAGTTCGCTTTCGCGAAAGCAATAAAAACCAGCTCATAGACCTCAGTGATATCGCAAAAATGCTTGTAAATCCTATAGATAGAGAGTACAAAAAACGTTATACCGCCAAAGTAGGAGAACACCTGAAACTTTTCAATACTAATGAGATTCAACTCTTCTATTCTGAAAATAAAGGAAGTTACCTCCATTTAGAAAATGGACGCAATTATTTAATTGATGGTAAATTAGAGTCTATTGAAAAAGAGCTAGACCCTAAACAGTTTTATCGCATCTCAAGACAGGCCATTATTAATGTAAGCGCTATAAACGACATGGTTTCATACACTAACTCACGCTTAAAAGTAAAAATTAACTCCTTTCAAGAGTTTGATTTAATAGTCAGTAGAGATCGAGTTAAAGAATTTAAAAGCTGGTTAGAGAAATAATACCAAATGGTGTGACCTAAAATTATAAAAATAGATCAGAAAATAGTTCATGAGAATAAAGGTGGAGCTACACTGTGGCAAGGGACTTTACACTATGATGTGTAGCTGACTTTTTCTTCAAGAAACAAAAAAAATCTGCGAGTTTCCACGCAGATTTTTGCTATATAAAATACTATGGATTATTGAATCACTCCACATGCCTCGCGTGCTCCGGCAGCACCACTAGGTTGAGATTCAAAATCATCAGCTTTTGCATGTACGATAAAAGATTTACCCATTACGTTCTTAGTTTCATCATCACAACCTATACACCATTTTTCTGTACTGAATGTAAGAGAAGCATTTCCTTCTTCATCAGCAACTAGGTTACCTATATCACCCATGTGATGATCGTGATTTCCCCATTTTCCATGATCTTCAGTGGTAGGATTCCAGTGACCGCCAGCGCTTTTACCATCATCGCTGCTGCAGTCTC
Source organism: Nonlabens sp. (assembly GCF_965660805.1). Taxonomy (GTDB): domain Bacteria; phylum Bacteroidota; class Bacteroidia; order Flavobacteriales; family Flavobacteriaceae; genus Nonlabens. Next base: position 13,582 of record NZ_CBFIBE010000012.1, on the reverse strand, counting down.
CGTTTTCATGAATATGGATTGCATGCTCACCTGTTGTGAAACCTGAGAATGAAGCTACCATAACAACCTCTTTTTTGTCTTGAGTTAGTACTATAGTACCAGTGACATTACTACCACTTTTTGAGCCCATAGCAACCACCACTTCTTTTCCCACCATTACATCTGTATCGTGATTGTGGTCATCGTGACTATGACTATCTTCTCCGTGGTTGTCTTCAGACATTTCTGTAGTAACCTCATTTACTTCTTCTTGGGTAGATTCTTTACAAGAATTTAAACTTGTAATTAATGCTAATGCCATTATGGCTAGTGTTATTTTTTTCATGGTCGTTAAATTTTGATTTAAAAATAAGCATCTCTAGCCGATTTTCATCATAAGAGTTTCTCAAATTTCATAGGGTTATGATTTTCTATTTTGAGATTTTCATGAGCATGAAGCGCCACATCAGCTCTTCTTGAATGACTGTATATCCTTTATTGGTGTGTTCTAAAACAGCTTTTAATAATTGGGATCAAGCACTGTGCGATATAACTTTTTAGTGTGTTGTATGCTTAGAGTCAGTTAAATCATAGCTGTTCATATTTAACAGATGGAATAATTACACCATCACTCCCAAATATCAATTGTCACTTCTTTCATTTCTATCACAAACGGATCCCAGTTTTTAGTAAGCCATTGTTGAGATTCTAAGATCTTTTCTTCGGCGAGTGTTCTGGCTTGGTTGTACAACTGTGTTTCAGTAGCGGTTTGTGGTCCTTGACGACTGCTTATATATTGGTTTGCGAGTCCTATGCGGTTCATGACCGTTACTTCTGGATTACGAGTAATTCCCTGGCGCTCGTCTGGTGTACCAAAGTATTTATTTTGTTCTTTTTCCAGTCCTTTAATGATAGAATCAGTTTTTTTGATTTGAACTTTGTAAGCTACTTTATCCTTGTCTTTCATCATTTTAAGAAAGGTTTCAGCTTTCTTTTTGTTTTCTGCAAGCTGTTTTGTAATTCCTGATACGGTTATGGATAGCGCTTCGATTTTCTTTTGAGCATTATATTTTGCTTTCATATCTGCCATGGTGATCTCGGTAATTCTAGGATCATCTTTGATAGTGATCATAGCCTCACTAGATGTATTTCCATATTCCAGAACTGCTTTATAAATTCCTGGTAATACTGGAACGCCACTTGGTTCACGCTTTGATTCTCTGATATTACGAGATGGTCTATCAGCGCCTTTTTCTCTCATGCGCCAGTTCCAAGTATGGATTCCTTTTTCCTTAGGGATTTTATTAGAAAGTGTTCTGATTAACTCATCACCTTTATAGATTTTTAAGAAAATAGAATCGGACTTGATGGTATCGTTCTTTGCTTTTAAGTCTTTATCAAAAAAGTATTTAAATCGTGCACTGCTGCTGCGGTTTTCTCCATGGAACATCGCATCGGCACCAAATCTACTTCCGGTAGGTTGCTGGTAACGAGCAAAGTATGCTGTAGGAGGATTGTATAGAGCAATAGGTTGTGTTTGTTTCGCTTTCGCGAAAGCGATAAAAGGCTCCAAGTCATCTAAAACCCAAGCCGCACGACCGAAGGTTCCTATCACTAAGTCGTTCTCACGTTCTTGAATCACCAAATCTTTAACAGATACGGTAGGGAAACCGTTTGTGTATTTTAACCAGTCACCACCAGCGTTAATGCTCACATAAAGTCCATCATCAGTTCCTAAAAACATTAAGTTATTTTCTTGAGGATGCTCTATAATGCTCAAGGCATAACTCTCTGTGTCATTTTGATCTACGATGCGCGTCCAGCTTTTTCCATAATTTGTGGTGCGGTATGCATAAGGTTCAAAGTTGAAACGGCGGTAATCGTTTGCGACGAGTAAGGCGTGTCCTTTTCTAGTTTTAGAAGCTTTAATTTGTGCGATCCAGCTACCTTGGGGCAATCCTTTTAAACCGCTAGAGATATCTTTCCAGTTCTCACCACCATCCATAGTTACATGAACTCTACCATCATCGCTACCAGTGTAAAGTACATCTTTTTCTACAGGACTAGGTTCGATAACTAGCAGTGTCGTATAATTTTCTGCTCCAGTGGCATCCATAGTGAGTCCACCAGATTCTGATTGTTTTTGTTTTTCGGGATCATTTGTGGTAAGGTCTGGAGAAATAACGCTCCAAGTCAATCCTTTATCAGTTGATTTATGAACAAACTGGCTACCAAAATATAAGGTTGCGCTATCAAATGGATCCATTTGAATGGCTGCGTTCCAGTTAAAACGCAATGAGACCTCTGGATCTGGATGTGTAGGACGTACACTGTAATTATTACCCGTTTTCCAGTCATAACGGCTCACATATCCTTGCTGGCTCATGGAGTAACCGAATCGGTTGTTATCTGGATCTGGCACAACGTCAAAACCGTCTCCAAAACTTATTTCCTGCCAGTAACTATTTCTTATTCCTTGAGCGCGCCATACATAAGCAGGACCACGCCAGCTGCCGTTATCTTGCATTCCACCATAAACGTTATAAGGGATTTCATTATCTACATTAATATGGTAGAATTGAGCCACTGGTAAATTGCCTATGAATCGCCATGTTTTACCGCGATCACGAGTTATGTTCAAACCGCCATCGTTTCCATCGATCATGAACTTTCCGTTTTTAGGGTGAATGTACCAGGCGTGATGATCTGGATGCACGCCATTACTTACTCCATAAGCTGGCATGAGCTGTTTAAAGTTCTTGCCACCATCTTCAGACACATTTACATAAGTAAAAACAGAATACACTCGATTCTCATTTTGAGAATCTACATAAATTTCAGAATAGTAAAAAGGTCTATTCCCTATGTCATTCTTATCATTTATTTTCTTCCATTTAAAACCACCATCTGTAGATTTGTAGAGCGCATTTTTCTTTGCTTCTACCAGGGCATAGACTACATTAGGCTCACTAGGAGCAATAGCTACACCTATACGGCCTAATTCACCTTCAGGCAATCCATCTTCATCAGTGATTTTTTTCCAGTTTGCACCACCATCATGAGTCATGTATAATCCAGAACCTTCACCACCAGATTTGAAAAACCATGGATCACGTTTATGTTCCCACATGGCTGCGATTAATTTGTTAGGATTAGTAGGATCCATCACTAGATCTGCCGCACCAGATTTATCGTTTGTGTACAGAATTTTTTTCCAGGTTTTACCACCATCAGTGGTTTTAAAAACACCACGTTCTGGATGAATTCCCCATGGAGATCCTATAGCTGCTGCATAAACGATGTCTGGATTAGTAGGATCTATAACTACTCTATGGATATGGCGTGTTTTTTCTAGTCCCATAGATTTCCAGGATTTTCCACCATCTAGAGATTTATAAATACCATAGCCACCATTCAACGAGTTGCGCGGATTTCCCTCACCAGTTCCTACCCAAATCACACTAGGGTTAGATTGTTGAATCGCCACGGCACCTATAGAAGCAGTCACTTCTTTTTCAAAAATAGGTTCCCAAGTAATACCGCCATTATGTGAACTCCACAGTCCACCGCTAGCCGTTCCTGCATAGATGATTTCAGGATGATCGTGTACCACATCTATTGCAGTCACACGACCCGACATACCGCCAGGACCTATGTTGCGAGGTTTTAAGTTTTTAACAAGTTCTAAATCTAGTTTTTGGGATAAAGCGATGCTGGAAATCAAGCAAACGCACAAGAATAATATTCTTTTCATGAGGATTAATGTTGGGAGCTTAAAGATAAGTAATGAAACCGCTTTCGCGAAAGCGTGTTAACAAATGCTTATCATCTCATAGATTATGATGGTAGACTATGCACTGATCCTGTTATACCATTTATTGTTTATAATGTTGCTTTAATAAATGAGAAGGAAACCATTTATGAAGACTTTATATATTCAAATAGCCCATACTTCTTTAAATAATGACAAACCTGTAAATGAACCTGCTTTGGCTTTTGTGCTGTATTCAGAAATTTACGGTTCTGTTTTCTTATTCTTGCCTAACTTTAAAAAGTTTTGCTACTAAGTAGATAATGGTTAATATGATTAACGCCACTAGCGCATAAACTACATACCAGCTATAAGTAGTGTAGTCACCAAAACCGATGTCATAAGGATTTATAAAATAGGTCAGGTAGAGAATAGAAGCGGTCATGACAACAGCGACAGTAAGAATGAGCCAGCATAAGTTAGATATAAAAGCCTTATTCTTATCACTCCATAAAATCATCATAAAACCAGGAATAAAAATAAAAACAGCATAGAAGATTAATGCATCTCTATGGGCTTGTTTAAAATAATGATCTTGTTCCTGAAATTCTATCGCCTCTAGCGGATTTATAAATGCGGCTACAATTAGCGTAATAGCAAGAATGAATAGAATGTAAGAAACTAATCTTTCAATTTTCATCTTATAACTCTATACTTCCTTTTCCTTCTCTTAAAAGAACGGGTTCATCTCCAGTTAAATCTATGACGGTAGACGCTACATTATCTCCATAGCCACCATCAATAACATAATCAACCTTATGCGCCCATTTTTCTGCTATTAAACTAGGGTCTGTTGTATATTCTATGACTTCATCATCATCTTTAATAGATGTGGAGATGATAGGGTTTCCTAAGGCTTGCACTAAGCCTATAGCTATAGAATTATCTGGGACACGTATTCCTACTGTTTTTTTCTTCTTGAAAACTGTAGGTAGATTGTTATTTCCAGGTAATATAAATGTGTAAGGACCTGGTAGATTACGTTTTAATATTTTAAAAGTGGCAGTGTCTATCTGACTCACGTACTCGCTTAAGTTACTCAAACTCTCACATATAAATGAAAAATTAGCTTTCTCTAACTTTACACCACGTATTTTTGCTACTTTCTCTAAAGCACCTTTATGGTTAATATCACATCCCAGTCCATAAACCGTATCTGTGGGATAAATGACCAAAGCACCATCTTTCATAGCATGAGCTACGCGCTGTAGTTCTTTAGCGCTCGGGTTATCCTCGTAAATTCTAATTAATTGTGCCATAAAACTTATGATTTAGATAACCAACTGTGCAGCGGAATGCATAAAAAACCTAAAGCGATAATAATTAACACGACTTTATACCAAAACATGTTACGGTCACTATCTGTATTTTCTTTAATCTCGTAGCGGTGTTTTCCATTACGGTCTATTTTAATCATCACAGTACGTTCTGTTTTACTCATATATTCCTGAAACAGTCGATTTAAAGTAAAGGAAACTATAGCAATAACACTAACTACGACTAGCACAACAGCCCAGTCTGTAGAAGATAGGATCATAGCTTGTAACTCTGGAGATGTCATACCGTAAAACATAAAGCTCAAATTCATTCTAAAGTTACTCATAAATCTTTACACTGAGTCGTTTTTAACTTCACTTTTCAATTTAAAATCCATTCCTATGAATTAAATTCTGAATTAGAATCATTTGAAGAGGACTCGAGGAAAATAATATACTATCGCTACGGGATTATTTTTTACAAGCTAATCTGAAATTTAAACATAAATAGTGAACTATATTAGGGTCCTTTTACTTTAAAGGGATACCGCTTTCCACAATGGATCATTTAGGTTTACGGGAGCTGTAATAGAAGTTAATTCTTTCTTCACTGGATGTAAGAATGATAGATTACGAGCATGTAAATGAATGCTGGAATCTTTATTGCTGCGTTTTGCGCCATATTTTAAATCACCTTTAATGACACAGCCTATTTTAGATAATTGACTACGTATTTGATGGTGTCTTCCAGTTTCTAATTTAATTTCTAGTAAACTGTAGCGATCTAGCACTTGCAAAACAGTATAGCTTAATATAGCTTTTTTAGAATTGGGTACTTCATGATCATGAGCATAACTTTTATTTTGCTTAGGATTACGTACTAGGTAATGCTCTAACCGATCGTTTTTTTTAGGCGCTTTTCCTTCTACTATAGCCCAGTAAGTTTTATCTGTTTGATGATCTGCAAAGAGCTTGTTCATACGTGGTAACGCCTTAGAAGTGCGAGCAAACACTACCACGCCGCTAGTAGGGCGATCTAGTCTGTGCGTAACTCCTAAAAATACAGCGCCAGGTTTCTTATACTTCACAGCGATGTATTCTTTTATTGCCTCGGGTAGGATAGGATCACCTGTTTTATCACCTTGTACTAATTCACCCGATAGCTTATTAACAGCAATGAGGTGATTATCTTCATGGAGAATGCGGTGGTGGATGGTTTTATTCAAAATTTTGAAAGTCTTGAGATCCTATGATAGTTACTATTTCTACGTAATGTTCCATTATTTCATAATAGATTGGTGTCTGATCCGCAAGGACATCTGCGATAAGAATCATTTAAAAAATGTACTGCTTGAAATGAGTATGGAGAGGCAGCGATTTTGTCAAATTGTTCAAAGAATGCTCTATAATATTTCTCAGCCTGTGATTCGCCAAAAACTCCTGCGCCATAATTATATATTCTTATTAAATCTTCTCTAGCCTCTTTACTTAGGACATATTTACCCATTGAATCGAGCTTTAGCTGCTTGTAAAATTTCTTCTATAGTATCTGTAGTTAAACCAGACGCCTTTGCTCTTTTGATTTTAGCTTTGATATAATCCATCTCTGCATTTTTCCTACGTTCCTGACGGATCAAATCATTTATTACTTCACTCTTACTTGAATACTCTTTACTAGCAACCTGTGCTTTTAACCATTCATCATTAGGTTCTGTGAGGGAAATACTTTGTCTAGACATGATTAATTATTTAGTGGTGTAAAATTACACCAAATATGCATCAGATGCAATAGCGTAAGTTATCGCCTTAAAAAACAATCTGCTATGGTTTACCACAACAGATTGTTCATTAATTTGCTCGTCCCAATGTTTTATAAAAATTGAAGTCTAACCTTACCTTTTCCTTGATGGATACTAAATAATCTATTTCAGTTTCACCTTCAAGTTCAAATTCAACTAGTACAACCCGTCATTCCCATTATTAAAATAATTGAAATCGTGATTATTTTCAATTTTTAATAAAGATTCATAGATCATTTTAATCACATTCTCTACATCATCGCGGTGTACCATTTCTACCGTAGTATGCATGTAACGCAATGGTAATGATATTAAAGCACTAGGAACGCCACCATTTGAATAAGCAAATGCATCTGTATCTGTTCCAGTAGAACGACTCGTTGCACGACGCTGGTATGGAATATTTGCAGCATCAGCAGCGTCCATTAATAAGTTACGCAGGTTATTTTGTATCGCAGGTGCATAGGCTAGGACAGGACCTTTTCCTATAGCAGCATCACCATTTGATTTTTTATCAATCATAGGTGTGGTCGTATCGTGAGTCACATCGGTCACGATCGCTACGTTAGGTTTAATGGTTTGGGTAATCATTTCGGCACCACGTAATCCTATTTCTTCTTGAACGCTGTTAGTTACGTATAAACCAAAATCTAATGACTGCTTATTCTCTTTAAGTAGTCTAGCAACCTCGGCAATCATAAAACCACCCATGCGATTATCCAGCGCGCGACAAACAAATTTGTTCTTATTGAGTACAAAGAACTCATCTGGATAGGTAATCACGCAACCTACATCTACTCCTAGTTCTAGTACTTCTTCTTTAGTCTCGCAACCTACATCTATGAAAATGTTATCCAGTTTAGGTGGTTGTTCCTTGGCTTTACTACGCGTGTGAATAGCTGGCCAGCCAAAAACTCCTGTCACTATACCTTGTTTAGTATGGATATTTACCTTTTTACTAGGTGCAATCTGGTGATCTGATCCACCGTTGCGTATGACATAAATCAGTCCGTCATCAGTGATGTAATTTACGTACCACGAGATCTCATCTGCATGTCCTTCTATGACTACTTTAAATTTTGCGTCAGGATTAATAACACCTACAGCAGTACCATAATTATCTGTAATGAACTCATCTACATAAGGTTTCAGGTAGTCCATCCACACTTTTTGACCGTTCCATTCATAACCAGTAGGAGATGCGGTGTTGAGGTATTTTTCTAGAAAATCTAGAGATTTATTATTTAAAATGCTTTTTCCAGCCATGTGATAAATTTTAGTCCGTGAAGATAATAAAGAGCCGTTAAAATCGCTATTATTCGGGAGCTTTCTTATTTTTGGAATACCTTAGGCAGTGAGACATTTATGAAAAATAAGCTATGTATTACCTTAATATTGTTGTGTTTTGCTTTCGCGAAAGCGCAACAACGACCTGCGCCTGTGCCTATTAAGATAGATAGTGTGAAAGCGCCAGAGTATTTCTTTATAGATGGTGATTCACTTAGTGCCATAGAACTGGATCGAGTCCTATTATTACAGTCTTTAAAATTTGATAGTAAATACGAGAACATACGCTACCAAATCATAAAACGCAAGGTTAAAAAAGTGTGGCCTTATGCAAAAATGGCCGCAGAACGTTTAACTGAACTGGACCGCAGACTCGCCACGCTGGAATATGAAAGCGATAAGAAAAAATACACTAAAATAGTCCAGCGCTACGTAGAAGAAGAGTTTACTGAAGAACTTAAAAAACTCACTACTACTGAAGGTCAAATTCTTATTAAACTGATTCACCGTCAGACAGGTATGACCACATTTGATTTATTAAAACAATTGCGTAGTGGCTGGAGCGCCTTCTGGTTTAAAAATGCTGCAAGTCTTTTTGATATCAACTTAAAAGCACAGTACAAACCTGAAACCAATATTGAAGATTTTTACATAGAAGATGTGCTGCTTAATGAATTCAAATATGAAAGGCTAGAAGAGCAGCAGCCTGCTATAGGTTTTGATTATTATAAAGGTCGTGAATCCTGGAATGAATATGAGGAAAACCTACCAGAGGATTATGATTCTATCCAGCTAGCAAAACGCGCCGAAATCAGAAAAAAGTACCTGGCTAGAAAGGCTAAGAAAAACAAGAAAAAGCGCAAAAAACTACTGAGGAAAAGACGCAAGTCTCTTAAAAAGTAGTGTTGTAATCTTTTTATTCTTGATTTATAGTTCTCAGTATTTTGTTACGGTTTTTAGTGATTTTAAACAATAGGAACAACCGCGGTTGATCTGAGCTTACTCGTGAAGTCCTATGACTCTTAATTTACAGAAGTCCCTTTTTTAAAGTTACCGATTATAAAAATCAAGAGAAAATAAATAAGCGCTATCCACGGTGCACCATGCATAAATGTGTCCCAATAATCCATTAATCCCATTCCATTGCCACCACCAGCGATCCATTTGAGTTTTCCCCATATATGAGGTTCTGGTCTGAACGGTGCGAGACCTAGTGTTAAACTAGCTACTAGGGCGAGAAGTATTTTCTGTTTTAATTTCATAGGGTAGCAAGATAAGAATTGTTAGGAAAAAGACCGTTATTCAAATGGTCATACCATTATCAACTATTATCTTAGCATTCTTAACAAAAACAACTATGTCACAAGAAGTAAGAAATCAAGAGCCACAAGCGCTTTGGAATCATTTTGCCGATTTAAATGCGGTACCACGACCTTCTAAAAAAGAGGAACGTGTACGTGCTTTTATGGTAGATTTTGGTAACAAACTAGGTCTAGAAGTGCAGGAAGATGCGATAGGAAACGTCATTATTAAAAAGCCGGCAAGTCCTGGAATGGAACACCGCAAGAGTATTATCATGCAATCGCATTTAGACATGGTGCATCAAAAAAATAATGATACTGATTTTGATTTCTTGACTCAAGGTATAGATATGTATGTGGATGGTGGAATCATCGCTGCTCATGGAACCACGCTCGGAGCAGATAATGGAATAGGAGTAGCCGCAATCATGGCCGTACTTTCTTCTACAGATATCGCGCATCCTGCTATAGAAGCTCTATTTACTATAGACGAAGAAACAGGAATGACTGGTGCCAAAGAGCTGGATAAAAACATTTTATCGAGCACCATTCTTTTAAACTTAGATACTGAAGAAGATGATGAGATAGATATAGGTTGCGCTGGTGGAGTAGATATTACTGCCACTAAAAAGTATGTGCTAGAGAACATACCATTTGATTACACAACAGCTGTTCTTACCGTTAAAGGTTTAAATGGTGGTCATAGTGGAATGGACATTATTAAAGGTCTAGGAAATGCAAATAAAATGATGACTAGATTGCTCGATGCCATGCAAAAAGTAGGTGACGTGCATATAGAAAGTATTCATGGTGGTAGTTTGCGCAACGCAATACCACGTGAGGCAAATGCGATCATCAGTTTTAAAAAGACTGATGCGATTATGGATAAGTTTGAACGATGTAAAGCAGCTCTTCATGACGAGTACAAGTCACTAGAACCTAAGCTTGATATTTCACTTACTGAGACTACCGCCGCAAAATTAACGATGACTGCAGTAGATAGTCGTGAATTAGTTTATACTTTATTAGGAATTCATAATGGCGTGTATCGCATGAGTCCCGATATAACAGATCTCGTTGAGACTTCAAACAATCTAGCTCGTGTTACTCTTGAAAATGGAGAATTACAGATCGCTTGTTTAACCAGATCATCTGTAGACAGTTCTAAAACAGATTTATCTTCTTCCATAAGCGGTGTTATGAAACTAGCAGGAATGAAAGTAAAGCTATCTGGAGACTATCCAGGCTGGCAACCTAATACTGATAGTGCTATTCTAGAAGTAGCAAAATCTAAATATGAAACCTTATTTGATCACTCACCTAGAGTAGTAGCCTGTCATGCTGGACTGGAATGTGGTCTTCTAGGAGAACGTTATCCAGGATTGGATATGATTTCATTTGGTCCTAATATAAGAGGAGCACACAGTCCTGACGAGCACGTGGAGATTAAATCAGTTCAAAAGTTTTGGAAGTACCTTCTTGAGATTCTTAAGGATATTCCTGTGGCTTAGTTGATGGTTTAATTTGTTGATTTGATAATGTTTCAATTTTGCGATTTGGTATTTTGTTGATGGTCGGTGACCAGTTTCTTTTTATTATTTCATGAAATGTTATAGTTACTATTTTTATTTTTTTAAACTTTATCAAGGAATATCATCGACATATATACATATGAATACCAAATTGAATTTATCCTAACGACATTACAAATACAAATAGGTAGAGGACAGTGATGACTTTATAGAAAATATTCTTTCAAAAAATGCCTCATAAAAAAAAGCGCCCAACGGGCGCTTTTTTAATATGATAATGTGAAAAGATTACTCTTGTGGTAATACTTCCATTTCAAAAATAAGTTCCGTATTAGGCGGAATTACCTTTCCCGCGCCTCGTTCTCCATAAGCAAGATCAGATGGTACAAAAGCAACTATTTTATCACCATAGTTCATGGTTAAATAAGCATATTTGAAACCTACAGCACCCATAGGAGTAGCAGGATCATACTTTACAGGAATAGCTCTATATGCACCTGCTTGATCTTTACGCGCATTATAGTTTCCATAAATTTGCGCAGTATCTGCACTGCTGGTATCAAATAAGTTACCATCAGCAAAGAAGCCTGCATACTCAATCTCTACTTGTGCTCCCATTTCTGGTTGCTCGCCACTTCCTTCTTCTAGTTTATAAACGAGTACATCACTATCTTTAAGTTTAGTAGCCTTTGATCTCCATTCTTTTAATTGCTCTGCTTTTTTAGCAATCATAGCTGGAGCTTGTGCTTGACGTTCTTTGGCAAGAGCAGCAGCTTTTTCGGCAGCGGCTTTCTTTTCTTCTTGGATATCAGTGAACACTTGTGGAGCATCCCATTTTTTAGCTGCTTTACCTTTTCTAATGATGCGTATGGTCTGCATTTTAACATCTTCAAGCGGTCTGTTATTAGCTGCAGCATTTACAGGAACTGAAGCGATAGAGTCCACAACAGATAAACCTTCAATTACTTTTCCAAATACATTATACTTACCATCTAGTGAAGGAGTAGCCTTATCCATGATAAAGAATTGGGCTCCATTTGTATTAGGACCAGCATTTGCCATAGAAAGTACACCTTTCTCATCATGTTTTAAGGTATCTACTATTTCTTGATCAAATTTATAACCTACTTGACCAGATCCAGTTCCAGAAAAGTCTCCACCTTGAATCATAAAACCTTTAATAACTCTGTGGAATAATAAACCATCATAATAAGGTTTATTTTTTAGGCTATCTACACCTAATTCTGGATGATCTCCTTCGGCTAGGGCGACATAATTTGCTACTGTTAATGGTGTTGCTTCATAGTATAACTCAGCAAACATAGTTCCTTTGTCAGTAACGATTTCTGCATAGATTCCATCGGGAACATCTGCATATTTATCTTCACAAGAAGCTGCTGTTAAAATTACAGCTAGTACTAAAAGTAGTCCGTGTACTTTTTTCATTATTTTGATTTTTTTAAAATTATTAAATTGTTTTTACTACGCTTTCGCGAAAGCGTGATACGTATTCATATACTGACTTAAAAACGCAGCGCAATGATAAGAATTATTCTTCTAAATTTATTCCCAATAGTTTCACATCACTTTTAAATGGTACGTTAGTCCCGATGCGGTTTTGATCTCCATAATAGCCGTAGCCTGTATAGGAAGGGAAATAGAACGTTGCTTCTTCACCAGTTTGCATCAGTTTTAAAGCGTCTCGCATTCCACGGAAAACACCGTACTCTTGTTCCATGCTTTTAGTGATAGGTGAGAGCTCTTCTTTATGGTAAATGGTATCTCCATTAAGGGCAATCACGTTATACTCAAATGTAACGCGATCTCCAAATGTGGGCGTTTTTCCTTTTATGGAATCTCTGGAAGTAAAAGAATAGTAAAAACCATCATTAGAGCGCTCAAATTTGCGATCCAGACCAGCAATGATCTTTTCTATAGTTGCCTCTTCGGCAGCATAAAGTTCTTTATTATTTTCAATAGAAATATGTGTTGTAGAGCTAGAGGTACGGCTTATAGGTTTGCGAGGCTCTGGTGTTTTACAGCTTGTTGCTAGTAAAATAGCCACCGCAAAAAGTCCTTTAAATAACGGTGTCGCTGAGTGCTTTTTCATAAGAAGGCAATATACTAATTAATTTTTGCTCTGTAGCTTTCATATCTAGATCTGAGCGACCACCAGCGGCGTTTTTATGACCGCCACCGTTGAAGTGTTCTCGTGCGAGTTGATTCACGTCAAAATCGCCTTTAGACCTTAAGGAAATCTTAATAATAGCGTCGTCCTTATTTTCTATGAATATAAGCGCAAAAACAATTCCTTTAAGGCTTAATCCATAATTTACAAAACCTTCAGTATCACCTTTTTTAAAGTTGTTATCGTTAAGCTCTTGTTGTGAAATAGTGATATATGCCGTTTTATATTCTGGTAAGATTTGCAAGTTCTTTAAAGCAACACCTAGCAATTTCATGCGTGATGGTGTGTTTACATCATAGATATTGCGGTTAATAGCTTCACTGTCTGCTCCTTTATCTTTTAATTGTGCGGCAACTCGCAGAGTAGTACTCGTAGTAGAACGGTACTTGAAATTTCCAGTATCTGTAATGATTCCCGTGTACATGGCAG
>NZ_CBFIBE010000011.1:0-62241 GCF_965660805.1 Nonlabens sp. | reverse complement strand
ATATCAAAAGGTTCTACGACCACACACATGGTCGTAATATCTGTGATGGCAGCATAAATAGTCTGCGGATTTGAAGTATTTGTAAAAGTAGTAGGTGTAGGGATTTCATTTACTAAATTTTCAGCATCGGCTTCAGTAAGGTGATATGTTATAGGGAAGTCTGTTGCCGCTAAACCGTTCAGTATTTCAAGATCTCTTGAGGTTAAATCTACAGTCGCAGCAGTTCCTGTAGGATCACAAATCGTAAAATCTGACGGTACAGCATTTAGTATTTCTGGCAACACATCTATACAAACCACATCAGTATATGTACAACCAAAATTATCTACAAACTCATAAGTAAAGCAGTTTATCCCTTCTGTAGTAGGTGTAACTGTTATCGTGTTTCCTAAAGTGTTTGTAATAGAAGGATCAGGTAACCATTGTTCACTGGTAGGGCTAGGTGTAAATGATAAGTCTGATGGTATGATCGCAGGATTAAAATTAAGTCCCCAATAAAATATGTAGCCGTCATCTGCACTTAAATTATCTGTAATATTTATACACCACTGACCGTTTAGTGGGCTACCGATAAAAGTACTATAAGGATCAACAGGCAAATAGTCTCCTGCAGGAATAGTAGATACACTACCCTGAGTTTGCGCCCAGGTTTGTGTAGCAGACTCCGTAAACACATAATCAAATCCAGAACCAGGACCAGACGTGGTATCATCAATAGGAATTCCTAAAAAAGTACCACCACCACTCGGGTAAGTGTGTAGTGAGACCGTAGCACCATTAGGTGCCGTGACAGATATATCTAAATCTCCTAAATAAGAATGCTCCATATTTACAAAAATATCTACGAGATCAGAGGCGTTTGTCACAGTAGCACCAGATGGGAATAAATCCACATTGATACAGGTAACATAACTTACTCCACTTCCATCAGGCAAAAAGGTCTGTCCCGTAATAGGTGGCGATGGTGTTATGGCAAATTCTACAGGGTTAACGACACCATCTATAGTTGTAGATTCTCCAAAACAAATCGTGCTGTCTGCAGCAGCAGTTCCCGTAAAGTCAGGATCTGATGACACATGTATAACGAGATCTTGCTGTTCTCGATCAGAACAACCTGTAGCGTCTGTAACCACAAAATCAACGATATAAATACCCGTAGTCACATAAGTTTCACTCTGTATCGCTCCTGGATTTAATCCACCGCCATTTCCTAAATCCCACTCATATGTTGCTCCTGTTCCATCTACACTAAAAGTAGCAGAGCCATTAAAGTTTACCGTATCACCTTGACAAATTCTCAATATCCCATCAGCATCTGGCGCAGGTGTGGTGACTATAGTCGTAGAAATAGCTTGACATGGATCAAAACAACCTATAGCAGCTCTCCATCCAGCGGCAGTTCCACTACCATTTGAAGTAAAACGCACGGTAAGACAACCCGTAGGATTTGTAGGGCTAGCCTGCAGCAATCCTGGCGCGGTAGTAGTATTAGTATAAGTACCCAGAACCGGAGCAGCCGTAGAGTCACCATCATAAACCGTAAAAACATCTCCTGCAAGGATCTCTAATTGTACAAAGTTGAGCTGCATTCTATCTGTACTAATACCAGGACATATCGTAGCAGTTCCATTAAAGCCATTAGAATAAGAACCAGGACCACCATCATCATTAAAGGAACCACTACATGCTATATATCGCACTGGATTCCCACCATCATTTACCATGTTAAAAATCCCTTGCCCACTGGAGTACATCCCTGCAAAAAGCACGATTAGTATTATTATTTTTTTCATCTTTTAGGAGTTGCTTGTTCTAATTAATAAACTGCATTTACAAATATGGTAAAAATCCTTAACAACTCATTAACGTAAAAGAGCTTTTATTTAGTCTAATCTCCTTTAAATATCGCTATTACATCTGTATTGCATACCTTTGCTTTTTATAATTTAGGACTCTGAATATAGAGCATACAAGCACATGAAAATAGACGATTTAGTTAATAACATAGATGATCACGATCACTTATCCTCAAATGAACAAACACCTTTGAGAGCAGATGCGTTTGATAAAAGTGATGCTGAGAAAATAGAAATCATTAAAAAAGACGTGTACCATATTCTAGAAACACTAGGCATGGACATGACTGATGATAGTCTTAAGGGAACACCTAACCGTGTGGCAAAAATGTTTGTAAAAGAAATCTTCGGCGGTTTGCGACCAGATGCTAAACCTAGTGCCTCAACCTTTGATAATAAGTATAAATATGGCGAGATGCTCGTGGAGAAAAACATAGTTCTCTACTCTACTTGTGAGCATCATTTACTACCTATCGTAGGACGTGCGCACGTGGCTTATATTTCAAACGGTAGCGTAGTAGGACTTTCTAAAATGAACCGCATTGTGGACTATTATGCAAAACGCCCACAAGTTCAAGAACGCTTGAACATTCAAATCGTTAGAGAACTACAGCAAGTCATGAATACTGAAGACGTAGCCTGTGTGATAGACGCAAAACATCTTTGTGTGAACAGTCGCGGGATCCGTGATATTGAGAGCAGTACCGTAACTGGTGAATTTGGCGGTGCGTTTAAAGATCCAGCAGTACGCCGTGAGTTCCTAGACTATATAAAGATGGAAACTAAATTTTAATAGCTCTTTATAAGATAGTGGTAACCACGCTTTCGCGAAAGCGTAAACGTAACAGCTACCCTACATATTTAAGCATAAACAATCAATAAATCATGGTGCGACATAAGGATAACGAGCTCCAACTATACAATTCCTTAACAGGAGAAAAAGAAGTTTTTAAACCTATTCATGAAGGTCTTGTGGGCATGTATGTCTGTGGACCTACGGTTTATAGTAATGTACATTTAGGAAACTGTCGCACGTTCATATCCTTTGACATGATTTATCGTTACTTGCAACATTTAGGATATAAAGTGCGCTATGTGCGCAATATTACTGATGCTGGCCACCTTACTGATGATGCTGATGAAGGTGAAGATAAAATCTCTAAAAAAGCTCGAGTTGAGAAACTAGAACCTATGGAAATAGTCCAGCAATACACGCTCGATTTTCATAAGGTTCTTCAAAAATTCAACAACTTACCGCCTAATATTGAACCTACAGCTACTGGTCATATCGTAGAGCAAATAGAGATCATTAAAACGATCATAGATAATGGTTATGCTTATGAGCGCAACGGCTCTATTTATTTTAATGTTCTTAAATTTAATGAAGATCATGAGTACGGTAAGTTGAGTGGTCGCAAGCTTGAGGACATGATTGCTAATACTCGTGCACTAGACGCACAGAGTGAAAAGGAGAATCCGCAGGATTTTGCGTTATGGAAAAAAGCGAGCCCATCGCACATTATGAGATGGCCTAGTCCATGGGGTGATGGTTTCCCAGGATGGCATCTAGAATGTACGGTTATGAGTTCTAAATATTTAGGCGAGACCTTTGACATACATGGCGGTGGAATGGATTTAAAGTTCCCACATCATGAATGTGAAATTGCACAAGGTGAAGCAGCACATGGACACAACCCAGTAAATTACTGGTTGCATGCTAACATGCTGACCCTAAACGGTAAAAAAATGTCTAAATCTACCGGAAATTCTATTTTACCAGAAGAGCTTTTTACAGGCGATAATGATTTTATGGAAAAAGCATTTTCACCTAGCGTGGTACGTTTCTTTATGATGCAAGCGCATTACCGTAGTGTTTTAGACTTTAGTAATGATGCTATACTGGCGGCAGAGAAAGGTTTTAACCGATTAACTGAAGCATTAAAAACACTAGAAAAGATAGCAGCCAGCAAAGAAAGCACACTAGAAGTTCAAGCTTGGGTAGATCGCTGCTATGCGGCTATGAATGATGATTTTAACACGCCTATTCTTATTGCTGAGTTATTTGAAGGTGCAAAAATGATCAACAGTATTAACGACGGCAAGCAAAAAGCAACTGCTGCTGATGTTGATTTATTACACAACACTTTTAAAGCCTTTTTCTATGATGTACTAGGTCTTGAATCAGTGAATCTAGCTGGATCTCATGACACGCAGCACCTGGATGGTGCTATGCAATTAATTATAGATTTAAGAACTCAAGCTCGAGCCAATAAAGACTGGTCAACTAGTGATCAAATTAGAGATCAATTACAAGCTGCGGGAATTCAATTAAAAGATGGTGCTGACGGCACTACTTATACGGTGAAATAATGAAATACTCGCTGCTCGCATATCCGCTATTATGGATCGTACGGTTTTATCAAGTAGCGATATCTCCTTTTACACCAGCAAGTTGCCGCTACTCTCCTACTTGCTCGCACTATGCTGTAGGTGCTTTAAAAAAACATGGTGCTTTTAAAGGTGGCTGGCTAGCGCTTAAAAGAATACTGAGTTGTCACCCATGGGGCGGCAGTGGTTATGATCCGGTTCCCTGATTAAGTTGAAGTTTAAGTGAACTAATAAAATCTAAACTAAAATCAAAATCATGTTTTTATTTAAGGATTTTAGGAAAACGTGCGACTTTCTGAGCTTGCCGCAGAATTATTTGAAAACAGACTGTTATTTAAACTTCAATAAGCTCAAGTTTCAAGTTTGCCGATTGACTTTTGCTAATGCAAAAATAGATTGCCTATTTTTTATTTCAAATGCCAACACTCCAAGCTCCAAATCCCAAATTTTCACCTGTAGGGTAATGCCCGCAGGACATTGGGGCTTTGCCAGCTAAGCTTTTCCAAACTCCAAAGTTGCCCATTGTTTTTACTTCATTAGAATTTTATTATCCATTATTGATTTAAAACACAAACAACCTCATCCTGAATCCCTCATACCTCATTCCTTCTTCAAAAACTAACCAACTCAAAAACTCACAACTCAAAGACTCACAGCTCAAAAACTCACAGCACAAAAACATACAGCTCACAACTAAAATCCTTAATTTAGCCGCCTAATAAAAGTATATGTATTCATTAAAGGTAGTTTGGAATCCGTTAGAAGGAATTGACCTTGGTTTTTTTACCATTCATTTTTATAGCTTGTCTTATGTGATCGCCTTTGTACTGGGCTGGTATATCATTAAACCTATTTTTAAACGCGATAAGATGGGACTGGATAAACTGGATCCATTATTTATGTATACGGTTATAGGTTGTCTGGTTGGCGCACGTATAGGACATTATTTATTCTATGAAACAAGTGTACTATTCTCAGATCCTTTACATGTTTTATTACCATTTCAACTGGACCCATTTAAATGGACTGGCTTTGCAGGTATGGCTAGTCATGGCGCTGCACTTGGGATTATCATCGCGATGTTTTTTTATAGTAGAAAGCATTTAAAAAAACACATGTTCTGGATTCTAGATCGTATCGTTATCCCTACCGCTATAGGAGGAACCTTTGTCAGATTAGGTAATTTATTTAATAGTGAGATTAACGGTAAAGAAAGTGGTGATTTCTGGGCTGGATTTAAGTTTGTACGCGACACCTCAGATCCTCATGTCGCCGCTGCATTACAAAAAACGGGTTATACTGATCCTGATCAAGCGATTGAAACAATTGTTAACAACCCACAATTTACAGAAGTCCTAGAATCTATTCCATTTAAACATCCTGCACAGTTATATGAAGCTATATGCTATATAGGTGTTTTTATCATCTTGTATTTAGTATACTGGAAAACCGAGAAACGTCATAAACTGGGTTATTTATTAGGATTGTTTTTTGTCCTTTTATTTACTGTACGTTTCTTTATAGAGTTTATTAAAGCATCTCAAACAAGTGCAGACCAAGAACTACTCCTTGAATATGGATTAAATACAGGCCAGCTGTTAAGCATACCTTTTATACTTATTGGGCTTTTCCTAATGTTTAGTCCAAAAGGCTTGTTCAAAAACCCAAAAGTCGAAACTGGTGCGTAATTCAATCATCATTTCTATTTTTGCAATAACAGCTCTATCTAGCTGTCGCCATAAAGAAGCAAATATCTTAACCGATGCTGATATCACGTTTACGAAAGAAGCGACAGGATACCTGATTAAAAAGGGAACTCAAGACACGATTCAAACATTAGATCTAGAAATAGCCGATACCGATTATGATGTTCAAACTGGACTCATGTACCGCACGAGTATGAAAAATAATCAGGCTGTGTTATTCATTTTTCAAGAAGAGCAACCGCTTTCTTTTTTTATGAAAAACACACTGATTCCACTAGATATTATCTACCTTAAAGCAGACGGAACCATAGATAGCTTTGCCAAAAACGCAAAACCTATGGATGAAACACTACTACCTAGCGCTGGTCCTGCACAATACACACTAGAGATCAAAGCCGGCCTTGCAGAAAAATGGGGACTGGATATAGGGGATTCTTTGGTTTGGGAATAAAGACATGATAATTTTGTCTCCTCAAGGGCAACCTGCCTGCCGACAAAGGCAGGTCAAAACCTACCCATTGCACCCTTGCGACTTGTTGAAGTTTTCTATACGCTATTGCGAAAAAGTAATTATAAACAACTCACTAACCTAACATCTCCAAATCATAAAAAGGAGAGTCTTTTCTGATTTTTTTTAAAACAATTTCTTGTTAAGACTTTGCGCATTATAAATGCTAAGTTATAACGAACGCGTTACAAACGCGCGCGACGTGGGACATTCTCTTGCTCTCCATTACCAGCAGATTACTTCTTCGCTGCGCTCATCGTAATGACAGGTTTGAAAATATGTCTTGTTGAGCTTAGTCGAGAGGTTTTTAATGCTGGTTCAATAAAACATTTGAGTTTAGTTCTCGACTTTCCTTTGCTGGCAAATAATACCAAATTTAATTTAACGACATTATAAACATAAATTGGATTAAGCATTGAAACACTTTGTATAGATCGTTTCTTTTGCAATCATTTCATTGAAAAAATAGCAACAAAAAAAAGAGCCTCTCTATCGAGAAGCTCTTTTTAAAAATATGTTCAGTTGTATTCGCTTTCGCGAAAGCGTGATTAATAATTAATATACATCCAACTTGTTACGTCCTCAGTCTGAGCGTCGTTATACTTTAAGACATAGAAATAAGTTCCTACAGGAAGTAAACCGTCACCAGCAAGCGCTCCTGCATTAGGAATACCAGCAAACTCTACGTAGTTAGAAGCGGTAGTTTCATAAACTTTGTTACCATTTCTATTAAAAATAGTCAATTCAAAATTAGGAAACTGCTCTATATTAGGCATTGCAAATGTGTCGTTTACTCCATCACCGTTAGGTGAAAATCCTTCTGGGATAAACACTTCACAAACCTCAACGGTTACTGAAAATGATGTGTAGTCAAAACATCCTGTTGCATTATCAGTGATACGCGCATAGATAGTTTCTTGATCTCCAGCCGCATAAGGCGAGTTCAAGGCACTGGATCCACTTTGTGCATTAGACTCACTATTATAATAAGTAATGGTATATGCCGCAGCACTCTGGCCATCAAGAACAGCTGCATCATAGTCAGCGAGCGTTAAATCTAACTCATTAGTTGTAGGGTTAGTAGCGCAGTCAGAAACATTTGCCACGGTTCCTATCGCTGGAGCACCTAACACTTCAATAGTAAATGAACCTGTCTGGTAACAATCTTGATCTTGTGCGTTTGAAATACGTACATATATAGTTTCTGGATTAGAAAGGTTATCATAAGCTGCTGGTGTTGTAATAGCATTCATATTATCATCTGCATCTTGCTGACTGGTAAAAAACGCTACGTTAAAATCTGCTGGTGATTGAGTTCCTAAAATACCTGCGATTTGGGTGGTTAGGTCAAAAGACTCGATTTCATCACCCGATAAATCATCACAACTCTCCATAGCCGGAACGCTGTTATAAATAACCTCTTGAAATACTACGTTCACTTGTTCTGTAGTGAAACAGTTATTTACATTATCAAATACTCGTGCCCAAACAGTGGTATTTGCACTTACAGGCAAGGCGTCAGGTGTTAAAATAGGGTTGGTATCTGCTTGTGCATCAGAATCACTATTGAAGTAAGTAACATCATAATCAGTTGCCACAAGACCATTTCTGATTTCATCATCGTTAGTTGTTAAATCTACTGTTACAGAACCTGAGTTTTGACACACAATAATATCAGTAGGTTGAACACTTGTAATCTCTGGGGCTACGTCTATACAAACAGTTTCAACATAAGTACAACCGAAGCTATCTGTAAGTTCAAAATCATAACAGTTCTGTCCTGCAGTCGTAGGAACAACTGTAATATCTGATCCATTTGTTGCTGTTATATCAGAATTTGCAAGCCACTGATCTGTTACTTCACCTGGTTGAAATCTACCTGCTGCTGGAATAATAGCAGGATTAAAATTAATTCCCCATTCAAATATAAAACCATTATCACTAGCTAGGTTATCTATAATGGTTAAACACCATAACCCATTAAGAGGAGAACCTATAAAGGTACTAAATGGATCTTCAGTAAGGTAATCACCAGCCGGCAAAGTGGTTCCAAAACCACCAGCAGCCTGCGCCATAGTATCTGTAGCCGTAGCACCTTCAGTAAAATTATACACAAAACCAGTTCCTGGGTTAAGGTTAGTATCTATATCTATAGGCACACCTAAGAACGTACTACCACCACCATTAGGATAAGTAATTATTTGAATCGTTGAGCCATTAGGCGCGGTTAAAGAGATGTCTAAATCACCTAAATATGAATGCTCCATTTCTATGAAGAAACTAACTAAATCTGACACATTTTGAAAAGTTGCTCCAGCAGCAAATCCGCTAACATCTATACAGGTTTGATAAGAAACTCCACTACCATCTGGTAAAAAAGTTGTACCAGCAATAGGTGGAGCAACATCTGCTACAAACTCAACTGTTTCTACTACACCAGTAATGACTGTGGACTCTCCAAAACATATAGAAGTATCCGCTGCTTCAGTACCGGTAAAGTCTGGCGTTGTAGAGACTTGAATAACTACATCATCAAAAAAACGATCTCTACAACCATTCGCATCAAATGTCACATAATCGGCTCTATAAATACCTTCATCAGGATAAGTTTTAGAAGCTGTATTTCCAGGAACAATCGTACCATCATCAAATCTCCATTCACTAGTAGCTCCAGCACCATCAATACTAAAAACTGTTGAAGCTGAGAAGTTAACTGTTTCACCTTGACAAATACGGGTAACACCATCGCCATCAGCCGCAGGAGTAGAAGTAATGGTATTTGATATGGTCTGGCAATTATCTATACATGAAATAGTGGCTTGCCATCCGTCTGCTACACCAGATGGGTTAGATATAAACCTCATGGTCAAACAGTTAGTACTTGCTGAAGTTACTAAACCTGGCACATTACCTGCAGTAAAAACTCCTAAAGGAGCTCCAGTAGCTTGATCTCCATCATAAACTAAAAGTAATTCTCCAATAGCTAGATCCCAAAACGTAAAATCTAAAGATATAAAATCTGTATCAAATGGAGAACATATAGTGAATACAGAGTTCTCATCATTACCGTAATCTCCTGTTGCTCCACCAGAATCAACAAAATTACCTGAACACACTACAGCACCACCATCACCCATTAACAAATCTGTAGTAGGTGGTTGAGCACTAGCTATTGTAGCCATAAAGAACAGGCTCAATCCAAAGAATAATAGTTTTTTCATTATCATATAATTTAATGTCAGTTAGTTTCAATCATGCAAAGTAAGAAAATCTTAGAACAAGACCGCACTTAGTTTGAAAATCTATTAACCTATTATTAAGAAATTCCAGCCTAGTAGATCAAATCAAAAAGAGTCACTAATAAGACTTACACCAAATTGAATTTATAAAGTCTTAATAAATTCAAATTGGCATTAAAAGCATTCTTTTAACATGACAAAGACAGTCACGAGCTGAAAAGGCATAAAAAAAGTCGTTTAGACTTAAATCTAAACGACTTTTTGAAAAAATTTATGAAGCTTTTGGTTAAGCCTCTTTAACCGGTTTAGGTTCTTTAGGAAGTAATTTTCCTTTAGACTTAGACATGGTATCAAACATTACAGGAGTGGCAATAAATACAGAAGAATATGTACCGACTATCACACCTATAATTAAGGCAAGCATAAATCCTTGGATAGATTCACCTCCAAAGGTAAATATCGCAAGAAGCACGATTAAAGTAGTTAACGAGGTGTTTAAGGTTCTGGAAATCGTACTGCTAATAGCGGCATTAACCGTGCGAGCAAATTCCCAGTTAGTGCGCTCATTTATAAACTCACGTATTCTATCAAATACTACAACGGTATCATTCAGCGAGTACCCTATTACCGTAAGAATTGCTGCTATAAAGGCTTGATCTATTTCCATGTTAAATGGAAGGAAATCATAAGTAAGTGAGAATACACCTAGTACAATAATTACATCATGGAATACCGCTGCTACTGCTCCTAAAGAGAACTGCCACTTACTGAAACGTATTAAGATATAAAGGAACACCACTATAAGTGAACCAAAAATAGCATATAAGGATCCGGTTAAAATATCATCAGCAATAGTAGGTCCTACTTGAAAGTTAGACATAATACCATATTGCTTATCTTCTTTACTTACATCTACAAACGTAGCCATGTCCATATCTTCAGGCATGTACTGTTTTAAGTTTTCAAAAAGTTTAGACTCGATATCTTTAGTAACCTCAGCATCTACTCCATTAATACCGTATTTAGTACTAATTTTAAGCTGGTTATCAGAACCATAAGTTTTTGCCTCAGCGCTACCGAAAACATCTTCTGCAGAAAGCGTTTTAGTCACTTCGGTGGCATTTACTGGTTGTTCAAAACGCACCGTATAAGTACGACCTCCAGCAAAATCAATCCCTAAATTCAACCCTTTAGTTCCTAAAGAAACAATACTAGCCAGAACAATTACAGCAGAAACCACATAAGCTACTTTTCTCTTTTTCAAGAAATCAATGTTTACGTTTCTAAACCAGTTCTTAGTAATAGGTGTAGAGAAGGCAAGTGACTTACCGTTTTTACCGTAGCCATCAATAAACAATCTTGTAATAAATATTGCCGTAAATAAAGACGTTAAAATACCGATCATTAAAGTCGTAGCAAATCCTTGAATAGGACCTGTTCCAAAAACAAATAGAATCAATGCCGTTAGGAACGTCGTAATGTTTGCATCAAGAATAGAGCTTAAAGCGTTATTAAAACCATCTTTAATACTATCTGCCTGAGATTTTCCTTTAGCTAATTCTTCTCTAATACGCTCAAAAATAAGAACGTTTGCATCTACCGATATACCTATAGTTAAAACGATACCAGCTATACCAGGTAAGGTTAATACTGCTTTTAGTGATGCTAATGCACCAAAGATGAATAAAATATTCACCACAAGAGCAACATCTGCATAAAGACCTGCTCTACCGTAATAGAAAATCATCCACACAAGTACGAGCAATAATGCAATACCAAAAGACCACAAACCACTGCTGATAGCTTCTTTACCTAATGATGGTCCTACTACTGCTTTTTGGATAATCTCTGCTCCAGCTGGTAATTTACCAGCACGTAAAACATTTGCAAGATCCTCTGCCTCAGTCACTGAGAAACTTCCAGAAATCTGGCTATTTCCTCCTGTAATCGGTCCATTTGTAATTCCTGGTGCACTATAAACGGTGTTATCCAGGACTACTGCTATTTGAGTACCATTTTGATAAGCCTCAGTAGTCATATCTTCCCATGTCTTTGCTCCTTCAGAGTTCATAGACATGCTCACTACTACTTTACCACTTAATTCAAAATCTTGACGAGCATCAGTAATCACAGCTCCACCTAGCGGCGCCTCTCCTTCACGGTTAGAACGTATCGCATATAAATCTGTAATTTCATAGCCTAGCTCATCGTTTAATACAGGAACACCCCATGCAAATTTCACGTGACGCATCTCTGCCGGTAAATTAGAACGTACTTGAGCGTCATTTAAATAACCTAAAATAGTTTCTTTATCAGAAACTTTAAAAGTAGCGATTACTGGACCAGTAGCATTTCCTGGAGCAAGCATTCTAGATAAGATCGGGTTCTGATCATAATCTACAGCATCTTCTTCACCTTCAGCATCTACCACTGCATCATTACCTAAGATATTATCAAGCCCTGAAGTCTCTGTAGAATCTACAGCAGTCGCAGCGTCTTCTGCGGTAGCATCAACCGCTGTTTCTAGTTCACTTTTTGCCTTCAGTTTTTCTGCCCAGTACGCATCAGCTTGCATTATATAGCTTGATATTTCTGAGGCTTTATAAACATGCCAAAATTCTAACTCTGCCATTCCAGTAAGAAGTTCTTCTACACGCTTGATATCTTTAGCTCCTGGCAACTCAATTAAGATACGTCCAGAATCTCCTAATTGCTGGATATTAGGTTGTGTTACACCAAACTGGTCTATACGTTTTCTCAATACCTCAAAAGCACTCACCATGTATTCCTTAAGCTTCACTCTTAATAATGGTTCGATTTCAGCATTAGACATATTAAAATCTATAACACCATCCATCTCCTGGTTAGAATAAATATCTGGTGAACCTAACTGAGCTCCATCTATAGCGTTAAACTCTTCAATAAAATAATCAAAGTAGTCTGCCTGACCATCTTTAACTCTTTCATCAGCACGCTCTAGCGCAGTACGAAAATCTGGATCTTTAGAACCATCAGCCATACCTATTAGTAGATCTTTTACTGAAATTTGAAGGATCACATTGATTCCTCCCTTAAGGTCTAGTCCTTTTTGAAGTTCTTGGTTTTTCGCATCGGCATAGGTAGTGTATCCAGCCCATACCTCTTTTGAAGAAATAGAATCTAAATAAGATTTTGTAGCATCATCTCTTAATGCTGCAGCGTTTGGATCATCTGCGTTTACGATTGAATTTGCATAAGTCTCTGCATCTGCTTCTACTTTATTAGTGATAAAAGTATAAGTTAACTGGTAAATACTTACCAGTGCAAAAACGATCGCAAACACTCTGATCAGTCCTTTATTTTGCATAATTAATTGTTTTTAATAGAATTTTTCAATCCGGCAAATATATGGTGTGCCATAGGATTGTATATTGTTTTTTAATATAAATAAATGATAACTCTAATCTTATAAACAGATTAGAACATAGAACTTAGACAAGTTCTTAAATGAAATGGGATAGATATTCCCTTTTTAACCCAGTAAAGGGCCAGCTCTCACCGCTGGAATAGCATGTGCCCTACTTACCACAGTAAGCCCTAGCGCTTGATTAGAACCTTTTAAGTCCATCTCTACCAAGCCATATAGACTCGTAGATGACACCATTGAATAAATAGAATAGTTCACCTGCGAACCTCGATGAACATCTTGTTTTATTTCTATAAATAGTGCAGACTCTGTGTCTGATATATCATTAGTATGTTGCAGTAAGTCATAAACATCTAGCTCACATAGAGACTGTTGCTCAATAGGTAATGTTTGTGATTGAGGTAGATCCTTTAAAAAGGCAGTAAAAGTATCTATATTTATAAGCTGTTTTATTCCAGCGACGTTAAGCTCGCTATGGTAGCTTATTTTATAACGACCGTTTTCAAGTAATACAGCTTGTATTTCTTGCACTCCAGCATCTAGGAGTTGCTGGGTTAGAAGTTCCACAGAGTATTGAGCGTCTTCTGCACTCACTACACCGCTTGAGAAGTTCACCACAATCTCTTGATTAGGCACAACAACGTCTCGTTGCTGGACTAAAAAGATTGTAACTAAGCTAATTAAAACTCCTATGTACCATTTTATACTCACGCGTCAAATATAATACCTATTTATCATTTAAATGATTGTTTGAACTGCGCTTTCGCGAAAGCGTAAATACAACCTCACTACTACGCATAAAAAAACCGCTCCTTATATAATAGAAGCGGCTTTATCCTGTATGATTAAGGAATCTAATTAGATCAGTCCATTTGTTGCTTTCACACCTTCAGCACTTTCTTGAAGTTTTGCTTTTTCTGCGTCGCTTAAATTGATCTCTACGATTTTTTCAATTCCGCTGCGACCTAAGACTACAGGAACTCCTATACAAAGATCAGAAAGACCATACTCACCATCTAACAAGACGCTACAAGGGAAGATTTTTTTCTGGTCACAAGCGATCGCTTGAACTAACCCAGACACAGCAGCACCTGGCGCATACCATGCACTAGTTCCTAATAACTTAGTAAGAGTTGCTCCACCTACTTTAGTGTCTTCCATAACCTGCGTTAAGCGCTCATCACTTATGAATTCACTAACTGGCACTGAGTTGCGAGTAGCAAGACGTGTTAATGGCACCATTCCTTTATCACTATGCCCACCGATTACCATTCCGTCAACGTCAGAGATAGGCGCTTCTAGAGCCTCAGCAAGACGGTACTTGAAACGTGCGCTGTCTAATGCTCCACCCATTCCTATGATGCGGTGCTTAGGCAATCCAGTTACTTTATGAGCTAAATAAGTCATGGTATCCATAGGATTAGAAACCACAATAAGAATCACGTTAGGAGAGTGCTCTACAAGACTAGATGCTACAGATTTAACGATCCCAGCATTAATACCGATTAATTCTTCACGAGTCATTCCCGGTTTACGAGGAATTCCAGATGTAATTACTGCGATATCACTACCAGCTGTTTTAGAATAATCGCTAGTAGAACCAGTGATTTTAGTGTCAAAACCATTTAACGAAGCAGTTTGCATTAAATCCATGGCTTTACCTTCTGCAAATCCTTCTTTAATGTCTAATATAACTACTTCACTTGCAAAGTCTTTAATAGCGATATACTCTGCACAACTAGCACCTACTGCGCCTGCTCCTACTACGGTTACTTTCATTTTAATATGTTTTTATAAAATTGATTGAAATTAATGGTCTATCTACTGGACTTCCAGTAGATTGTAAAAATACAAAACGATAAGGATTTATAAGAGAAACTGGCACCGTTTTAAGGAATTAATTAACATCTCTTAGTATTCAACAAATGAAAAAGCTATTCAATAACCATAACCTCTACCGATACATGGCGTTATGACTTTTAAAAAAGCTTTATACCATGTATCTATAATACAAAACGGTGCAAAAAGCTTATCAAATTTAAAAGAGGTAATGGCAGGTAAGACAAAATGAAAGTACCGCTTTACAAACCCTAAAATATCATCTATTTCACCTCTATTAATACCGACAAGTGTCGTTAGATAATCTGAACCCAGTTGAAGAATATACCAAATTGAATTTATAAAGTCTTATTAAATAATACCGTTACCACTGCTATGCTATGGCTTTTTACCTTTATACACTTATACCAATTTACATTCCTGATGTCGCATATAATCCGTTTCTTTTTCGTCTATATTTCAAAATGAAACCGTAGCTCAGGCTATGCTTTCATTTTCTTTATCATCTAGTGAAAAAATAATTCAAATTAAGAATTCGGCATTAGAAATTAAATATGATTCATATCTACACTTTATTCCAATAAAAAAGCCCTTCTAATGAGGGCTTTTGTAGAAATAATATGAAAATTATCTATGCATCAATATTTGCATAAATAGCGTTTTTCTCAATAAACTCTCTACGTGGCGGCACCTCATCACCCATTAACATGGAGAAGATACGGTCTGCCTCTGGTAAACTATCTATAGTTACCTGACGTAGTGTTCTAAATTCTGGATTCATAGTAGTATCCCATAACTGGTCTGCATTCATTTCTCCTAGACCTTTATAGCGCTGAATGTTTGCACCACCACCAAAAGATTCTGCTATTTCATCACGTTCTTTATCTGACCATGCATAGCGTTTTTTAGCACCTTTTTTAACGAGGTATAACGGTGGCGTGGCGATGTAGATGTATCCTTTTTCAATCATCTCACGCATGTAACGGAAGAAGAAGGTTAATATTAAGGTAGCAATATGAGATCCATCAATATCTGCATCACACATAATCACAACTTTATGATAGCGTAGTTTTTCAAGGTTTAGGGCTTTGGAATCTTCTTCAGTTCCTATGGTTACACCTAGGGCAGTGTAAATATTTCTAATTTCTTCATTCTCAAAAACCTTATGGGTCATGGCTTTTTCTACGTTCAAGATCTTACCACGTAGTGGCATGATCGCTTGAAACTCACGGTCACGACCTTGCTTAGCAGTTCCACCTGCAGAATCTCCCTCGACAAGGAATACTTCACATAAAGTAGGGTCAGTTTCAGAACAATCTGATAGCTTTCCTGGTAATCCACCACCACTCATAACCGTTTTACGTTGAACCATTTCACGAGCCTTACGAGCTGCGTGACGTGCCTGTGCCGCAAGAATTACTTTTTGCACAATTGTTTTGGCATCACTAGGATTTTCTTCCAGATAATCTTCTAGCATTTGAGAAACTGCTTGAGAAACTGCACTGGTTACATCACGGTTACCCAGCTTAGTTTTAGTCTGTCCTTCAAACTGTGGCTCTTGAACTTTTACAGAGATAATAGCCGTTAACCCTTCACGGAAATCATCTCCAGCAATATCAAATTTTAGTTTATCTAAAAGCCCAGAAGAGTCTGCATATTTCTTAAGTGTAGAAGTTAATCCACGACGGAAACCGGCTAAGTGCGTTCCACCTTCATGTGTATTAATGTTATTTACGTAGGAGTGTAGATTCTCTGCATAACTATCGTTATAAACCATTGCCACTTCTACAGGGATACCATTCTTTTCACCTTCCATGGAGATTACATCAGCAATAATAGGCTGGCGCGTGTCATCTAAGAAACGTATAAATTCTTTCAATCCTTCTTCAGACTGGAACACTTCAGTTTTATCGTTTCCTTTTTCATCTTGCTCTCTCCTATCAGTAAGAATAATTTTAATTCCTTTATTAAGAAAGGCGAGTTCTCTAAGCCTGTTAGCAAGAGTTTCATAATTATACTCTGTACTTTGAGTAAAGATGCTGCGATCTGGCAGGAAAGTCACATCTGTTCCTCTTTTATCTGTATCTCCTATAGCCTTAACAGGATACATGGCTTTACCACGTTCATACTCTTGTTCCCATATTTTACCATCGCGATAAACCGTAGCTTTTAAATGATCTGATAATGCGTTTACACAACTCACACCTACACCGTGTAATCCACCAGATACCTTATAAGAGTCCTTATCAAATTTCCCTCCAGCACCTATCTTAGTCATTACCACTTGTAATGCAGACACACCTTCCTTTTTGTGAATATCTACAGGAATACCACGACCATCATCAGTCACCGTGATACTATTATCCTTATTGATAGCTACAGTAATATTATCACAGTGGCCAGCAAGGGCTTCATCAATCGAGTTATCTACTACTTCATACACTAAATGGTGTAAACCACGCACTCCTACATCACCTATATACATCGATGGACGCATGCGCACATGCTCCATTCCTTCTAGTGCTTGAATCTGGTCTGCGCCGTAACCGCTTCTATCTTTTTCTTCGCTCATAATTTGAGTGTAAATTTTACTTTATTTCCGTAACAAACAAATATAAGGAACCATCAAGGTTTATAGGCTTTAGAGCCTTATTTATGCACTTAAGTTATTAACAAATTATTAATAGCAAGCGATCATTTATTGGTGCATTTTTATATCTTAGAAGAACTTAAATAATCGCAAATGAAATATTTCCTTTTTATAATAGCATTAACAACCACCTTTTTAACAGTTCAAGCACAAGAAATCTCTTTTTCTAAAATAGATAAAAGCCCACTGGATGTAGTCATTCACAGAGACGATGACAACCAGGCCATCGCTAGAGTCATTTACAGCAGACCTTCTAAAAGAGAACGAACTATCTTTGGAAAACTCGTTAAATATGGTGAAGTATGGCGCACAGGCGCAAATGAAGCTACTGAAATAGATTTCTTTAAAGATGTTACCATAAATGGAACTATAGTAAAAGCAGGAGCTTACTCCATTTACACCATTCCTACAGAAGGTGAATGGACCTTTATTTTAAACTCTCAAACTAACCAATGGGGAACGAAGTACGACGCCTCAAAAGATGTACTTAAAGTAACTATGGAAAGTATGTTATCTCCTCAAACCATTGAGGAATTCTCTATAAGTTTTGTAGCTCAACCCGACGGATTAATTCTATTCATGGGCTGGGATGATACTTTAGTAAACTTACCTATAGAACTTACTAAAGCTTAAGGAATATTCAAGTATTTATGCGTTTGTAAAGACACATGCCACTCTGGATTTTCCATTACAAATTCCGTAATGAGTGGTATCATTTTCTCCCGTACAGACCATTCTGGCTGTAAATAAAGCTTGCAAGTAGCACTTACTTTTTCTGATTCCGCTTTCGCGAAAGCGAAGTCATGTTTATTATAGATAATCACCTTCAACTCGTGCGCTGCGGTATAAACTTCAGGAAGTGGCATTTTCACCTTCTTAGGAGATAAGCATATCCAGTCCCAAGTTCCTGTTAATGGGTAAGCACCACTGGTTTCTATATGCACCTGCATTCCTTGAGATTTTAAACCAGCCGTTAATGGATTCATGTCCCATGTTAATGGCTCGCCACCAGTCACCACAATCGTTTTACTATATTTTGCAGCATTTTCAACAATTTGAGTAACCGCCGTAGGTGGATGCTTTTCTGGATCCCAACTTTCCTTAACATCACACCAGTGACAACCTACATCACAGCCGCCTACTCTTATAAAATAAGCCGCTTTTCCTGTATGACTACCTTCACCTTGAATCGTGTAAAATTCTTCCATAAGAGGAAGCATTTCCCCTTTTTCAACAGCCTGTGAGATTGATTTTTCTAACATGTCGCAAAGGTACTTTTTAAAATTCAGATTCAAGAATAGAGTCGCTAATAAAGACTAGTAGAATTAATTAACTTTACACAAAATTTTATATTCATGACTGACAAAGATGCTTTACATAAAGTAATTACCGAAGGTTATAGCCCTAAAGGAGATTCCATTATTATGGGAGCAGCCATGCTTAATGGAGAAACGCTTACCGGTGCTCACGTAAAAATTCCGTTAAAAACCATGAACCGCCATGGTCTTATCGCTGGAGCAACAGGAACTGGAAAAACTAAAACACTTCAAATTATTGCAGAGCAACTTTCTCAAAAAGGAATCCCGTCCTTATTAATGGACATTAAGGGAGATTTATCAGGAATTGCAGCGGCTAGTGATGGACATCCTAAAATTGATGAACGTCACCAAAAAATAGGGCTGGAATACACCGCTCATAATTCACCGGTAGAAATCATGACCATTTCTGAGCAAGATGGAATAAAAATGCGTGCTACGGTAAGTGAATTTGGACCGGTTTTGCTTTCGCGAATTCTAGATGTAACTCAGACTCAAGCAGGAATCATCTCTGTAGTTTTTAAGTACTGTGACGATAATAAGCTACCATTACTAGATCTAGAAGATCTTAAAAAGGTATTACAATATGCTACAGGAGCAGGAAAAGAAGAATTTCAAGCAGAATATGGACGTATATCTACCTCATCTACCGGCGCTATTCTCAGAAAAATTATCGAATTAGAACAACAAGGTGCTGATCAATTCTTTGGAGAGCGCAGTTTTGAGGTAAAAGATCTAGTGCGTAAAGATCGTGAAGGACGAGGATATGTAAACGTGATACGTCTTACAGATATTCAAGATAGACCTAAGCTGTTCTCTACTTTTATGTTAAGCTTACTGGCCGAAATTTACAGCACATTCCCAGAACAAGGAGATGCTGATAAGCCAGAACTTATTATGTTCATAGATGAAGCGCACTTGATTTTTGATCAAGCAAGTGGCGCTTTATTAGATCAAATAGAAAGTATCGTGAAACTAATACGTTCTAAAGGAATAGGGCTTTACTTTGTAACACAAAACCCTACTGATATCCCAGAAGGTGTACTAAGCCAGCTAGGTTTAAAGGTGCAACATGCTCTTAGAGCATTTACAGCAAAGGATCGTAAAGCCATTAAACTCACCGCTCAAAACTATCCAGAAACAGAGTTTTATGACACTGCCGAAGTCCTTACCTCACTAGGAATAGGAGAAGCATTAATCTCTGCCCTAGATGAAAAAGGCAGACCTAGTCCACTAGCGGCAACTTTATTACGAGCACCAGCGAGTAGAATGGACATACTTACAGATCGTGAGCTCAGCGACCTGATCGCAGACTCAGAACTTACCGATAAGTACAATGAGGAAATCAACAGAGAAAGCGCTGAAGAAATTCTTCAAGAAAAAATAGAAAAAGCAAACGAAGACGAGATCAAACAAAAGGCGCAAGAAGAAAAAGCCAAAGCTAAACGCAGCTCTTCAAGAAGAACTAGCACACGTCAAAACCCGATCGTAAAAGTGTTAACCAGTGCTAGTTTTATAAGAGGTGTGATGGGAATATTAGCAAAAGCACTTAAGTAAAATTTATCTTCATTTTAATGGTTTGTTATCATAACTAAAAGTAATTTTGTAATCACTAATAACACATTATGAAAAACATATTTTTATTACTACTAGTCATCACCATAGCTTCTTGTTCTAAGCAGCAAGATCCATTTGAATGGAGCAAAGATCGTGTAGGTCATCTCACTAAGGAAATGATGGTATATCAACTGGACAGCTTATATGCAAATGACAGCTTAGTTAAGAATATAAAAGGAGACGAGTTTAGTAATGGTCCTAGCTCTATTGAAGTTTATGAAAAAGGCGGCAAACATCTTTTAACGCTTACTCCTCTTGAAGAAGACAGTACTTCTACTATAGAGTATATTAGGATAAGAGACAATCGATTTAAAACGCTAGATGGAATCACTATTGAAAGTGACTTTAAAACCATAAGTGCTGCATATCCTGTTTCCAGTATCGACAATATGATTATAATTCTGTAGTGCGAGTAAATGACCAAAACTTTTATTATACCGTAGATAAAGAGTTATTACCATCTGAAGTACGATTTGACATGTCTGCTACCATTGAAAAAACTATGATTCCAGACACTGCTCAACCTAAATATGTTTTTGTAAGCTGGTAAAACCATTTCATGAAACGATTTTTACAAAAAGCCATACCTAAACTGTATGGCTTTTATTTTAATTTATTAAGCCTCTTTTCACAAGACAAAGCTGCATCAATCGCTCTTAAAGTTTTTAGCACGCCACGACGTGGACGCATTCTAGAACATCAGAGAGAATTTTTAAACAGCGCTAGACAACAGCGCATCACTTCTGAAGATGGGCTATATATGCTCTACCACTGGAAAGGAAATGGACCTACTGTGCTGCTCAACCATGGCTGGGAATCAAACGCCTTTAGATGGAAGTACCTTTTTCCAGATTTAAAAAGACTGGATTTAAATATTATTGCGATAGATGGACCTGCTCACGGTAATAGCGACGGCACTTTATTTACAGCCATTAAATATTCTAAACTCATTAAATCTACCATTGCACTTTATGAACCTGAGATTATTATATCTCACAGTGTAGGCGCTATGGCTACGGTGTATAATGAATATCACCATCCATCACCAAGTTTAAAAAAGCTAGTTCTTTTAGGAAGTCCTAATTCACTTGAAGTGATCATGCGTGGCTACCAGCAACTGCTCAGTTTTAACAACCGTGTCTATAAAGGACTAGATGCACTGCTTCAAAAGCGATTTGGTTATAAAATAGCCGATTTTAAAACTGAAAACTTTGCGGTAAACATTACTGCCACGACACTTATCCTACATGAAAAAAGTGACGCCATTGTTCCTGTTATTGCAGGAAAGCAGATTGTACAAAAAATGAAAAACGCCACATTTATTGAAACCTCAACTGGTGGGCATAGTTTACACACTAACGAGAACACAGAACATATCGTTAACTTTTTAAAATCATAAAAAAGACCAAGCTTTAAGAAATTCTTGCTTTAATCACTTGTGATTATTGCTTACTTTTAGACCAAAGAAAAATACATGAGTAAAACAACTGGTAAACTACAAGATAAAATAGATAATGCCCTGATAGAACAGCGCAAGGTTTTTATATGGGGTATGGTAAGCGATAAAACCGCGCAACATTGTGTGGATCGATTGCTTTATTTAGACTCTTTAAGTAATGAGGAAATCACCTTTGTTATTAACAGTCCTGGTGGCTATGTAACCGCTGGATTTTCTATTTATGACACCATGCAAGAGATTAAAAGTCCTGTAAGTACTGTATGCAGTGGTCTTGCTGCTTCAATGGGTTCTTTATTATTATCTGGTGGAGAAAAAGGACGCCGTTTCATTCAAAAACATGGTCGTGTAATGATTCACCAGCCTAGCGGTGGAGCACGTGGTACCAGCACAGATATAGAGATAACGGCTGCCGAGATATTAAAAACTAGAGAGATTCTCGCAAGACTTTATGAAGATAATTGTGGGCAGCCCTTTGAAAAAGTAATGAAGGATTTTAATCGTGATTACTGGATGGGTGCAGATGAAGCTCTAGAATATGGTATCGTAGACGGTATCATTTAATACATTAACTTACATATTAGAAAAGCCACCTTATCTTTAGGGTGGCTTTTTTTTAGTATTAAATTTAGTCTGATCCAGTCGAGACTTAATTGTAAATTCGTTTCAAAATTAGTGTCAGAGACCTCTCGACCTGCCTTTGCCAGCAGGCAGGCTACGCTCAAGGTGACACTAGAAAAATCATAAATTATCATCATGAAACTCACACCATTCCACCTAGCCATTCCTGTAAAAGAAATTACCACCACTCGTGATTTTTATCGCGATACTTTAGGCTGTACAGAAGGCCGTAGTAGTGATCATTGGGTAGATTTTGATTTTTTTGGTCATCAACTAGTGATTCATATTTCAGACAATGCACCTGGCGCATCACATAACGATGTAGATGGCAAGGCTGTTCCTGTTCCGCATTTTGGTGTGGTACTAGAATGGGATGTGTTTCACGCTTTCGCGAAAGCGATATCTCAAAAAGGTATCGAGTTCATCATAGAACCTTACATACGATTTGAAGGACTACCTGGCGAACAGGCCACTATGTTCTTCCTAGATCCTAGTGGAAATGCTTTAGAGTTTAAGGCTTTTAAAGATATGGATCAGTTGTTTGCGGCAGAGTAAACCAGCTCACCATTGATATACGTGGCATCTACTTTAAAATCTGGAATTTCAGTTATTGGAATGGTCATCAAATCTTTGCTAGTGATGATGAAATCTGCTGCTTTTCCTGCTTCTAGGCTTCCTTTTTCCTCTTCTTCAAAATTAGAATAAGCTGCCCAGATGGTCATACCTCTTAATGTTTCCTCTCGAGTAAGGCTTTGCTCTGGCAAGAAACCATTTTCTGGATAACCACTAACATCTTGTCTAGCTACCGCTGCATAAAATGTTAAAAACGGATTCACCTGTTCTACAGGATAATCTGTTCCTAGTGCGAGTATTCCTGATTGATTGAGTAAGGTTTTATAAGCATAAGCACCTTTAATACGATCTGGTCCTACTCGATCTTGTGCCCAGTACATATCGCTAGTAGCGTGCGTAGGCTGCACTGATGGTAAAATATTTCCTGCATTAAAGTACTGAAAATCATCAGGACTTACTACTTGGGCATGCTCAATACGCCAGCGCTGATCTGTTTTATCACGTAATAACTCTTCATAAGTTTTTAGCACTACATAATTAGCACTGTCACCTATGGCGTGTGTGTTCATTTGGTAATCTGATGCTGCGATACGTGCCGCCGTTTCTTTAATCTTTTCTATAGGACTTAATAAAGCACCATAATGATTATGCTTATCATGATATGGTTCTTTTAATGCCGCACCGCGACTTCCTAATGCGCCATCTGCATAAAATTTAACAGATCGTACATTCAAGCGATCTGTTTTTATGATTCCTTTATCTAAGTAATAATCTAGGTTCTCTGGAGTATTACTAATCATCACATACATCTTCATTTTTAAATCACCAGCTTGCTGTAAACTATCGATCACTTCGATCACATCGCGGTGCAATCCTGCATCATCTACGGTAGTTAAACCGTACTTTACATTTTCCTGTTGTGCTAGTAATAAGGCATCAATCATATCCTGACGTGATGGTTTAGGATAAACTGCTTCTACTAATTCCATAGGATTATCTACCAGAAGACCTGTAAGTTTTCCTTCTTTAATGATAATTGCACCACCATCTGATGGAGTGCTTGCATCAATTCCTGCAACATCTAACGCTGCCTGATTTGCAATCATTGCATGACCATCAATACGTGTTAAGGCTACCGGAATATCTGGAAACAGCTTATTGAATTCCTCATTAGTAGGGAATTCTTTGTTTTCCCAATCGTTCTGATCCCAGCCACGACCTATGATGAACTTGCGGTTATTTTCTTTTTGAAAGTCAATCACACGCTGGATCACCTCATCATAACTACTAGTTCCTACCAGGTCTACACGTTGTGCTTGCTGTCCTAGACCAAAGAAATGACAATGTGCATCAATCAATCCTGGATAGATAAATTTACCCGATGCATCGATGGTTTCTAAAGCAGTATACTTTTCTAGTAACTCTGTGGTTGTTCCTGTTGCGATGATCTTACCATCGTTTACGACCATAGCTTCTGCGGTGGTAAACTCATTATCTACAGTATAAATCGTAGCGTTAGTAATTAGTAAGTCTGTGGTAGGTTGTTTTTCACAGGCAATTAATGTAATTGCTGTGATAAGTAGAAGGAATCTTTTCATGGAATAAAGGTAGGAATTCTGTTATTTAAACCACTATTCATAGCTGCGGACTTAAGTCAGCAGCTATGAATATAAATTATTAAAAATCAAACTTATACACCGCACCACCTAGAATCTGTAGATTTTGAACAGGAACATCTAAATAATATTGATAATTACCACCGGTAAGGTTGTGGCCTCTTAAGAAAGCGGTTAACTTAGGGTTGATTTTATAATTCACGTCTAGATTTAAATCTATAAAAGAATCTAAGGTTTGAGTCTCTGGAATACCGCCGGTTCTATATACTTCTCGTTCTCCTACGAAGTATAACGTAGTTCCCACGTTCCATTTTTCATTGATATCATAGTTCCCTACCAGATCAGCAGTAAAAGATGGTAGTTGTGATGCGACATTATTAAACGCAACGCCATTAGTGACATCATAGTTCATGTATTGTGCATTCAAGGTTAAATTAAACTGTGTATTTAAATCTACACTTGCTGATCCACCAACGGTAAGCGTGCTCAAATCACCATATTGTGTATAGAATGTATTTCCAAACTCATAAGGTAAACGTGGCACAGCGGTTAATAAAACCGTATTATCTTTAGTATAGAAATAACGATTCTCTTCTAAACGATATCCTCCATAAACCTTATAACCAAAGTTAGAGTTCAGGTTTCCCTTGATTCCTAATTGTGCATCTATCTGTCTGCTGGTAGGCGCCACATTAATAGCTGGAGCTATAAAAATGTTTTCATCTGCAAAGTTTTGTAAGGTGTTCATGTCTAATCCACCACCTATAACGGTATAAGCAACCATCTTTTCATCCATCAAGATATAACTAGCATTTATATCTGGATAAACTTTAAAATCACTTTCTGAGTTTTCATTATCGGTTATATAATTTAATCGTGCTCCTAGTTCTACTTTATATTTATCGCCATAAAGATTAATACTAGGATTGATCCCTAAGTTCAAATAAGAATAATCAGTAGCCGCAGGAATGGTTCCTTGTGTATCAAAGGCTCCTGTCAAGTAATCTACCTCAACACCTAGTCCTATTTCTTCTTCCATTACTTCAAAGGCTAACTGTGGTCTTAAACGCACTCTAGTCTCTGAGGCATCGCTGCCAGAACTGATATTTGTAAGCTTCAACTCCATATCCTCAAAAACAGAATCAAAAAATTGCGCTTTACCAGACAGTCCTATGGTCAGATAAGAAGTCGCGGCATCTACCTCAACTCCAGATGGGATAGAAGGCAGTGCTAGTGGAGCTACTCCATACCAGTTTGCAGTTTGATATCTTCCACCAGCAGTAATTCCCCAATTAAAGTCACGATTACGTTTACCGTAAGAAAGATCTAGTGATGTGTCTGAGAAATCATCATCAAGAGTTGCTTCATCTATTCCACCTTGGGATGAGTTATGATTAAAAAATACGCCTAAATCTGTGTTTTTATCGATTTCAAAATTTCCTGCAAACTCTCCTAGGACATTTACATAGTTTCCTAACCCTAGTCGCGCATAATTATCATAGAATTTTACTCGTTTAGGAGTTTTAATTCTAGATAGTTTCCCTTTTGCTGGAGTAAAAGTAGATGCTACTGGAACCGAAAAAATACTATAAGTGACCGGTTTCTTTTTAATGGTAGTAGTATCATTAATAGAAGGCATGCTTTTTACTTTAAAAGCATCACTTATAGTAGGGTCATAAGGCTTAACCACGGTAATGGTTCCACCGTTAAGCTCACCTTCTTCTCCACCTTGCGCGTTACCATTACTGAATGCGAGCAATGCTGTTGCAACTAAAATATATGATTGAAATAATTTCATGATGTGATTTAGTTTTTATCTGTAGGAACTACTGATGAATTTGTTTTGGCAGCGTTATTTTTAATAGCGTCTAGCTCTGCTTGTGCGCTAGAAACTACTTCTGGATACTGATTAAAGTTGCCCACCACATATTCTAAAATAGTGGTAGCATTTAAGGTTTGTCCTTGTGCATTATAAGATTTACCCATAATCACAAGTCCTTTTGAGGTCCAGAGTTTAAATCCTGCATAATTTTTAGTAAGACCTTGAACCGTGGCTATAGCTGCCTCATAACTTGCTTCTTTATGCTCAAAATATGCTTTATAGAAATGAGACTCGGCCGCTAGAGTTCCACTTGCGTTTGTTCTTACGGCTTCATAAGCGCTTTTTGCTGCGGTTTCATTTCCTTGTTTCCAGTTAGAACGTGCGATAATAATTTGTGCATCAGACTTTACATTATCATTTATACTTATATCGCTAAGCACTTTATTTGCATAATCTACAGCCTTATCATAATTCTCTTGTTCATAATATGCTTTCATCAAATTAGACTGTGCATAAATAACGTTTTGAGGAAAGTCTGCCAGTTGTTCTAATTGAATTAATACTGGAACCGCTTTCGCGTAAGCGGAATCACTCAAGAATATCCCACTCAAACGAGCCAGTGCTTGTTCTGTAAACTCACTGCGTTGCTTATCAATCACGTACTGATAACTAGGTATAGATTCTTGCTTTTTATCTAGAGCAAATAATGCCTGAGCGAGATAAAAATGAGCTTGTAAAGCGTGTTTCCCGTTAGGATATTCTTTTAAATATTTCTTCATGGAACGTGTTGTACCAGACATATCATTCTGAAGATAAGGTTGCTCTGCACTTTCATAAGCAGTGTCATCTAGTTCAGAATCGCTCACGTCTATAAAATCTAGGGTGCGTACCCAAGCGGCATAATCATTTGTACGGTTTTGATCTACATAAATCAATCGTGCTGAGCTTACTGCCTCATTTGCCTGTGGTGTTCCTGGGTAGTTTGCTACTACATCTTTAAAAACTACTAGTGCTGCATCTAGCTTAGAGTCATTATAGAGTTGAAGCCCTTTGCGCATCATGGCTTGAGAGGTATAACTACTCTGTGGAAACTCAGAGATCAAGCGATCATAAGTCTGAATTCCGTTACTAACCTTATTAGTGTTTATATAAGTATTTCCTAGTTCATAAAGCACATCATCTCTATATACTGAGCTTTTAAAGTTTCTTAAAAAGGCATTAAGGTCTTCTATTTTGCGATCGTTCTTACCTACAAATCCATAAGAAATAGCTTTTTGGAAGGCAGCATAATCTGCATTAAAACCGTTCATGGCTATGGACTTATTATAAGCCTCCATAGCTGGCCAGTATTGCTTAGTCACAAAGTTTGCATCACCTATACGCAGGTAAGAATCATTCAATCGCGCTGGCTGTTTTTTTACACCTGATTGTTGAGTATATGCGGTAAAGTTTTTTATAGAATTCTCATAATCTTTTAGCTTGAACTGCGTGTAAGCGAGATCATAGTTCAATAGATCGTCTTCTTCTATACTGGCGTTCATATTTTTTGCTGCGTTAAAACTATTTAAAGCCGCAGGGAAATTATTAAGTTCATAATAACTCTCTGCCTTCCAGAACGTCGCGCGTTTCTTTAATTCAACAGACTGTGCATAAGTTATGGTTTTATCTAGATTATCGATTGCCTTTGCATAATCTCCAGTTTTAAACTGGTTCAACCCTTCATACAGCGCTACTTTTCCATAAACATTTTCATTACCCTTAATACGGCCATCTTCCATAAGAGCTAGTGCCTCTGTATAATTCTTAGAAGAGAAGTAAGAATCTATGAGATACTCATTCATCTGGGCAGCCTTATTAGTGTCTGGATATTTTTCAAGAAATGCTAGAATTACAGCTGGAACACTATCATAAGGATTACCATATTCATAACTTATTTTTGCATAATTATAGCTAGCATCTTCCTGGATCTGAGCATCAAAATCCATCTCACTTGCTTTTTTAAAGGCATTAAGTGCGTCTTCACTTTGATTAAGTTTTATATAACTCTGCGCTAGGTGATAGTAGGCATTTTGAGCAGTTTTATTCTCGCCATCTACTATTTTATTAAAGGTTTCAATCGCTTTATGGTAATCACCTTGCTGGTAATAGGTGTATCCTAGCTGGTAGTAATCATTATTATTCCAGCGACCGCGCACTCCTTTATATTCTTGTAAATAAGGTAAGGCTTCATTATACTTTTGCTGGTTGAACAAGCTTTGCCCTATGATTCTATTCAATTCAGATTGTTCTTGTTTTGAAGATTTAGGCAATTGTTCTCTGGCTAGCGCAATGGCTTTATCAAAATTACCAAGTTTGTAATTCAAGTCAGCCTGATAGTAAGACAGTTTCTCGTCTGCCTCAGGAGATTCTCCAGCTTCATCAAATAAATCACTCGCCTGTTGATAATCATCACCTTCATAGGCGATGTAGCCTAAATAGTATTTAGCCTGCGATCCATATTCTGGGTCATCACTTACACGATTAAGGAAAGGCTTAGCCTGATCATACTTTTTGCTTTGAACTAAGGTATATCCTGTATTGAAATAGTATTTGTTTTTTTGCTTTCGCGAAAGTGTGCTCTCATCAACTCTCTCGTGCCATTTAGCGGCTAGATTATATTTACCATTATCAAAATAATAGTTTGCCACGTCTATATAAGCGGTATTGCGTTTAGTGGAAGTAGGGTATTCTTCAACAAACGATTCCATAAGCGCGTCTGCATTGCGCTGGTTGAGCCGTACCGCACAGTTTGCAATATAATAAGCCGCATTTCCTAAGATAGTCTCATCCTGAGCTTGATCTTTTACCTTTTCAAAAAGGCGTTGTGCAGCGATATACTGCTGTTCTTGATATAAATCAATAGCTTGATTATAAGCACGCAAGTCGTCTGTAAATATTTTAGACTGTTGTGCGCTTACCTCTATAAGAGAACTAGCAGCAAGCAACAGAGTGAGCACGATTTTTTTCATAACGGATCCTGTCATTAAATAGAAGGGTAAAATTAAAATGTTACTAGAGTATAACGCTATAAAGTCTGTTTAATTATTCATAATCTTATCCACAGCATTGTGTAACTTTGACACGTTGCATAATTGTGCTAATTATGAGTCTTGAACCTTTTTTCTCAGTTGCTATTCCCTTGTATAACAAGGAAAGTTATATTACAGACACCTTAAAGAATATTTTTGCACAAGAGTTCAATGATTTTGAAGTAGTTATAGTAGATGATGGCAGTACTGATAACGGCGCGATAAAGGTGCAAGAGTTAAATGACTCTAGAATCAGGTTATATACTCAAGAAAATAAAGGCGCGTCTGCGGCTCGTAATGCAGCGATAGAAAAATGTAACGGAAAATTCATTGCTGTCCTAGATGCAGATGACAGCTGGGAACCACTTCACTTACAGCACTTAAAAGAACTTATAGAAAATTTCCCTGAGGCTGTCATGTACTGTACAAATTATCAACTCAGACGGGAAAATGATGTTATGATACCTGCCCGATTTAGCTTTTCATACCATCAAAAACCGCTGCTTATCGATGATTTTTTTGATGGAATGAAACAATTCGGGATAGCGACTTCATCTTCTACAGCTTTCAGAAAAGAAACTTTTAAAAAAGCTGGTGGTTATGACACTAGGATCAGAAGCGGCCAGGACACTGACTTATGGATCAAGGTTGCTTTACAAGGTAAAACAGCCTTCCATCCAGCAATCACCATGACCTATAACTCCTTTGATAACTCTAGTTTATCCAGTGCTCAACTATATAAAGCACGAGCTCTAATGCTAGATAATTTCACTAAGCAAGAGAAAATAAACCAGTCATTAAAAAGCTTTTTAGATTTAAACCGTTATGCTATCGCTATCAGTGCAAAACTTGCTGGTGATCTTGATTTTTATAACAACATAGTACATCAAATCAAGATGACTAACCTGAATAAAAAACAGCGCTTTTTAC
Source organism: Nonlabens sp. (assembly GCF_965660805.1). Taxonomy (GTDB): domain Bacteria; phylum Bacteroidota; class Bacteroidia; order Flavobacteriales; family Flavobacteriaceae; genus Nonlabens. The sequence goes on along the minus strand of NZ_CBFIBE010000011.1, from coordinate 31,630 downwards.
TGTGGTTACCGGTAAAAGTGTTAAAACAGTTACAATTGCTACAAGATTTTTTAATTAAACGAGGTATTTACCTCACTGCCTACCGCTAAATAATTATATTAGACCATTCAATTAAATGCCTTTATTTATAATATGAGTTCAACAGTTTTAACCCTGAAAAAAGCTAATATTTACCAACGAGAAAACCTAATTCTTAAAGACGTTAATCTCACTATTAATAAAGGGGAATTTATATATCTCATAGGAAAAACAGGTAGTGGTAAAAGTTCATTAATGAAAACATTATATGGTGACATTCCTCTTAAAGAAGGTGAAGGAACCATTGTAGAATATGACCTTGCTTTATTAAAAGAGCGTGACATTCCCTATTTGCGTCGCAAACTAGGTGTAGTTTTTCAAGACTTTAAATTACTTACTGATCGCACTATTAAGGAGAATCTCAAGTTTGTTTTAAAAGCTACCGGCTGGAAAAATAAAAAGGAAATGGAAGAAAAAATCGAGCAAGTTCTCGATAAAGTAGGTATGAAAACCACCGGCTTTAAATACCCACATGAACTCTCTGGTGGAGAACAGCAGCGCATTGCCATAGCAAGAGCCTTACTTAATGATCCAGAACTCATCATAGCCGATGAGCCTACCGGTAATCTGGATCCACAGACAAGTGTAGAAATTATGGAAGTTCTACAAACTATTAATAAAAATGGTAATACTATACTCATGGCCACTCATGACTATGCCTTGCTCTTAAAATACCCTTCTAAAACACTAAAGTGTGATGGTGGTGAGGTATTTGAAGTGGTTCAGAAAACGCTGTAGCATGTACGAGATTTTAAAAAGGATATTAAAAACATTGACTCCTAATACAATTATCAAAAAATATGCTACTCAACTGAGAAGAGTGAATAAACTTCTTTATTTCGGAAATAAACATCGTTGTAATATTTGTGAATCTAGATTAAGACGATTTATTATTCACAAAAATAATTTATTGTGCCCAGTTTGCGGTAGTTTAAGTCGCACCCGTAATTTACACAAGTATTTGTTATCAAATAACCTAATGAAGGATAAGGTGCTACATTTTTCACCACCTGAATCCTTATTTAATACATACAACGGCATTAACTCAATTGACTACTTCCCAACTGATTACTTGAATGAATTTCAATCCAAGTATCAATTTAATATAACTGACATACCTAAGGATGATAACTTCTTTGAGGTAATAATCTGCTACCATGTTTTAGAACATATTGAAGAAGACAGAAATGCAATGAAAGAACTTTATCGTGTTCTCTCTGATAATGGGACTTTACTCATTCAGACACCATTTAAAAAAGGTGATATTTATGAAGACAGTTCAATCACTTCAAAAGAAGAACGGTTAAGAGCATTTGGTCAATCAGACCATGTTAGAATTTATAGTCTAAACGGATTGATCAATAGGTTTAAAGAAGTAAACCCAGCATCATCGATAAAGCATCATATTACTCAAGAGGATCCTCATTATGGATTAACAAAGGATAATATAATTGTAATTGAAAAAACTTAAACTTTATGCTTTCTGTTTGCATCCCAACTTACAATTATGATGTCTCAATTCTTATTGACGCACTGCTTTTTCAAAAAAAGCAATTTGATTTCAGCATTGAAATTTTAGTTTATGATGACTTTTCTGCACCACCAATTCATATAAAAAATTCTGAGATTACTTTAATTACTAGCACTGGAAACTACGGAAGCATATATGGAAGAAAACAATTAGCTCAAAAAGCCAAGTATGAAAATTTACTTTTTTTAGATGCAGACGTTCTTCTTGGGACAAAAAACTTTCTAAAAGAATACGTTAGATTTTTGAACACTAGTTATGAAATTATCTATGGCGGTATAAGCTATCGAACAGAAAAACCATTAGAAGGCATACTGCGGTGGAAGTACGGTAAATCTCGTGAAGCAAAAAAAGCCACGCAACGAATGGAGTTGAGTTATCAAAACCTTATTTCTATGGGGTTTTTAATCAAGAAAGATATCTTCTATAAAGTATACGATAGGATTCATGATGTAGGTTACGGCGGTGATATTCTTATTTCTTCTATAATTAATAGTTTAGGTATACAGATTAAACATATAGACAATCCTGTAATTCACATGGGTTTAGAAAGTAATGACAGTTTTTACAAGAAAACGTTGATTGGTATAGAAAACACTGTAACCTTATATAAAACAGGCAAAATAGCCATAGAATCTAGACCTATCATTTCTGTTTTCTACAATTTACATCAAATAAAAATAGATAGATTAACAGCTTGTTTTATACGTATGATAAAATTTATGTTACTACGTAATATGAATAGCACCAATCCTAGTCTATTAGGTTTTGATTTATTAAAGCTAGAACACTTCATAGACTATTTCTACAAAGATTGAAACAACCCTACAAACTTTTCATAATCCCTTATATAATCAGCTTCACTGAACTCCATTGAAGCAACTACCATACACACAGCACCGCTAGAAAAATTTTCTAATTCACGCCATACCATCGTGGGAATGAGTAAACCTTTATCAGGTTTATTAAGTGTCACGGTTTTTCTAAGCTTACCATCATCGAGAACTACATCAAAACTGCCACTTAAAGCAATTATTAACTGACAAAGCTCTTTATGAGCATGTCCACCGCGTTGTGAAGTACTAGGAACGTCATATAAATAGTAGACGCGCTCCATTTTAAAAGGAATAGTATCGCCTTCTATTACCGCAAGATTACCTCTCGGATCTGTAATTTTAGGAATGTCTATAATTTTAATATCCATAAAGTAAAAATAGTGAATTGAAAGAAATACATAGTTGAATTTATAAAATCTTAATAAATAGTTTCTTTTTTACTTACTTTTTACTTGGATTTATATGCGCGCACGGCACCACTAAAAACTTTATAACCTTCTAAAAGCTTTTTATAATCAGTCACAAAACCTTTTCTGAAAAGAAAAAAAAGATATTTAATCTTGAAATAAAAGGTAAACTTAGGATAATATTTTGCTGCCAGAGCACCTCTAGTCTTAATAGCATTAATATAGGCAGGATTTTTTCCAGAACTAAACACATCGTGCTGTACTAAGGAAATGGGAATAAAATAAATGTGCTCTCCATGTTCTATAATATCCTTTACTAAGATATACTCTTCTCCCATGGGAAATGAAGCACCTAAACCAAACCGCTCATCAAAGGCTAAATTTAGTTTTTTAAAGGTAGGCACGTGAATTACCATTTCAATAGACGAAATGTTTTCGATTTGTTTCTGAGTTCTCAAAAAACCTGCTTGATCAGGATATGTGCGCCTATCATTATGAGAAAAATCAATTGCTTTTACAATTGTCAAGCAATGTTGCTCATTTTCATTAAGTACTTTCTTGAGGAATTTTACCGCACCAGGCAAGAGTACAACGTCATCATCTAAAATCCATGCCCATTTAGCCTCACAACTAAACATAGCCCTATTACGACTGCGAGAAAGGCCAAAGTTACTATCATTAACAACTTTAATATTCTCGTAAGAGGACACAAGAACAGCCTCTTTAGATTGGTTCACTATAATAAGCTGCTCCTTAATATCGGCTACTTTACACTGAAACATTTCTTCCAGAAAAGACAAATCACTCCTATTCATAGTAGCGATAAGGATTTGTAAGTCGTGATTTGAGTATGAATTCAACAGCGTATCTTTACGCCAAAGATAACTTTTATGCGCATTTTGCTCATAGGCGAGTATAGTGGTTTTCATAATTCCTTAAAACATGGACTTCAAGCACTAGGTCATGAGGTCACTCTAGTAGGTAGTGGTGACAGTTTTAAAAGATTCCCTGTAGATATAAATGTCGGTAGCGACTATTTCAGACGTGACTGGCTACGTGAGAAGATAAAAGTAGGCTGGTGGAAACTTACGGGTCGTAATCTAGAGGATTATATACGTTTAGCACGCTTCCGCGAAAGCGAGCATTTAATAACTAACCACGACATCGTGCAGTTCATTAATTCAAATCCATTTAGTTGTGAAGCTCCAGTAGAATGGAAGATGCTCGATTATCTTTTAAGACATAATGGAAAAGCTTTTCTCGTAGCTTGTGGAGATGATTATCCTTATGCAAAATACCTTACTGAAGCCCATGAAGGTTATAGTATTCTAACTCCATATCATGAAAATGTTGGTTTAAAAAATAGGTTTGCTCATACTTTTAAGTACCTGCAACGGCCTTATCAAGAAAATTATGAGCGTCTTTTAGAGCAGTGTAAAGCCATTATCCCATCGCATACCGATTTTAAAATGGCTCTCAAGGAAGAAATAAAATGTACTGATATCATTCCAAGTGCTGTTGTAGTTGAAAATTTTGAATTACAGCAAAATCATATTTCACAACCCATTGAAATTTTTATGGGTATCAATCGTGGAAATTATCATAAAAAAGGGATTCCTTATTTTGAAAAAGCTTTGGAAATTATAAAAATTAAGTATGCTGACCAGGTAAATATTACCATTGCAGAAAATTTGCCCTATCAACAGTATATCAAGTCTTATAAAAAATGCCATATCCTATTAGATCAAGTACTAAGCTATGACCAAGGTTATAATGCACTTGAGGCAATGGCTCAAGGGAAAGTGGTTTTTGCAGGAGCTGGCGCGCCTTTTTTAAAAGCTTATGGATTAAAAGAAGCACCTCTCATAGATGCACAACCAGATGTTGATTATCTCGTGCAAGAACTATCTAAGCTCATCGATCATCCAGAAATTATTTTTAACCTAGGTCTAGAAGCTAGAGAATTCATAGCACAACATCATGATTCTATTAAAATAGCAAAAAAATACTTAGAGCTTTACAACTCTTAATATCGGTAATTATGTTTTTTAATTTTACCGATATTAAGAAAAAAGAAGTATCTTTGGAGTGTGGAAAAAAAATGGAATGATATTGAGGTGTCGCAAGACATAAAAGAAGTCCTAAAGAAAATAGACGATAAAAAGAAACGGCTAGATTCTTATAGACCATTTCCTAGCTATGTGCTTCATAGTATTAAAGAAAGCCTTACTGTAGAATGGACCTATAATTCTAACAGTATAGAAGGTAACACACTTACCTTACAAGAAACAAGAATGGTTCTAGAAGATGGACTTACTGTAAGTGGTAAACCGCTACGAGAACATTTTGAAACGGTTAATCACCACGATGCGATAGGTTATGTAGAATCTATTGTCACACCAGATTATGTGCTTAGAGAACGAGATATTCTAAACGTTCATGAGCTGGTTCTCGATAAAATAGATAAAGAATTTGCCGGTCGCATACGTAATGCTGGTGTGAGAATAAGTGGCGCAAACTTTGTCCCACCTAATGCTAGAAAGGTTCCTGATTTATTTGAAGAGCTTATCTCCTGGGCAAACCATGCTAGAAAAGAATTACATCCAGTTATAAAGGCCGCATTATTCCATCATCGGTTTGTATGGATCCATCCCTTTTTTGATGGTAATGGTCGCACGGTGCGATTGATCTATAATCTTTTGCTCATGAAAGATGGTTTTCCACCAGCCATTATTTTAAAAGTGGATCGTAAACGATATTATACAGCACTTAACGATGCAAATAAGGGCAAGTTTGAAAAACTATTTTATCTGGTTAGTCAGGCCGCTTTACGTTCCTTAGATATTTATTTGAGCAACCTAGATGATACTGCTGGAGACTACGCTCCTATTTCTAACATCGTGAAAGAGCCGTCTATTAAATATGGTCAGGAATACGTGAGTTTACTTGCTCGCCAAGGTAAAATAGACGCTTACAAAGAAGGTCGTGTGTGGTACACCACTGAAAAGGCTGTTAAAGAATATATAGCAGGCAGGAAGAGGAAACGTTGATTAGTTGATTAGTTGATTAGTTGATTAGTTGATTAGTTGATTAGTTGAAAATGCAAGGTTTCTTTAGAATTGGCATGAAGTTTTAATAAAAGTCATCAAAAAGAAAGCACCTTATACCAGTTGATTCAAGATGGACATCACTACGCTCGTCGAGATATGACATAGGTATTTTTAATCTATTGTTAAGCCATTCTAGAAGAAAAGATGATTATAGCTTACCAGTGTCTTTGAGATTTGATATGCTAAGAATTGTTTTAGCTTTCTCTACGTAAATGACCAATTCGCTTTATAGCTAAAAGTTAATTATAACCAGAAAAAAAGGCAACCTTATTTAGACATGCTCAGACTGAAGGCTGAGAACTGATGAGTAATACCAAAAGGAATAAACTACCTATTTTTCCACTGAACGTCGATTCCTGAAAAATCTTCGCTTACTTTTTCTTTGGCCATTTTAGGAATCATCACTTCAAATTCTAGTGCGACTTCAAGTCCGTCATCTAGATAGAAGAGCATGGTTTCTTCACCTTCATAGTCACAAATCACTAGTGCGTGGATCTCGTGAACATTAAAATATTCATCTTTTATTTCTTGTGGTTCTACAAATTCAAAATAGTGTAATACCCGAGCACCTTTGAAATAATCGATTTGTTCTAGATAGAGGTCTTTTTCCATGATTGTGGTATGTGGTATGTGGTATGTGGTATGTGGTATGTGGTATGTGGTAAAATAAAAAACGTTTCAACAATCTAATTATCGAAACGTTTTTCTACCACATCATTTATTTTTATATTTCTCTGTCCGGATCAAATCCTTCTAGTAACTGCGCTACTCGCTGTACAAACTGTCCACCTAAGGCTCCGTTTACTACTCTATGATCATAACTATGAGATAAGAACATCTTCATGCGTATTCCTATAAAGTCACCTTGTGGAGTTTCTACCACAGCCGGCACTTTTCTAATCGCTCCTAGCGCCAGTATCCCTACTTGCGGTTGATTGATAATAGGAGTTCCTAACACAGAACCAAAAGTTCCTACATTAGTTACCGTGTAAGTTCCGCCTTGCGTATCATCTGGTTTTAATTTACCATTTCTTGCCCTGTTAGCCAAGTCATTTACAGCCTTAGCCATTCCCATAAGATTGAGCTGGTCTGCATTTTTTATAACTGGCACAATTAAGTTACCATCTGGCAAGGCTGCTGCCATTCCTAGATTGATATTTTTACGCTTGATGATGTGATCACCATCTACAGCGATATTCATCATCGGGAATTCTTTTAAAGCTTTGGCTACTGCTTCCATAAAGATAGGTGTGAACGTAAGGTTCTCTCCTTCTCTTTTTGCAAAGGTCTCTTTATGTTTCTTTCTCCAGTTCCAGATGTTTGTGACATCACATTCTATAAAGCTTTGCACGTGAGCACTCGTTTGGACTGATGCCACCATGTGATGCGCGATGAGTTTTCCCATGCGTGTCATTTCTACGATCTCATCTTCACCGTTTACACTTACTGGTGCAGCCTTTGTTTTTTGAGTTGTTACAGGCGCTGCAGCTGGCACTTTAGATGCTGCTTGAACAGGAGCTGTTTTACCAGCTTTCTTATCTGCTACATAAGTTAGAATATCGTTTTTAGTCACACGGTTGTTAGTTCCGGTGCCTTTTATAGATTCTAGTTCTGTGATAGATATATTTTCTTCTTTAGCAATATTCTTCACTAGAGGTGAGTAGAAACCATCAGAATTTGAATAATCTACTGGCGCAGCTGTTTCTTGACCTTTTTCTATTTGTTGAGCAGCGATTTCTACTGCTATTTCAGCTTGCTTAGGAACTTCAGTTGTTGCTGGTGCTGGAGCAGAAGCACTATCTGCATCTGTTTCTATAATGGCTATAGTCTGACCTACTTGAACGACATCATCTACTTGAAAAAGAATTTCAACTAGTGTTCCATCTACTTCACTAGGGACTTCACTATCCACCTTATCTGTTGCAATTTCTAGAATTGCCTCATCAGCTTCAATAGTATCACCTATATTTTTGAGCCATGAAGTAATCGTAGCCTCAGCTACTGACTCGCCCATTTTAGGTAATTTAAGTTCAAATTTTGCCATATCGTAAAGTTACTATAACGTTTTCTAAGAAGTTGCAAAAGTAAGAATTATAGAATAAGAAAAGAATGTTTTAAGAGTCCTTAGGATGAATTTAATAACTATAGATTTTCAAAAGAATGAATGATTACCCATTTTATGAGTAAAAAAATAGTTCCATAGACTCTAGAAGAACAACTCTACCCCATATAATTACATCTTCAGTGGCTTTATAACACCACGAGAAGTACTATTATCACTGCCTAGCATGAAGTCTCTTTTAGAATTTATAAATCTATAAGTCCATTTCTTACCTTTATTTTGCGACATAAAGGCAATGATATCTTTGTAAGCGAGTGATGGTGTGTCCCAGACAATTTGAATTTCTAAAGGCAATTCTTTTTCTATTAATCCTTCAAATGTGAACTGCTCTTTAAAACCACTAAGTTTTAAAGCAGTATCATTAGTTACTAAGACTTGATATCTTTCTAAATCTCGGTCTGTTTGATTGATCTCCATAGATTTAGTCACGATAATTCCTTTTAAGGCGAGGTCTACTAGAGCTTTTTCTAGTTTAGATTTTTTAAAGTGTTTATCATAAAACAACCCCATAGCGCCGTAAAATCGCTCTATGTACTTTTTATCTTTTACGGTACTTTCTCCTTTAAAATGAATGACTTGCTGGCTACCTAAATAGTAGTTTTTATACCCTTGCTGTAATGCGGTATAACTCAAATCTATATCTTCTCCATACATAAAGTACATAGGATCAAAACCGCCTAATTCTAGATAAACTTCTTTCTTCACATACATCATCGCTCCTACCAGCACTTCTATTTCACCATTTTCATCTTTTTTCAAATGATTTGCATAGTAATTAGAATCGTTTCCTAGGATTTTTTGACGTGCGATTTTTGGATTAGGCACATTACGCTTGCTCTCTGGTAGAAATGCTCCTGTGCCATCTATGAGTTGTGTGGTTGTGAATGCTATTTGAGAATTTGCTTTCGCGAAAGCGTGTACCTCATCAAACACTGTTTCACCTACTATCGTGTCTGGATTTAAAATGCATAGATATTCTCCTTGCGCGTGTTGCACACCGATATTATTACCACGAGAAAAGCCTACGTTTTCGTCATTTGCGATAACCTTAACTTGTGGAAAAACAAAGTGCAGCATTTGTAAACTGCTGTCTGTAGAGTTATTATCCACCACGATCACTTCTGAATTCAGGTTTTTAGTGTCTCTCAAAACACTATCTAGACACAACTCCAAAAAAGCTGCCGCGTTATAATTGAGTATGATGATTGATAAATCCACAGTTAGTTTTTCAGCGAATTTTCATAAGGTACTCGATGTAAAATACTGCGGCCTAGCGTGACCTCATCTGCAAACTCCAGTTCATCTCCTACGGCTATTCCTCTTGCTATAGTAGATGTATTTACTTCAAGCCCATCGAGTTGTTTGAAGATATAAAAATTTGTAGTGTCTCCTTCTATAGTTGGGCTGAGTGCAAAAATAAGTTCTTGAACTCCATCACTTTTTATGCGATTTACTAAGGATTTTATATTCAAATCTTGAGGACCTATTCCATCCATAGGACTAATTTTACCACCTAAAACATGATACAATCCACGATACTGACTTGTGTTTTCTATAGCCATCACATCGCGGATGTCCTCAACCACACAAACGATGGTTTTATCGCGATTATGACTAGCGCAAATCTCACATACATCTACATCACTCACGTTATGACAGTTCAGACAAAATTTTAAATCATGGCGCATGTTAATGAGCGCTTGAGCGAGCACATCTGTCTGGTCTGCTGGCTGCCGCATGAGATGCAGTACTAACCTCAACGCAGTGCGCTTCCCGATTCCAGGTAATTGCGATACTTGATTTACAGCTTCTTCTAATATTTTTGAGGAGAAATTCATGAATTACAAAGATAAAGGAAGTGGAATTAGGTATGAGGTATGTGGTATGAGGTTTTTTGAACTCAAATTCAACACTTTTAGTAGTTTGTATAAATTGTTTGATGCAGCGCTCAAACTGACATTTGCAGTATCAGTTTGTATGCCTACTTTAGCAGCAAAATAATTCTAGTGAGTTCTACCCAAATTCTTATTGCGATTGCGGCATATTTTGCGATGCTTATTTTAATTTCCTTTTTAGTAGGTCGTAAAAGTGACAGTGCTACTTTTTTTAGAGGTAATCGCAGCTCGCCGTGGTATATCGTGGCCTTTGGGATGATAGGTGCTTCTCTGAGTGGTGTTACATTTATCTCAGTTCCTGGAGCTGTAGAGGAAGGCGCGATGAACTATTTTCAAGTGGTGCTGGGTTATATCGTAGGTTATGCTGTGATAGGTTTAGTGCTCCTACCACTGTATTACCGCATGAACTTAACTTCTATTTATAGTTATTTGAATGATCGATATGGAAGTGCTGCTCAATATACTGGTTCTAGTTTCTTTTTACTTTCTAGAATCGTCGGTGCGAGTTTTAGACTTTACCTTATTGCAGGAGTATTGCAAACCTTTGTCTTTGACAGTATGGACATAGAGTTCTGGCAAACGGTAACTTTAACGGTAGTACTGATCTGGTTGTACACCTTTAAGTCAGGCATTAAAACAATAGTCTGGACTGACACCTTACAAACACTATTCATGCTCATAGCGGTAGGAGTTGCGATTTACTTTGTTTCAGACCGTTTAAATTTAAATGGTATAGGAGAAATCACTTCTTTTCTAAGTGATAGCGAGTTTTCACAGATCTTTTTCTGGGACGACTGGAAAAGTGGTCAGCATTTTATGAAACAGTTTATCGCTGGTGCTTTTATAGCCATAGTTATGACAGGATTAGATCAAGACATGATGCAAAAGAATTTAACCTGTCGCAGTTTAAAAGATGCTCAAAAAAATATGTTTTGGTTTACCATTGTACTGACTTTTGTGAACTTATTATTTTTAGGATTGGGAGTTTTACTAACCGAGTACGCAGCAATCACAGAAACAGGTGGATTCAAGGATTCATTATTTCCATGTATCGCATTACAGTCTAATATGGGAATAGGACTAGGCTTGGTTTTTATATTAGGGTTAATCGCTGCGGCTTATTCTAGTGCAGACAGCGCACTGACCTCACTAACTACTTCTTTTTCTGTAGATATTTTAAATATTGAAAAGAACTTAAGTGAGAAAAAGCAAAACATCACTAGAAAGCTGATTCATGTAGGTTTTTCTGTGTTACTTATTTTAGTGATCGTGAGTTTTGAATACCTCATCAAAGATGCTAGTGTAATCAATAAGCTTTTCACCTTTGCAGGATATACTTATGGACCGTTATTGGGTTTATTTGGTTTTGGAATTTTAACTAAACGTAAGGTACATCACCTAGCGACACCAGTTATTGCAATTACCTCTCCATTTATAGCCTATGGTATCAGTTATTTTGCACAGTATGTTTATGAATTTGAATTTGGCTTTTTTGTACTCTTATTAAATGGCGCAATTACCTTTTTAGGGTTGTTGGTTGCATCATTTTTGGGTAATGATATTCATTCATCGAGACCGTTTCCCAAACCCTAAAGGGTGCGGTTTCCACATGCGACGATGACAGCTACATTTTTAGGTAAAAGAAGTCGTTTGAAGGAAAGAATTATTAATACATAATGTTGATTGAATTACGCTTTCGCGAAAGCGGAATCACTAACAACCTAATACTGTTTAGTACCTAAAAGAACTAAGGTGCAGGCTACTTCTGATTTAATCTTGTTTTCTTCAAGAAGCTTGTAGAATTCTGGGTTTTCTGTTCCAGGATTAAAAATCACACGACTAGGTTTTAGGCTAATGATATAATCGTAGTATTCTGGCTGTCTTTTAGCATTTAAGTATAAGGTCACCGTATCAATTCCTTGAAACGGAATCCATTCCTTATGAATCTTTACATCATCCACTAATCCTTCTCGCAATCCTATGGCTACGGTCTCAATATTATTCTTGCGCAATTTATAGATCGCTACATTTGAATACCGTTCCTCATTTAGAGAAGCTCCTAACACAAGCGTTTTTTTAGACATTTTTTAAGATTAAAGCTGTAACAATACTACAAATGTATCGTCTTTTAGATGAAGGAGTGATGACCCTTTGATTTATTTGAAAAATTGAATTTATTGAAAAAGAAAAATTCATGCTAACAATCGTATAATTCATAATTAATGGTTAGTGTTATTGTACGGTTTAGAAAACCCGAGCTTGCAGGCTCGGGTTTTTGTTTTTTGTGATGATCCATAAGTGCGGACTTAAGTCCGCACCTATGGATGTAAACACCTATGGATCATCAAACAATTATATTTTTAAAAATCATAAGATCTCAAACTCTGATTGTAGCGATTCCTCTTGATGGTGTTGTTTTTGATTTTTGATATATGCAACAACTGTTGCTACTTGCGAGCTGCTAACTGAAAACGCACCATAGCCGCGTTGCCATTGAAAATTCTCTAAAAATGGATAATTAGCCGTTAACCATCGGGAGCTTTTTCCTTTGATATGTTTTAATAACATCCCTATGGCGATTTTAGACTCTAACTTTAATAAAATATGCACGTGATCTGACATTCGATTAATGACTAATGGCGTGCAACCTTATTCAATTATGATTTGCCAGATATATGCATAGAGATGAGATTCAATAGCAAATTTGATATCAGGATCACGATTTTTTGTTCCAAAAACGATATGAAGATATATCTGTAAATTGTTCTTAGAAATGGTTTAAAAATATTATTCATAGGTGCGGACTTAAGTCCACACCTATGAATGTCCGCACCTATAAATGTTACCACTTGATCACCGCACTACCCCATGTAAATCCACTACCAAAAGCCGCTAGAACGACCGTATCGCCTTCCTTTATTTTTCCATTTTCCCATGCCTCGCAAAGAGCAATAGGAATAGACGCTGCTGTTGTATTCCCATAGTTCTGAATATTATTATAGACCTGGTCGTCGCTTAACTGGAACTTCTTTTGTATAAATTGTGAAATACGCAAATTAGCCTGGTGTGGCACAAGCATATCTATATCACTCACCTCTAAACCATTAGTCTGTAAACCTTCCATAATCACCTCGCTGAAACGTCTTACGGCATTTTTAAACACAAACTGACCGTTCATATAGGGAAAATAAGGAATATCCTCTTGCGGATTCTCTTCTATTAAGGCAGGAACCCAATGATTAGTAGATGGTCCTTTTAAAGAAAGCTCCAGAGCATGTTTCCCTTCACTATGTAAATGTGTAGATAAAATTCCATGTCCTTCTTTTTCACTGCGCGACACCACAGCCGCACCAGCACCATCGCCAAAAATTACCGAAACTGATCGACCACGAGTAGTCATATCTAGTCCACCACTATGATTTTCTGATCCTATAACGAGAACATTTTTATACATTCCTGTTTTTATAAACTGATCTGCCACAGACAGTGCATAAACAAAGCCACTACACTGGTTACGGACATCTAACGCAGGACAAGTGTGAATTCCCATAAGATCCTGCACTTGCACACCACAACCTGGAAAATAATAATCTGGTGACAAGGTGGCAAACACGATCATGTCTATATCATCTTTAGAAACATGGGCGCGTTCTAGAGCAATTTGAGCAGCTTTTACACCCATAATTGCAGTAGAATTACCATCACCTTTTTTAATATGACGTCTCTCTTGAATTCCAGTTCGTTCCTGGATCCAGGCATCGTTAGTATCCATTAATTTAGAAAGGTCATCATTAGTAACCACGTTTTCTGGGACATATTTTCCCATTCCAGTAATGCGAGAAGTGTACATATTTTATATTTGTAAGAACTGCAAGATAAGCCCTAGAATTATTTTCTAAAGTAGCTTTTGTTTAATTTAACATGCATGCATAGTAATTTATTTGAGCAAGAATTTCCTGAGATTCCAGATGGTGAGGTGTGGTATGACGGTGGTTTTTACGCTTTCGCGAAAGCGCACAAACTACAAACACAACTGCTCCAAGAAACACCATGGCGGCAAAATAAAATTACCGTATTCGGTAAAGAATATGACGAGCCTAGATTAACACAACTGTACGGAGATACTGGGATAAGCTATGGATACAGTGGAATTACCTATAATGCACTACCATGGACCGCTACCTTAAAATCCATCAAGGAAGACGTAGAAAAAGCTGCCGGCACCACCTTTAATATATGTTTAGTAAACCGTTATCGAGACGGACAGGATTCAAACGGCTGGCATGCCGATAATGAAAAAGAACTAGGCCAGAATCCAATAATTGCATCTATAACTCTAGGGCAAGAACGCTTTTTTCATTTGAAACACAATGAGAATAAAGAATGGCGTTTTAAATTTTTACTCGAGCATGGTAGTTTACTAGTCATGGCTGGAGCAACACAACATACGTACAAGCACCAGATCCCTAAAACAAAAAGAACGATCAGCGAACGTATCAATCTTACTTTTAGGAAGATTGTAGCGTTTTAAAATGATGACATAAGACTCATGACCGCTACGCATAATGACTAACGACAACAGACTCCTTAGAAAGTCTATTTCATCAAAAAAGTCTAAAGTTTTCTCAAAAACAGCAAATGTTTATTTCTCAATTGTAAACTGGCTGCCTTAATTACGACTCCATAAACATGGCAAGAGCAAAAGACATTTTAGCAAACTTAGATGAACGCGCGATAGATCGTATTGTAGAAATGGGCTGGGAAGACCGCACACCATTTGATGCAATTGAAGCCCAGTTTGGCGTCACAGAAAGTCAGGTCATTAAAATCATGCGCAACCAGATGAAGGAAAGCAGTTTCCGCATGTGGAGAGCACGTGTGCAAGGTCGTTCTACTAAGCATCGTGCTAATCGTGATCCTGAGATGGATCGTTTCCGCTGTTCTAGGCAACGACATATTTCGGGAAATAAAATTTCTAAGCGATAAAGCATAAGTACATAAATTCAAAAAGAGCAGACCATCATCTGCTCTTTTTTTTGTTGAAGAAACAATAAAATAATAATCATCATACAGTTTTAGGTATATGATTTGTATTACATTTAAAATTACAAAACCATTAAATCATTAAAAGCTACATCGAACATGAAAAAAATAATTTTATTACTTGTTCTCGCACCAGTCTTAGGATTCTCTCAAACGCTTTTTGATAAAGGCAATAAAGAACAAGAAAAAGACCCCACAGAACTCAATATTAATGAAAATATTCAAGGAACCTTATGGATTCCAGATGATGTGGAACAACCGCCACTTTTAATCATGCTTACCGGTAGCGGTCCTAACGATCGTGATGGAAATAGCGTCATGACTAAAAATGATAGTCACAAACAACTAGCACAAGCACTTTTAAAAGAAGGAATAGCTACTTATCGATATGACAAGCGTGTGGTCACACAAATGAAAAAGAAAAAGGTAGATCCTGACACAAGTTTTGATGATTTTATTACTGACGCAAAAGATGTGGTTACTCACTTTGAAGAAGACCGTCGTTTTTCTAAAATTTATATTGCTGGACATAGTCAAGGCTCCTTAGTAGGTATGCTGGCTGTTAATGAAAACGTAGATGGTTTTATCTCACTAGCTGGAGCTGGAGAACCTATAGATAATGTAATCGTTTCACAAATAGCAGCTCAGAGTCCTGGACTGGATACAATGGCCAAAGCTACCTTTGATAAAATGCGTGCTCAAGAGGAAATTGTAGAAGATGTAAATCCTTATTTAATGCAGTTACAAGGTCCACAAATACAGCCTTTTATGAAATCATGGATGAAGTATGATCCAGCAGTAGAGATTGCAAAATTAAAAACGCCTATTCTTATTATTAACGGCGACAGAGATTTTCAAGTATCTGTTGAACAAGCAAATATACTGCATGCCGCAGCTCCTTCCAGTCAGTTAGAAATCATAGAAGGATTAAATCACGTTCTTAAAAAAGTAGGTAAAGATGATATTGAGGCCGCAAAAAGTTATACTGATGTGAACTTCCCTATTCATCCTATACTGGTTGAGAAAATGGTTGCCTTTATGAAGTGATATTTTATTGATAAGTACGCTTTCGCGAAAGCGTGTTTATTCCAATCAAAAATTTATAAAGTCGTATTTTGCCATTATTCAAAATACGACTTTATGATTTTTCAAGAGGTAATAGAAAAGGTACACGACACGACACCATTAATAACAAAAGACACCATTGTTTTTGGGTTATTGATGATTTGTTTAGCATTAGTCTTTTATTCTTCATCATTAAAAGAAGGTTTCTGGTCTAAGTTCTATAAAATTGTTCCAGCACTATTGATGTGTTACTTATTGCCTTCTGTACTGAGCTCTCTAGGAATTATCGCTCCTGAGTGGATTACGGTCGGTGAATATGGAACTATTAAAGAAGGCAACTCTTCTTTATATTACATGGCGTCGCGGTATTTATTACCAGCAGCACTGGTTTTAATGACTTTATCTATAGACTTAAAAGCCGTTTTTAATTTAGGACCTAAAGCCTTAATTATGTTTTTAACGGGTACAGCTGGAATCGTCATAGGTGGTCCTATTGCTATTTTAATCATAGGTTCTTTTTCACCAGAAACTGTAGGTGGTGAAGGTTATGACGCAGTATGGCGTGGACTTTCTACACTTGCTGGAAGCTGGATAGGTGGTGGCGCAAATCAAACTGCCATGCTCGAGGTGTATCAATTCAATCAAGCTAAATATGGCGGAATGGTTCTCGTGGATATAGTGGTCGCTAACTTGTGGATGGGAATATTACTTTTTGGGATCGGGAAAGCGGTAAAAATAGACCGCTGGTTTGGTGCCGATAGTTCTGCTATTGAAGACCTTAAAAAAAGAGTATCTGATTATACGGCTAGTGTAAAGCGCGAAGCTACTTTTACAGACACAATGGTCATGCTGGGAATAGGTTTTGGTGCGGTGGCGATAGCACATTATGGAGCAAATTATTTATCAGACCTCATGTCTGGCATGGAAGGTATTTCTAAGAATATTTATTTAAGCTTTCTAACCAGCCAGTTTTTCTGGATGATCTCTATCGCAACATTTATAGGGATTTTATTATCATTTACTCCTGCTAAAAGTTATGAAGGAACTGGCGCCAGTAAAATAGGAAGTATTTTTATTTATGTTCTAGTCGCTACGATAGGAATGAAAATGGACTTAACACAAATAGTTGAGAATCCATTATTGATTCTGGTAGGTATTATATGGATGGCCATTCATGCCGGACTGCTTATTCTTATGGCAAAACTTATAAAGGCTCCCTATTTTTTCCTTGCGGTAGGTTCTCAGGCAAATGTAGGTGGAGCAGCTAGTGCTCCTATTGTAGCATCAGAATTTCATCCATCGCTCACCAGTGTTGGTGTATTGCTAGCTGTTTTTGGTTACGTAGTAGGAACTATAGGAGCTATAGCATGTACTGTCCTCATGCAAATGGTAGCGACTTCTTAGATTATTTAAAAGTTATATATCATATTTGTAGCCTTATAAACAAGCTCATGAAAAACATAATAGTCACTTTACTCACTATTGCTATTTTAACTTCTTGTAGTGAAGAACAACAAGGCAACCTTATCGTTACTGGAACCGTAGACGGACTTAAAATAGGCAAGCTTTATTTACAAAAATTACAGGACACTACTCTAGTAAACGTAGATTCTGTTATCGTGGATGGAGAGGCACCATTTAAAATGACAGCCACTATAGATGAGCCACAGCTTATGTATTTTTACTTAGATAAAAAAGACGGAACCATCTATGATGATCGATTAAAATTCTTTGCTGAAGACACTGTCATCACCATTCATACCTCATTAGATCAATTTGAAACTGGTGCGACTATAACTGGATCTGTAAATCAAAAGCTCTTTCAAGAATTTACTGCCATTAATAAACAATTATCTAATCGTTATACAGACCTTTTTAAAAGAAGCCTCTTACTTTCTCAGGCCGAAACACCTGATCAAGATTCTATAAATGCTTTATCTAAGGACATAGACAAGCACATAAAGAAAAAAGTAGGATATGTGATTAATTTTGCGATGCGCCATAAAGACTATGAGGTAGCACCATTTGCATTGCTCCAAGAAGGATATGAGGCAAATCCGGTTTACTTAGATAGTGCGTATCATATGATGCCAAAAAAAATTCAGAGCAGTCGTTATGGAAAACAACTCTCTGAATTTATAAAAGAAAGGAAGAAAAACTTATAACTTGTTGATACGAGCGATAAGTTCAGTACCTCTAGATTCTAACTCAGCTCTTACACTTTTTAAATGAGCTTTGCGATTTTCTACATTTTTGTCATTTACTTTTGCGATTAATTCATCAAAAGTTGTGATGCTATCATCCACTACCGCTTCAGATGCTTTTGTATCTGAATCTGGATTTGTAGCTTGATGTAATAATGCCGCTTCTATAATATCTCCTAATACATAATTGATATCTTGTTTAAGGTCTCTAATGCTTGCCATGGTAAATTATTTTTTGCAAAAATACGCCAAAATTAGCCTTTATTCCAATTTATGTTTCTAATGCCGTATTCTTAATTTGAATTATTTTTTAACTAGATGATAAAGAAAATTAAAGCATAGCCTAAGCTACGGTTTCATTTTATTTTGAAATATAGGCGAAAAACAAACGAATTATATGCGACATTAGGAATGTAAATTGGTATTATAAGTGAATGCTCAATAATTTTGCAACACCAGTGGCTTTTAATAGTACATAAGGTACTGCGGCAGGAATAAGAACCGTTTGAGCAGTTTTTAAAGTATAAGATTTTCCTGCACAAATAATATCACAGGACTGGCCTACATTCATAAGAACCATAAAACTATGATGAGGAGCCACTTCTAGCCTGTGACAACCTTTAAAGTTCAAATAATTTGTAGTGAAATAACGACTATCAGCAAGGTTTTGTGCTCCACTCAGTCCTGGTTGATAATCAATCACATGATCTGTCGCCTTTTTATAATCACTGACTTCAATAGAATCTTCTATATGAAGTTCGCGAGTATTACCTTGATGATCTTTACGATCAAAATCATAAACTCGATAAGTTATATCACTAGATTGTTGAATTTCGGCAAGTGTAATTCCGGCACCTATGGCATGAACTAAGCCTGGCTTAATAAAAAACGCATCTCCTTCCTGAACCTCAATTTGATTTAATAAATCCAGCACAGATTTTTGAGATATCGCTTTCGCGAAAGCGTGTTTATCAACATCTTTTTTAAACCCCAGAATCAATCGAGAATCTGGTAAGGCATCCATAATATACCACATCTCAGTCTTACCAAAACTGTTGTGCTTTTTAATGGCTACTGCATCATCTGGATGGACTTGAATCGATAAGTCCTGGGCAGCGTTAATGTATTTAATAAGTAGTGGAAACTGACGACCATGCTGCTGTATGACTTTACTACCTAGCAAGGATAACGGGTGTTTTTCTATAAGCTCATTAAGATTAAACCCTTTATAATGACCATTATCCACAAGACTAATGTCATTTTCTACGACTGATATTTCCCAACTTTCTCCTAATTGAGGAACTACTGGATTGATTTTTTTAATTTCATTAAGAGCCGTTCCACCCCAAATTTTATCTTTGAGAATAGGTTTAAAAAAAATAGGATATAAATTCATTAATCGCCTTTATAAAGGACAAAGTTACGTTCTGTTTCGTAAAGTTTAATCTCAATGTCGTATTTAGGGTCAAGTTTTGCCTTTATCTTGTTATAAATAACATAAGCTATATTCTCAGCAGTAGGATTTAAGGTTGAAAACTCGGGAACTTCTATATTTAAGTTTTTATGATCAAAGGCGTCTTCTACCTCAGATTTAATAACATCCTTTAATATCTTAAGATCTATGAGGTAACCAGTTTCTGGGTCTACCTCACCCGTTACGCCTACTTCTAAATCATAATTATGACCATGATAATTAGGGTTGTTACATTTACCAAAAATAGCTGCATTCTTTTCATCACTCCACTCTGGTTTATGTAATCTATGGGCGGCATTAAAGTGCGCTTTACGGTATGCTGTTAGTCTCATGAGATGTGTTTATAATATTTATCAAAGATGATTTTAAACCATTCTGTATAGTCCTCTGGTCGCTGGTCCATATCTTCCTTAATATCTTGTGCCGTCATCCATTTAAAACTAGCAACCTCATCTGGATTAATTACTGGATCATTATTATAGTGCCCTATCATGACATGATCTAATTCATGTTCTGTAAGTCCATTATCAAATGGAGCTATGTAAATGAAATGAAATAATTCCTTGAGATTAGTACTAAAACCCATTTCCTCCATCAATCTACGTTTACCAGCATCAATATTAGACTCTCCATCACGCTGGTGACTGCAACAGGTATTAGTCCATAATCCAGGGGAATGATATTTAGACCAGGCACGTTGCTGCAACATGATCTCATTCTTATCATTAAGAATAAAAACAGAAAATGCTCTGTGGAGTAAAGCTTTTTCATGGGCTTCTATCTTTTCCATGAGACCTACTTTCTCATCAAGTTCGTTTACAAGTACTACCTGTTCTTTCATAATTCAAATGTATCCATCAAAATTACAAAAGCAGATGCTAGGAACTATTAATAGATTCATAATATCTTGTAAACAAAAAAGATCCCTTCGATTGAAAGGATCTTTATAACTGTCTTTGAATGAAATATTTTAGATTTATTTTTTCATTAAGATAAACTCTGAACGTCTGTTTAACTGGTGTTGCTCTTTAGAACATTTCACCCCATTAGAACATTCATTGAGTAGTTGTGACTCTCCATAACCAGCAGCTGTTAACCTATAAGGAGAAATTCCTTGAGAAATTAAATAAGCCCTAGTGCTCTTAGCACGACGATCAGATAGTTTTAAGTTATAGCTATCGCGTCCTCTACTATCTGTATGAGATTTAATATCCACAACTGTAGATGGATATTTATTCATATACTCTACTAGTTTTTGTAATTGAACCTGAGCATCTGAACGGATATTTGCCTTGTTGTAATCAAAATAAATAACAATATCAAAAATCTTTGCTAAATCAACACCAACTTTCAAATTAGCAATTTTACTTTCCATAGTAGGGCTAATTGCGATAGGTTGCTCCATCACAGAAGTCTCACTTGATGTTTGAACAAACTTTTCTACGGTTGAGAAATCAGCTTTTTCAGCTCTGATAGAATAATTCTTATCAAACTCTAATTTAAACTTATATAACGCATCGTCTCCTACTACCATAGTTTTGAGCACCTTATTCTCTGAATCCACTAATGAAACTTTTGCTTCTGGAAGTAATTCACCAGTCTCTTGATTAGTTACCACTCCATTAATTTCAATTAAACCTGGCAAATCTTTTGTTTGTTTAAAAAAGTAAATATCATCTAAACCTTTTCCTGATAGTCTGTTTGAACTAAAGTATCCCAATTGTTTTTCTTGGTTCAACACAAAAGCAAAATCATCTTGAGTTCCATTAACTGGTTTACCTACGTTAATAATGTCTTTAGATAATTTACCATCAACTGACTGAGAAACAAAGACATCTAAACCTCCAAGACCTTGATGGCCATTAGAAGAGAAATACAAATCACCATTATCACTCATGAAAGGAAACAACTCATTACCTGGGGTATTTACCTCTTTAACGTTTACAGGAGCACCTAAAACACCATTCTCGTCTAATGACACATACCATATATCAGAAGATGCTTTTGAATCATCTAAACCGATCATTCCATCTGGACGATCAGAAGCAAAGTACAATTTATCTTCATTAGGACTCAATGCTGGGTGCGCCGTAGAAAATCCCTCGCCATTAATAGACAATTCTTCAACATCACCCCATTTATCGCCTTCACCTTTCCTAGTGGCACGATAAATTTTTAATTTATTGATATGATCAGAACTTGTTTTAAATTTCTTTTTATAGAAATTATTTCTAGTAAAGTAAACTGTCTTGTTATCCTTAGTAAACACAGCATTACTTTCATGAAATTTAGTATTTATATTTTTATCACCAAACTTTTCAATGTTTGAAAACTCACCTGTGGCAGCGTCAACATCGGCTGTGTATAAATCTAAAAAGCCTCTATTACTCCATTTATGAACATACTTTGAGACAGAGGAAGTGTCCTTAGAACTAGAAAAAACTGCTTTTTCCCCTCCTTCATATAGTGCCACCCCAAAATCCTGAGCATCACTATTCATCTCCAATTTCTTAATCTCAAACCTTCCGGATTGGAGATTAATTTGATCCAGGTAATTTACGTTATTCGAATAATTCTTAATGAACTGATCCTCTCCTTTTACCTCGATATATTGTTCTACAATCTCATTTGATTTCTCGTAGTCTTTAACCGATTTAAGAGTTTGAATATATTTGAAAAAATATTCTTTCTTTATATCATGCTTATCAAACTCAAACACTTTTGAATACCACTTGTTTGCATTAACATAATCATTGTTATAGTAATAAGTATCAGCAAGATTTTGAAATAACTCAATATCTGAATAACCTTTCTCTACTATATTCAAATACATTTGTTGTGCATCAATATAAGATAGATTACTAAACTCTTCATTAGAAGATTTGATACTTCTATTTTGTGCAAAAACAATTGACGAAGTCAAAAGTACTATTAGAAGTAATAATATTTTATTTTTCATAATTTTATAATATTGATATTAGAAGAATCTAGGAGTAATAATTTTATCTACATTATTAAACAATTCAAATCTCATAAATAATTCGTAACTACCATCATTGAAGACGGCATTACCTAATTCTGTTGTTTCTCTATCGTATGCAAAACCGATCATTAATTGATCGTTTAATTGGAACCCTACTAAACCACTAACTGCGGCACTCCATCTATAGGCAGCACCAACTGTAACCTTATCGTTGAATAAGAAGTTAGCGGAAGCATCCCATTGCAATGGCGCGCCTGGAACCATCTTAAACATGGTAGCAGGTTTAAATTTAACAGAGTCACTCAAATTAAACACATAACCAGTAGACATAAAATAATGCATACGCTCCTGAGCAATGAATGATGTTGCACTGTTTCTGCTTTCATCAAAATGGTCAGTTTGTAATAAATTAGGAACACTCAATCCGATATAGAATTTTTTAGAATGATAATATAATCCTAAACCTACCGTAGGGGAGAGCAAATTATCAACACCACCTCCTTGAAGCCTCGGATCTGAAGGATCAAATATATCCAATTGATTAAAATCAACATTCAACAAATGCGCTCCAGCCTTAATACCGAAACTAAATTTAGCTTCATCACCCACCGGTATGGTATAACTAAAGTCAGCGGTAAGATACGTTTCATCAGCTGGCCCAATTTCATCATTCAAAACTGAAAGACCTAATCCAACCCTGGAATTACTTATAGGGGCATGAGCTGACAAACTTTGTGTTCTAGGAGCGCCATCTAAACCAACCCACTGACTACGGTGTAAACCTACAACACTTAGCACACCACGATTACCAGCATAAGCAGGATTAATCACAACTGGGTTGTACATGTACTGTGTAAACTGAGGATCCTGTTGAGCGCTTACTCCTAAAGTAACCGCTAACAATAAAATAATAGTTATTATTTTCTTCATTTTTTCATGTATTATAAATGATCTAGCTCAACGATTTTTTCATTGAGCTAGAAAACTTTATTTATCTAATATATAAATATCCTGATAATTGTTGTGCTTTACCAAAATCATCAACGTATTCTATCACATAAAAGTAAGTACCAGAAGGTAGTCGTTCTCCTTGAGAAACAGTCGTTCTTCCATTTGAGATACCATCGAATTTAACATCAGCATTGTCATAATTAGTAGCGTTGTATACTTCAACACCCCATCTATTAAAAATGGTTACCTTATTCTCAAAATACTCAATTCCTTCCAAATATAAAAAGTCATTTCTACCGTCATCATCTGGTGTAACAGCATTCCAAACCGTTATTCTTCTCGCATCTGGATCAAGGTAATCATGAATACCATCATTATCAAAATCTCCAGTATCCCCAGTATTAGGATCCAAATCACCATCAGGATTAGGAGTTTCATCAATCGTTAACAGGCCATCACCATCATCATCTGTATCCAAATAATCTGGGATACCATCACCATCAGAATCCTGATCTGTTGGGTCATCATTTCCATCATAATCCTCATAAATTGTAGCAACACCATCGCCATCATCATCTATATCCAAATAATCAGGTACACCATCTCCATCAGTATCACCTGCAGGACCTTCAACACCATTTGGCACATTATCACCATCACAGTCTCCTTCTAACCAAGATGATTGAACTAAAGCTAAAATTTGATCATCTAAATTTAAGCTACAAGGATCTTGAGGATCTGTAGGTTCTCCACCATCAGGTGGGAATAACTCATCAAAATTAGACACTCCATCGCCATCACAATCCAAAGCAGCCCAATCATCATTTGCAGAGACAAGATCTTGAGAAGCAGGATCATAATCACATGGATCATTTGGATCAGTACCATCTGCTGTTGTCGGGTCACCATCTGGCCCGTTAATCTCAAAAGCATCTGTTACTCCATCTCCGTCACAATCACCTGTGCTTGATGCGGGAACTGTCGCAGCACCATCTATAAAGTCACATGGATCGTTTGGATTGGAGCCATCTGCTGTGGTTGGATCACCATCTGGTCCGTTAACCTCATCTGCATCTGTTACTCCATCTCCATCACAATCTACAGTACTTGTTACTAGCAACGTTACACTTGCAGATTCATAGTCACATGGTTCTGTACCATCAGTACCATCATTTACTTCATCACCGTCCGTAACTCCATCTCCATCAGTATCTGGATCTTGTGGATCTGTACCATTGGTAAGCTCATCATCATTTGTTACTCCATCATTATCACAATCGGCAGTATTCCAAGCAGCGTCAGGTATTAAAGTAACACTTGCAGATTCATAATCACATGGATCCGTACCATCAGTACCGTCATTTACTTCATCACCATCCGTAACTCCATCTCCATCAGTATCTGGATCTTGTGGATCTGTACCATTGGCGATTTCAGCTCCGTTAGTTACTCCGTCATTATCACAATCTAATGCATTCCATGCAGCATCTGGCGTTACACTTGCACTTGACGTCTGGAATGAACAAGGATCGGTTCCTACAGTACCATCATTTACTTCATCACCGTCCGTAACTCCATCTCCATCAGTATCTTCATCTTGTGGATCTGTACCATTGGTATTCTCATCTATATTAGTAACTCCATCATTATCACAATCGGCAGTATTCCACGCAGCATCTGGCGATACAGTTACACTTGACTGTAAATAATCACATGGATCAGTTCCTACAGTACCATCATTTACTTCATCACCGTCCGTAACTCCATCTCCATCAGTATCTGGATCTTGTGGATCAGTACCATTAGTGAGTTCAGCTCCGTTAGTCACTCCGTCATTATCACAATCCGCAGTATTCCATGCAGGATCTGTAGTCATACTTGCACTTGAAATATCGAATGAGCAAGGATCAGCTCCATCAGTTCCATCAGCGATCTCATCGCCGTCCGTAACTCCATCTCCATCCGTGTCATCATCTTGTGGATCTGTACCATTAGTGAGTTCATCTCCGTTAGTTACTCCGTCATTATCACAATCCAACGCATTCCATGCGGCATCAGGAGTTAGACTAATGCTTGATGTCTCGAATGAGCAAGGATCTGTACCGTCAGTACTATCAACTACCTCATCACTATCAGTAACTCCATCCCCATCACTATCAAGATCAAGGTAATCTGGAAAGCCGTCTGAGTCAGTATCTAATGTAGTATTACAAGGACTAAAAGCACCATTAAACCCATTAAAATTACTCGCATTAGGATCAGAAGAAAAATCAAACACAATTGTTTGTTCACCTGTAGTTGTATCGATAGTAACTATTTGGTTAGTACTAGTTGAACCATACAAAACACCATCAATATAAGCTAAACCCCAAACCCTATCATCGTTAGGATCAAGAGTCACTACAGCAACAGATTCGTTGGGTCCCATAAAATCTGAGATAACCACAAGAAGAGTAGTATTAGGAGTACCGTATGCAAGAGCCGTTATATAAGCGGTAAGACTACTACCTTCGTCCACTATTTGAATATCACCAACTATGGTATCAAACTCTGTATAACTATTATGTAAATTGGTAGTACCATTTGCAGGATCAACAGTATAAATATTATTAAGGGACGCTAAAACAAACAAACTACCATCTGGTAAAGCATCACTTCCCCAACCATTCTGAGAGGTAAAAGGGCCATCAATAACCGCTCCGCTACTTAAATCTAACTGAGACAAACTCACACTTCCAGTAGCCCAGATACGACCATCTGCTGTACCCATAAGATCTCGAGTTGGATCTGCATTTGTCACATCACCTACCTCTACAAATTCTCCGGTATTCAAATCTACATAACCTAAGCTATCAGAATCTGAAACATAAATACGTACGGCACACGAACCTTGTTCAGCTTCATCTAAAACCCCATCATCATCATCATCATCATCACAAGCATTACTAACACCATCTCCATCAAAATCATCAACAACAGTAACTCCGCCTACCACTCCCGTAGGAACACAAGGATCCAGACAGGTTTGCGATCCCACTACAACAGCTGAAGCTGGGGAATAACACATGTTTAGAGCATCATAAAAAGCGACATAATAAACACCAGGACCAACACTGGTTGGATCAGCGATAACATTTCCTGACGACACCGGAACACCATCATGCCAACTAAGATCTGTACCTGAAGGAACAGAAGCGATACTAACAGAGGTTAAATCAACTGTTGTCGCCGGACAGGTATTTACTGTGGTATAAACCCCTGAACTTTGTGAGTAACAATCATCTCCGGCATTGTAAAACGCCATATAATAAACAACTCCTGCCACAACATCAGTAGGATCCAACACCTCATTAGCCGAAGTAACAGGTGTACCTGTATGCCAACTGATAACATTACCAGGGCCTGGACTATTAGCCACTTCTGAATTTACAGTGGTTAAATCTACATTTTGCCCAATAACAACATTACTAATAAACACCCCTAAAAACAGAAGGATGAAAACTTTAATGTTTTTAAATCTTTCTCGCATAACCTTAAAATTGGTTGATATTAAACATATTATATTTCTAAAAACAAAAGGCCAAATCACAAAGACGAGGCCCAAACAAATTAAACAGATAACAAATCAAAAGCTGTATCATCAAACGAAACAACACCCCAAGAACCAGAAGCACCATAAACACTTGAAGCCACTATCATATTTCTCAGCACTGACCCCACACTAGATCCAACTGTCTGCGAAGCATAAAAAACAACTCCAAACGCACCGCTCCTTGTAACACCGGAAATAGCAAACAGAGGCAAACCCAACAAGGGAAATACGGACAAATGAAAAACAGGTTTAACTAATAAAGACCCGTAATTTACATAACTCATAATTCCAATAATTTAAATAGTCCATATAGACTATCTCAAGTCAATCGAAAACCTTCTAAACAGAAAGAATTTCAGCATTCAAAGGTAAAAGAAACAACTACACAAAAAATAAAAGACAACAACAAAGATCACTGATCGACAACAGACATTAATATACGATAAAAAGATGTTTAAGTAATTAAATGAAAGACCTGCACACGCCCAAGTAATCATCTAGAAATGAAATAAGCAAAAAACCGCCATCACATAAAAAGATTAAGAATAATTGTTAAAACCCTGGAGCCTCCACACCTGCACCACAACAAGGTGCTGTAATAGTCACGGTAATAGCCGTTGTACCATCACCAGCCACACCACTGTAACAATCTACTGAACCGTCATAAAAAGCCGCATAATAGGTACCTGCTCCTACTGCGGTAGGATCGCTAGGACTATTAGGCGTAGCAATTTTATTTGCGTTAGTTGCTGGAGTGGCAGTATGCCAGGTTAACACGGCACCACCACCAGGTGAATTAATCGCCGTAACTGTTGTTAAGTCTGCTGTGGTTGCAGGGCAGGCATTACCTAAAGAAGGCAAGCTTAACAAGGGAGCGGCTGCGCCTGCTATACAGCAATCTAAAATAGTCACGGATACCGAGTTACTCACAGGAGAATAACAATTATTTACATTATCAAAATAATAAGCATAATAAGTACCACTTGCCGCAATAGCAGCTGGCATAGACTCTGTAGAAGACAAACCATCACTACTATCATTATCTGTACTCCAAACTAAACCAGTACCAGAAGGAGTAGTTCCCGTATGCAAGGCATTTAAATTCACTGTTCCTGTAGGGCAGGAATTGGTCGCTGTAGCAGCGCTTAGTGAAGGAGCTGTAGCACCTGCGTTGCAAGG
The DNA here is from genome assembly GCF_965660805.1 of Nonlabens sp. Classification (GTDB taxonomy): domain Bacteria; phylum Bacteroidota; class Bacteroidia; order Flavobacteriales; family Flavobacteriaceae; genus Nonlabens. Next base: position 3,163 of record NZ_CBFIBE010000011.1, on the reverse strand, counting down.
AGGCGCAGGCATAATAGAAGATTCACAAATAGACATAAAACCACCCTCAAAACCTCCATTACCCGTAACCACTACTTGGGTATAAGCAGAAGCTCCTGAAATTAGAAATCCACCACCACCACTATCATTACCCGGCGCACCAGCGCCTTGTAAAACTTCATTACCATTAACACTACTGTAACAAGACCATAGCTCTGTAATGGACGCAGGAGCACCATCGACAGTAAAAATAAAGTTTTCATTCCCACCAGAACCACCTGCATTGATCACAAAAAGAAAGTCGTTTACCGGTTGATCAAAATCAAAAGTAACCGAATAAGAACCATATCGACCTACCCATAAAGAGCCAGGTGATACAGTTGTTTCATCAGCACCTGAACATCGTGTATAAGAACTAGAAAAAGTCGAAACAGAACCAGTACTAGTAGTTGAAATCCCCACCCCATTCAAAGTTACACTTCCATTTGGAGGAATACTTACTGTACCTGAACATGTTTGCGCCGAAGTTTGATATGCAAACATGAGACTCAGAAATAAAAACAACCCTTTTTTAAAAATATTATTCCTAATTTAAATATATTATTACTGACAGTTAAAAAACTAAGCCATAAATAATTTGTAATCTTACTCAATATTGTATTATACAATATTAACAAAAAACAAATATTACAATAAAAAAATTAATAAGGTGTTTTATTGAAACAAAACTAACAAGCTGTTTAAAAAACGATCAAACACAATAAAATACGCTTAAAAACACTTGTCCCAAGATCTATAGCTAATGAAGATTTCATGAAAAGAACAGGAGTTGAACTTGAACTTAAACTTGAATAACGAATATCGATTATGGAATGATGAATGATGAAATTGAATTTGAACTTGAACTTGAATATGGATTATGGATTATGGAATAATGAAAATGATATGTTTCTTTAAACCATTCTAGGCTGCGCTCGAACCGACATAAACACTAACCGAAACAAAGAACAGAACACCCATCCCAGCCTTCCCTGAGGGAAGGAGTTTGCAAACCAATAATGTATTCTTTTTACACCTTTGAGGTATTAAGACAAATTCCTATAAGTGGCCGAGGAACGAGAACAACATAAAACTGATGTTCTAATCACTATTAAAGCACTTAGACAGGGAATTGCGCCCGCTATTTAAGGCAGATGAACAGCGCCTTAACTGCACTAGAAGCACCCTAAGAAAAGGCGTTCTAAACCATATCTTATACCACTCCATCCATACTAGAATCGATAGCAAAAAAGAATACCGCCCAAAAAGAACTACTAGAGATATAATCAGAGGACTTATATCAAATAGATGAAACCACCTCTATTACTGAATCTTTTTAACAAACTATAACTCTGCTGTAGTCCATTAGCATTGGTAAAATCCAGCATGATATAAGCTTCTACTTTAGCCACACCACTTAACTGATAGGTGAGTAGCGTTATGCCAGGCTTAAGAACCTTAAAATCCCTTACTAAATCACCTTTTATATAAGTTTGAATACCGGCAGTCACCATCCCAGTGGCAGGATTAAAAGGTATGGGTTTACCATTATAAGTCTCTACCTCTACCGGTACCGTAACCGTAATCCCTTTAGTATCTACCCCTTTTTGCGGGAAGGCAGAAAGCTGCAGTTCATCAAACAGAAAAGTCATATTTACTGGGTGTACTGTAATAGTGGCCGAATCTGTAAAATGGGTTAACTCGTTAGGCTCTTGAAAACAGCGGGAACTTCTTCAATAGAAGCGATAACATGATACGTACCTGGGATCGCAAACACTACTTCTCCCATAGCACTACCATTACCGTTCCTAATCATCTCCAGATCCCTGCCATAAATCGCCCAACGAACGGTTTTTTGAGAAGTGTTTACAATCTCTATATCTACCGTTGCGCCATATATCACATCCTGTGGAGCATTAACTGAAACCCCATCACATACAGGTGCCGCATGTAATGACATTACCGCTACAAACAATAGCCCAAACCAAAAGCCAGGACGCATTCCTTTACTTACTAATATATGAATCATGAAAAATCTATAAATTACTATTGCAAATGTAAGCAAAGGGCGCTTGAATTTAAGAACCTCTATGTACGTTTAGATTTGAGTGGTGAGCTTTGAGCTGGGAGTTGTGAGTCTTTGAGTTTTTGAGTTTTTGAGTTGATAATGCTGCTCTTCGAGAGCCTCAATGCTCTATGGTTGGTTTTGATTTTGATTTTAGTTTAAATTTAAGTTTAGGTTTAGGTTTGTGAGTGGTGGGCTTTGAGTTTTTTTTTTATGATCTGAGGTAAGGATAAGTGGCAACCATTAAGAAATAAGAATTAACAAATAACCGTCACCCATGAACAATCGCAGAAAGAACGCTATTTTTGTAGCCTATAAAAATTTACATGGGCATAGATAAAGAATTAAAACGCCGCAGAACCTTTGGCATCATATCGCATCCTGATGCTGGTAAAACCACCCTTACAGAAAAATTATTACTCTACGGTGGTGCGATACAAGAGGCTGGTGCGGTTAAGTCTAATAAGATCAAGAAAGGCGCCGCGAGTGATTTCATGGAAATAGAACGGCAGCGAGGTATATCTGTCGCCACCTCTGTACTGGCGTTTGAGTATAACGGTATAAAGATAAATATACTAGACACGCCAGGACATAAAGACTTTGCTGAAGATACTTATAGAACACTCACCGCAGTAGATAGTGTGATCGTGGTCATAGACGTAGCAAAAGGTGTGGAGGAGCAAACAGAAAAATTAGTCCAAGTTTGTAGAATGCGTGAGATCCCTATGATCGTTTTTATTAATAAACTAGATCGAGAAGGTAAAGACGCCTTTGACCTACTAGATGAAATAGAACAAAAACTAGGTTTAAGCGTGTGCCCCTTAAGCTTTCCTATAGGAATGGGTTATGACTTGAAAGGGATTTATAATATTATAGATAGTAATGTGCAATTATTTACCCAGCAGGATCAAAAAAAACCCGCTGTAGCTGTAGCTATTAATGATGTAAGTGATGATAAGCTGGATGATGTTGTGGGGTCCGCTTTCGCGAAAGCGTTACGAGAAGACCTAGAACTAGTCACGGGAATTTATCCTCCATTCAGCAAAGAAGACTATCTAGCTGGGAAACAACAGCCTGTAT
>NZ_CBFIBE010000010.1:0-63847 GCF_965660805.1 Nonlabens sp. | reverse complement strand
CATAAATTCTTAAATACAGCAATTCAAAGCTATATTTGATAAACTTTTAATTTAAAATAATTATTATGAAAAAAATTACTTTATTTTTTGCTTTAGTGATATCATCGCTAGGGTTCTCTCAAACTTATGACCTGCTAGAGTCTTTTAACGGCACAGGATTAGAAGGCGTTTTTGGTGGTACGGCAGCAGTTTACGCTACTGATCCTACAGGTACTGATCAAGTAGTGGAAGTGACAAGTAGCTCTACTGGTCAGATTTGGCAAGGTGTTAACGTTACTTTGACTAAGAATTATCAATTAACCACGGCTACGCAGTTAACGATGCAACTAGACGTTTACTCTCTTACAGCAATAACTATAGCGCCAAAAGCTCAAGGCGGTATTGCAGGTGCTCCAAATGCTGTTACATCTGCTAATCACAACGGAACAGGATGGGAAACTTTAACATTTGAATTTAACGTAACTTTAGATGGTCAAGGTCCAGCAAATGGAGAATATAATGATTTTGCACTTCATATTAATTGGGATACTGCAGCCAACACTTTTGGTGCGCCTGATTCTAGAATGTTTTATATAAAAAACCTTAGAGGTCTTGAGGTGACTGCTACCCAGATTCCAACTCCAACAATGGCAGCGCCTATTCCATCAAACCCTGACAATACGGTGTATAGTATTTATAATGACACTAATAATTATACTAATGTTTTTCCTGTTCAGTATGACTTTGGTGTTAATAGTGGTATGCCAGATTTAGATCCAAGTGCGGCTGTTAATACTGCCTTACAAATGGATTTTGCTGTAGCTGGTTGGGGACAAGGAGAAGCACTTGAAAATGTAAGCTCTTATGGCTTTTTCTCTTTCAATTATTGGGCAAGCACGGGTACACCAGGATTTAATGTTGAGTTAATTGCAAATACTGCTGGTACTGTAAGTGGAACTATTTATGAGTATGGTGGAGCCAATGCAACAATTGTTGAAGAATCATGGCAAACGGTTAGTATTCCTTTGACTGAATTTACAACTTTAGGTTTTGATGCTGCTAACTTCTTTCAATGGAAAGTTGATCCTTACCAGCAGTCAGTAAATAATGGAGGTATTGTATATTTTGATAATATCATGTTTACGCAAACTCCTTTAAGTAATAATAATATTGAATCAAATGAATTCTCTGTTTACCCTAACCCAACTACTAATCGCTGGAATGTAAGTGCAGTAAACACTTCTATCGATAGTATTCAAGTATATGATATGACAGGTAAGCTAGTAGTTAGTAAAACTGTTGGTAATTCTGATGCAACTATTGATGCTTCTGCATTAACTAGTGGTTTATATGTTGCTAGAATCGTTTCAGGTGATGCTGTACAGACCGTGAAACTCGTTAAAAAATAGTAAAACTAATTTTTGATTAAGTTAAAAAGGCTCGCAATTGCGAGCCTTTTTTTATTATAAAACCTTCCCAGGATTAAGCAATCCTTTAGGATCCATGGCAGCTTTTAAGGACTTCATTAAGGCAATTTCTTCTGTGCTACGACACAATTCCAGATAATCTTTTTTATGAGTTCCTATACCATGCTCTGCACTTACAGAGCCGCCTATAGACTTTAAACCATTATAAATGCAATGGTCTATGGTTCTTTTAAGTTCTAGGGATAGGTTTGATTTTCCTATCATGAAATGAATATTCCCATCGGCTACGTGGCCAAAGGCGTACACTTGTTCTACTCCATCAATCTCCTTTAAACTTTTATATCGTTCTGCGATATAATCACCTATTAAAGGAATAGGAAGGCTGATGTCAAAATGCTGATCATGCTTCATAAAGTCCACCAGATTATTTACATCTTCTCTTATCCTAAAAAACCATTCCACATCACTGAGCGATTGTGCCATGACAGCATCTAGAATAAGCTCGTTTTCTAGAGCATGTTCTAATAAGTTTTGAAACTCTTCATGATCATTTTGAGTATGACTGCCCAGAGATTCTATAAGAACATAATAGTTGTAATCATAAGGTAATGGTGGTCGTACGGCATCGCTCGTACTGGTCATTTGCTCATAGCTATTGCGCCATATTAACTCAAAACCGCTCAGTTTTCCCGCAAGGTTACTATCCATAAATTTGAGAAAAGCAACGACTTTATCATAAGAGTTAAAACCTATATATGCCGCATTGCGACTTTTAGGAGCTTCTTCTAGTTTTAAAATAGCCCTAGTTATTATTCCCAGAGTACCTTCAGAGCCTATGAAAAGTTGTTTAAGGTCATAAGCACTATTATCCTTAATGATTTTTTTCATGGAAGATATAATAGTTCCATCAGCTAGTACGGCTTCTAGCCCTAGAATTAACTGTCTGGTCATTCCATATTTAAGAACACGTAAACCACCAGCGTTTGTAGAAATAACACCACCTATTTGAGCACTGCCTCGAGCTCCAAAATTGAGCGGAAACAACAAATCTTTTTCTCCAGCAGCGTTATGAATGGTTTCTAGAATCACTCCAGATTGTACGGTCATAGTACGGCTAGAGGTATCTATTTCTTCAATAAGGTTAAGTTTCTCAGTTGAGATCACCACTTCATGACCTGATGTTTCAGTACTTCCCACTAAATTAGTGAGTCCACCATGAACGACTACAGGTGAAAGTTGTTGATGGCATATCTTCATAATATCACTTACTTCTTGAGTAGAAGTAGGTAATAGTACACATATTGCTTTTAAAGGCTTATCTGTATGCCATATATGATGGTATCTATCGCGTAGATTTTCACCACTTAATATTTGTGACGGTTGTAAAATACTGTCAAAAAGAGAATGAGACATTAATCTAGAATAGATTTAATTATGTTGAATAGGTGCTTTTCCATGAGGCTGTAATCACCATCGATTTTAAACAGCTCTTTCACTTCTTTCATAGTAGATTGTATATCTTCACTAGAATAGTTGTATTCTTTAACATACTGCTCTATTCTGTTAAGGCTTTGGTTATCAGTGTCGTTATTAAAAACGTTGTGAATTGTTTTAAAGTCTGATTTTGCGATATGATCTTTTATGTAATGCAGCTCTTCGGCAGTTTGTGAAATGTCGGCACTGGCACAATAGAGGAGTAGGTAGGTCTGGAATTCATTTTTACTCCAGTTAAGATGATTCGTTTCCATAGCTTTTAATTGCCTTTAAAATTAAGCATAAATTTCACAATTTTAATCTGAAAAATCAGAGTTTCCTTCACCGCTTTTAAGAAATTAGTGTTCATGGTCTGCGGGAGATTATAGGTTTTACGCTTTCGCGAAAGCGTAAATAACCCCATTTATTCCACCCATAATTGACCTCTGTGTGGTTTTAAGGCATCTCTGACTGGTGGCATAGCAGCTTCTTCTATTCCCATAAAGGCGATATGATGATTTTGAGAGATTTGTTGCGTACCGGTGCCTAATGAAGGGATCTGGTCTCTTTCTATGAATTCATTAAGGTGAATAACATGGTGTTGTGAAGTGCGCTCTGCGTCTGGACCTTTAAAGTCCCATATCAATTTTAGTTTTCTGTCCATCTGTTTTACTTTGTAGCTGCAAAGGTCTTAAAATCTTCCATGTGCTGGTGCGTTTGTGCAGTAAAAAGTTGTGGTCTAGTTCTTGCGATAATGCGCATCATACCTGTAAATTTGAAGATAGCCGTACTATTCCATACGGTTACTCGGTAAGTGATGCCGTCTTTTTGCTCTTCTATTTCATGGAAACGGTTGCTCTGTTTGTTAACCACGCCAGGTGCTCGATATGTGGCTTCCCATAAATGAGGTAAATCTACAGCTGTGATTTCTTCTTTCATGGTAATGGTTGTGCCAGCGGTTCTTATCTTCATGGAGCGTGTGCTTCCTTTTTTTCCTATTTCTTTAGAAGTGTTTTTAAAGCTCACAAGACCTTTTTGCCATTCTTTAAAATAATCTTGGTTCTTAAAAAGTTCCATGACTTTATCTATGGGCTGTTTTATAGTAACGCTGTACTCACTTTTTATCATTATCTTAAGGTCGTTTTTTATGGTAATAACTAACTTATATTAATTTGTTTTTGAGATTTTTAAAGTTTATCACTTTAAGGCAATAGATAACCACGGTAACCGTTTTGCGTAGGGTTAAAATATGGTTATTTTTGCTAGTCTTGAAAAAGAAAAATATGAATTCTATGAAACGTTTTTTTACACTTCTATTGCTTATCTTAAGTTCAATGGCAGTCGCTCAAGAGCTTAATGATAAAACATTACTTACTATAGATGGTAAGGATTATGATGCGGGAACTTTTATGAGAGTTTACCTCAAGAATCTCGATATCGTCCAGGATGAATCTCAAAAAGATATAGACAGTTACTTAGAATTATATATAGATTACAGGTTGAAACTCATGCAGGCTTATGAGCTTGGTCTAGATAAAGGTGAGGCCTATAAAAAAGAGCTTAACAATTATAGAAAAAGTCTAGCTCAAGGATATTTAACAGACACTGAAGTGACAGACGCTCTGGTGAGAGAAGCTTATGATCGTAAAAATAAAGAGTTAAACGCAAGCCATATCCTCGTTAAAGTAGGTGCTGGAGCAAGTCCTCAAGATACATTAACGGCATGGAATAAAATTAAAGCGATAAAAGCAGACCTAGATAACGGTGCTGATTTTGCACAACTAGCTCGCACAAAAAGTGAAGGTCCTAGTGCTGTAAATGAAGGGAAACTGGGATGGTTTAGTGTTTTTAAAATGGTATATCCATTTGAAAACGCTGCTTTTAACACACCAGTAGGTAAGCATTCAGATGTTTTTAGAACTGATTTTGGCTATCACATCATTAAAGTTTATGAAGAAAGACCAGCTAGAGGAGAAGTTACGGTTGCGCATATCATGACCTTTGACGCAAGAGAAGCAAAAGAGAAAACAGCCGAAAAACGTATCAAGGAAGTGTACAAGCAATTACAGGAAACAGGAAAGTTTGAAGAGCTAGCACGAGAGTTTTCTGATGATATGAACTCAGCTTCTATAGGTGGTAAGTTAAATCGTTTTGGTACTGGTGGCTTAAATGCTCCAGCCTTTGAAGACGTTGCTTTTTCTCTTGAAGAAAAAGGGCAGTTTTCTGAACCTATTCAAACTAAATTCGGCTGGCATATCATTAAGCTGTTAGAAAAACATCCCATAGCAAGTTATGAAGAAACAGCACCATCGCTTAAAGAAAAGATTAGTAAATCGCCACGTGCTCGTAAAATTACAGACTCCTTTAATAAAGGGTTAAGAGATAAGTATGGTGTAACTGCCATTCCAGAGGTGCTGGAAACGCTACATAATGTTATTACGGACTCTATAATGTCTAATAAATGGGAATATGAAATAAATCACCCTACAGTTGATAAAGTCATGTTTACCATAAGCGATGAAGAATATACTTATGAAGATTTTTATAAGGCTGTGACACAACGCCAGAAAAAAGATTTTAATAACTACGCAAATAAAGAAGTGAAAATTAAAACCTTTTATAATGACTTTATAGATAGCTCTATTGCTGCTTATTATGATAAAAACCTAGAATTTGAAAATAAAGATTTTGCGTTTATCTATAATGAATATAAAGAAGGTTTGCTGCTTTTTGACCTATTAGAAACTAAAATATGGAATAAAGCTAAAGAAGACTCGTTAGGGCAGCAAGCATATTATAACGCACATAAGGAAAAATACCAGTGGAAACGCAGGCTCGACATCATCATGACTCAGAACACGACTGAAGAGGTAGCGCAACAGGTAAAGGAACTCTTAGAAAATGGTGTAGATAAAATTGAAATAAAAGAACAATTCAATAAAGATGGACGCACTAAAGTCATGATTTCAAATGGTGTCGTAGAAGAATCATATAATAGATTACCAGACAATTTTAATGTAGCACTAGGCGTTTCATCTATCTACCACGATAAAAAAACAGGTTTTTATAAAGTGATTGTGGTAAATGAAATATTAGAACCTACTCAAAAAACACTTGAAGACGCTCGCGGTGCCGTTATTAATGACTACCAGCAACAGTTAGAAAAAGACTGGATGGCTACTCTAAGAAAAGGCAGGAAAATTAAATTAAATAAAAAAGTGTTTAAAAAAGTAAAAAAAGCTATTGATAAAAATGCGTAAAACTTGCATCTACATAGCTTTTATAGCAGTTCTTGCCTCTTGCCAGTATTTCCAGAAGGAACAACCGCTAGATGCGGTAGCTGTAGTAGGTGATGCTTATCTATCCCAGGATGATATCGCAAACTTATTACCAGAAGATTATACTAAACAAGATTCTACACTCATCGTTTCTAGATACATAAACAACTGGGCTACGGAGCGTTTATTAATGCAAAATGCCCGCAAAAACATCCCTCTAGATAAACAAGATCAAATGGATGTGCTTATTGAGAAATATAAAGTAGAGCTGTATTCACAAGCCTATAAGCAAGAACTCACTAAACAAAATTTAGATACCTTAATTCCAGAGCAAAGTATTCTAACCTACTTTAAAGAACATAAAAAGGACTTTAAACTTAATGAAGATTTAGTGCAGTTCCGTTATATACAGCTGGATCCATCTTATACCAGTTTTGATGAAGTTAACAGTCTATTTAAGAAAGGTGACTCCATATCTTTGAGGCAACTCGATAGTCTTCACCTGGGTTTTAAAAACATGTTTCTTAATGATAACATTTGGGTAAAAAAGAAAACCGTATTTGATCGGGTGACTGCCATAACTCCTGGAAATGAAAACTGGTATATAAAAGATAAGAAATATTGGAAATTAGAAGATAGCGTTGGTGTATATTTGGTGCGATTCAATAATGTATTGCGTCGTGGTGATAACGCACCATTATCTTACATAAGGCCTACTATTAAACAAATATTGCTTAACAGGCGCAAGCTCAATTACATAAAGAAATTAGAAAAAGAATTATTAGATGATGCTATCAAGAGTAAAAAATTTCAAGTTAAATCATAAATACCTGTTGGTTATTTTGTGTTGCGCTTTCGCGAAAGCGTCTCTGGCACAAACAGATACACTTCAAGTAACAGATGAGCAAGTAAAAGAAGAGGTTTTGCTAGCCATGAAAAAACAAGACTCTGTAAAACCAGTGGTTCAGGTAAGAGAATTAATAGATGGAGTCTCAGGAGTTGTGGGAGATTATGTAATTCTTAATTCTGATATTAAGAAACAATTACTAGATATTCAAGGAGATCAAGATCTAGGTGAACTAACAGACTGTCAGTTAATAGAAAGTATTTTACGTGAGAAAATGTTTGCTCATCATGCTGTTCAAGACAGTATTACAGTTAGTGATCAAGAAGTATCTGGAGAGGCTGAACAGCGTCTGGCATATTTAAGAACCGGTTTTGAATCTGAAGAGGCATTACTTACAAAATATCAAAAAAGCAGCATAGCAGAATTACGCACAGCACTAGAAAGAATTACTAGAGATATAAAACTAGCGCAGCGCATGCAACAGCGCATTACAGAAGGTGTAGAGATCACACCAGAAGAAGTTCGTGCTTTTTTCTATGGTTTACCTGAAGAGGCAAGACCTCTTTTTAATACAGAAGTTGAAATAGCGCAAATAGTAGTGAAACCTAAGCCTAGTGAAGACGCAGTAGCTGAAGTAGTAAACAAGCTTAATGAGTATAGAACAGATGTGTTAGAAAACGGAGCAAGTTTTGCCGCAAAAGCAGCTCTTTTTTCTGAAGATATTGCCACTGAAAGACAAGGTGGAGTTATAAGCTTAAAAAGAGGAGACTCATTTGTAAAAGAGTTTAAAGAAGCAGCTTTTTCACTTACAGAAGGTGAAGTAAGTGAGCCTTTTGAAACCCTATTTGGATGGCATATCTTACAGGTAGATAAAATTAGAGGTCAGGTGAGAGATGTAAGACATATATTATTATATCCTTATATATCAGTTGCGCAAGTAAATAAAGCAAAAGCTGATCTCGATGAAATGAGAGATAAGATTATTATGGGAGAAATAACCTTTGATCAAGCAGCCAGAGAAATGAGTGATGAAGAAGAAACTGCAAAAAATGGTGGTAAACTCATTAACCCTAATACTGGTGAGGCACGACTAGATCTTACCAGACTATCAGAAGATTTAACAAGACAAATTGTGTTCCTAGAAAAAGGAGATGTGAGCGGTATTATAGATGAAAAGGATCAAGTAGGTCGTACCACTTTTAAAATCATTCATGTGATTAATAAAATTAAGGATCACAAAGCAGATTATGCACTCGATTTTCTTAAGATTAAGGACATCGCCTTAAAAGATAAACAAGTAAAAGCCATTAGAGAATGGCAAGCTGAAAAACTGAAAGATACCTATATAAAAATAGGACCTGAGTTTAAAGATTGCGATTTTGAGAATCAATGGAATAAATAATAAAACAACAACATGTCTGATGTAGCTGCTATAGATAACTTGGTGAAAAAAAACCAAGAACTTAAAAAAGAAATTGCCAAAGTAATCATAGGCCAAGAAGATGTCATAGATCAGATTTTAATCTCTGTTTTTGCTGGAGGACACGCACTTTTAGTAGGAGTTCCTGGACTTGCTAAAACCCTTATGGTAAACACCATTTCACAAGCTTTGGGGTTACAGTTTAAACGTATTCAGTTTACACCAGATTTAATGCCTAGTGATATTTTAGGAAGTGAAATACTAGATGAAAATAGAACCTTTAAGTTTTTAAAAGGACCTATCTTCTCAAACATCATCCTAGCTGATGAGATTAACCGTACTCCACCTAAAACTCAAGCAGCTTTACTAGAAGCTATGCAAGAGAAATCTGTTACCGTTGCAGGACATAATTATCAACTAGAGAAACCTTACTTTGTACTAGCAACACAGAACCCTATTGAACAAGAAGGAACCTATCCTTTACCAGAGGCACAACTGGATCGCTTTATGTTCTCCATAAACTTACAGTATCCATCTTTTCAGGAAGAAGTAGATGTGGTAAAATCTACCACTAGTGACCATAAACCAGTGATCAACTCATTATTTACAGCCCAAGAAATTGTAGATTTTCAGCAGTTAGTACGTCGCATTCCAGTAGCAGATAATGTGATAGAATATGCCGTAGCACTAGTAGGTAAAACCAGACCTAAGACTGACGCTGCACCTGATATCGTTAAAGAATATATCGATTGGGGCGCAGGACCACGTGCCTCTCAAAATCTAATATTAGCTGCCAAAACTCACGCTGCAGTAAATGGTAAGTATAGTCCAGATATTGAGGACGTTAAAGCCGTTGCGACTGGAATATTACGTCATCGTATTATTAAAAATTATAAGGCAGAGGCTGAAGGTTATACTGAGGATAATATTATCGCAAAAATTTTGTAATTAACAGCCGTTAATTTTCCATTAATAAGTGCTCAATTTTTCTTTTAAAGATATTCTTTAGGGAATCTCTACTATAGATGTATCTATCAATCATCCCTTAAGTGATAAATGTTTTATACCGATTTACATTCCTAATGTCGCATATGATTCGTTTCTTTTTTGCCTATATTTCAAAATAAAATGAAACTGTAGCGTAGGCTATGCTTTAATTTTCTTTATCATCTAGTCAAAAAATAATTTAAATTAAGAATACGGCATTAGAAACATAAATTGGTATTATAATGAGCTGTGATGCGATTATAGCTGCTCTGTATGTTGATAAAATGCTCAAAAATGTAATTATAAAAGAGTTTTAAGTCATTTCTTCTTAGCTTTCGCGAAAGCGTGATTATTAAATCGATAATTTTAACATAATAATTTTATCAATTCCATATATTTTTATAGTTGTTTTACTCTTTTTACAGAGAATATGGCAAAGAACTAGATGGTTTACTGCTTATTTTAAAAAATGACTGCTTTTTCGTAACTTCGCAATCCTTAAAAACAAACATTATATAGACTATGGCTTTTGATATAGAGATGATTAAAAAGGTGTATGCTGAGATGCCAGCTCGTGTGAATAAAGCACGTGAGCTTACTGGTAAACCACTTACGCTTGCTGAGAAGATTTTATACTCACACCTTTGGGATGGAACACCTGGTAAAACTTTTACTAGAGGTAAAGACTATGTAGATTTTGCACCAGATCGTGTGGCGTGTCAGGATGCAACTGCTCAAATGGCGCTTTTACAATTCATGCAAGCTGGAAAAGATAAGGTTGCAGTTCCTACTACAGTGCACTGTGATCACTTGATCCAGGCTAAGACTGGAGCTTCAGCGGATTTACAAAGTGCATTAAACACCAGTAATGAGGTGTTTAACTTCTTAGAATCTGTGTCAAATAAATATGGTATCGGTTTCTGGAAACCAGGAGCTGGTATTATTCACCAAGTAGTTCTTGAAAATTATGCCTTCCCAGGAGGAATGATGATAGGAACTGATTCTCACACTGTAAATGCCGGTGGATTAGGAATGGTTGCCATAGGAGTAGGTGGAGCAGATGCTGTAGATGTCATGGCAGGAATGGCTTGGGAATTAAAATTCCCTAAATTAATAGGTGTAAAATTAACAGGTAAACTATCAGGATGGACAGCACCTAAAGACGTGATCCTTAAAGTAGCAGAGATCCTTACCGTAAAAGGTGGAACTGGAGCGATTGTAGAGTATTTTGGTGATGGAGCCTTAAACTTATCTTGTACCGGTAAAGGAACTATTTGTAACATGGGAGCAGAGATAGGAGCTACGACTTCTACATTTGGGTATGATGACGCTATGGAGCGTTATTTACGTGCTACAGAAAGAGCTGATATTGCTGATGCTGCAAACGAAGTGCGCGAGCACTTAACTGGTGATGCTGAGGTTTATGCAAATCCTGAACAGTACTTTGATCAAGTTATTGAAATAAACTTAGATACATTAATGCCTCACATAAACGGACCTTTTACTCCAGATCTAGCGACTGAAGTAGGTTCTATGAATGAAAAGGCGACTAGTAACGACTGGCCACTTAAGGTAGAATGGGGACTTATAGGTTCTTGTACAAACTCTTCTTATGAAGATCTTTCTCGTGCAAGTTCTATTGCTCAACAGGCGATTGATAAGAAATTAAAAACTAAAGCAGAGTTTGGTATCAATCCAGGTTCTGAAAAAGTACGTTATACTACAGAACGCGATGGAATTCTAGGCGTATTTGAAGATGTAAATGCTAAAATCTTTACTAATGCTTGTGGACCTTGTATAGGTCAGTGGGCACGTTATAGCGATCCTAAAAACGCACCTAAGAATTCAATCATTCACTCTTTTAATAGAAACTTTGCAAAACGTGCTGATGGTAACCCTAACACGCACGCCTTTGTAGCATCACCAGAAATGGTTGCCGCGATAGCCATTGCTGGTCGTCTAGATTTCAACCCTATTACTGATAAGTTGATAAATGAAGATGGTGAAGAAGTAATGCTGGACGAGCCTACAGGATGGGAATTACCTCCTAAAGGTTTTGAAGTAAAAGATGATGGTTACCTAGCTCCAGAGGCTGATGGTAGTCATGTTCAAGTTAAAGTTTCAGATGAGTCTGAACGTTTACAGTTATTAAGTCCGTTTACTCCTATAGGTAGAGAAATTAAAGGTGCTAAGTTGTTAGTTAAAGCTTTTGGTAAGTGTACAACAGATCACATATCTATGGCTGGACCATGGTTGCGCTATAGAGGTCACTTAGATAATATTGCAAATAATACCTTAATAGGTGCGGTTAATGCCTTTAATAAGCAAACTAACTTTGTTAAGAACCAGTTAGATAGTGAGTATGGAGCAGTTCCAGATACGGCTAGAGCTTATAAAGCAGCTGGAATCCCATCTATAGTAATAGGAGATCATAACTATGGAGAAGGTTCTTCTCGTGAGCATGCGGCAATGCAGCCACGTCACCTTGGAGTAGTTGCTGTGATTGTAAAATCATTTGCTCGTATTCATGAAACTAATTTAAAGAAGCAAGGTATGCTAGGTCTTACATTTGCTAATGAGGCAGATTATGACTTAATACAAGAAGATGATACTTTCAACTTTTTAGACCTAGATCAATTTGCGGCAGATAAGCCTCTAACTATAGAAGCTGTTCATGCAGATGGTTCTAAAGATACCTTTAAAGTAAACCACACTTATAATGATGCTCAAATCAAGTGGTATGATAAAGGTAGTGCCTTAAACTTAATTAAAGAAGAAAGCGCTAAGAACGCATAGCCTTCAGTTTAAATACATTTCACAAAAACCTCTTGATATTTCAAGAGGTTTTTTTGTGGGTTTAAAAAAAGTGGTTTAAAGAATATGTTTCGTTATTTTTAATAAATCGTGATCGCTGGAATATAATCCATACCAGTTTGGATTTATGAAGATTTTATAAATTCAATTTGGTTTAAATGATGAATTGGTATAACCAAACAAAGTAAGTATTTCAACTGGACCGATATTCTCAAAAAGCTCATAAGCCTCTTTAACTATGATGCTTTTAGAAAAGTTTTTTGCCACTTCTTTCTAGACTGTAATATTTGAAAAATAAAAAACGTCTTAGTTATTGCTAAGACGTTTTAGAATACTACAAGTATGATGCTTAAAAGTTAATGACTTCTAAGATCCTGGAGTTGACTCAGATTCTTTAGGTTTATCAATCTTTATTTTTAATTCTCCAGACTCTTTATCTAAATCCATGAATATAGCATCTCCTTCTTTAAGTTCACTATTCACTATAGCTTCTGCGAGAGCGTCTTCTATATATTTTTGAATAGCTCTGTTTAAAGGTCTAGCCCCATATTGCTTATCAAAACCTTTGTCTGCTATATAGTCTTTGGCTTTTTCACTTAATGTAAGGTCGTATCCTAGACCATTAATGCGTTCATATAGTTTAACAAGTTCAATATCAATGATTTTATGGATATCTTCTCTTTCAAGAGCGTTAAAAACAATAACGTCATCTATTCTATTTAAGAATTCTGGAGCAAAGGTTTTCTTTAATGCTGCTTCAATAACACCGCGAGCATTATCATCTTCGGCATTTTTACGTGCTGCGGTTCCAAACCCTACACCTGAGCCAAAATCTTTTAATTTACGCGCTCCTACATTAGAAGTCATAATAATTATCGTGTTTCTAAAGTCTATTTTACGTCCTAGACTGTCTGTTAGATAACCATCATCCAGCACTTGAAGTAACATATTAAAAACATCTGGATGCGCTTTTTCAATTTCATCGAGTAAAATCACAGCATAAGGTTTACGTCTCACTTTTTCAGTGAGCTGTCCACCTTCTTCATAGCCTACGTAGCCTGGAGGCGCACCTATCAATCTTGAAATCGCAAATTTCTCCATGTACTCACTCATATCTATACGTATCAATGAGTTTGTAGAGTCAAAGAGTTCACTTGCAATAACCTTTGCTAGTTGTGTTTTACCTACACCGGTCTGTCCTAAGAATATAAAAGAACCGATTGGTTTGTTAGGATCTTTTAATCCAGCACGGTTACGTTGAATAGCTTTGACTACTTGTTTTACCGCTTTATCTTGACCTATGACTCTGTTTTTAATGGAGTCTCCTAGATTAAAAAGTTTCTTCATTTCCTTGGTAGCGATACGATTTACAGGTATCCCTGTCATCATACTTACCACTTCGGCTACGTTTTCTTCAGTTACGGTGTCTTTATGTAGTTTGGAAGATTCTTCCCAAGTTTCTTGAGCTTCAGTGAGTGCTTTTTCTAGTTTTTTCTCATCATCACGCAGTTTAGCAGCTTGTTCATACTTCTGTTTTTTAACTACGGCCGTTTTTTCTTCCTTAACTTCTTCAAGTTGTTTTTCTAAGTCTAGAATTTGTTGAGGAACTTCTATGTTAGTAATATGAATACGAGAACCAGCCTCATCCAGTGCATCAATAGCTTTGTCTGGTAGGAAACGGTCTGTCATATATCTATTAGTAAGCTTCACACAAGCTTCTATAGCACCATCTGTATAAGATACATTATGGTGTTCTTCATATTTTTCTTTAATATTATTAAGAATGGTGATGGTTTCTTCTACGCTCGTAGGTTCTACCATAACTTTCTGGAAACGACGTTCTAGCGCACCATCTTTTTCTATACTATTGCGGTATTCATCTAGTGTTGTTGCTCCTATACATTGAATTTCGCCTCGAGCGAGAGCAGGCTTGAACATATTACTCGCATCTAACGATCCTGCAGCGCCACCAGCACCTACTATGGTATGAATTTCATCTATGAAAAGTATAATGTTATCATTCTTCTCTAATTCATTCATGACCGCTTTCATGCGTTCTTCAAACTGACCTCTGTATTTTGTTCCTGCCACTAGACTAGCTAGGTCTAGGGTAATGACTCTTTTATCATAGAGTATACGAGATACCTTGCGTTCTACTATGCGTAGGGCAAGACCTTCGGCTATAGCGCTTTTACCTACTCCAGCTTCTCCTATTAATAATGGGTTATTCTTTTTACGGCGGCTCAAAATTTGAGAGACACGCTGTATCTCTTCTACACGGCCTACCACTGGATCTAGTTTTCCATCTTCAGCAGCTTTAGTTAAATCTCTACCGAAGTTATCCAGAACAGGCGTTTTACTTTTTTTATTACCTTTTGAGCTACTACTGCTACTAGGAGAGAATAAATTCTCTTTATCATCTCCAGCAAGATCATCTCCAGAGTCATTACCATCATTAAAAGCGCCTTCTATAGGATCTTCAGTAAAGCCATCTTCTTGAGATAATAAGCTCTTAAATTCTTCTTTAACGCCGTCATAATCTACTTTAAGTTTATTAAGTAATTTAGTGGTAGGGTCATTTTCATTACGCAAAATGCATAATAATAAATGAGCGGTATTAATCGAGGAGCTTTGAAAAAGTTTTGCTTCTAGAAAAGTAGTTTTTAATGCGCGCTCAGCCTGTCTGGTGAGGTGCAGGTTTTTCTTTTCGTTTGCAGCTACTTGTGTATTAGGGTTTGCGGGGCTTAGAATTTCCACCTTGCGGCGCAAGTGATCTAAGTCTACCGTTAAATTATTAAGAATATCGATTGCTTTACCATCTCCATCTCTCAACAATCCCAGCATTAAATGTTCTGTTCCTATAAAATCGTGTCCTAGCCTTAGCGCTTCTTCTTTGCTGTAAGCTATCACGTCTTTGACTCTCGGTGAAAAATTATCGTCCATATTACTTCTTTGAGTTAAATGTAATGAATTCTATGTGTTCAATAGGTATACCATTTTGTTAAATGATGGTTTTTTAGATCTCGCTTTCGCGAAAGCGAGTCATAAACAGTCACTTAGTCATCTATTTAATACAGCATTAAACTTATCCACATAATAGTAGAAGATATGTTAATAAAAACAACTCAAAATGGCTGTCAAAGCCTTATTAAGACTAGGTTTTTCATTAAATTGCTTGCATATTATTAAAAAAGATAAATTAAACGATATTTTATATGGCAGATGGAGAAAAGTTAATCCCGATTAATATCGAGGATGAAATGAAGTCAGCATACATCGATTACTCGATGTCAGTCATAGTGTCACGAGCACTGCCAGATGTGCGAGATGGATTAAAACCAGTACATAGACGTGTTCTTTATGGAATGTATGAATTAGGCGTACTGTCTAATAGAGGTTATAAAAAGAGTGCAAGAATCGTAGGAGAGGTACTCGGTAAGTATCACCCACATGGTGATACATCTGTATATGATACTATGGTGCGTATGGCTCAAGAGTGGTCTCTGCGTTATATGCTCGTGGATGGTCAAGGGAATTTTGGTAGTGTAGATGGTGATCCACCTGCTGCCATGCGTTATACAGAGGCTAGAATGCGTAAAATCTCTGAAGAAATCCTTGCCGATATTGATAAAGAAACTGTAGATACACAACTCAACTTTGACGATACGTTAAATGAGCCTACTGTTATGCCTACTCGTATTCCTAACTTGCTTGTTAATGGAGCTTCAGGGATTGCTGTAGGTATGGCGACTAATATGCCTCCACATAACTTAACAGAAGTTATAGATGGAACGGTTGCCTATATAGATAATAATGACATAGAGATTGATGAGTTAATGACTCATGTAAAAGCTCCAGATTTCCCTACAGGTGGAATTATTTATGGGTATGATGGCGTTAAAGATGCCATGCATACTGGTCGTGGTCGTGTAAAAATACGTGGTCGCGTTAGATTAGAAGAGGTGAAAGGTCGTGAGTGTATTATCGTAGATGAATTACCGTATCAGGTAAATAAAGCCGATATGATTAAGAAAACGGCAGACCTTATTAACGAGAAAAAGTTAGAAGGGATCTCTATGATCAGAGATGAGTCTGACCGTAAGGGAATGCGTATTGTTTATATTCTCAAGAGAGATGCAATCCCTAACATTGTTATTAATAAACTCTATAAGCATACAGCTTTACAGTCTTCTTTTAGCGTTAATAATATTGCTTTAGTAGATGGTCGCCCTCAACTACTTAATGTTAAGGAGATGATTCACTACTTTGTGGAACACAGACATGATGTAGTCGTAAGACGTACTAATTTTGAATTGCGCAAAGCAGAGGAAAGAGCACATATATTAGAAGGTTTAATTATCGCATCAGATAATATTGATGAGGTAATCGCCTTAATAAGAAGTAGTAAAAATGGAGAGGAAGCTCGTCAGAAATTAATTGAGCGTTTTGAGCTTTCTGAAATTCAGGCTCGTGCGATCGTAGAAATGCGATTGAGACAGCTTACAGGACTAGAGCAAGATAAACTGCGTTCTGAATATGAAGACCTCGTTGCTACTATTGCAGACCTAAAAGACATTCTTGCAAAGAAAGAACGTCGTATGGAAATCATCAAAGAAGAACTTGTAGAAATTAAAGAGAAATATGGCGATGAGCGAAGATCTCAAATAGAATATGCTGGTGGTGATCTTTCTATTGAAGACATGATTGCTGATGAGCAAGTGGTGATTACCATATCTCATGCAGGTTATATTAAAAGAACACCTATAACTGAGTATAAAACACAGAATAGAGGTGGAGTAGGACAGAAGGCAAGTACTACAAGAGATGAAGATTTCCTAGAAGACATATTTGTAGGTACTAATCACCAGTATATGCTATTCTTTACAGAAAAAGGAAAATGTTTCTGGATGCGTGTTTATGAAATTCCTGAAGGAAGTCGTACCTCTAAAGGACGTGCTATCCAAAACTTAATTAACATTGAGCCAGATGATAAAGTAAAAGCGGTTATTTGTACGCAAGATATTAAGGATGAGGAATATATTAATAGTCACTATGTGATTATGTGTACTAAGAAAGGTGTAGTTAAGAAAACATCTTTAGAACAATATTCTAGACCACGTACTAATGGTATTAACGCGATTACCGTGCGTCAAGGAGATACGCTGTTAGAGGCAAAACTAACAACGGGTGATAGCCACGTGATGCTCGGACTTAAGAGTGGAAAAGCGATACGTTTTGACGAAGCTAAAACTCGTGCTATGGGTAGAAATGCCAGTGGTGTACGTGGAATAAGACTTGCCGATGATAATGATGAAGTAATAGGAATGGTAGCCGTAAATGATATGGAATCTAACATTCTTGTAGTATCTGAAAAAGGATATGGTAAACGCTCCAGTCTTGAGGACTATAGAGAAACCAATCGTGGTGGAAAAGGTGTAAAAACCATTTCGGTTACAGAAAAGACAGGTGGACTAGTAGCTCTTAAAAATGTTACTGATGATGATGGATTGATGATTATTAATAAATCAGGAGTTGCTATACGTATAGATGTAAAGGACTTAAGAGTTATGGGACGTGCTACGCAAGGTGTACGTTTAATTAACTTAAAAGGAAACGATTCTATTGCCGCTGTTGCTAAGGTTGCTCAAGAAGATGATGCTGACGATGAAACTTTAATTGAAGGTGAAGATGCTGGCGCGACTGTTGCAAATGATGATAGCGAAGAATAATTTTTTAAAAATATATAACAATGAAAATTAGATTAACAATTCTATTTCTTGCTATAACTGCTTTAGGTTTTGCGCAGAAAAGAGAAATGAAGAAAATAGAAAAAGCTGTAGAGGTAGGAGACATACCTAAGGCTATGGAGATTTTTAAATCTATTAATGAAAGCGACTTAGAAGAAAAGTATAAAGGTCAATATAGTTTCTATAAAGCTGCATATTTGATAGATGTTACTGGAGCCCAGAAGCCTAGTTTAGAAGACGCTTATTCAGCCCGCGAAGAATTTAATAAGGCTATGGATTTAGGGTATAAAAATCCTATATTAACGGAACAGGTTAGTAATTATATCAATCAAAGTTTTTTACAAATTGCAAATGAAAAACTTGTAGAAGATCCTGGTATCGCTTTAGATATAGTAAAAACATTAGTAAAAGACTCGCCAGAGGATATGGCTATGTTGTATAGCTTAGCTGTTCTGTCATATCAAACAGGTAATTTTGATATCGCCAAGGATTCATTTCAAAAGCTTCTAGATAAAGGTTACACAGGTCAGAAAACTACTTTTATTGCTGTTAATAAAGAAACAAATCAAGAGGAAGTTTTTCCTTCTGAAACACTTAGAAATGTTTCTATTCAAACAGGTAGTCATTTGAAACCTACACAATCTAAAACTCCTTCTTTATTAGGAATGGTAGTGTCAAATTTAGTTTGGCTTCAAAAAGAGTCTGGTAACTTAGAAAAAGCGAAAGAAACTTACAATGGTGCGATTTCAAAATATCCTAATGACATGTCTTTAATAGCTGCTAAGGCTGATATTTTTTTAACCTTAGGTATGATGGACGATTATGAGAAAGCTGTTAGAAGTTTATCAGAAGATATAGACGATCCTAAGGTGTTAAATAACCTCGCCCAGGCTGCCATTGATAAAAAGGAATATGATAAAGCGATCCGTTACTATAAATCAAGTATTGAATTAGATCCTAATAACTTTGTATCTAAAGCAAACTTAGGATTGGCTTACATTGAGAAAGGTAACGCCAAAGAAATAACTTATGACGAGCAGCAGTCTTTTTATAACAAAGCTACAGAGTCTTATGAAGGTGCTCATGAATTAAAACCTGAAAATAAACCTATAATAAATACTTTAATTAGTTTATATGGAGCTTTAAATATGGATGAAAAGCTAGCTGCTATGAAGGCTAAGCTCTAAGTTAAAATGATGAACGAAACAAAAAAAAACCTGCAATCTGCAGGTTTTTTTTGTTACATAATCTTCTTAATCACTCTCAATTTATGGGTGTGTAAATGTCTTTCTACATTAAAAATACCACTTTGATCGAGTCGATCAATTCTAACTTTACCATGAGCGTGAATGATGTAGTTATCTCTCATGATTAGACCTACATGAGTGATGATACCTTCATTGTTGTCAAAAAAAGCAAGATCACCTTCTTCTGCCTCTTCTATGAAGCTTAATACTTCACCTTGAGTAGCCTGTTGACTAGCATCTCTTAGAAGTTTAAATCCACTTAATCTATAGATTAATTGTGTAAAACCACTACAATCTATCCCTAATGGAGTTCTTCCTCCCCATAAATAAGGAGTGTTAAGTAACAATAAAGCATTATTAATCAAGTCAGCTTTATCTGTTCCTGAAGTACTCTCTAGCTGATAAGTGTCTGCTATAACTCGTGCTGTAGAAACTTGAGCACCCAGAGTTATGGTACTTAATGATTCGTTGTGATGAGTAATATGACTTATTAAATCTTTAGCATAATGCTGTTCAGACTCATCAATTTGATGATATAACTCAGATTCAATTTCAAAAACCTGTTTAACATCTACCCAGCCTTCATAGGAATCATGTGCAAGTCTGATTTTGACCCATTTTTTACGTTCTTCGATGATTTTAAAATATTCACCATAAAGAACTTGAGAAACCATTTCACTGGTATCCTTAGCCTCTAGACGCATTGGCGCCACCGAAATAGGGCAAATCCCGTACTTCATTTAATTGAGTTATACTTTTTTAATTATTATCGCACTAGCTCCACCGCCACCATTACAAATAGCTGCAGCGCCTATAGTTCCATTCTCTTGATCTAAGACACTTAATAATGTGGTTACAATTCTGGCACCACTACAACCTAAAGGATGACCCAATGAAACAGCACCACCATAAACGTTAACATTATCATCTTGAAGCCCTAAGATTTTCATATTTGCTAGCCCCACCACAGAGAAAGCTTCGTTAAACTCAAAATAATCAACATCATCTTGAGAAATTCCAGCTTTACTTAATGCAAGTGGAAGAGCTTTTGCAGGAGCTGTAGTAAACCATTTAGGTTCTTGAGCTGCATCTGCATAACCTATGATTTCTGCGATTGGATTTAATCCTAATTCTTTGGCTTTATTTTCGCTCATGAGTACGAGGGCAGCAGCTCCATCATTTATTGTAGAGGCATTTGCAGCAGTAACAGTACCATCTTTAGTAAAAGCAGCCCTAAGAGAAGGGATTTTTTCCATTCTTACATTAGAATACTCCTCATCATGATCCACTATGATTGCCTCACCACGTCTTTGTGGTACAGCAACCGGCACAACTTCTTTATGGAACTTTCCATCCTTCCAAGCTTGAGCAGATCGTTCGTACGATTGCACCGCAAAAGCATCTTGATCTTCTCTGCTAAACTCATACTCTTTAGCACACATATCTGCGCAAACTCCCATAGCATTTTGGTCATAAGCATCTACAAGGCCATCTTTTTGCATGCCGTCGATTAGTTCAGCGGGACCAAATTTCTGTCCAGTTCTCATGTGCACGTAATGTGGAATCATGCTCATGTTTTCCATTCCTCCAGCAACCACGATGTCTTTATCATCACAAGCTATTGCCTGAGCAGCCATCATGATCGTTTTCATACCACTAGCACAAACTTTATTAACGGTTGTACAAGGAACGTTTTCTGATAACCCAGCGCCTAGTGCCGCTTGTCTTGCCGGAGCTTGGCCAGTTCCTGCTTGAACTACGTTACCCATAAGAACTTCCTCCACTAAAGATGGATTTAATGAGATTCTCTCTAACGCTCCTTTAATAGCAGTACTTCCTAATGTAGTGGCAGGAACTGTTGATAATTTACCCATAAAACTTCCTATGGGCGTTCTTGCATATGAAACGATTACTACTTTCTTCATCAAATTCTATTTGGCAGCGAAAATAAACAATAATCAGCGTATAAAATCCACAGAAACATACAATGTTGAGATGTCTATCATGGTTCTTCTTAAATTTATAGTTTACTTTTATGGTAACTCATTAGTAAATTGTTAATTTGTAATTAATGCAAAAAAAGCTATTTCTTTATAAGAATCAAGACGTTCTAATTCGCATACTATTTGTCCTCTTAGCAACTATTCTTACCATATATCTCTTTCCTAAAAATGATCGTTTCAAATACGATTTTAAGCAGGGTGAGCCGTGGCAGTATGAAACGTTATATGCTCCGTTTCCCTTTCCCATTAAAAAAAGTCAGCAAGCCATTAATGTTGAAATTCAGGCCATTAAAAATAATGCGGCTAATTATTTCGATTTTGATTCTGATATTTCTTCTCGTGTTTATGAATCTATTGTCCTTGAATATACCTCAGTTTCAAAGGACTCTGTAAATAAAGTTGCGCAAGAAAAAGATCTGTTGATTATAAATAAGGTAATAAATGATTTTTACAAGAAATTTTACACAGAAAGTCGATTAAATATTAGCTCTTCACAGCAAATCTTCATTCAGATGGATGATGGGTTTCAAGAAGTCTCTTATCAGGATGTATTGTTCCCTAAGAATCTTAATAGCTATATCACTGAGCTAGTTGATTATTCTTCATTCAGTAATACTTATTGGCTGGAAAAAACACTACTTAAAAATCTTAAACCTAACATTTCCTATAATGAAATACTTACTAGTAATATTATAGATGATGAGGTGAGTAAAGTGCTTCCTACAAGAGGATTTGTGCCATTAGGTTCTAGGATTATAGCTCAAGGCGAAATCGTGGAAGGAGAAAGTTATCAGGTATTAATGACTCTAAATGAAACATATCAGTCTCAAACATGGACAGATTCTCAGTACTACTGGAGATTGATGGGGTACACAATTCTGGTGGCGTTAAGCTTTTTAATTTTATCCTTATTTTTATATAGATATCGTCCAAGTATTTATCATAATAACAGAAAATTACTTTTTGTATTCTTTAATGTTTTGTCGATCATTCTATTAACCACTCTGTTAATCAATTTAGACACTTCTTACACTTATATAGTTCCTGTTTGTATGCTTCCATTAATTTTGAAAGCTTTTTTTGATGCTAGGGTAGGTTTGTTCACTCATGTAATTACTGTTTTAATTTTAAGCTTCATTGTTCCTTATGCAGAGGAATACTTATTCCTTCAAATAATTGCTGGAATTGTAACTATTCTTTCCAGTTCTGAAATTTATAAAAGAGCTAATTTATTTATAACAGTAGGTCAGATAGTACTCATATATATAATTGCATACTTCGCTTTTTATGCGATCAATCAAGGAGGAGTCACAGGTTGGGAATGGCAAAAAATTAGTTACTTTATTCTATGTGGATTAGCCATGCTATTTGTTTGGCCTTTAATATATTTATATGAAAAGGTTTTTGGTTTAGTTAGTGATGTGTCTTTATTGGAACTGTCAGACACAAATTCTAAACTTCTTAAAGAACTTTCAAACAAAGCTCCTGGTACATTTCATCATTCTCTCAATGTTGCAAATATTGCTGAATCAGCTGCAAATGCTATTGGTGCAAATGCGATGTTAACAAGAGTAGGAGCCTTGTATCATGATGTTGGTAAAATGGTGAATCCTACTTACTTTACAGAAAATCAAGGTAGCGGTATTAATCCTCATGATGATTTAGATCCTGAAGAAAGTGCAGCTATTATAATCAACCACACTATCAAAGGGATTGAAATAGCAAAAAAAAATAAAATACCAGATAGAATAATTGATTTTATAAGAACGCATCATGGTAACTCGGTAGTTTATTTTTTTTATAAGAAAGCTCAACTTAATAATCCAGATATAGATATTGTAAATTATCAATATCCTGGTCCTAAACCATTTAGTCCAGAAACTGCCATTCTTATGATTGCAGATAGTGTAGAAGCAGCCTCAAAAAGCTTAAAATCGCCTACCTCCATTACTATAGATAATTTAGTGGATAAAATTATAAACAAACAAGTTGATGAAAAGCAATTCATTAATGCTGATATTACTTTTAAACAAATTGAAATCATCAAGTCCGTGATTAAAAAGAAGTTAGCAAGTATATATCATTTGAGGATAGAATACCCTGAATAAAAGATGGAAAAAACAGTAAATTTTGTTTGTAGTAATTAAAAGAAGGTTTACATTTGCATCCGCTTTTGGAAACAAGGGCTCAGTTCTTTTTATTTAGGAGAGGTGCCAGAGTGGTAATGGAGCAGATTGCTAATCTGTCGACGGGCAACCGTCGCCAGGGTTCGAGTCCCTGTCTCTCCGCAATTTTCTAAATAATAGATGATCTATTTCGGGGTGTAGCGTAGCCCGGTCATCGCGCCTGCTTTGGGAGCAGGAGGTCGCAGGTTCGAATCCTGCCACCCCGACAAAAAGCCTTACTACTTTTGTAGTGAGGCTTTTTTTATTAAATTTCAACTATGAAAATAGGGTTAGCGCTTTCAGGTGGCGGTGCAAAAGGAATTGCTCACGCTGGAGTTATTAAAGCATTAAAGGAAAGGAATATTCAAATTTCTAAAATCTCTGGAACAAGTGCCGGCGCTTTAATAGGTGTGCTTTATGCAGCTGGTTTAGAAGATGAGGTTATTTATGATTTTTTTAAATCTTCAAACCTTTTTTCGCCTAGTAAATTTGCTTTTGGTCAGCCAGGATTTATAAAATCAAATGTTTTTATGAATCATTTGAATTCCTTTATTCCACAGGATTCTTTTGAGTCACTAAGTATTCCACTAGTAGTTACCGCAACAGATCTAAATAATGCTAGCTCTAAAGTGTTTGATAAAGGTGAGCTATATCTACCTATTCTGGCCAGTGCTGCTTTTCCTGGAGTTTTTACTCCTGTGAACATTGGTAATAACACTTATGTAGATGGTGGAGTGCTTAATAATTTCCCTATAGATTTATTAGACGATTGTGATTTTAAAATAGGTAGCTATGTGAATAAAATAGAAATCTTAGATAGAAAAATGAAGCACTCTTATGATGTGGCAGGACGTGCTTATTCTATTAATCAGTATCATCGCGATGCTGCAAAGTTTCATCAAGCTGACCTGTTGATCGAACCTGATAATCTCCATAAATACGGCTTATTTAGTCTAAGGTCTCTTCGTGAAATATTTACTATTGGGTATGACACCGCTTGTAAAGTTTTAGATCAAAGCTCTTTGATAAAATAGGTTTTCCATTTCAATGTAATTGATACCTGATTTTTGACATATCTTTAATCTTTATCATTTAAATGTAATTTCATTTTGCCGTAAATTGCAGTAAACATTTTATATGCAAAGGGATTTACATTATTTAAGGAAAAACTACGAAAAAGGAGCTCTGGATAAAGAGCAACTTCCTTCTAACCCTTATGAATTGTTCGATATATGGTTTACAGAGGCTAGAGAA
Source organism: Nonlabens sp. (assembly GCF_965660805.1). Taxonomy (GTDB): domain Bacteria; phylum Bacteroidota; class Bacteroidia; order Flavobacteriales; family Flavobacteriaceae; genus Nonlabens. The sequence continues at coordinate 39,206 of NZ_CBFIBE010000010.1, read as the reverse complement.
CATGTGTCAGTTGATGAAGTAAATGCAATGGGGATTTCTGCGATAGGTACAGACGGCTTTCCTAAAACTCTAATCGTTTTACTCAAAGAGATAGATCATGGCAGTTTTATTTTCTATTCTAATTATAATTCTGAAAAGGGTAAGGCCATGGAGATGAATAATAAAGTTTCATTACATTTCTTCTGGCCAGCTTTAGAAAGGCAAGTTATAATTAAAGGTTTAGTCTCTAAGGTCTCCAGAGAAAAATCTTTAGCTTATTTTAAACAGCGCCCCAGAGGTAGCCAGTTAGGAGCTTGGGCAAGTGACCAGAGTTCATCTGTGCCTTCTAGAGCTTATTTAGAACAGCGATTGAAGTCTTTTGAAGAAAAGTTCAAGGATCAAGAAATTCCTTTGCCAGATCATTGGGGTGGATATAGCGTATCACCGGTTTCCGTAGAGTTTTGGCAAGGCAGGCCTAATAGGTTACATGACAGGTACACTTATGAAATAAAGGATAGTGCATGGAAGATAACTAGACTAGCACCTTAATCCATGAAAAAATTACTTTTAGTTAGACATGGTAAATCTAGTTGGGATTTAAAAGTAAGAGATCACGATCGTGTGCTACTGGAACGCGGTATAAATGATGCTCATTTAATAGGTTGTGCATTAAGTGAAATGGGATTGTCTTATGATGCAATATGGTCCAGCACCGCTGCCCGAGCCTTACAGACGGCCACTATTATTTCAGAATATGTAGATTATTCTTTATCAAATTTTCAACTTAAACGCGAGTTATATACATTTGATGGAGATGATCTTCTTCAATCTATTATTAATTGTCCTAATGAAGTGGATACATTAATGCTTTTTTCACATAACCATGGTCTTACGGATCTAGTAAATAAACTAGGTAATCAGTATTTTAATAATGTACCTACCACAGGAGTAGTTATCATAGAGTTTAATTCAGATAACTGGATGGATATTAAAAAAGGGCAAACAATTTCTCACTTATTTCCTAAAAAATTAAAATGAGTCAAAAATATTTCAATAGAGAATTAAGCTGGTTAAGGTTTAATAATAGAGTTTTACAAGAAGCTTCAGATAAGAACGTACCATTAATTGAACGACTTAGGTTTCTCGGTATTTTTTCAAACAATCTAGATGAATTCTTTAGAGTACGCTATGCGACTATAAAACGTATTTTAAGAGCTGGAAAAAATGCAAAAAAATCTCTAGGAGGAATAGCAGCAGCAAATTTACTTGAAAAAATTACCGCTGAGGTGATTGTGGATCAAGGAAGAAGTTTTGAAATCTTGAACCAATTAGAAGAAGAGCTTAAAAATGAGAATATTATTATAGTAGATGAAACAGAAATTCTACCAGAACATGAAGATTTTATAAGAAGCTATTTTAACCACGAAGTAAGTCCTGCACTAGCTACTATAATGCTTAATGAAGATACTGAATTTCCTAGCTTAAGAGATGGACTAGGTTACCTAGCAGTGCGCATGGTGATGAAAGATAAAACCTTACCTGTAAAACATGCCCTTATAGAAATTCCTAAATCACTTAGTAGATTTATAGAATTACCAGCAATAGAAAATGACCATAAACAGTATATTATCCTCTTAGATGATCTGATCAGGGATAGAATGCATTACATCTTTAACATCTTTGACTATGATCATCTTGAAGCTCACATGATTAAGGTGACACTAGATGCTGAACTAGATATAGATATAGATCTTAAAAAGAGCCTAATAGAAAAGATAAGTAGAAGTGTTAAAGACCGTAAAGACGGTGATCCCGTAAGATTTGTTTATGATAAATCTATTCATCAAGATACACTTCGTTTTATAATGAGTAAAGTAGAAATAGACGACTCAGACTCTATAATCCCTGGTGGAAGATATCATAATAGAAGAGACTATTTAAAATTCCCATCTTTAGGTAGAAAAGATCTACTTTATGAAAAGAAAACACCGCTTCCTATTAAGGGAATTTCCATGAGAGGTAGTTTACTGGAGATGATTTCTCGACAAGATATTCTACAATATGCTCCATACCATACTTTTTCAAATACTATTAAATTTTTGAGAGAAGCTGCTCTTGACCCTAAAGTGCAGGATATAAAAATTACTATTTATAGACTTGCTGAAGTTTCCCAAATAGCTGCCTCACTCATTAATGCAGCAAAAAACGGTAAGAAAGTCACAGTCTCTATTGAATTACAAGCACGTTTTGACGAGCAAGCAAATATCAATTATGCAGAGTTAATGCAAGAAGAAGGCGTTAAGCTCATATTTGGCGTTCCAGGTCTTAAAGTACACTGTAAAGCCTGCTTAATTTCTAGAGAAGAGAAAGGTAAAATGATACGGTACGGCTTCATTTCTACGGGTAATTTTAATGAAGCAACAGCAGGAATCTACACAGACTATACCTTGTTTACAGCAAATAAAAAGATCCTTAAAGAAGTCGATAAGGTATTTGATTTCTTTGAGGTGAACTATAAAATATATAGATATAAACATTTATTAGTTTCTCCTCATACCTTGAGAAATGGTATTGAGAGTAGGGTTCGTCGTGAGATCGCTTTCGCGAAAGCGGGCAAAAAAGCACATCTAAGAATGAAACTGAATAGCTTTTCTGACTTTAAAATGATTGATCTATTTTATCAGGCCTCAAACGCAGGTGTACAAATAGAACTTATAGTGCGTGGAATATGCTGTCTTATTCCTGGAGTAGAAGGAATGAGTGAAAATATAAGAGTCATAAGTATAGACGATAAATATTTAGAACACCCTAGAGTTTATCAATTTAATAACGGTGGAGCTATTGAAGTTTTTATTTCCAGTGCAGATATGATGGGACGTAATCTAGATAATCGTGTGGAGGTTGCCTGTCCTATTTATGATGAAAACGTAAAGAAAGAGATTCTGGAAACACTAGATATATGCTGGGCTGATAATGTAAAAGCTCGCGAAATTTGTTCAAATCAACTTAATAATTATGTACCTAAAACTAAGGAACAAATCAGGTCTCAATTTGCTACTTATGAGTACTATAAAAATCAATTATAAGTATGAGCTTTAAAATTCATAAATATGCCGCTATTGATATAGGTTCTAATGCTATAAGACTATTAGTAGCCTCTGTAAAATTATTTGAAAATGAACCACCGGTTTTTAAAAAAACGAGTTTAGTTAGAGTGCCTATACGGTTAGGTCAGGACGTTTTTACTACCCAGAACATAGGTCAAGTAAATATAGACCGTATGTTACAAAGTATGCAATCTTACTCCTTATTAATGGATGTGCATAAGGTAGAGAAGTATAAAGCTTATGCAACAAGTGCCATGAGAGAAGCACAAAACGGTAAAGAAGTAGCGCAACTCATTAGGAAGAAAACAGGAATAGAAATTGAAATCATAGACGGCTCTCATGAAGCAGCTATAATAGCTATGACTAACTTACACTCTATCATAGATGATCGTAAGGTGTACTTATATGTAGATGTAGGTGGTGGTAGTACAGAGTTCACTCTTTTTGCAAATGGAGTTGAGCAAGCATCGCGTTCCTTTAAAATAGGAACAGTAAGATTGCTTAATGATATGGTAAGTAAAAAATTATGGTCAGGGGCTGAAAACTGGATTAAAGAAATTAGCGCACCTTTTACTAAAATTGAACTTATAGGTTCTGGTGGTAACATTAATAACATCTATAAATCAAGTGAAAAGTCATCTGGTAAACCATTATCTTATCTATACCTTTCTAGTTATTATGAAAAGTTACAATCATATACTTATGAAGAACGTATTTATCATTTAAACTTAAATCAAGATCGGGCAGATGTTATTATACCAGCTTGTCGCATTTATCTGAGTGCCATGAAATGGAGTCGAGCAAAGAATATTTATGTTCCTAAAATAGGGCTCGCTGATGGTATCATTAAATCTATATTTAATGCTGATCATCGATAATAATAGAAGTCTGATTAACTTTTGAATAAGATATGAATGAGTAATTTAAATTTGTATAATTAATTATAATGAAAATGAAAAAACTTATACTTTTAGTTGCCTTAATAGCAATGCCATTATTGTCTTATGCACAATCACCTGTTAATTACGGTTTTAGAATAGGTATGAACTATTCTTCTTTAGAAGGTGATGATATAGATCTTGATAATCGTTTTGGTTTTCATGCAAACTTCTTTGCAGACATACAGTTGAATAATACATTTAGCCTTTCTCCAGAAATTGGTCTTTCTGCACTTGGTGCAAAGGCTGATGACATAGAGCTTGAATCTGGTGATTATGTAGAAATAAAAACAAACTGGTTACAGGTAGGTCTTCTTACAAAAATTAATCTAGGTGAAAAATTGTTTTTAAAATTAGGACCACAGGTAGGTGTTAATGTAGGTCAAAAAGATAATAATGATTATTATAACTATGACTTTGCAGCAGTAGGTGGTTTAGGGTATAACTTTTCACAGAATTTTTCTGTAGACGTGAGATATGGTTATGGATTATCTAACGTTTTTGATAGAGCATTTGGTGAAAATAATGAGGCTAATAATAGATATTTTCAGCTAGGTGTAGCTTACAAGATGTAACTTGAAGTTCATAGCATAAAAAAAAGACCTCAAATGAGGTTTTTTTTTATGGTGTGCTATTTTGTTTTTTTAATCCTGTAGATAAATTCAATTTGGTATTACATGTGTTACTTGAATGATAAGTAGGTATTATAACTCTAAATCAAAGCTCCTACGTAATAGATCTATCGCAGGATTTTTGTCCACTAGTTTTAGGAACTTCTCATGATCTGTATAGGCATATTTTTTTTCAACTGTCTTATCTACATGAATTTCTAATTCAATATTATAGTTGTTCAGCGCTGCTTTAACATATTCTAAGACTTGACCTTGTGCTTTTTCTAAATCTTCCTTCATCGATAGGTTAGGGTAGCGCAATACTAGTTTGTTACCTTTTAATTTAGGAGTGTCTGCCTCCATTATTGAAGCTAGGATAAGCTGACCACGTTCCTGTAAATGCACTGCATAAGAAGCCCATGTTTCTTGAGCACTTTCTTCTGTAAACGGTTCTTCAGGTAAAGCATCTTCTTGCACCTGATCTGGAGTAGTTTTTATTACATGAGCTTTTTTTGCACTAATAGCTTTTAAAGAAAGACCACTTACTTTATTCTTGTTGCGATCTAGTAACTTCTTACGAGCTTCTTCTAATGATTTCTTTGGAGCATTCGTTGCATCCATAGGGTTGCCACCTTCCTTTGTGGATTCTTGAGTGACATTAGATGGTGCTGTCACTTCTGGTGTTTCTTCAACCTGTATGAATTTAACCTTTTCTTTTACAGGTGGTTGGTTGAGTTCAGTAGCTGTGGTCTCAGGTTCTACAGATTTGGGTTCTGGTGTAGTAACTTTTTGAGGTTTGTGGTCTAGAGACTGTTGTTCAGTAGTTGTAGCTTGCTTAGTAAACTGCGCAGCTGGAATGATGTAGTTTACATCATTTTTTTTTTCTCCATCTGTTAAGATGGAGGCTAGTTGCATGAGACATAACTCTATATGAAGTCGTGGATTGCGACTGCTACGATATTTAAAATCTGCATCATTACTTAGGTTGATAGCTTCTCTTAAAAACTTTAAGTCTACTTTGCGAGATTGCTCTGCATATTTCACCTTAACCTTATCAGACACGTCCAGTAAATGCAATGTACGTTCATCTTTACACACCATTAAATCTCTTAAATGAGAGGCAAGACCAGCTATAAAATGATGACCGTCAAAACCCTTAGACATAATCACATCATAATCTACCAGTAACTGTGGTATGTTGCTTTCTATGATAAGATCAGTCATCTTAAAATAAGTATCTCTATCGAGCACATTTAAATTTTCTGTTACCGCTTGAACGGTTAGATTCTTACCAGAAAAACTGACCACTCTATCAAAAATAGAAAGGGAATCTCTTAAAGCACCATCTGCCTTTTGAGCTATAATGTGAAGTGCTTCATCATCAGCAGTGATACCTTCTATTTCAGCAATACGTTTTAAGTGGTTGCGCATATCAGAAATAGTAATGCGCTTAAAGTCAAAAATCTGACACCTAGATAAAATAGTAGGTATGATTTTATGTTTTTCAGTAGTGGCTAGTATAAAAATAGCATGAGCAGGTGGCTCTTCAAGCGTTTTAAGAAAAGCGTTAAATGCAGCAGTAGACAGCATGTGAACCTCATCTATAATATACACCTTAAAACTTCCTACTTGCGGTGGTATGCGCACCTGTTCTGTAAGACTACGTATATCATCTACAGAGTTGTTTGAGGCCGCATCTAGTTCAAAAATATTAAAAGCAAAATCCTCATTAGGGTCTACTTCTTCATTTTGTTGATTGATTTTTTTGGCTAGAATACGAGCACAAGTCGTTTTACCTACACCACGAGGACCAGTAAATAGTAAGGCTTGTGCCAGGTGATTACTCGCTATAGCGTTCTCAAGTGTTTTAGTAATAGAGCTTTGTCCTACTACGTCTTCAAAAGTCTCGGGTCTATATTTTCTTGCAGATACTATAAATGGCTCCATTGATTCAAAGATAATAGCCTGTCATATTTTGACTCATCATTATAAGAGATTATTTCACAGATTTATCAACAGCTATCTCATAAAATAAAGTAATTTTGTGGTAGCAGGTCGCTCTATCGCCTCGATAAAGTCGAGGAGGAAAGTCCGGACACCATAGGATAGTATAACGGTTAACGACCGTCGTTGTGTTTTCGCTTTCGCGAAAGCGTAATAGGACTAGTGCAACAGAAAGAATGTACAGGTTAAGCTGTAGTGAAACCAGGTAAACTCTATACGGTGAAATGTTGCGTATATCAGAGCTTGAGTGCGATCCGTGCGATTCTGAAGGGTAAACAGATAGAGGTTACAAGCAATTGTAATCCTAGATAAATGATAGAGAATCTCGATAATATCGGGTGAACAGAATCCGGCTTATAGACCTGCTTTTTTTTAATTCCAATCAAAAATCAAAAATCGCTATAAGTCACAAACTATTTATGAAGACTTTATAAATTCAATATGTAATAATCTCTTTCATATGATGTCTCGGAGCATAGTGGTCTTATTCCTATGTAATTTTTTCATATTCACTTTAGATTTTAATCCATTAGTGTCCGATTAAAGTTTTATCTATACTATAAGATCTACTGATAGCATCGCTTCATAAGATTTTTTAAAAAGTACACCTTGCTATTGAAAAGCAAAAATGATACGTTATATATGAAATTTTAAAACTTATAAAGCACTGCAATTCAAACTCCTTAATAATGTCTTTCTTCTTTAGTCTATCAGCGACAGCGATCTTTTGTCTTAGTCGGGCACGACTAATTTTAATCTATAATTAATTTAAAATTGTAATTAACCCTACTTTTGCCACCGCAAAAACAATATCATGATTACCGTAGAAAATATAGCCGTAGAATTTAGTGGAACTACACTTTTTAGTGACGTTTCATTTGTCATTAACCCAACAGATAAAATAGCACTAATGGGTAAAAATGGAGCTGGTAAATCTACCATGATGAAAATTATCGCTGGTGAGCAAAAAGCCACTCGTGGTCATGTAAGAACTCCTGGAGATACGGTCATAGCATACTTACCACAACACTTGCTTACTGAAGATGATTGTACCGTTTTTGAAGAAACGGCCAAAGCTTTCAAACACATCACTTCCATGAAACAAGAAATGGATGAGTTGAATGAAGCATTAACTACTCGCACAGATTATGAAAGTGCTGAGTATATGGGCATCATAGAAAAGGTGACAGAACTAGGAGAAAAATTCTATGCGCTAGAAGAGGTAAATTATGATGCCGAAGTAGAGAAAGCGCTTAAAGGTCTAGGTTTTAAACAAGAAGATTTTACCAGACAGACCAGTGAATTCAGTGGTGGATGGCGCATGAGAATCGAACTAGCAAAAATTCTACTTCAAAAACCAGATTTAATATTACTTGATGAGCCTACGAATCATATCGATATAGAATCTGTGATTTGGTTAGAAGATTTCCTTGTTAATAAGGCAAATGCTGTAATGGTCATCTCACATGATAAAGCCTTTATAGATAATATTACAAACCGTACCATAGAAGTAACCATGGGACAAATCCATGATTATAAAGCTACTTATTCTCATTACCTAGTCTTGAGAGCAGACCGCCGTGCGCATCAAATAAAAGCTTATCAAGAGCAACAAAAGTTCATTGCAGACACTAAAGCATTTATTGAACGTTTTAAGGGAACTTATTCTAAGACTAATCAAGTAAATTCTCGTGAGAAGATGCTTGAAAAATTACAAATTATTGAAATTGATGAGGTAGATACATCTGCCTTAAAATTACGTTTCCCACCATCACCACGTTCTGGTGATTATCCTGTAACGGTAAAAGAGGTGTCTAAATCTTATGGGGATAAGGTGGTTTTTGAAAATGCTAGTATGTCTATCGCTCGAGGCGAAAAGGTATCCTTTGTAGGTCGTAATGGTGAGGGAAAATCTACCATGATTAAAGCAATTCTAGGAGAAATAGATGTAGAAGGAAACTGTCAACTAGGTCACAATGTTAAAGTAGGTTACTTTGCTCAAAACCAAGCGGCCTTACTAGATAATGAGTTAACGATATGGCAAACTGTTGATGAAGTAGCCCAAGGTGATGTGCGCACGCAGCTTAAAAATATTTTAGGTAGGTTTATGTTTAGCGGTGATGATCTGGAGAAAAAAGTAGGTGTACTTTCTGGTGGAGAGAAAACCAGACTTGCCATGGTGAAGTTACTGCTGGAACCTGTAAACTTATTGATTCTAGATGAACCTACTAATCACCTTGATATTAAATCTAAAGATGTCTTAAAAGAAGCACTTTCTACTTATGACGGAACACTTATTCTCGTTTCTCACGATAGAGATTTCTTGCAAGGCTTATCTGAGAAAGTATTTGAGTTTAAAGATCAGCGTGTGATTGAACACTTTGAAACCATTGATGCCTTCCTAGAAAGAAATAGAATTAAAAATATTGCCGATATTAATTTGATGGGGTAGAGTATATATTAACTATAAATTTTACTTTTTAATAAAGTCTATTTTCTAGAGTCTTTAAACGTAGCGATCTATTTTCTCAACTTATTCCTCTTCATCTGGGTTTTCAAAGAAACTAAAAACAGTACCACCATATCTACGAGAACTTTCTAACCATGAATGGCTTGAAAGATCTGTGTGCTTAGAATGTTCCATGATGAATATTCCACCTGGAGCAAGTAATTCTTGCTCTTGCACCATAGTGGCTATAGTATGGAACTGTGCTTCATCTAGTCCGTAAGGTGGATCTGCAAAGATGAGATCATAGTTACCTTTGTGTTTTTCTAGGAAACTAAAAACATCGGCTTTATTAGTGTCTATAGGTAACTCTAATGAAGAAGCTGTTTTTTTTATAAAGTCTAAACAAGCTTTGTGCTGGTCTACCGCCAGAATACTTGCGGCACCACGACTACCAAATTCATAACTCATATTCCCGCTACCAGCAAATAACTCTAGTACTCGAGAACCTGGAATGTGTGTGCGATGTCTCAATATATTGAATAAGGCTTCTTTAGACATATCTGTAGTAGGTCTTACGGGAAGATTTTTAGGCGCTTGGATGCGTCTGCCTTTGTGTATTCCTGATATTATACGCATAAGATTTTTTCTAGATATGAAGTAGCATCTGTGACATAGCTTACCTGGCGCACATAAGTATATAGCAAATCGTAGAGTGTTTTTTCTTTTGTGTTTGCAAGGATTTTAAGCTCCATGGTTTCAGGATCTAATTGATTATGCTGTGCAGTAAACAAGGTGTAGTATAGTATGTCTTCAATAGCTTGTTGAGGATAGCAGTTATGTAATCTTAAATTGCCATTTACAAAGATGCTTATGTAAAAATGAGACTCTTTAAGGTCTAGGATGATGATTGAGTTATTTTTTTGCGCAAGCGATATATGTTGCTTTAATGCTAAAGTGGTGTAGTGGTAATAATCAAAGTCACCATATTTATCAAAGAAGTAATTATTAATATTACTGTATGCGATGTAAATCGTTTTATAATCTAGAGATTGTACAGCATCATCATTACTAATGATATCTGTCTCTAGGATTCTGGTATTATACTTTAAATAATCTGATTCATGATCTTCATGATAAATGGATACCGGAACTCCTGTAAAAATAGGGTGATGATAGATTAAGCTTACTTGTTCAAATAGTTGATTGAGTAACTCTTCATTTTGATAAGCTGTTTCTATTTCTCGTAGTATTTCTATGGGATTAGACTCGTGTTTAAAAGATTTAGAAATTAAATCTTGTACACCACTTGAGGAATAGATATAAAAAGAAAGTCCATCTTGATGAATCAAGACGGACATTTTTTTAAGTTCTTCAGACATGTTACTTTTCGTTTGAAGCATATTGTCTAGGCCAGTTACCACTGGTAGTAACTTCTGTTAAACTACCTACTACTATATTCTCACCTGTAACACCTTCTACAGCTTTGGTTCTTAGTTCTTGTTCTAAAAGTCTTTCTGGCTGGTCAAATAAGATATCTTTCTTTTGAGCAATAGCTTCAAAAACACTAATAGGATTATCATCATCAAAGAAAATACCCGTTTCTAAAGATATTTTTCCTGGAGCATCTACTTTTTTACCTTCAACAGAGAAATCATAATCTAATAATGTTGTTATTTCTACATTTTGGAATAAAGAGTCTTTTACTGATTTATATCCTAAGGTATCTGTGATCACAATTTCTTTATAGTAACCACCGCTATCTGCATCTAAACCAAATCTTTTGTTCTTCTCGCGGTCTGCTACAGAACTATCTCTGCGCTCTAAAAGAGCAAATTGAGCGGTGTCTACAAACTGGGCTAACTTATTAATGTCATCTGTGTATTTACCAGTGATGGTTTTATGAGCGTTTTGTGCCTCACGTAATTTTATGAGTTGTGAGATGACTTGCTTGTATCGTTCTTCTTTAACTTTTTCAAACTTTACAGGTGCTGCAATAGAATTATAAAGCTTGTAACCAAAAAAAGCAATAAGGACTAATAGTACACCTACAATAATGATATGGAATTTTCGTGGAATTTTATTGATTAATATGGCAAGGCCTATTAAAACGATTATTCCTAATATAATTGCAACGATCATGTGAAATAAATTATTAAATGAGTTTTCAAAGCTAACAAATCTACAATATTTTTTGGCTCTTCCTAATGTCAGATTTTAAATTTGCCTTAAGTTTATCATCAGGTTTTCACCAATGATTCATGACGGCAGCAGCATATTATAAAATTATACTCAAAGATTTTCCTTTTCAACCTACGGTTGAGCAAGATAGAGCGCTGGAAAAGCTCTCTTCTTTTGTAATAGATAAAGATAAGAACACCTTGTTTTTATTAAAGGGATATGCTGGGACAGGTAAAACCACGCTCATAAGCGCTATCGTTAAGAATATATGGAAGGCAAAAATGACTTGTGTTCTTCTGGCGCCTACTGGTAGAGCCGCAAAAGTAATAAGCAGTTATAGTAATAAAACGGCTAGTACCATTCATAGAGAAATCTATTATCCTAAGGCTCAGGGAAAAGGTGGTAACGTAGAATTTACCTTAAAACAAAACAAACGGCGCAACGCACTGTTTATAGTAGATGAATCTTCTATGATACCTGATGTGGCGAGTGAGAATAAAATGTTTGGTGGTAATGGTTCTTTACTAGATGATTTAATAGAATTTGTTTATTCTGGTGTGAATTGTGTGCTTTTAATAGTAGGTGATACGGCACAATTACCACCAGTAAAATTAGATGTTTCACCAGCACTGGAGCCAGATCTACTTGAGAGACGTTATTTAAAACAGGTTACTTGTGTAGAGCTTGATGAAGTAAAAAGACAGGAAAAAGATTCTGGAATTTTATTAAATGCTACACGCATCAGAAATCATATTGAGGAACTGGATTATGATTTTAAATTTGATGTAGATCCATTTATTGATATTAATAGATTGATCGATGGGCATGAGATTATGGAAGCGATTCAAACGGCTTATGATACTCAAGGTCACGAGGAAACGGCTATCATAGTAAGGTCTAATAAACGAGCAAATTTATATAACCAGCAAATTAGGTCGCGTATTCTTTTTCGCGAAAGCGAGCTTGCCTCAGGAGATTATCTCATGGTGGTAAAAAATAATTATCACTGGTTAAAACCTAATAGTGCCGCTGGTTTTATAGCAAATGGTGATATCGTAGAAATCCTAGAGATTTTTAATTTTAAAAATATTTATGGCTTTAAATTTGCTGAGGTTAAGGTGCGTATGGTAGATTATCCAAAAGAAAAACCCTTTGAAACAGTATTATTGCTAGACACGCTCGAGTCTGAGTCGCCGTCACTTACTTATGAGGAGTCTAATAAACTCTATCAAGAAGTGCGCATGGATTATCTTAAATTGCCTAAGTGGAAACAGTACAAGGAGATTAAAGCAAATCCGTTTTTTAACGCACTACAGGTTAAGTTTTCTTATGCTATTACCTGTCATAAATCACAAGGTGGACAGTGGGAAAATGTGATTGTAGAGCAACCTTACCTGCCAGATGGACCTTCTAAAGATTATTTGAGATGGCTGTACACAGCGGTAACGCGTGCCAAAACAAATTTGTATCTTATAGGCTTCAATAAAGACTTTTTTATAGAATAATATGGAATGGATCACTTCAAATTTTGAAATATTTGTCAGTATTTGTCTAGGGATAGGCCTCTCAGCCAGTGCTGGTTTTAGAGTCTTTGTTCCTTTACTTTTCTTGAGTATAGCAGCTTATATAGGTGTGGTGCCACTTAATGCAGACTGGGCATGGGCAGGTAGCTTAACAGCTGTTATTATTTTAGGTGTGGCTGCGTTTGTAGAACTGGTCGCATACTATATTCCTTATGTAGATAATTTACTGGACACGATTACAGTTCCTCTAGCAGCCATAGCTGGAACAGCAGTTATGGTAAGTGTGGTGGGTGATTTAGATCCAGTTTACACATGGACACTCGCTATTATTGCTGGTGGAGGAACAGCTGCAGGCGTAGCGAGTACCGCTGGTGCAGCTCGATTAACCAGTACAACAACTACTGGCGGTCTTGCAAACCCAGTCATAAGTACTGCTGAGGCTGGTGTGAGCAGTATTTTAAGTATTCTTTCTTTAATTGCGCCTGTTTTTGCGGCCATAATCGTGGTCATGATTTTTCTGGCGATTAGGAAATTATATAAAAAGCTGTTTAAGAAAAAAACGCTTTCGCGAAAGCAGATAGAGTAAAACCAAGAGGTTATGTCATTCTTTCCAGGTAGAAAAACATCGCAATTATCTATAGATGATGCCACAAATGAGTTGGTGATTATAGATAATGCTTCATATTATCGATTGATACAAATGTTTATAGTTGTAGTAGCTCCATTATCGTCGGTTTTATTATTGCAAACATCTTTTGAAACGCAAGGCTGGATTTCTATTCTTAAAGGATTTTTGATTGGATCTTTTAGTGTTGCGGTGCCGTTTCTTCTTTTTTGCTACTTTTTTAAAAGTAGTGCAGCCTATAGAATTAGGCTAAATTCTATTGAAGAATTACTCGTTTTTAAAACGCTAGTCACTAAAGAAGACCGATTAAGTGTAAAGCTTAAAAACGGAAAATACCGCAACCTCATTCTTAATCCATATGAAACTTCTGATTCTATGATTGCATATTTTGAAGGACTAAATGTTCCCGTAAATCGAAGAGAGAACTATAGTTTTTTACCACTCAATTATTAAGAGATTATGAGTAGTTTTTCATTTAAAAAACGTTTTGAAAATAAGAGCTCTGTTGTTACTTATGACGAGCAGGAAAACATGTTTTTAATAGATGATAATGCAAAGTCTCAAGTATGGCTTTTGAATATTATTATGTTTTGCAATTTCATTATTATGACTGTTTTTTATTTAAAATCAGATAAGGATGGATTTGCGTTTTTCTTTTTAGTTTTTGGAATACTATGTTTGGTGGTTTTTTTCCTGAGTTTATATAAAGGAACGGCAATTCCACAAATTAATAAAGATAATATTAAGGAAGTAAATGCAAAAGTCAGTCGCAACTCTATAGTCATCAAATTAAAAAACGGTAAACGTAGAAATCTGTATCTTTTTCAAAGACCAGCGGCTCAGGTGATTGTAGATTTATTTAAAGAAAAACAGGTCACAGTACTAGAGAATTGATTAATCTTGTAACTAATTCTTAAAACAACCCTATTGAAAGTAATAGCCGTCATTCCTGCACGATATGAAGCCAGTCGTTTTCCTGCAAAACTCCTGCAAGATCTTTGTGGTAAACCAGTTATTGTGAGAACTTATGAAGCCACTGTAGAAACGGGCCTGTTTGATCAAGTTCTAGTGGCTACAGATAGTGAGATTATTTATAAAGAAATAGTCGCTCATGGTGGTGAAGCTGTTATGAGTAAAAAAGAACACGACTGTGGCAGTGATCGCATTGCAGAGGCTGTGGAACATATAGAAGCAGATATCATAATTAATGTACAAGGAGATGAACCTTTTACAAATCAAGTAGACTTAGAGAAATTACTAGAGGTCTTTAAGAATGATACCAAAGAATCTATTGCGCTAGCATCACTCATGCATGAGATAAAACAAGAACAAGAAATACAAAACCCTAATAATGTTAAGGTCATTACAGATTTAAGAGGAAATGCTATTTATTTTTCTCGCAGTCCGCTACCTTATAGAAGATCACAAGAAGTAGCGGTACCTATTTATAAGCACATAGGGATCTACGCTTTTAGAAAAGAAGCTTTACTCGATTTTTATAACTCTGATGCTACTCCACTAGAATTAAAGGAGAAAATAGAATGTTTACGTTACATAGAACATGGTAAAAAAATAAGCATGATCGTTACAGATCAGGCTAGTATAGGTATAGATACTCCAGCAGACTTAGATGCTGCTCGAGAACTGTGGAATAAGAATAATTAAATATTAAATACTGATTCCTACGGGAAGTAACTCTTTGAATTCGTTTCGGTTTTTGCGCACAAAACCAGCGATCTTAGGATGCGTGGGAACAACTTTAATTTCTTTTTCGTCTCTTATGTTGATAAAGACAGCTCTTAAGAATTTGTTTTTAAAATCAGCATCATCCTCTAGAGATTCAGGGATAATAAATTTAGTTAAAAATATTTTGCGTTCTTGTTGTGAATATTCAATTTTTGCAAGCTGACCATCTTTTACACACTCATACTGGCGTAAAAAAGTATTATCAGTAATTTCAATTGTTGTCGTTGTTTCCATGTCCATTCTTTTTAACACCTAAAAATGCATTAGGTTCCTTCACTAAAGGTTTAAGTTTGTTACAACTTTGAGGTTAATTAGTGAAAGCGTAAAAATTACTCTTTATAACTTTGCAAATATAACTTATTATTATTTTCATTAGAATATGTCATTTGTTAAAACATTGATACTAAATATATTCTTGAAATGACTCCTGTTTATTTCATGCCTGGAATGGCAGCCTCTGATTTAATTTTTGAACATATAAAATTAAATGAAGAGCTGTTTGAAGTTCATTATATGCACTGGCTTATTCCAGAAAAAAAAGAGCCATTACCTGTTTATGTATCGCGTTTAATTACTCAAATACACCATGAAAACCCAGTGATTATAGGCGTTTCCTTCGGTGGTGTTATCGTTCAAGAAATTGCAAAGCAAATCTCTGTTCAAAAAACTATTATTATTTCAAGTGTGAAAAATAATAAAGAGTTCCCTAGAAGAATGCACTTTAGTAGAAAAACGGGAATTCATAAAATATTACCTACTCGTCTATTTGAGAACATAGAAACTTTAATGAAGTACAGTTTTGGGCTTGCTCCTAAAAGGCTGGATCTTTATAAAAAATACCTAGATGTAAATGATAGTAGATATTTAGATTGGGCACTACACACTATTGTGAACTGGGATCAAGAAGAAACCCCAGAAAACATTATACATATACACGGTGATAGCGATCTTATTTTTCCCATAAAATATATTAATGATGCCATCATTGTTCCTGGCGGCACACATATTATGATTATTAATAGATTCCGCTGGTTTAATGATAACTTAGCTCAAATCATTTCAGAATAACCCTTATAGAATCAGTACTATTCCTTTATATTTAACCCAAATATAAAACGCATGAAAAAGATATTAATAGGAGCAGGAATTGTAGTCGTTTTATTGCTAGGCGTGAGTGCTGTGCAACAAAGTTCAGGACCTTCAGAGGTTGAACCACAATCTGTTTCAGAGCTTAAAGAATCTTCTCGAGTAGGTGATTATGGAGTATATGCCTTACAGTTACCTAAAACCCTAGACTTTGCAGGAGAAACAGTACCACTTCACAATCCAGATATTAAAGAACGAGCAGATCGTGAGTTCTTAGTAAATACCTACTGGCAATCTAATGGGATTATGCTCATTAAAAAGTCTAAAAAGTACTTTCCCATCATAGAACCGATTCTCGCAGAAGAAGGAATTCCAGACGATTTTAAATACCTCGCTGTTATAGAAAGTGGTTTGAATAATGTCGTGTCACCAGCAGGCGCTAGTGGTTTCTGGCAAATTATGAGTACTACGGGAAAGGAACTCGGTCTAGAAGTAAACTCAAATGTAGATGAGCGTTACCACCTTGAAAAAGCTACACGTGCTGCTTGTAAATATCTTAAAGATAGTAAAGAACGCATGGGATCATGGACACTAGCTGCAGCAGCTTATAATGCAGGAAATGCTGGAGTTAATAGAGAGCTGGAACGCCAGCAGGTTACAGACTACTACGACTTATTACTCAATCAAGAAACGGGTCGTTATATGTTTAGAATTCTAGCCTTAAAAGAAATTTTAAAAGCTCCACAGAGTTTTGGTTTCCATATAGAGCCAGAGCAGTACTATTATCAAGTGCCTACTAGAAAGATTAAAGTAGATTATGAGATTGATGATTTAGCCGCTTTCGCGAAAGCGAATAACATCAACTATAAGATATTAAAAATCCATAATCCGTGGTTAAGAGAGAGTCAACTTAATAATAAGTCTAAAAAACTCTATGAAATTGAAATTCCCGAAGCTGGTTACTACGATTAAATATGCTGGACTGGATACTCAATAACTGGTTTTTGAGTTTACTTATCGCAAATTATATAGTTGCCATAAGTGCCGCATTTTTCTTGATACGTAGTAATCAAAATCCGCGTAAAACGGTATCATCATTACTGTTTCTGGTGGCTTTACCTTTTTTAGGTTTAGGGATTTATTACTTTTTTGGTCTGGATTACCGCAAGTCCAAAATTTTTAAACGCAAAGATCTCAATGCAAACGAGCTGATCCATAACTGGAACAAGCGCCTGCACATCTCAGATGATGATCTGGATAAATATGAAGAAACCTTCCTGATAGACCGGCTTAAAATGGTCAAGCTCCTGCGACATAATCAAGCAGCGCCACTCACGCTGAGCAATAATTTACAAGTGCTTATTAATGGTCGAGCAAAATTCAACCAGTTATTTAAAGACATAAAAAAAGCTAAGCATCATATCCATCTCGAGTACTTTATTATATGTGACGACCATATAGGAAATGAAGTCATAGACGCATTAATAAAGGCGTCTCATAGAGGAGTAGAAGTTAAAATGATCTATGATTCTGTAGGAAGTGATATTTCCCGTGCGGCTAGGAATAAAATGACTGCTGCTGGTATTGAGCATGCGGCTTTTATGCCAGTGCTTTTCTCAAAATTCACAAGAAAAGCAAACTACCGTAACCATCGCAAAATTTTTATTATAGATGGTAGTATAGGCTATATAGGTGGCGTGAATATAAGTGATGATTATGTAAATGAACCTATTAATTATAACGGTAACTACTGGCGCGACACGCATTTGCGCATAGAAGGGCATGCAGTTAAAAGTTTACAAGCCCAGTGGTTGCTTAATTGGTTTTTTATTAAAGAACAAGAAGATCAGTACCATATTCACAAAGATTATTTTCCTGAGATAACTTTACCAGAGAATAAAGCCGTTCAAATAGCCGCTAGTGGTCCAGACACAGACTGGGCAAATATCATGGAAGCACTCTTCATAGCCATTAATACTGCAGAGGAAACGGTATATATTACAACTCCATATTTTATTCCTAATGAGGCGATACTCACCAGTTTAAAAAGCGCGGCGCGTAGTGGTGTAGAAATTCATATTATGGTTCCTAAAAAAGGAGACAGCTGGGCAGCACGATATGCGTCACGATCTTATTTTGAAGATTTGCTAGAAAGCGGTATACACGTTCACTGGTACCATCGCGGCATGTTACATGCTAAAACGATGGTCGTAGATGGGCTGTTTGCTACCATAGGAACATCAAATATGGATTATCGCAGTTTTGATATTAATTTTGAGATTAATGCATTAATCTATGATCATGAAATCGCTGAGCAACTTAATAATCAGTTCTTAATCGATCTTGAATATTGTGAAGAAGTACATTTAGATCTTTGGATTAAACGAGATAAAATGAACAAATTTAAAGAGTCTTTTTGTAGATTGTGGGCTCCTTTATTATAACTATGAAATCTAAGAAAATGACTTTAGAAACTATAATTCTTTTAGTAATATTAGGACTACTTGCTGGATTTTTGAGTGGTAGTATAGGAATAGGCGGTGGCGTGATTATGGTGCCACTAGCCATATGGTTTCTAGGCTATAGTCAGCATCAAGCACAAGGAATGAGCCTAGCTGTGCTGGCTGTTCCAGTTACTTTACTTGCGGCATATACCTATCACAAGAATGGACATGAGCTAGACTGGCGTTACGTTCCTTTTATTGCTATAGCTTTTATTATAGGTGGTTACTTTGGCTCTAAAGTAGCTATAAGTTTGAATCAACAGTTGCTTAAGAAAGTTTTTGGTATCATACTTATAATTGTTGCTGTTAAAATGATTTTCTTCTCTAGTGCCAAAGCTTAATTCCTTTTTTAACAGTCTTCAGTTATTATGAAAATGATAACAAATAGAGTCTCTGAAAAGCTGTTATTTTACCATTCATAAATTAAATTCTATATCATGAAATACACATTACTTGCATTTATGTCATTATTTGTAACTACAATAGTTGCAGCACAAATAGACGCTCCACAACCTAGCCCAAGCGCAATGGTGAAACAAACCGTAGGACTTACAGAGGTTACTCTAGAGTATTCAAGACCTGCGATGAGAGATCGCGATATTTTTGGAAACCTTGTCCCTTTTGATAAAATGTGGAGAACTGGTGCAAATGCAAACTCTACCATTACATTTTCTGATGATGTTCAATTTGCGGGAACAGATGTTAAAGCTGGTTCTTATGCGGTTTTTACAAAACCTGGAAAAAAAGACTGGAAGATCATGCTTTATAATGATACGTCTAATTGGGGAACACCTAGAAACTGGGATGATTCTAAAGTAGTAGTAACAGCAACAGTGCCGGTTAACAAACTTAAAAACGCTCAAGAAAGCTTTACTATGGCAATTAATGAGCTAACTATGGACAGTGCACATTTACAAATCATGTGGGAGAATACAATGGTAGCGATTCCGTTTACGGTTCCTACAGAGACTAAGACCCAAGCCAGTATAGATAAAGTAATGGCAGGTCCTGGTGCAAACGATTATTACCAGGCGGCTTCTTTTTACTTAGACGCAGGAAAAGACCTTGAAAAAGCACACGACTGGATTACTAAGGCTACAGAAATGAACCCTAAAGCGTTCTGGATGTTCCGCAAGAAATCATTGATAGAGGCAAAAATGGGAAATACAACAGCAGCCATAACAACAGCTAAACAATCTCTAGAAAAAGCTAAAGCAGCTGGTAATGATGACTATGTTAAAATGAACATGGATAGCCTTAAAGAATGGGGCGTTAAGATGTAATGATCTCTTTATATTAACGCTTTCGCAGAAGCGTAACTATCAAAACCACTTAGGAAACTAGGTGGTTTTTTGTGCACTAAAACGAAAAAGTCATCAATTGAACAGCACCATAAACAAAACGTAAGGTGAGAATTGCAGCTATAATAATACCGATAATTTTTAAAGTTCTATTTTGAATAGACAGCGCAATCATTACAGGCAAAACAGCAGTTAATAAATTGATAACGCCCATAATAACATATTCTGTTTTTATACCAGATGAAATGGAATCTCTAAAAATGAAACTTACTATTAAGTTTAAAACAAGACTGGTAACCCAAATGATTAGAACGGTAAGAAGTAATTGATCGCGTTTTGAATTTTCAGGGGCTTCTTTTTTATAATAATGGGTTTGCTGGTATTTAGTCTTTTGAACAGGTGCAGGAGCTTTGAATAACGATTCTAATTCAGGTATATTGGACGCTAATTCAGTAAATGAAATGGCGTCAACTCTTATTTTAAAATCAGGACGCAGTCTTTTAGTCTTTAACTCCGTTAAGGTAAATGGACCAAACTCACTAATGCCGTCTGAGTAATAATAATGTTTCATTAAAAAAATTATTTTATAAACCTCTGTTATACGAGACCTCTTTGTTAGGAGATGATTTATTTCCAGTCTCAATCAACCAAGATAGCCCAACCGTCAACAAAGCACCTAATGGATTCAACCATAAAAATGGTAATGTACTCACGCCAGGAACAAATTCATCTACGCAATAACAAATGATCACAACCGCTTCTGAAATACAAGCTGCAATAAATATCGCACGACCTTTTACCTTCTTAAAGTAGAATGCTACTAGGAATATTCCTAGAATAGTCCCATAGAAAAGTGATCCTATAATATTTACCAGTTGGATCAAGTTGTCAAATAATGATACCACACTGGCAAATCCTATCGCGATAATTCCCCACATCAACGTGAACCATTTACTCATACGCACATAATGATCATCATCCTTATCAGGTGAATGTTTAAAACGCTTGTAGATATCTACTGCTGTAGTGCTGGAAAGCGCATTGAGTTCACTAGCGGTAGAACTCATCGCGGCGCTTAAAATGACGGCAAGTAGTAATCCTATTAATCCTTTGGGTAAATGATGGAGTATAAAATGAATGAAGACAAAGTCCTTATCATTAGTCTCAATACCATCATCTGCTTTTTGAATTAACTGGCGTGCTGCTTCTCGATTTTGCTCTTCATTGATTCTAAAAAAGGCTAAACGACGTTCTAGTTTATCTTCAGGAGCGATGAATTGACCGTTAAGTTTCTTAGCATAATCTCGTTGCATGGCTTGCTTTTCAGCAAGAATAGAGTAGTGTTGTTCTTGTAATTCTTGATATTCTGCGGCATATTGACTTTCTAGTACGGCCTTTTCTGCCGCAGGATTAAAGTTTAATGGTGTGTTGTTAAATTGATAGAATACAAAAACCATCACACCTACCATAAGAATAAAGAACTGCATAGGCACTTTTAGCAATCCATTAAATAATAAACCGATGCGCATTTGGGAAACAGATTTCCCAGACAAGTAACGCTGTACTTGTGATTGATCTGTTCCAAAATAACTTAACATTAAAAACGTAGCTCCAAAAATCGCACTCCATACATTATAACGATCCTCTAGCGAGAAGTCAAAATCTAAAATCTGCATCTTATCTGCACTACCAGCCATGGTTAAGGCATTGTCAAAGGTCACATTATCTGGCAACTGTGTTACGATCAATACAAATGCAGTAATCATTCCCGCCATGATCACGATCATTTGTTGTTTTTGGGTAACGTTTACCGCTTTAGTACCACCAGAAACCGTATAAATAATTACTAAAACTCCTATGATAATATTCAAGTATTTCAATTCCCAATCCAGTACAGCACTCAGTATAATTGCTGGTGCATAAATGGTGATTCCTGCGGCTAGTCCACGCTGAATTAAAAATAATATAGCGGCTAGTGATCTGGTTTTTAAGTCAAACCGTTTTTCTAGAAATTCATAAGCGGTATAAACTTTCAGCTTATGATAAATAGGAATAAAGGTCACACAAATGATGATGATTGCTATAGGCAACCCAAAATAAAACTGAACAAATTCTAATCCATCGGTGTACGCTTGTCCTGGCGTACTTAAAAACGTAATCGCGCTGGCTTGCGTTGCCATTACAGATAATCCTACGGTCCACCAGCGTGCATCGCCACCTTTTATATATTGTTCACTAGATTGTTTACCACGTGTTTTATACACACCGTAAAGTACGATGAATGCTAGTGTAGAGCTCAGTATGAGCCAATCAATGAGTTCCATAAACGGCAGTTATGATGTAAAAAATGACTGCAAACATTAGATTTGCAGCTATAACGATGATGTACCACTTATTCCAGCGTTTAGAATCGCTGTTCTTCTGTGGTGTTGATTCTTGTTCCATGCGATCCTAAACTTATCATATTAGCCAGTAAACGGTAAGCACCGCTTACTCCAGCTGGTAATTCTCTAAATAGTGATAATCCTGTGTAAACTACGTGACCTTTCCCGTAATTTGCGACGATTAAACTTCCTTTGGTCATTTCTTCGCCTTTATCGTTCATTCCTAACAGCGGTGTGAAGGCGCTGTCCCATTCCGTAGGGAAATACAATCCACGTTCTTGTACCCAATTTTCAAAATCAGCAGCTGTGATTTGATTAGGTGTGCTCAATAGTGGATGTTTAGGATTTAGGATGGTTACAGCAGCGTTTTCATCGGTAACTCGCTTTCGCGAAAGCGTAATAGACAATGGCCCTAATGCATCTGGGCTTATCCTGCGATTGGTATTGTACTGCATGATGAGTGTACCGCCATTTTTTACGTATCCATCTAGCGATTGTTGCAGTGCTGCCATTGCTGTAGGAGCGACGTTATAGGCTCTGATTCCTACCATTACAGCATCGTATTTAGATAAATCTGCAGGAACTTCGTCAGGATTAAAACGGAATACCTTGCTGCCTATCGCCTCAATGGCAGTGGCAACATCATCACCTGCGCCGTTGATATACGCAACGGTTTGGGCAGTATTTTCTAATCCAGGTTGGACGACTTGCGCTTCATTATTACGCACCAGTTGCTGGTCTGGAATATGATCGTAATCTATAGAAATTACTTCTTTTGTATAGCTTTCACCACCTATTTTAACCAGTCCAGAAACTAAACCACGAGCAGCACCATCTGGTGGCGTTACTTTAAAGTTATAGGTTGCGACTTCGCCCTTTTTCATAGCAGGCAAGTTCATAGTTGTAGGTGTGATGTTCCATTCGTTAGGACCACATAATTCAACCGTTCCAGCAGTCGTATTCTCATTTGCCTTTACAGTTACAGGAATTTTTTGTGATTCACTATTCTTAAAAATATATACTGGATTTTGAACACTTACCGCAACCGCAGGAACAATATGGAGCGGTTCGTGAATCTCACCACGTACTGGATCTGTGGTTTTAAAATGTACCGTAAATTCCTTTTGAATTACTAATCCGTCGCCTACATCAATACGAGCATAACCGCCAAACTGTAAAGGCAGTTCAGGATAACCTATTTGCATATGATCGCTCACGGCATACATTCCTAAAGTTCCTTTCTTGACTAGGTAATATGGAGTAGTGGCATAAGCTTCTTCAGGAATACTAAATGGAGTGTTGATCTGTTCAGATGTTTTAGCATCTATGGTACGTTTTGTTTTTTCTACATGAAGATTTGCGTTCCAGACAAATTCTACATCCATATCTATGCAGGATCTGTTTGTAAATTCTATACTCACAGGAACCGATTGACCAGCAGTTACTTGTTGTGAATTTGTAGTTGCTGATAAGTAAACTCCATTGATGTCTAAAATAATTTGTTCAAGCTCTGCCAGTTTAATAGGTTTCCAATGCTTGTCATCCAGTGCGCTGATCATTTTATGCAGTTTGATCAACTGTGGTAAGCTAGCTTCTGGATCATAAAAATCATACTGACTAATTACTTTAGTGAGTTGGTCTTGAATTTTATCACCACCTTTTACGCGTGACCATGTCGTATTGATTCCAGAGAATAGGTCTTCTTTATCATCTGGAAATGATCCTTTTAAGTATTCTAAGTATTCCGTTTGTGAATCGCGAGAACCACTACTACCAAAACCTTGTGATTTATGCTCACTACGACTCAACGCTGCAATTTCACCATTAGATTTCCCAATCCATGAATAAAATTCGCCGCTTGTTATTTCTAAAAGGTTTGTTTTGTCCGCTTTCGCGAAAGCGTCACGACTACCATAAAACCACCAACTCGTATTAAAGAATAAACGATCTGTTTTCCATGGTGCTAAGTTTAAACCAGGAACTTTATAATTAGAAGCCGCTTTATCAAATGCTTCCATGCTGATCATCGCGCTTCCCGTGTGGTGGCCATGAGTGGTTCCAGGTGTGCGGTGATTAAATCTATTGATAATTACATCAGGTTTAAACTCACGAATGACTTTAATGACATCATCCAGTAGGGCATCTTTATTCCAGATTTCAAAAGTTTCATCTGGATGTTTTGAGTAGCCAAAATCATTTGCTCTAGTAAAAAACTGCTGTCCACCATCGATATTTCTAGCTTCTAACAATTCTTGCGTACGTATCATTCCGAGTTGTTCCCGCAATTGCGGTCCTATTAAATTCTGACCACCATCGCCACGAGTTAGCGATAAGTAAGCTGTACGCGCCATGCGATGATTAGACAAATAGGAGATAAGCCTTGTGTTCTCATCATCTGGATGTGCAGCGATGTACAGTGCGGTTCCTAGAAAACCTAGTCGTTCTATGTTGTGATAGATTTCGGCTGTATTAGGCTGTTTAGGGAATAATCTATTTTCTTGAGCTGTTGCCTGTTGTATGATAAGTAGAACAACTAAAGATGTAAAAATAAGTTTCTTCATATCGTGTGTGAAGATAGAATTTTCAATTCTTAATTATAGGTAAAGATTTGTTTTTGTAAATGCGAGGTTTTATTCCATAGCCTCCATGAGCTTAGACCACATCTCATCATGAAATAAAACAGGAACAGGCTCTTGTGCAGAGCTACCGCCCATGCGTATCACCACCATGTCTAAACTAGGAACTACATCTATAAACTGACCATCTTTACCTAGAGCACTTATCATATCTGAAGGACCTGATGGTGTTACCGCAGATGGAATGGTGGCTGTAGAGCCTGGAAATCTTAAGGAGTTTTTTCCATTCAACCACCAGAGGTAACCATAGGATTCATTAATAGGTTGTGAGGTGTTGATCATGGCGTTAAAATAGTTACTGTCTCCTAAAACAGCAGTTCCATCCCATGTCCCTTCATTTAAGGTAAGTAACCCAAAACGTGCTGCGCTTCTTGCATTGCTAAAGAATAAATTACTGGATTGAGCGGTATTAACCCAAAGTCCCGACATGCCTATTTTATCTTTTATTGCAGTAGTTGTAAATTCATTATTAGTAACTCCTGTAGCTGCTTCCAGAATATCATGCGTGATTAAGTAGGTTCCATTGTGGTAATACCATTCATTTCCTGCATCTACAAGATAATTAAAACAAGATGGATCATAACAATCTTCATTAGTTACATTAAAATCTATTCCTGTAGTTAATGTCAAATGATTTTTTATGGTGATTAAATCTTCTTGAGCCTGTGGCATGCTGGTCCATCCAGTTCCTAAATAGTCTGATGTTTTATCATTTATATTTAAAAAACCTTCTTCTTGCGCTATTCCTATTAAAGTAGCGGTAAGTGATTTTCCAGCACTAGCCCAGTACCATGTGCTGTTCACATCAAAGGATTGTCCTAGTAAATCATTATTCCAGTATTCCTCAACCACGACCTTACCATCTACTAAGACTATAAAAGCTCTCGTTTCATTAGTTTCTAGAAAGGTATGGAGTTCATTGAGTTTTTGAGTGTTCCACCCTAAAGTAGATGGAGTAGTGGTTTCCCAGTTTGTTCCTGTGATAGGTGGGAAATAGGTGAATTCATTTAGGTCTTCTATATTATCAGAATTGTCTGGCGATGTGCAAGAGGAAAGGAGAATAATCCATACAGTTATGGGGAAATACAAATACTTCATCGGGCTTGCTTTTAAGATTACAATGATAATGATTTGACTATAAATAAATGTAAAAGTTTATAGAGGTCTGCTAGAACTACGTTATCGTTTTCGTAATTTTGCAAACTATAAAATGAGAATATCATAATGCAAGATCAGACTCCATACGTTCCAGTTAACAAAGTAAGAATAGTAACGGCTGCCAGCCTTTTTGATGGGCATGATGCTGCTATTAACATCATGCGCCGTATCATACAGGCTACTGGTTGTGAGGTGATTCACTTAGGTCACGATCGTAGTGTAGAAGAAGTGGTAAATACTGCTATTCAAGAAGATGCAAACGGTATCGCCATGACCTCTTATCAAGGTGGACACAACGAGTATTTTAAATACATGCGTGATTTGCTAGTGGAGAAAGGTGCTGGACATATCAAGATCTTTGGTGGTGGTGGTGGAGTAATTCTTCCTTCAGAGATCAAAGAACTTATGGATTACGGGATTACACGTATTTACAGTCCAGATGATGGACGCTCTATGGGACTTCAAGGAATGATCAATGACCTTGTGAAGACCTGTGATGTTCCTGTTCCCGCTTTCGCGAAAGCGGAATTAAACGGAGAATTGCTCAAAAATGACGTTCCTACCATAGCAAGATTGATCTCGCTAGCTGAGAATAGACATGAAGATTTTGTAAAACACTTTGCAGAAGCTGATAAAACAGAAAAGCAAGCACCTGTCCTAGGAATTACGGGAACTGGTGGTGCAGGAAAATCATCATTGGTTGATGAATTAATCCGCAGATTTTTAATTGACTTTCCAGAGAAAAACATAGGTATCATATCAGTAGATCCATCTAAACGTAAAACTGGTGGTGCTTTATTAGGAGATAGAATACGCATGAATGCGATTAACAACGATCGTGTGTATATGCGATCGCTTGCGACCAGACAGTCCAATCTAGCACTTTCTAAGCATGTGCAAGAAGCCGTAGATGTGTTGAAAGCTGCTAACTATGATTTAATCATTTTAGAAACCAGCGGAATAGGGCAGAGCGATACTGAAATTTTAGAACACAGTGATGTTTCTTTATACGTCATGACACCAGAATTTGGTGCGGCAACGCAGTTAGAAAAAATCGATATGCTGGACTTTGCAGATGTGGTGGCGATCAACAAATTTGACAAACGTGGTTCTCTCGATGCATTGCGTGATGTAAAGAAACAATACCAGCGCAATCACAACCTTTGGGAAGTAGATCCTGAAACCTTACCAGTTCATGGAACCATTGCAAGTCAGTTTAATGATCCAGGAATGAATGCTTTGTACGAGGCGTTAATGGCTGAGGTGACTAAGAAAACAGGTGTTGATTTAAGCTCTAAAAATGAACTTAATAAAGCGCAAAGTGAGAAAATATTTGTCATTCCGCCAGCGAGAACTCGATACTTAAGCGAGATAGCAGAAAGTAATCGTGCTTATGATAATACCGCAACCGTACAGTCTGAAGTTGCTCAAAAGTTGTATGGTGTTTATAAAACTATTCAGACTGTTTTAAGTTCAGAGTTCGGAGTTAAGAGTGCAGAATTGATGGATGAAAAGGGTCTGAATGAAGAGTTACTATTAACTCATAACTCTGAACTCATAACTTTATTACTCGCCCAATTCAATAAATCCCTAAAAGATCTCGATCCATACAATTGGGAAATCATTACCACATGGGATGATAAAGTAAATAAATACAAACAACCTATTTACGAATTCCAAGTACGCGATAAAGTCATCAAAATTGAAACGCATACAGAATCACTTTCTCATAAAATGATTCCTAAAGTGGCGCTACCTAAGTACAGCGCATGGGGCGATATATTGAAATGGTGTTTGAAAGAAAATGTGCCAGGAGAATTTCCATATACTGCAGGACTGTATCCGTTTAAGCGTACTGGAGAAGATCCTACCAGAATGTTTGCCGGTGAAGGTGGACCAGAACGTACCAATAAGCGATTCCATTATGTGAGTTTGGGAATGCCTGCAAAGCGTTTATCAACGGCGTTTGATTCTGTTACGTTATACGGTAATGATCCAGGATTGCGACCAGATATTTATGGTAAAATCGGTAATGCAGGTGTAAGTATTTGCTGTTTAGATGATGCTAAAAAACTCTATTCAGGATTTGATTTATCACATCCTATGACTTCGGTATCGATGACTATTAACGGTCCGGCGCCTATGTTGTTAGGATTCTTTATGAATGCCGCAATCGATCAAAACTGTGAGCGATTCATAACAGAAAACGATCTGGGCGATAAAGTAGAGGCAAAGCTCAAAGAAGTTTATGATGATAATAATGTAGAACGTCCTTCTTATTTAAACGCTCAAGGCGAAAAAGTATATTCTAAAAATGGTGCGGTAGATACCAGCAAATTGCCTGAAGGAAATGACGGTCTAGGTTTAATGCTTCTCGGCCTTACAGGAGATCAAATTCTTGATCCAGCAGATTATGCACGTATCAAGATGGAAACTCTTGCACAAGTGCGTGGAACCGTTCAGGCCGATATTCTAAAAGAAGATCAGGCACAAAACACTTGTATTTTCTCCACAGAATTTGCCCTACGTTTAATGGGTGATGTTCAGCAATATTTCATAGAAGAAAAAGTGCGCAACTTTTACAGTGTATCCATATCTGGATATCACATTGCAGAGGCTGGAGCAAATCCTATCACGCAACTCGCCTTTACACTGGCAAACGGATTTACTTATGTAGAATACTACCTAAGTCGTGGTATGGACATCAATAAATTTGGTCCTAACTTAAGTTTCTTCTTCTCAAACGGTATTGATCCAGAATATTCTGTAATTGGTCGTGTGGCAAGAAAGATTTGGGCTAAAGCGATGAAGAACAAATACGGCGCCAATTCTCGTGCACAAATGTTGAAATACCACATTCAGACTAGTGGTCGCTCACTACATGCACAAGAAATAGACTTTAACGATATACGTACGACATTGCAAGCGCTGTATGCGATTAATGATAACTGTAACTCGTTACATACTAATGCTTATGACGAGGCGATCACCACACCTACAGAAGAATCTGTAAGACGTGCGATGGCCATCCAGTTGATTATCAATAAAGAATTAGGTCTTGCCAAAAATGAGAACCCTATCCAAGGAGCATTCATCATTGAAGAACTTACAGATCTTGTAGAAGCAGCAGTTTTAGAAGAATTTGACCGCATTACAGAACGTGGTGGTGTTCTAGGAGCGATGGAAACCATGTACCAGCGCAGTAAGATTCAAGAAGAATCCATGCACTATGAGATGTTGAAACACACGGGCGAATTCCCGATTATAGGTGTAAATACCTTCTTAAGTTCAAAAGGTAGTCCTACGGTCTTGCCAGCTGAAGTAATCCGTGCGACTGAAGAGGAGAAACAAGCTCAAATTGCTACTAAGGATAATTTGCATTCCGCTTTCGCGAAAGCGCAACAAGAACAATTATCAAAGATTCAAAAAGCCGCCGTAGAACAAGGCAACATCTTTGAACATCTTATGGAAGCCACCAAGGTTTGTACATTAGGACAAATCACAGAAGCCTTGTTTGAAGTAGGTGGGCAGTACCGCCGTAACATGTAAGCAGACTCTAAGGTTTTGCCCAGTAAAACCTTAGAGCTCGCTTACAACGAATATTCTAATTTATTAGCTGTCATTCCGAACAACGTGAAGGAATCTAGGGTCGATTTCTATAAAAGCAGATTGCCGCGCTACTCTCGCAATGACGTTTTCAAAGTCAATCCGCTGAAGAGCGGATTCGCTTTATGGTGACTGTAGACGTTGATCAATTCAATGATCTTTTGAAATCTCATACAGTGAAGTACCTATATTTTTTTACCTCAGGTCATTAATCTTAATAGTTATTGAAACTTTAAACTGCCACCTTTTGTAATTTGATCATAGGTTATAATTTCTTTTAATTCTGTATCGTTTAATTTAATATTCAGAATTTTATTCAAATCATCAGTTGTTTTATCAATGTAAAGAACATTCTCTTTATTAAGAATAACTTTAGCCTTGTTAACTTGTGGTATTCCTAATACAAACTCTGCATTGGCAGGATTTACGGGATAAAAACCTAAAGTAGAAAAAATATACCAAGCACTCATTTGTCCACAATCATCGTTTCCAGTTATTCCATCTGGTTTATCGCTGTAAAACCTATTATATATTTCTGTTATGAGTTGATTTCCTTTTTCTGGGGTATTTGAAAAAGCATATAAATATGCAATGTGATGACTAGGTTCATTACCGTGTGCATATTGACCTATAAGACCTTCTTGACCAAGGTGTTTGTCTGCATCGTCATTAGATAGCCTAAAGAATTTATTTAATTGATTTGTGAAATTATCTTTCCCACCTAAAAGCTCAATGTAGTTCTTTACATCATAATGACTTGGTGTCCAGGTGTATTGCCATGCATTTGCTTCTGTGTAATCTCCTGGATTATTCATAGGCGAGGTGGCTTCCAAAGGTTTAAAAGGGTTTCTAAAATTACCTTTTGAGTCTTTTCCACGCATTAAACCTGTTTCGCTATCAAATAAATTTTCGTAGTATTTTGACCTTTTGCTGAAAATTTCAGCGATACTATCTCTACCCATTTTTTTTGCCATTTTCGCAATAGCGTAATCATCAAATCCACTCTCGAGTGTTCTAGAAACAGATTCATTATCTAAAAAGTCAAATGGATAATAGCCGTATTTGTTATACATTTCCCAGTCAGAATTTAAATGATTTTCTGTACTGGATTTTACCATGGCGCTCATGGCCTCATCATAACTAAAACCTTTAAATCCTTTATGATATGCGTCAACAATAACTGGAATAGAGTGATTACCAATCATACAATGGTTTTCTTGTCCCCAAGCCGTCCAAATAGGAAGATAACCTTGGGCTTTGTAATGTGCTAAAAACGTATTAATAAAACCATCTACACGTTCAGGTACAAGAATGGTGTATAAGGGATGTGCTGCTCTATACGTATCCCAAAGCGATAAGGTTGAATAGTATTCTCCATTTTTGGCCATCGCAATTTTATCATCAGCACCTCTATACTGCCCATCTACATCTGCAATATTTGAAGGTTGTAAAAACAAATGATACATAGCCGTGTAAAAAATGGTTTTTTGTGTATCATCAGCTTCAATTTCAATCTTTTTTAAATAGGTATTCCAAATTTGTTTTCCTTCGTTTTTAACTTTTTCAAATTCCCAATGGTCTAATTCTGTTTTAAGATTGTTTTTTGCACCATTAACACTAACAGTAGATAAGGCGACTTTGCATTTTAAGATGTTGTTTTTAAGATTGAAATCTAAAACATATTTTGGTGCATTTTCTTTAGGGTCAGCTGGTAATTCTTTAATTGCTGCATATTTTTGGTCGAACGTGAGTGTAAAAAAGTACTTTCGTTCTACCCAATTTTTAGTGTGGCAATAACCAGAGATTGTTTTCTTATCAGCTTCTAATTTAATAGCACTATCCAACACCAAACTATCTGTTAAAAACCGCAAACCGTGTTGAAGGTTGACCAATAGTTTTGCCTTGTTATTTGGATATGTATAACGATGAAATGATACACGCTCGGTTGAGGTAAGTTCAGCTTTTATGTTGTTAGAAAGTTCAACTGAATAATAAGATACCTCTGCATGTTCTTTTATTTTTTTTGCGGAATACTTGCTAGAATTACCGTTAAATGGATATAACAGAATATCTCCAAACTCACTTATTCCAGTGCCACTAGCTCTTGTGTTTGAGAATCCAATGATGGTTGAGTCCTTTAATTGGTAACCGCTTGTGTAATCCCAACCTTGGTCTGTATTATCTGGTCCAGGTTGTACCATTGCAAAAGGTCTGCTTGGTCCAGGAAAGGTGTGTCCAGTTCCGTCTGTTCCAATAAAAGGATCTACATATTTGGTGTAATCAGCAGATCTCAATTCAACTTTATTATTGTCAGTACAACTTAAAAAAGTTGAAAACGCTAAAATTATGAATAGGTATTTCTGCATTTGGTTTTAATTATTGTCAACGGCAAAGGTATAAGGCGAGTGAGGCGTTTTAGCTGGTATTCGCTATAACTTTTGTTATTAAATTGTCTTAGTAAAAATACAGAATTTTTCTTACATCACAGCCTCACAATAAGCCTTTAAAACGTCTTATTCGCTTTATATGATGTTCTTGCCAGTTTTCTAGAACTAGAAGATTATAGTAATAAAAAAGGCTCCAGAATCTAATTAACGAATCTACGAGTCTAGAATTATAGTGTCTCAAATTAATGAAGAAAAGTGTTGTTTTTTACCTCAGTTCTTTGATGTACGCTGGCCTTTTTCAAATCTTTTTTAGACGTATTGCTTTTTGAAAATAATATTTTTAATTCGTCCGTTCTCTAAATTTAACCCTTGTACATCTCCATTTTCATCTCTAATAACTTTAATTTTGTAAGAACTCATCATTCTTAGATAGTCTTTTGTGATGAGTTTTCCATCTCGTTTTCTTCCATTTTTGATAATGTTGTAATTAGCATTTTTGACGTGTTCAATTACAATCTCTGTATCGGTTTCTTCATTGAAATAGGTTCCGTTTAAGCTCGTATCATAACCATTTTCTATTTCTTCAGTTGGTATTTTATGATAAACGCTTGGTTCTTGGGTCGCTAAATATAAAGTCAACTTTTGTTGCTCTTTCCCAATATTAGAAAAATTCATTTTAAGTTTATCGTTTGTCTCATAATGAAACAAGCTTTGTTTTTCGTTTATAATTTTTACTGGTTCTCGTTGATAAATCTCTCGAAATAAAGAACCATCGTTTTCACTTATTTTCATTATAGTCCCATCAACGTTTTGATAATTGCCTATAATTCTTTTGATATTTTTCAGTCTTTCCGTTTTCTTGGGAACTGATGGGTATTTATCATTATTTATGTCTAATTCAAAAACAATATCTGTCAATTGTTGTGCTAAATAGTTTGTAGGTACGTTGCTATTATTTGACATTATGACTATTGATAGGTTTTTATCTGTGAATCTAAAAAATGTCGCATTATATGCTCCTGTGCTACCATCGTGATAGGTGTAATCTAAACCTTCATATTTGCCGAACATCAATCCATATCCGTAGTTGTCAAAATTTACATTTTCTATTGTCGATTGGCTTTTGTCGATTATTGAAGTTGATAGGTATTTACCATTATTTTGTTGAATAATTTGCTCCCATTTTAATTGGTCTTCTAAAGTTGTGAATAAACCACCATCTCCATTTAATTCTGTTACTATTGGATATTCTCGCCAACCATTCCAATTACCGTAAGGTCTTGCCTTATTTGGAATTACGGCCATATAATTGGTGAGAAATGATGAATTTTCCATTCCTAATTCTGTAAACAATGAATTAGAAAAATCTTTGAACTTAATGCCGGTTACTTTTTCAATGATTTCTGTAAGAAGTATATAGTTAGAGTTGCTGTACAGATACTCTTTTCCTGGCTCAAAATTCAAGTCTGTCTGGGACTGTAAAAGTTCGATTGCATCATCGTTAACTATAAAAAGTTCATACCAATCTTTACCTTTCAATGCCCATAAACCGTAAACGTCTCTAATTCCACTTGTATGCGTCAATAGATTGGATATTGTAATTTTATATTCGATTTCTTCATATAATTCGGGTAAATATTTTCTGATATCATCATCTAAGGCTAATTTGTCCTGCTCAATTAATCTCAAAATGCACAAAGCGGTAAATTGTTTGGCATTTGAGGCTATATTAAAACTTGTATTTTTGTCTATTTTTATTTCGTGTTCTAGGTTTGAATAACCAATATACTTTTCGAATACAGTTGTTCCATCCTTTACAATTCCGACTGCCATTCCGGGCGAAATCCCATCTATATATTTCTCAATCTGACTGTCGAGCTTGTCAATTATTGGCTTTTCCAATTCTTGGGAATATGCATTTATACTAAGAAATAAGAATGTTAATATTAATGTTTGTTTCATTATAGAATGTTTGTTTTGGATTGCGTACAACGTCAAGTATAAGAATAGTAGCCGATTGCGTGGTACTTTCCTGTCAAAATACAAAAAAATGATACGGGCTACAACTCCTGAATTTACTACTATCTCGGCTATTATTCTTGTAAATTTTTACCAACTGCCTTTTCTCAGGTTTATATTTTTTCTAAATATTCCATTAACCTTATTTTCGCATCTTTCTTAGCTTTTTCATCTCCTTCAGATGTCCCCCCGAATTCAAATTCGTAGTCTTTACCATTAATATTCATGTGTCCAATTCTATTATTCGAATTTATTTCTGGATGACTTGATATTAAGTGTCCAGCTTTTTCATATTTAATATTCTGAAAAGAGTGTTTAAAGTTATTTTCTTCTATTCTCTGTTCAATCATATCTGCCATAAATGAGGATGGCCAAACCTTATCATCTTTCCCGGAAAAAAGTATAATGGGACCATTGATTTTTTCTACTTTAATTGTTGCTTCAGTTACATAATCAGTTTTTACCAAACCACTTTTCCAATATTCCAAAGTTCCGATTTTATTTGAGTCGTTTCCCGAAATTTTATCCATTGGTATGTATGGAATATCTTCTCCAAGATATTTCCAACTGGGTTTAAGGTCATCTGAATTATAAGGAAGAACTGTATTAGACCAGGAAACCGAACTTGGTGCATAAGCTATAACGCCAGCAACATATTTAGGAAATAGAGAAGCAATTAATAGTGATAATTCAGCATTTCTCGATGCTCCCATCACAATTATTTTATCTGGGTGAACTTCTGGCTGTTTTCCCAACCATGTCAAAGCTTTTTCAAAATATTCTAAATTAATTTCTTCAGTTAATTTTGGCAAACCTTCTTTTCCAGTATATGGTAGGGATACGCCAATAAATCCCTTATTGGCAAATTCCTGTCCCCAGTAATCGCCCCATTGTCCACCACCTAATAGAACTATCGCAGCTTTCTTCTCCGAAATATTTTTCGCAAAATAATTTGCCTGAAATCCATTCTCATTAATGGTTCTAGATTTAACTCCATCGAATAGTAAACTGTCTGCAATAAAGTACCCGACAATCAGCAAGGCGATTGCTCCAATCCAAATAATAAGTATTCTATTTTTTCTCATTTTTCAAGGTTGTTGGTAACGGCAAAGGTATAAGGCGAGTGAGGCGTTTTAGCTGGTACTCGCTTTATCTTTGGGTATTAAATTGTCTGAGTAAAAATACAGATATTTTCTTACATCACAGCCTCACAATAAGCCTTTAAAACGTCTTATTCGCTTTATATGATGTTCTTGCCAGTTGTCCAGAACTATAGGATTATAGTAATAAAAAAGGCTCGAGAATCTAATTGATGTATCTACGAGACTAGAATTATAGTGTCTCAAATTAATGAAGAAAAGTGTTGTTTTTTACCTCAGTTCTTTGTTACCAGCAGGTTTTTTAGTCACTTAATTGCCTTTGTATAGGTTCTAATTCTTTCAATTCTTCTTCAGTAAAAAGTCTATAATGGATTTTAAATGTTTTGTTAAGTGATGTCTCTAATGAAAAACCACCAGCACCAAAACCATCTAAGACATCAAGAGTGAAATGGCTGTATTTCCAATATTCAAATAAATCTCTATCTACCCAAAACTCACAACCATCTATTGAACCAATCAATACATCGTTGGTTCTCAAATAAAACCCACCTTTTTCAAAGCATTGTGGTTGTGTACCTTCACAACAACCACCAGCTTGATAAAACATAAGTTCACCGTGAGTCCTCTTTAATTTGGAAATCAAGTTTAATGCTTTATTTGTTGCTGATAATCTATTAATCATGATTACAAATATTTGTTAAACAAATTAAAAACAGGGGCATACAGCCAAAAGTGTTATGCCCCTATTTATTAAGGGTTAAAAGAATCCTAATTTATTTTTGTTATAATTAATTAGCATATTCTTTTCTTGTCTGTAATGTCCAAGCATCATTTTATGATTTTCACGACCAATACCTGATTGTTTATAACCGCCAAATGGGGCACCAGCTGGGTAGTCGTGGTAACAATTCACCCAAACTCTACCTGCTTGAATAGCACGCGGAACTTGATATAATTCGTGTGCATCTCTTGTCCAAACCCCAGCACCTAAACCGTATAGTGTATCGTTAGCTATTTCAATAGCTTCTTCTGTATTTTTAAATGTTGTTACAGATACAACTGGTCCAAAAATTTCTTCTTGAAATATACGCATTTTGTTATGTCCTTTAAATATAGTTGGTTGAATATAGTAGCCATCGCTTAATTCACCATCCATATTTTTTATATCACCTCCTGCTAATACTTCTGCGCCTTCTTCTTTACCAAGTTTTAGGTAGGAGGCTATTTTTTCTTTCTGAATTTTTGAGGCTTGTGCACCCATCATTACATCAGTATCTAAAGGATTTCCCATTTTTATAGCATTGGTTCTTTCCACTACCTTTTTCAAAAATTCATCCGCTATGCTTTCGTGTACCAAAATACGAGAAGGACAGGTACAAACTTCTCCTTGATTAAGGGCGAATAATACGGCTCCTTCTATGGCTTTGTCTAAAAATTCATCATCACTATCCATTACCGATGGGAAGAAAACATTTGGTGATTTTCCACCCAATTCGAGCGTAACAGGAATGATATTCTCTGTTGCATACTGCATTACTAAACGACCAGTAGCGGTAGAACCTGTAAAGGCAGCTTTAGAGACTTTAGGATTTGTAACCAATCCTCTTCCGAGTTCTGCACCAAATCCATTGACGATGTTGATAACCCCATCTGGCACAAGGTCTGCAATGAGTTCCATCAATACTAATATTGAAGTAGGTGTACTTTCTGCAGGTTTCAATACTACACTACAGCCAGCCGCCAATGCAGGAGCAAGTTTCCATACCGCCATTAAAATTGGAAAATTCCATGGAATGATTTGTGCTACTACACCAATGGGTTCATAGACAATCATAGAAACGGTATGTTCATTTAACTCTACCACTGAACCTTCCTCGGCACGTATCACACTTGCAAAGTAACGGAAATGGTCTATTGCCAAAGGTATGTCTGCATTTAGTGTTTCTCTAACTGCCTTGCCATTGTCAATGGTTTCAACGATGGATAGATACTCCAAATTCGCCTCCATTCTATCTGCAATTTTGTTTAAAATGATACTCCGTTCTGTTGCTGAAGTTTTACTCCAATTCGCAAAAGCATTATGCGCTGCATTTACTGCTAATTCAATATCTTCTTTTGAAGAGTGGGCGACCTTGGTAAACACTTTTCCGTCAATAGGAGAAATATTATCAAAATATTTTCCAAGTACTGGAGCAGTCCATTTGCCATCAATGAAATTGTCATAATGGTTTTTAAATTCTGGTCTCTTTAATGTTGCCATATTTATTATTATTTAAATTATCACAAAATACTATTTTTTTTTGACTTGCTGGTAACGGTCTTGTATATGAAAAGTACCAGATTTTATACACTAACTTTTTCGGATTATAACAGACCTTTAAATTGTTCATTTTCTTATGATTAAGCGACTAAACCGCTATTATTTTTATACAACTTAAGTTTGATTCTCAATAAATTTGGATAATAAACAGAAAGAACAAAAGAGAGAATTAAGGTTATGATATACGGTGAAGCTTAAGACTTCGACAACATTGATAATCCTCTCTCTTTTACTACTCAATCACGTTCAGTTCTATGAGACATTTAGATCTCGTTTTTAAGTTGTTGTGAGTAAAGTAGATGGTTCTTTCCTAAAACATTTAATATGAATAAATATAAAGAAACTTTTGGAGTAGACATTAGTAAAGATGTATTTGATGTACACGGTAGTGAATCTGGTCATGAGCAGTATAAAAACGATGAGACTGGATTCAAGAAATTATTAAAATCTTTACCTAAAGATAGTTTAGTAGCCATGGAAGCCACAGGCTATTACCATTATCGACTCGCACAGTTTCTTTACAAAAATGGGGTAGAGGTATCGGTAATCAATCCATTATCTATAAAGCGATTTATCCAGATGAAGTTATCCAAAGTAAAAACAGATAAGAGCGATTCAAAAGCCATTTGTGAGTATGCCTTAATCAATGAGGTACCTATTTACAATGCCTTGACAGATGTTCAAAGTGAATGCTTACAGCTGTTCAGATTACTAGATACCTATTTGAAACAACGAACAGCGACTAAGAACAAAATGCACGGCGAGGAAGCATTAGGACTTCCATCTATGTTTGTTTATCGATCGCTAAGGCGTAATAAAAAGCAGTTAGATAAAGAGATCATAGCTATTGAGGCAAGGATACTATCCTTGGTTAAAGAAGACCAGCAACACCAGTTAACCTTGCTGACATCTATACCAGGAATAGGACAGAAAACCGCTTTATTTCTAATAGTAGTTACCGATGGCTTTTCAAAGTTTGAGAACGCAAGTCAGCTATGCAGTTATGTAGGTATCACACCTACAATACGAGATTCAGGCAGTAGCGTGAGAGGACGATCGAGGATAAGTAAAGTAGGTAATAGAAAGCTTCGGAATCTCTTGTTTCTATGTTCGTTTAACGCATGTAAACACAATAAAGCATGTCGTGAACTGTATGAGCGAATCGTTAACAAAGGAAAGAGTAAAAAACTAGCATTAATAGCAGTAGCAAATAAACTCCTGAAACAATGTTTTTCTATCGCAACATCGGGCAGGCCTTATGATGAAACTCACGTTTCAGTGTTGCCTCGATAACTAGAAGATTATACTAATAAAAAAGGCTCCAGAATCTAATTCATGAATCTACGGGCCTAGAATTATAGTGTCTCAAATTAATGAAGAAAAGTGTTGTTTTTTACCTCAGTTCTTTGTTGGCAACTGGCTTTTCAAATTGCTTTAAATAGTGATTCAACTATTAATCATCTGGTCTTTCAGGAATATAAACAACATCAATTTCCACTTCATTTCCATATGTTACTATGATGGAACATAAAACAGAAACACTTT
>NZ_CBFIBE010000009.1:0-64463 GCF_965660805.1 Nonlabens sp. | reverse complement strand
CCTTGAGTAGGACAAAGAATAAGTTCTATATTACTTAAACCTTTAATAAGACTATTTAATTCAAATTGATAGGCTGGCTCACTTCCATAATCTACTACTATGATATGCATACCATCTATCCATTGCTCTTGAATACTTGTTAGGCTTCTAGAAACTATTTGTAGATCTCTAGATCGATTAGGTATGACGATGGTGAGATTATTCATTATGATTATGATATTCTTTAATTCTGCTTTTGAATCCTAGGCGTTTTTTAAACCTAATAAAGGCATGCACTACATATGTTCCATAATTCTTAAGACCTATCCATAAAATTTCTTTTAGAAAAATGAGTAACGTTTTCAAGGCAGATTTAGGTTGTCTTTGATGATTAATGAGACCAGCTATAGTTTCATTACTCCATCTTTCTAATAAATCACTAGAATTACGCTTTACATTATAGAAAAAAGCATGTCTCATTTGCTCAATACGGTAACCATAATTTGTCACTTGTTGTGACCATAGTTTATCCTCGCTAAACATTAATCGTTCATCATAATTAAATTCTTGCCAGACTGATTTTCTAATCATAGCACAGGCATTCATCATTCCATATTCTAGAGGTTCTAGAATAATACCATCATTTTCAATGAAGCGTTCATAATCTTTAAATGAATTGATATATCGCAGTCCTGCAATCTTATCATCTAATTGAAACTTCTTGAGACTATCTTTAAAAAAGTCATCGCCTAGTGGATAAGCATGTGCACTTAATAAGGCTATAAAAGGTTGGGTGCTTTTTGATATACCTAAGTTTAGGGCCTTACCATAAGTAAAGTTTTTAATAGAAATAAGTGTTGCACCATATTTATGAACCACTTGCTCACTATCATCAGATGATTCATTATCTACGATGATAATCTCATGGATATCATCCTTATAAAAACGATCAAGTAGCGCTAGAAGTTTTTCTAGTGCTAGTGCTTCATTTTTATTTCTTATGACTACAGTAATCATCGTGGTAAGATAGTTTATAATAATTTTAAAGGATAGATAATCATTATCATTTTAAAAAATTGAAATCGTTTATTTGCGATGACACTTAATTTATAAATAGTCATCAAGGATGATAGAAGGTATCTATATTCCCTATGCGCGGCTATTTGTTCTGTGATATTGTATAAAGATGGTAGTAGCGCTGTGGCAAGTTCTTTATCTAATACTTTTCTACGTAATAATTGATGGACAGTATTAAACCTAGCCTTCCATTCTGAAAGTAAGGTGTTTCTATTTTTAGTAAGCTTTATAGATGCTGGTGTGTGTCTAATGTGTGAAGCGACTATATCATTGTATTTAAAACGTTTTCCTGATATAAGCGCTGTTGCATAAAAATAGTAATCCTGATAACTATGTAAATCCTGTGAAAAGCTCAAATCGTCTAATGACGTTTTTTTCCATAACACGTCTCCAGTTTGCCAGCCAGCTTTTTGTAAAAGAAAATCTCTTATCATATGATCAGACCATAATTGCGGACGCCACTTTCTATAGGCATTTGCAGTTTTAAAATTATAATAAGCACTATTGAGAATAAATCCATCTATTTCACGATGCTTTTTAAAACCTGTAAGATGTGATTCTAGCTTAAATGGTAACATAGCATCATCACTATCGTAAAATAATATGTATTCACCTTTGCTTAATTGATAACCATAATTGCGACAGGCATTTGCTCCCTTAGTTAAGGTAGCTGGTCGTGTGTGAATGGATATTCTAGATTCCGCTTTTGCGAAAGCGGCAACCACCTCAACCGTATCATCTGTACTACCATCATCTATTACTAGACATTCCCAGTTTTCATAGGTCTGTGCAACGATAGAAGACAAGGTTTCACTAATTAAAGTGGCTCTATTATACGACGGAATAATGATAGAGATAAGTGGTTTCATGGATGGTATTGCAAAGCTATAACTTTCTAGATGCTACCGTTAACTTAAGGTATAATTATTATTCTGTTTTTAAAGATCTTGAATTATTTCCTGTTCCCGTTACATATTGAAAGTGTTTTTTAAGCGATAAAAATGGTAGTTCTACTAGTCTATAAGAAAGCCATGAAAAGCTAATTACGATGATGGTATTCTCAATAAGCACTAATAGTAACGGGTATTTTAAAGAAAATAACTCAATCAAATAATCATTAAAGTAAGGTTCTATAAATGCACTAGTGATCAATGTAGGAAGAATCAAATGATAGAGATAAATCCCATAGCTAATTTTCCCTACAAAAATCAGAAATTGATTATTCCAAAAATAGTTAAAGACATAACTATCAGACTCCTTGTTCTTATAAATAAAAGCAACAATCCATAAAGTAAGTATACTGGTTGTAGTACGTATGGAGAGTACATGCCACGATTGTAAGGTGAAACTCATGATCGCGTAACAAAAAACGACGATACTTATGATCGATAAGATTTGATAGAATTTCTTAAAACTATTGATTTTATAGGTAATTACCCAAGCAAGTAATGATCCTAACCCAAAGGCATCAAAGCTAGTAAAAGTGAGAACTCTAGCTTTGCCCACATCGCCTAATAGCCACTGACTGCCTATACCAATAGCGATAAACAGTATAATCATGGGTAGCATATATTTTTTTCTACACCATAAAACAATCCATGGCCAGATTAAGTAATACTGCTCTTCTACTGCTAGCGACCATAAATGCGATACTATTCCATCCCATTTACCTATAGAGAAGAAGTAAAAATTAGACGTATAAGTGGCAAAATAGATAAAAGCTTCTCTTATGGCAGTTCCTGTGCTGGGACCTAATTGATAGAGCACGATTATGGTAATGTAGTAAATAGGAAAAATGCGCAACGCACGCCTGATGTAAAAACTTTTTATGATTGTACTAGATGTAACTCCTTTTAGTACCGCTTTTTCTCTAGCATTGAATAATATAGCAGTAATTAAAAATCCACTTAAAACAAAAAACATATCCACTCCAACCTGTCCCGTAGGTAGAATGTGAATCATAAATTTTTTAGGAATCCAGTGACTAATCACAACTAGTAATACTGCTATGGCTCTAAGGCTATCTAGTTGTTTTATATATTGCATGTATTGTTCTTTTTCTACTTAGCTTAGGGTTAATACCCTAAAGCTTGTTTTAATTGAGATCTAAAAAAGTGATTGTTTCTAATTCTTATTCCGATTAAAATAAAGCCCTATTGCTCTAGTATAAGAAGTACCAATATCAAGTATAAAATTTTCAAAGTAATAATCTGGACGTTTAATACATAATTTTATTAGATGAGGAATCTTGTAAAATGTTATTCTAAATATCACTTTAATGGTATGTAAAAAGGTGTATTTCTTATAAACCGTGTCAAATGTATTTCGATTAGAATGATAAGCTCTTTTTATGTGCCAAGATATTTTAGTCTTATACGGCGCAACTAAATGATCCATTGCCAGTTGAGGATCGAAATAAATAGAGTAACCAGCCTTTCTTATTCTCAATTGTAGTTCATCCTCTTCTGCATAACCGATTTTAGTGCCATTCATTCCTCTTGAAGGGTCAAAGCCATTTAACTCAAGTAGTATCTTAAGTTTACAATACATATTTCCACCAGAAAGATTTCCTTGATCAACTTTTGAAAAAGATTTAGTGAGCATTGTTTTTTTTCCGAAATTATCTGAAATCCATTTAGGCTTTTTAGTTTCATAATATGGATAATACATTCCTCCGAAACAATCAGGTTGATAAGCATGAATGATCTCTATTAATTTATCTACATAATTATCATGTGGAATTGCGTCATCGTCTAAGTAGCCAAGATATTCAGTATCACACTCTTTAATCGCCCTATTTCTTGCATTAGAAAGACCTTGTTTTAATTCCTTGTAGTAACTTATTCTTAATCCACTATTGATATAATGATCTATCAATTCTGCGGTATCATCTTTTGAATTGTTATCAATGATCATTAGTACTAAATTCTCCTTATGATCACCTAATTGTGGTAACAAAGCATCAATACATTTCTTTAAATAAAATGACCGGTTAAAAGTGCATATGGCTATTGTTACTTTCATTTGGTTATGTTAATTGTTTTTTAATTGACAAATAAATATTTACAATAGGACCTGATGATTTCTTTGACAAAATAAAGTACTTTAAATAGTCTTTAATATTTATTACGTGGTATTTAAATAGTAATCTAAGTATTTGTATATCCCTTGAACTTGTCAAACCATTCTTAAACTGAATATAGGTTACAAATATCTTGTGGTGGAAATGATACAATAATTCGATTTTGTTTGATAAAGATGATTCTTTTAAGAGATTGACTAAATCCTTAATAAGTATTAAAAATGATTTTAGCATCTTATCTATAAACTCAGGATTGGAGAATTTATCTATATTTTGATGATCTTTTCTATAAAAACAATCGGCAGTAACATCCGTAAAATCTTTAATTTTAATATCCTTTTGTAGTAACAATTTTATTGAGAAATCAACGTCCTGAAAACGTTGTAACTTTTCATTAAACTTAACATTAAAATGGTCGTGTTTAACTAACATTGATGTTATGGGCCATGGGGA
The DNA here is from genome assembly GCF_965660805.1 of Nonlabens sp. Taxonomy (GTDB): domain Bacteria; phylum Bacteroidota; class Bacteroidia; order Flavobacteriales; family Flavobacteriaceae; genus Nonlabens. Next base: position 59,872 of record NZ_CBFIBE010000009.1, on the reverse strand, counting down.
CCTGTAGCTTAAAAACATATCTAAGTAGCTTTCATCACTCTTCTTCCTCACATTGACTAAATAACCTAGATCAGCTATGGAATCAGTAAATACTCTCATTGGAAAAATGAAAAGATTATTTTCTGAATCTATCATGTTTATTCTAGATTCGATACAATCAGATGAAATTAAATCATCTCCGTCTAAAAAAATCAAATAATCACCTTTTGCTTTTTCCATGCCTATGTTACGACACGCATTTGCTCCTTTTAAGCGATACTCAGGACGCTTATAAAATCTAAACTTAGAATTTTTATTCTTTACCTCACGAACAATCGCTTCAGTATTATCCGTTGATCCATCGTCTACAATTATACATTCCCAATCTGAAGAGGTTTGAAGTTCTACAGACCTCAAGGTTGCCTCTAAAAGATCGCCATTATTAAATGAAGGGATAATTATTGAAATTAAAGTCATTCAGCATTACTGATTATTATTAAAATAAAATTTTATTTTATTTATCATTAATTAATGATAAGTCGAAAGGTTCTACATCTTTGGCAAATATCTCGGCATTGCAGTGTGGAAATGCGAAAACGTCATTATTACTATTCTTTAAATTTCCTAACATAAATTCAAAGGCTTCAAAAATCGTAGTTCCCTGATATTTTATAGCGGTAAAATGTTTATTCTGCTTCAACATTTTATCATATGTCCAGTCTCTTCCTCGGTTGTACTTGCTATAATGATCGTCTAATTGTTTCTGAAAGAAGTATCCACCTTTTACTAAATCCACGCCAAGCATTAAAATTTTATGATTTGAATATTTAATTGAAATAAGATTTAAAAGTGTAGAAATAGATCCTCTATGGTGATACAATCGCTCATCTAAACTTCTTGCCCAATCATTATCAACCGAACCAGAGGAATGAGGTTTTAAAAAGATATATTTTTTATTCTTCTTCAAAAGAATCGGTTTATAAACCTCGGATATGTAAAAATATTTAACTTTAGCATCATGAAAGTCTTTACTCAATAATTTAAGTGATTTTTTAATAAATGTGTAAAAGTAATATTTGATTTTGTAAATGATAAAAGGGATAAATTTTAAGCAAAATTTTAAAATATTAGTTGAAAAATATTTTTTAAAATTACAGTTGAGGTAATAAGTATGAACGCAATCATTTGTTTTTCTTAAAGCTAGTTTTAAGAAATGTCTTGCGTTTTCATCATGAAAGTCTAAAAAGAATAATTCGTTAGGTTCAATATTTGCTACTTCATAGAAATAACCAAATTTATTAAGCGCAATTCTAACCTGTTGATTATTCAACCATCTTTTTAAATCATATGGTAAATGACTGATTGATGTACCAGAACCTAATATTACGACCCAGTTATCCATTATTAACTTTTATTAAGGTTACTAGATATTTGCTCGAAATTACGACTGACCACTTTTTCTAACCTTGCTTTCGAATCTTCATAAGATGCATTGCTTAAGTATAGACGTGATTTAGAAATCAAAATATCGGTCAATTCATCATCATGCACCTCTATACCTCTTTCCTGTTCTCCTATATCCTCTAAAAAATATTTTAATTTATCATGACTTATTAAACTAATTATACTGATGTTTAAACCATACGGTATCATTTGAGCATGTCCTCGAGTACCTATAACTAAGTCAAGAGTTGAATATTTTTCGAAAATTTCTTGTATTGATGCACCAATTAAATTCAATTCAGAAATTTCTAGGTCATTCTTTTTTGCCCATATATTAAATTCGCCATCGCGTTCACCATGAATTAAATTTATTATTTCACAACCTTCATTTTTAAGTGTCTTCAATGCATCACATATTCTATTAAGAATTTTATCCGCAGTTTTGAATTCACCATATCTAAGATGATGACGATCAAAAGCTATATTAACAGCTATAGTTTTTTTAGTTTTATTCATAGCGTTTGCAGTAAACTCAGGAAATAAACTTTGTAAATTAGTCGTAGGGCAGGGATGGAATACTATTCCTTCATTTTTATTATTAATATGTTTACTGAACTTTTTGATAGAGCCATTATTTCTCATACCGAAAAAAGAAGAAACATTAACCAATTTTTGAACATTTTGATTAAAAAAAGATGCGAACCCATCTTGATCTCTAAATTGATTATATCCTACTGCATGGAGGAATAATGGGACATTAATTTTCTCATATAAATTTAGCGGTATAGCCCATTGCCAATTTGAAATTTCATTAGTATTTGTGTCACTTAAAAATAGACCACCACCACCGACTACTATTGCATCATGATCATTTAAAATTTCAATTAATTTATCGTCAACATTGGAATGTATATTAATTAGTGACCATTGAATCTTTCCTAAATTGACTTCATATTCCCTTCTTACCGCTTGAAACAGTGCGATATCACCAGTATTACCAGATCCATGTAAACCAATATGAGCTATTCTAATTTTATCCGTGAGTAACGATGTTGAACTCGATTTAAAACCAGTTTTTAACTTTAATAATTTCCTTTTGGTATTAACAACAAACTTGTAAAGTTCATATTTGACCTTGTAACCTATAGAACTTCTATTATCATTATTTGACTTTTTTTCTTTTACTAAATTAGAGATTCTTAAGCACTCCTTACTAGGTAAATTAGCTGAATTTAACCTTCTTGATTTCTTAGCTATTATATTTATAAAACCTCTATGTAATTCTAAATTAATTATTTCAAACCCTAAGTCTTCTAGAAGAAATTTTAGTGTGTTGTTTGAAAATGAATTTATGTGTGGAGCCCAAAAGAAATGATCTAAACTTGGACCATACAAACTATCTAATGTTGGACATTCTATATATACAATACCATTAACATTCAGTGAATTAAAAATTTTCTGCAAAAACACTCTAGGATTACTAACATGTTCTATAACATGAAAATTTGCTATTAAATCGTATTTATCTTGACATTCATAGTTTTCAAAAAAAAGTGAATCTATTTCTAAGGCATATGTTTTTCTGCCGTAATCGGAATATACATAATCAGGTTCTATTCCCTTAACGGTTTTACCTGCGGCTTGACAGAGTCTCAGAAAAGAACCAGCACCACAACCTATTTCCAAGACTGTTTGGATATTATCAAAATCTTTTGATGGTAGAGATTCAACCAATTTAGAATAGTTCTTAAATGCGATTGATTCAGCTCTTGAGATTTTACTAGGGGAAGGTTTTTCACTTCCTCTTGCTGTTGAGGAAAAATCACCATTCAAGTACAAATTCTCATGACTTTCATTTGTAGGTCTTGGGATAACCATTACGAAACCACAATTTTTACAAATACAATTATTTAACTCATTTTGAAAACGATCTCGATTGTGCAACAATTCAAATTCCATTTTGTCGCATAATGGACATTCTTGATCTGAAAACATAATTAGTAAGTTAGTTAATATCTCTTTAAGGTAAAAAGAACCTGTTATTCCTGTTCCATTTTGATGGTGACTTTAAACTGACCTGGTCTATTTTTCCTATAGCTTAATTCTTCAATAATAGTAAAATTGAGTTTATCTTTATGTGTGGAAATCACTTTATTATACTCATCTCTAAATCCAAAAGTCACCAAATAATCACCTTCAACGAGAGTATTATTTGGGATTTTTATAGTTACAACGTTAGATTGATTTCTGATTATACTATTGTCATCTTGCGAATCATAAAAGAAAAGCACTTTATAATCCTTATCCCTGAGATAAAACGACAAAAACATTTTTTCCATTCTATTATTGAGCAAATCAAATCTGAAATTAATTTCTTCAGTAGTGTCAAATATATTTTTTAAATCTTCTGACAATATTGATACACACTTTAAAACCTTTGGAGATTCTGGTTTAAAAAAAATATTATTTCCAGCTTTTCTGGAGTCAAATTTCAAATAAGTATTTACGGCTAGCTTTGTATCACCATTAAAAGTAGAATAACCATTCTCCAATACAACACATCGAGTACACAAATCCTGTACCGCAGCCATATTATGACTCACAAAAAGCACCGTACGACCACTGGTATTTGAAATATCCTGCATCTTCCCGATCGCCTTTTTCTGGAACTCTGCATCACCTACGGCAAGTACCTCATCTACCACAAGAATATCGGGTTCTAGAAATGCCGCTACCGCAAAACCCAGTCGCACACGCATCCCACTAGAATAGCGTTTTACAGGAGTATCTATGTACATCTCACAACCTGAGAATTCTATAATATCATCTATTTTACTAGCGATCTCTGCCTTAGTCATTCCTAGGATCGCTCCATTTAAATAGACGTTTTCACGACCTGTTAATTCTGGGTGCATACCAGTTCCTACTTCTAATAAACTAGCTATGCGACCGCGTATTTTTATACTACCAGTGGTAGGTACGGTTACTCGAGATAAGATCTTTAATAGCGTAGATTTTCCAGCTCCATTTTTACCTATAATTCCTAGAATTTCACCGCGTTTTACTTCAAAGTTAATGTCCTGTAGCGCCCACACGTATTCTGAACTGGCTGTTGCACTGCGATCATTTACCGCACCTATTTTTAAATAAGGATCTTCCTTACCACGTATTTTATGCCAGAAACGATTGAGGTCATGACCTATGGTTCCCGTTCCTACCACACCTAGACGGTATTGCTTAGAAAGATTCTCTACTTTTAAAATAATATCATTACTCATGGTTCTGTGCTTTAAAAGGACACACGGCTAGTAAATTATCCTGCAATTGTTGTATTTTTTCTGGTTGTGGCACGGCATTATTATGAGCTTCAATCAGTTTTATAAAATCTGTTTGAGACCATGGATGATCTATTTTTATGGCGTCATAAGTTTCTAAACCTACTGATAAATAGTAATCGTGGTATTTTACACCATCACCATAAATACGGTCAGAAAAAGTGACTTGTACCGCAGGAATATGATAGGCATGAGCCACGATAACTCCATGTAATGAAGAAGAAACAATAGATCCACATTCTAATAGTTCTCGGGTAGTTTCCTCCACATCATTAGTTCTAAAGTTAATGACTTTTATGGAAGGATCATTTTTATACCATTCATTTACCTCTTCATAATCATTAATATGAGGAATGATTCCTAGGTGAAACTTCTTATCAACTTGCGGCTGGTAATACCTGGGCAGCAGTAAGGCAGGATCTCCATAAATTGCTGGACAGTTATAGCCCAGTTCTAAGAGACGCTCACGCGAGAGCGGACCTCTAACCGCAAGAAAGGTAGCACCAGCCACTTGTGCATCTCTAGAAATAATACCACTACCCCAAACGGTACAATGAGCACCGATATGTTCTAAAATACTACCAATGGTGACATATAATGGTGACCATAAATTTTTTAAATAAAATTTATTTGCTCTTTGCCAAATTACTTTTTTAGCAGCTATTTTTTCTACTAAATATTTACCTAGTACATCTCCATAATTCTCTTGATCCAGTTTCTGAATTAACATCTCACTCCACCAGTATAAACGTATCGTTGCAGCCATTATACAGTGTCTATAAAAGTTTTCTCTGTTCTATTAAAAATAACAAGACCTATAAAAAAGAGTACCAGTCCTACCATAAAACCTACGGTAATTCCTATCCAGTGTATTTCTAGATTATCAAACCACAGCGTGCGGTAACTTTCTATAATATGTGCCAGTGGATTCCATTCTACAGCCCAGTAGTAATCCTTTAATTTATCTCGAGCTGCTTCTAAGGAATACATAACAGCACTCAAGTACATTAATAATCCCAGCCCAAAATTAATGAGTATAGATAAATCTCGATACTTAGTCGTTAATGCAGAGAAGATCATCCCTATTCCCATACCTATTAAAATGACATTAAGAACTATGATAGGTAATAACGCAATAGAATAGGATGGTCTAACGTCCATGCCGTTATAAGCATAATAGACATAAAAAATAACGAGTATAATTAATTGAATACCATATTTAAAAAGTCCAGATAACACCTTAGAAGCTGGCGCAATAAAACGAGGAAAATACACTTTACCAAAGAGTCCAGCATTTGACCTAAAGGCATTACTGGTAGCATTTAATGATTCTTTAAAATAGGACCATAGTGTTAATCCAGTTAAGTTAAAAAGAAAATTGGGTATCGCACCATTATCTATTCCAGCGACTTCATTAAACACCAGCGTAAAAACCACACTGGTAAACAGCGGTTGTATTAAAAACCATAAGGGACCTAGAATAGTTTGTTTATAAACGGTAACGATATCTCTTTTTATAAAAAGTACTAGTAAGTCTCTATAGCGCCATATTTCCTTTAGGTTCAAGTCTATGAACTTGCCTTTAGGTTTTATTTCATAAAGCCATTCTTGTTTATCGCTCATTGATTATTGTTATTACGCTTTCGCGAAAGCGGAATGAAAAGACTACTTAGGTTTAAATATCCCTTTTATTAACTTCTTAACTCGTTCTAGCACACTGTTTTTTGCATCATTTTCATGATAACCATTTCCATAAGCACCATAGCCGTAACCATAGCCGTAACCTAAATTACCACGATCACTGAAGTAATTAAATACAAAGCTTAAGTTCTTGATCTGAGCACGCTCGTATTTCTCATTTACCACATCTAGCATTCCTTTTTTAGTATATCCCTGACGTACTAAATACAGAGACGCATCAGCATGTTTTGAAATTTCTAGTGCATCGGCCACGAGTCCTAATGGTGGTGTGTCCAGGATGATATAATCATAATCTTTTTTAAACTGTTCTATCATTTCACCAGCACGTCGCGACATGATGAGCTCACTAGGATTAGGCGGTACTGGACCAGAAAGAGCTACATCTAGATTTTCTATTCCCGTAGAACGTATCATCTCATCAAGGCTGCAATCATTTACGAGATAGTTAGAAACTCCCAGATCATTATCAACCCCAAAATCATCAAAGATCTTAGGTTTTCTTAAATCCAGACCTACTAATAGAGTACGTTTACTGCTTAAGGCAAACACGGTAGCAAGGTTGATACTGGTAAAGGTTTTTCCTTCTCCACTCACACTACTGGTTAACATAATCGTGCGCGAACCATGCTTAGAATCTTGATCATAAATAAAGTGTAGACTGGAACGTATACCTCTAAAAGCTTCGGCAATAGTAGATTTAGGCTTATCTTTTACAATAAGATTAGTAGGGTGATTCATTTTACCTATCACTCCTATAAGTGGGATCTTAGATAACTTTTCAAGCTCCTTAGGGGAATGTACATAAAAATCTAAAAGGGTAAGAACAAAACCTACACCTACAGGAATAGAAATCCCTATTAAAAGAGCCATTAAATAATTAATATTTGAATCTCTACGTGTTCCACCACCACCAGTATCTCGTGCCTCATCAATGACATAAACATCTGAGACATTTGCGGCTTTAACGAGTTCTGCTTCGGCCTTTTTGGCCATGAAAATATTATAGGCGTTTTGATTCACATCAAACTGGCGCTGTATTTTTAAAAACTCCTGTTGTTCTTTAGGTAACTTTTTTATTTGAGCCTCTAATTTATTAATCTGACCATAAAGATCACTTAACTCTTTATTTAATAAAGACTTAGAACTTCTAATATTTTCATAGATCACATCTTTAATAGCGTTAATATCACGATCTAGTTCTCTAAATACAGGAGCATCTGCCCGCATGGCAAATTCTCTTTTCTTGCGTTCTTCAGAGAGGTTTATCAATCGCGTCACGGCTCCAGCAATACTTCCTTCTTCTATCCCTACTACTGATGGTGCTTGAATGACTGTGTAGTCTGTTCTGGTTTGTAAATAAGTTTTAAGGTTATCGTAGTAATTCAGTTTATTTTGAATCCCACGTTTTTTAATTTCAAAATCGGTAAGCTTTTTATTAAAATCAGAATTTTGTACGGTGGCATCTAGTATTTGAGATTTATCTCTAAAATCTTCTAGTTCTTGCTCCGATTTTTTAAGGGCTTTTTCTTGAACAATAAGCGAGCTATCGATATACTTAATGGTACTTACCGCAAACTTATTTTTACGTTTCAACTCTCCTCGTTCTAAAATTATAGAACTGGTATTGATATAGTCGATCAACCGCTGCTTGTTTTTACCTTGTAAGCTTAGCTTTAAAATAGATGAGCCTAATGGCTCTTGACTAATAGAAATTCCTTTATAACGATTTACCGTTCCCCAATAACTGCCAAAATTAAATAACCATTCACCGGTTTTTATAGTTTCACCACGTTTCTCAATGGTAATTTTCAAAAAGGGTAGATCTACTTTCTGACCAAATGTAAAGGTTTCACTCCATGCCCCTTCTGGTACAGAAAGGCTTTTAGAAACTCTATTTGCATAGTGATAACCGCTTGCGGTAGCACTAGAAAAAGTAGTAGATAGCTCATAACGATCTTGATCGAGTACTTTAATCCTAATGTTATTACCGTAAAGCTGTGCAGCACTCGTGTCTGCATAAATAAAGAAAGGTGTTTGTTTATAAGCATCGGTATTAAAATACTCACCTTCTTTGATGTAGTTGATATAAAACTGTAATTCATCTACCACTTGCTCAGCATGCGTGCGGGATTTAAACTGTACAATGGCTGTGGTCACTTTATCAGTAGTTCCACCCCAATTAAAGGTCAAACTCTGACTGCTGGTAAATAATGGGTTTGAATTATCCTTAATACTAATTAAAGAACTAGCGCTATAAATAGTCTGTATAAACTGATTTTTATGGTAAGCATATCCCAACCCTATTCCTAAACATATCACAAACAACCACCACAGCTTGATCAACTTAGTAAAAAATTGTTTTACATCAAAAATACCCGATAAGGAATTGATTTCTTTTTCTTCTTCTTCCATCTTACAATCGTGTAAATAATAATACGGTTGTGACTAAGGTCGTTAGCACCGAAATAATCGTAGTAAAAGAGGCTAATCCAGTCGTTCCTGTTCCTAGTGATTTTTGAGGTAGTGGATCTACCACGATCATATCATTAGGTTGTATATAATAATAAGGAGAATATATCACATCTAGTTGAGTCAAATCTAAATGATGCACCTTCACGCCATCAGGATATTGTCTCACGATACGCACATTAGTTAAATCACCAGTTATAGGAACACCGCCACTATTTGCAATAGCTTCCACAATCGTAACTTGATCTCTAAAAATAACCTGTTCACCTTTTCCTCCTACTTCTCCAGCCATCACATAACGCAATCCACCGAGTCTTACGGTCACAAATAAATCTGCATTTTCTTTAAAATACTCAGTAAGCAGTCTTTTTTCAATATGTTCTCTCAATTCTTCTAAGGTTAAGCCTAGTGCTTTTATCTTTCCTAATTGAGGCACTCTTATATCACCATGTTGATCTATGGTATAACCATTAAAATATAAACCGCCTTGTGCAGGATTAATATTATTCTGACCAGCTGCAGCGGTAGCCGTATTAAACATAGAAACCAGCTCTGGATCATAAGGAGCTTTAATCTGAATACTTAAAATATCATTGATTTGTAATCGATACGGTGGCTGCACCTTTTGAATGGTAATCAATGAATCGTTTTTAACGGTATTAGACTCCTGTAAATAAGTGATTTTACGTGTAGGAACGCAAGAACATATCATTAAAGCCATCAATAAAATAAATATACCTAAATGGGAACGCATATACTTCATTAGAATAAGCGGTAAATATAAAGTTATCTCGTGAGACTGCCTATTTAGGAATCGCTAAACTCACCGTAGTTCGATAAAAAGCGAATTTAGTTTTGTTTGAGGTTCTCTGAAAAGTGTTTTTTGTTTGCTTTTTTTGGTTCAAGGTTTAAAGTTGAAAGTTCTTAGTTCTTGGTTCTTAGTTCTTGGCTCTTGATTCTTGATTCTTGATTCTTGATTTTGATTTTGATTTTGATTTTAAGTTTAAGTTTAAGTTTAAGTTTATAACCCACCACTCTTCATAGGAAAATAAAAAACAATAGCCTAAAAAACTCGTATTATTGCAATCCTTTAAAGCATAAGGTTTCATGAACTATATATCTGTTGAAAACGTCTCTCGTAACTTTGGAGAACGCGTGTTGTTTGAAAATATCTCTTTAGGGATCAATGAAGGTCAGAAAATAGGTTTTGTAGCAAAAAACGGGTTCGGTAAAACATCATTACTAGATATCATCATCGGTAAAGAGGTTCCTAACTCTGGTAGCGTTAATAGACGTAATGATTTGCGCATGGCGTTCTTACTTCAAGAACCAGATTTGAATCCTAACTCCACTATAGAAGAAATTATTCTCGCCTCAGATATTCCTACCATTCAGGTAATCGCAAACTACGAGAAAGCCTTGCAAAACATGGAAGATGCAGACAAGTATCAAGCTGCCTTTGATGCCATGGACTCTACCAATGCATGGGATTTTGAAACCAAATACAAGCAAATTCTTTCTAAACTTAAACTGGACGACCTTTCTCAAAAAGTAGCCAACTTAAGTGGTGGACAAAAAAAACGTATTGCCATGGCGATTGCTCTGTTGTCAGATCCGCAATTGTTGATCATGGATGAACCTACCAACCACCTGGATCTAGAAATGATTGAGTGGTTAGAAGAATATTTTAAACAAGAAAACTATACCATTTTGATGGTTACTCACGATCGTTATTTCCTAGATCGTGTATGTAACGAGATCATAGAACTGGATAATGGTAAACTCTATACCTATAAAGGAAACTATTCTTACTATGTAGAGAAAAAACAAGAACGCTTAGAGATTGAGCAAACTACTCAAGAAAAAGCGCAGCAACTCTATAAAAAAGAATTACAGTGGATGCGCCGCCAGCCTAAAGCCCGTACCACTAAATCTAAGTCACGTATCGACGATTTTTATCAGATCAAAGAAGCCGCTCACAACCGTCGCAAAGACCACCAAGTGGAACTCGAGATCAATATGGAACGTCTAGGAACTAAAGTGGTGGAGCTTCATAAAATCTCAAAATCTTTCCCAGGCAAAAAACTCATCGACAACTTTTCTTATAATTTCTTAAAAGGAGAACGCGTAGGAATCATCGGTAAAAACGGTACAGGAAAATCTACCTTCTTAAACATGATTACCGGTCATCTAGAGCCCGATTCTGGTAAAGTCGTTAAAGGAGAAACCGTTAAAATAGGTTACTACACGCAAGGTGGTATAGACATTAAACCTGGTCAGAAGGTGATCGATGTTATTAAAGAATACGGCGAGTACATACCGCTCAATAAAGGTAAAATCATCAGCGCGAGTCAGTTGCTAGAGCGGTTCATGTTTGATAGTAAAAAGAAACATGACTTTGTAGAAAAACTCAGCGGTGGCGAGCGCAAGCGATTATATCTCTGTACCGTGTTAATTCAGAATCCTAATTTTTTAATTCTCGATGAACCTACAAATGATCTAGATATCCCTACGTTAAATATTCTCGAAAATTTCCTTATGGATTTCCCAGGATGTTTAATTGTAGTGAGTCACGACCGTTATTTTATGGATAAGATTGTAGATCATTTGTTTGTATTCAATCAATCTGGAACCATTACAGATTTCCCTGGAAACTATAGTGATTTCCGAGCTTATGTGGGCAACACAGACCTTGCTCTTGATAAGGATGACACCGCTCAAGGCGAAAAAGTAATCGCTACAAAACCCGTAGAAAAAAAACCAACCTCATCTTCAGGTCCTACTCGCGAGCAACAAAAAGAACTCTCGAGACTCGAGAACAGCATTAAAAAACTAGAAGAACAACGCGCAAAACTTCAAGAATCATTTCTGGACACCTCACTCACACCAGAAGAACTCGCAAACAATTCTAAAAAACTGGATCAAGTAAAAGAAGAACTAGAAGAAAAAGAAATGGAATGGCTGGAACTTACGGAGTCCATTGGGTAGGACTGTTGAACTTGAATTAGAAGTATAACGCAAATGTCAGTTCGAGCGCAGTCGAGAACAGTTTTGAATCTCTAAAATTTTTATATAATTTACAGTTTTTACTTTTCTCAACTATGAAGATTTTAAAATTTATTATAGTACTTATCTGCACTCTCTTAAGTGCCTCTTGCAGAACAACTGACTTAATCAAAGTTCAAAAAAATTCTAATTACATTGTAAAACTGAACTACTTACATGAGGGTACTTCAGAGCCTTTTTATGAAAGAGAACCAAAGAGCAAAGAGGAATTAATTGATGGACAATTATACCTGCTTGAATTATTAGATAGTAGCGTTTCCGAGATTAAAATGGAATCTTTAGAAAAAGCCAAAAACACAACAGATTCTTTAACGTTATTACAAACAATAGATTCTCTATATCTAATGCTTAAAAAACCTAAAAGCGATAGGATTAAACAAATTAATGAGACTGACTTTTTGTTATCACCCATGAAATTTGACATTTATAGTAAACTATATCTTGATGCAGAGACAATTATTCAGGATTACAGTAGGTACTTAAAGGTTTTTCAAAAGAACAAAGTAAGTCATGGAGTTTTCTTGCAGTCTGCTTCATACAATAACAAAATATACTATTATGAAGAAGAGACTAAAAATAGTTTAGTAATAGATAGCTTGATTAACATAAAACTAGATAAATCGCAAACTGTAGTCTTTAATGGCATGGAAGGAAATCCGTATACAATTACAGAAAAAGGCAGTTATTATGGATCACCTACTATAATTATACACGAAGGTATAGCTAAATTAGATTTCCCTATGAGATTTAATGACCATATTAATATTGGTTTTATATATGATAATAATTTAAATGGATTGATATTAAAAAATGATCGTTACCTTATTAATAAGGATACCAAATTTGAAAAGGAATTAGAACACTCCATACAATTATTTAGCTACGAGATTCTTAACAAAAAAGATTGGTCACTTAAAAAAATAGTTCAAAATAAATATCCAAATATAAACATCGATTCCATACACATGTCCCCTGAAAATCAACCAAATCTATATTACAATTTTGATAAATAAATATGAGAAGTAGATATTCTTACAAATAAAAACAAAACAACCTTGTATTTAGGTGTGACTTCAATGTTACAATCACGCATCAGATAACATAAAAATAAGTTGTACCCAAAATCTTTTACTGCACGTTACAATCTAAACATCCTAGTTTATCATGAAGCTTACCAAATGATAGGTGACGCTATAACACGAGAAAAGCAATTAAAAGCTGGTAGTCGTAAAAAGAAGGTAGCGCTTATCAACTCTATCAATCCTAATTGGGATGATTTATATGATACACTATTAGATTATTAAAAGCAGATTGCCATGCTACAAAATCACACCGCAAAGTCGCTCGCAATGACGATCAAAAACGTTATTACGAGGAGTGAAACGACGAAGTAATCTGCTTTTATGAAATCCTAGATTGTTTTCATATAACTTTGTCTTCATCAATTTGAATTACACGCACCTTGCTCCACCAAATCAAACATTATATAAAACACTGCCTTAAATCCTTTCATCTTCATGGGATTCACTCGCCGTTTGTGTTTAATCTGGAGAAAAAATGTTTACGAGATAAGAGTCATTATGAGCCGTATGATGCTATGAAACGCTTTCGCGAAAGCGTAAAAAACAACACTACTACCTTACACATTCAAGATTATGGTGCTGGTAGCCGTGTTTTTAAATCAAACAAGCGCAAAGTCAGCGACATTTTAAAACATAATTCTAGCGATGAGAAATCAGCAGAGTTGTTGTATCGATTGTGCCGTTATTTTGAGGTGAAAAATGTTCTGGAGCTAGGAACTTCCCTAGGAGTTGCTACTCAAGCCATGGCGCTATCTGGAGCTTATGTTACGACTATAGAAGGCAGTCCAGAGGTACAAGAGTTTGCAAAAGATCTATTTAAAAACCACAGCATTAACAATATAGAGAGTGTATGCAGTACATTCAAAGACTATCTAGCTCAAGAAAAAGAAATGACTTATGACCTCATTTATATAGATGGCCACCATGATGGTGAGGCAACGATGACATACTTTGAATCGTGTATTTCTAAATCACATAAAGACACCGTTTTTGTACTTGATGATATTTACTGGTCTCCAGGAATGACTGCTGCCTGGAACAAGTTATGTGAACATCCACAGGTCACGGCGAGTGTGAATTTATACGATTTAGGCTTGCTATTTTTGCGCAAGGAACAGCTTCAAGAACGTTTTTATATCAAATTGTAACGTTAAGAGAATTGAAACGTCCTATGAGAAAGGCTACTAATTCTATATTTTTACCCTATGAGCGATAATGTAATAGATGTGCGCGGTATCGTGCGTAATTTTAAACTGGGACAAGAGGTTGTAAAGGTTCTCAAAGGGATAGACCTAGAAGTAAAACGTGGTGATTATGTGGCTCTTATGGGACCATCGGGTTCTGGAAAATCTACCTTGATGAATTTACTGGGCTGTCTGGATACACCGACTGCTGGTTCTTATAAACTGAACGGAACTGATGTTTCTAGCTTGAGCGATAATGAACTGGCCGATATTAGAAATACAGAAATAGGTTTTGTCTTTCAAACCTTTAACTTACTTCCTAGAACTACCGCTCTTGATAACGTGGCTTTACCTATGGTATATGCTGGGAAATCTAAAAAGGAACGCAACGCTCGTGCTACCGAGGTACTAGAAAGTGTAGGTCTAGGCGACCGTATGGATCACCAGCCTAATCAACTATCTGGTGGACAGCGACAGCGTGTTGCGGTAGGAAGAGCTCTGGTTAATAATCCATCCATTATCCTAGCCGATGAGCCTACAGGAAATCTAGATTCTAAAACTGGTATAGAAATTATGAGCCTCTTTGACCAGATTCATGCTGCTGGAAATACGGTGATCCTCGTAACGCATGAAGAGGAAATCGCTGAACATGCTCATAGAGTGATCCGTTTGCGCGATGGAATTATAGAAACTGATGTACGTAATAGACCATGGAAGGACTAAACAGCTATTCAGACTGGATTTATATAGGCGCAGTTGTGATTGCCTTTTTTATATTCTTATTATGGAATCGCAAAACACATGGACGTTCTAGAACTAAAGATCGTCGTAGTTTTAAACAACGCGTTGCAGAACGTAAGAAGGAAGAAAGAAAAAATTAAACTCTAAGTTTCAAGCTCCAAACCCAAGGTTTGAAACTCCAAATTCAAAATTTTCCCCTGTGGGGAAATATCCGCAGGACAATGGGGTTTTTAAGTTCTAAAATCACTTATTAACCATCTCTCTCAATTGCGCAGACAGGTTTACAAAAGAAATCACCGGAATATAAGAACAACAGTGTGTGAACTAAAAATTAATCCATGACTAGCACAACTACTTTTTAACGACTCCTGGACTGAGGACTAAAAGACTGAGCACTACAACCTACTCCACTGGAGTTCCATACAAATCAAAATCCTCTGCCTCTGTAATCTCAACATTTACAAAAGATCCCACAGATAGATAATGTTTTTCTGCATCTATCAACACTTCATTATCCACATCTGGGCTATCAAACTCGGTACGACCTATAAAATAGTTACCACGTTTGCGATCTATAATCACTTTAAAAGTTTGACCTATTTTAAGCTGGTTCAATTCCCAAGAAATTTGAGATTGAATTTCCATAATCTCATTAGCACGTTCTTGTTTCACCTCTTCAGGGACATCATCTTCTAACTTATAAGCATGTGTATTCTCCTCATGCGAGTACGTAAAACATCCCATGCGTTCAAAACGCTGGTCTTTTACCCATTGCTTTAAGATTTGAAAATCCTCTTCAGTTTCTCCAGGATATCCCACGATTAAGGTGGTGCGTATGGCCATTTCAGGAACAGTAGCTCTAAAATCTGCTAGTAAGGCATTTGTTTTTTCAAAAGTCGTTCCACGTCTCATGGATTTTAACACAGGTGTAGAGATATGTTGCAATGGAATATCTAGATAATTACACACCTTAGGTTCAGATTTCATTACCTCAAGCACATCCATAGGAAAACCAGTAGGGAATGCATAATGCATACGGATCCACTCTATTCCTTCCACTTTAGCAAGTTCTCTTAACAGATCTGCTAAGCGGCGTTTTTTATATAAATCAAGACCATAATAAGTCAAATCCTGTGCAATAAGAATGAGTTCTTTCACACCATTTGCGGCAAGTTTTTCAGCCTCAATGATTAGGTTTTCTATAGGCGTACTTTTATGACCACCACGCATTAATGGAATGGCACAAAAAGAACAAGGTCTATCACAACCTTCGGCTATTTTAAAATAGGCATAATTCTTAGGAGTCGTAGTAACTCGTTCCCCTATGAGTTCATGCTTATAATCTGCACCTAGGGCTTTGAGAAGTGATGGCAACTCTGTCGTACCAAAATACTGATCCACAACTGGAATCTCCTTTTGAAGATCTGGCTTATATCGTTCAGATAAACAACCTGACACAAAAACTTGATCCACTTCACCTCTATTCTTACGTTCTACAAAATCTAGAATCGTGTTTACAGATTCCTCTTTAGCATTATCTATAAAACCGCAGGTATTGATCACCACGACATTTCCTTCTTCTTCATGGACCACGTCTTTGCCACTGGCTTTCAGTTGTCCCATTAACACCTCACTATCGTAGACATTCTTAGAACATCCTAGGGTGATGACATTAATTCTATTCTTTTTTCTTGATTTTGTTCTCATAAGCGGCTGCAAATTTACGACTTAGAGTGGTTAAAATGATTGTTTTTATCTCGCTTTCGCGAAAGCGTATATACCAGCACCTAAAACAAGCCTACAGAATTTAAAGTGGTTTCCCTAACTTTACGGTAACTTGCACCCTAACACCTCGCTAAGAATGGAGCAAAATGAGAACGTATCCTACTATAATAAAATAGCCAGAACCTATGATTCTTCAAGGTTTAACAACTCTTATGGTGATTTTATTCACAAGCAAGAGCTGGCATTTTTTAATAGCTATGTTAAAAAACAGGATATAAAGGAACACCTAGATCTAGGATGTGGTACTGGTAGGTTTTTAGAATATGCACATTATGGTGTAGATCCTAGTAAGGAGATGCTAGCCGTAGCTCAAGAAAAATATCCACAAAAAGAATTAAAAATAGCCAGTGGAACTTCTACAGGATGGAACGACCAGCAATTTGAAAAAATTTACTCTTTTCATGTGATCATGCATTTAGATCGTGAAGTTATAAAAGATATTATTAAAGAATCCCACCGACTTTTAAAAACTAATGGCAACCTTATTTTTGATTTCCCATCACACAAGAGGAGAAAACTCATCCATTATAAAGCTGCTACCTGGCATGGAGCTACCAGTCTGGATATACAGGATGTGGAAAAACTAGCCGGCGACTTATTTACAGTAAGTTATTCTCGTGGTTTTCTATTCTTGCCCATTCATAAATTTCCAGTAAAGATACGATCCTGGTTTTATGGAATTGATCAATTGTTATGTCGTAGCTTTTTAAAATCATACAGCAGTTATATAGCCGTAATTTTAAAAAAGAAATGATACGAAAACTGCTTCCAAAATCCTTAAAAATAAAATGGCAACTTTATAAACGAGCCCAAAGAGATCGACGTAGTGGTTTTTCAAAATTACTAGCTCAAAAAAAGAGTTTCACTAACGGATTCACACATTCTATTACTATTACACAACCTATTAAAAATAATACTGGAGCTGTAAACAAGGTTCATAATATTAAACTTGCTTTTCAACATATAGAAAGGTTAATTATTGCTCCAGGAGAAACATTTTCTTACTGGAACAGTATTCCGGCACCTATTGCAAAAAATGGATTTAAAAAAGGACGCAATCTACTGGCTGGAAAATTACAAGAAGATTATGGTGGTGGTTTGTGCCAGTTATCTGGTATGCTCTACATTGCTTTGTTACGCGCTGGTGTAGAAATCGTAGAACGACACCATCATTCCATAGACATTTATACAGACCTGAATCGCTACACACCATTAGGCAGCGATGCCACCGTCGTTTATGGTTACAAAGATTTGCGTTTTAGAAATAATTTGAATCAACAGATTGCTTTTCAAATGTACTTTAAAGAAAATGAGCTCGATCTTCACTTAATAAGTGACAAACCCATAAAAGAAAAAGAAATAAGCTGGCATCTCACTTCTACTAACACTTATAAAACGGTTGAAACTAGAAATAGTAAGGGAACGGTTATAGCAGTCTCTAGGTATCAAGTTTAAGTTTAAGTTTAAAAATAGTTCGTTCTACATTTGTAACAATTTATACGACATTTAAAAAACAAATAGGTCTAACTATTAATAAACGCAACAATATCCTCAAAAAAGAATCTCGTATAAAGTGATAAAGCAATGCAAGCTACGGTTACTATCCAAAAGTACTTCTTAGTCAGGATCATGATTAGACAAATACACAACATGAACAAATGTAAACCTGCCACCACGAAGATAGGGATCTGGTACTCATCAAGAACTGTAGGCTCGGTAGCTTGAGCATCAAAAAAAGTTTTGGCAATAACGGTTATAATGTGAAATGCGGCATAAATAGCCACAAACTTAGTCATGATAACTAGACTCTTTGAACTGAAAAGTTCTGGTTTTTTAGATATGTCTCTCAAGGTGTTAGTATTTAGTTATATGCCTTAGGCATTTTGTAGCACTTGGTTCCAGTTTGAATGGAATCTATTTATTGAACTAAAGGAATGTTTTTTTCTAGAAGGAGTTTATTCATTTGAATGCTTTTGCGAAAACTTACTAACTCCACTATAAAAGATACAAAAAAACTCCTAGACCTAGATTGATCTAGTACTAAGAGTTATAAACTGTTTATGTGATAATTTTAGTTAAAAAAACTATCGACAAATTCTACTTTATTAAAGACCTGTAAATCATCCATGCCTTCACCTACGCCTATGTAGCGCACTGGAATCTGAAACTGATCTGAAATACCGATGACCACACCACCTTTTGCAGTACCATCGAGTTTAGTAACAGCTAGCGAGCTTACCTCAGTAGCTGCGGTGAACTGTTTTGCTTGCTCAAAGGCGTTCTGACCAGTAGAGCCGTCTAACACGAGCATAACGTCGTGTGGTGCGTCTGGAATGATTTTTTGCATCACTCTTTTTACTTTAGTCAGCTCATTCATGAGGTTGACTTTATTATGCAAACGACCTGCGGTATCGAGCAGCACCACATCAGCCTTTTGAGCAACGGCACTTTGTAAGGTATCAAATGCAACACTTGCAGGATCACTTCCCATAGCCTGCTTGACAATTTCAACATCCACACGATCTGCCCATATTTGCAATTGATCTACTGCAGCAGCCCTAAAAGTATCTCCTGCACCTAGCACTACTTTTAAACCTTTTTGCTTGAACTGATGTGCTAGTTTACCTATGGTGGTCGTCTTTCCTACGCCATTTACTCCTACTACCATAATAACATAAGGTCCATCCTTTTGCGGGATAGTAAAATCTGTAGCATCGCCATAGTTCACCTCACTGAGTAATCCAGCGATTTCATCTCTTAAGATAGCATTAAGTTCTGTGGTTCCTAGATATTTATCTTTTGCAACACGCTCTTCTATACGATCTATCACTTTAATAGTAGTAGCGACACCTACATCACTAGAAATGAGTACATCTTCTAAATCATCTAGCACATCTGCATCTACCGTAGATTTTCCTGCGACAGCTTTACCCAGTTTATCAAGAAAAGAAGTTTTAGTCTTTTCAAGACCTTTATCTAAGGTCTCTTTTTTCTCTTTTGAAAATATCTTTTTAAAAAAACTCATTATAGTTAGTAAATAATTCTTGCAAAGTTAGTGATATACGAGCGATTATATAAATCATGCTCTATTCTAGGTCAATTAGTACGCCATATTAAGAACACTGCCAAATGGTCCATAAAAAAACCGCTCTACTTAAGCAGAGCGGTTTTTTATAATCTTAACTAACCAACTTTATTTCTTATTCAAGAAATCCTTTACTAATTCTGGCGCCATAATAGCACTCACAAATGTGTATGCACCTGATTTAGGTGACTTCACCATCTTGATGGCTTTAGTTAATCTCTTTGACCCAGTTTGTAGGGTTGCTACTGATTTCTTTGCCATGTCTTATTATTTTATTTCTTTATGAACTGTCATACGCTTTAAGATCGGGTTGAATTTTTTAATTTCCAAACGATCTGGCGTGTTCTTTTTATTCTTAGTCGTGATGTAACGAGAAGTTCCTGGTTGCCCAGACTCTTTGTGCTCTGTACATTCAAGGATTACTTGAATTCTATTTCCTTTCTTTGCCATCTTCTAGTGTCTTAATAGATTACTTAGTAAGAATCCCATTTTCACGGGATTTTTTCATTACCGCAGTAATACCTAATTTATTGATGTTTTTTATCGCCTTAGCAGATACTTTAAGCGTAATCCACTTATCCTCTTCAGGAAGGTAGAAACGCTTTGTAAAAAGATTCACGTTGAATCTACGTTTAGTCTTATTCATAGCGTGAGAAACATTGTTTCCTGACATCGCTCTCTTACCTGTAAGTTCACAAACTCGTGACATGATTATCTGTGTTTAAAATCGGACTGCAAAATAACAAATATTAATTCAATCTCACAAGCCTAAAACAAGGGCTTTTTTATAAAAGTTTTTTTTAAGTAATTTAAAGCGCTTTAAAAAGCCCACAAACCCTTATCATATGGGCAAAAAAGCTATAATTCAATTAATTCCTTTTGAAGGAGTTCTAGAGCTTTATTAATACTTTTTTGAACCACTCGTTCTCTATGATTCCCCATCATAAAGTGCAAGCCATATACTTTTAAAGGTGTGGCAATCCCTATATATACTGTTCCTACTGGCGCATCACTATCTCCTTGAGTAGGACCTGCGTTTCCTGTAGTTGCAATAGCAAAGTCTGACTTAAACTTTTTTCTTACTTGCGCTGCCATTTGAACCGCTACTTGTTCACTTACCACACTGTATTTTTCTATAACTACAGGATCTATACTCAATATATCTACTTTAGACTGTGTAGCATAAGTAACTGTACTACCTTTAAAAACTTGAGAAGCTCCTGGGATTTCTGTGATCAAGCTTGCTATCTTACCGCCGGTACAACTCTCTGCGGTAGCAACGGTTTTATGTTTCTCTTTTAATAATTGAACGACAGAATGGACTAGACTTTCATCATTACTTTCACCTATGATAACATCGTTTATCAAGGCATAAAGCGCCTTAATTTGCTGATCTACTGTTTTTAGGATAAAACCTTTATCTGTTCCACGAGAAGACAACCTCAACCTTACCGTTCCTAAGCTAGGTAAATATGCTAGTTTGATATGGGATGGTAAATTATTTTCCCATTCCTCTATTCTAGTAGCAATAGTGCTTTCTCCCTGACCTGCCGTTAAAATCGTGCGATGATGGATAAAATTTAAATTACCTACTTCTTTAATACGTGGTAACACACGATCAGTCATCAATGATTTCATCTCAAACGGTACACCTGGCATAGAAACAAATATGGTTTCATCTTCTTGAATCCACATTCCTGGTGCGGTTCCATAAGCGTTCATGAGCACTTGTGCTTTTTTAGGAACAAGCGCTTGATCTTTATTCATATCCACCATGGGCGCTTTAACATACTCTTTAAAAAGCATAATTACATGATCTAGAACCTCTTGATTAAGCTCTAGTTCATCGTTAAAAAACTCACAGATGGTCTTTTTAGTTATATCATCTTTAGTGGGACCTAATCCACCTGTTATTAAAACGATATCTGATTGTTGTTTCGCTTTCGCGAAAGCAGATAGAATATGCTCACGTTCATCACTTATAGACAGTATTTCATAAACATGAACTCCTATTTTATTCAATTCTCGAGCCATCCATGCAGAGTTTGTATCCACGATCTGACCTATAAGAATCTCATCTCCTATAGTAATTATAGTTGCTTGCATGTAATGGCTATTTATATGTAAAAATATCTGTCATTAAAACTCCCCATAACTTTTATGAATTCTAGAGGCTCAACTGAATATTCAATTATTATTTTACAAAAGTGAATCTCTTACTTGACTTTAATACTGAATATTTCTCTACCTGAGAGCATTCCTTTTAAAACATCATTCTCTTCTACCTTTGAAACCCCAGCAGGTGTACCTGTAAATATAAGATCACCTATCTTGAGTGTAAAATATTTAGAAACATGCTCTATGATTTCATCAATATTAAATAGCATGTGGCTGGTATTACCGCTTTGTTGCAAGGTATCATTTTTATAAAGTTCAAAGGAGAGCTTATTTAAATCACCTAGATCTTCTTTTTTTATAAAGTCTCTAGACACTACACTTGCTCCATCAAAGGACTTTGCCTTTTCCCATGGCAGTCCTTTTTCTTTACAACGTTGTTGCACATCACGGGCTGTAAAATCTATCCCTAGACCTATTTCATCATAATATTTATGTGCAAATTTCTTGTCTATATGCTTACCTATGCGATTGATACGCACTACAACTTCAACCTCATGATGGACATCATTTGAAAACGACGGAATAAAAAACGGCTGCTTGTGCAGTAAAATTGAGGTATCTGGCTTTAAGAACACAACCGGTTCTTCTGGACGTTCATTTTGCAACTCAGCAATATGATCTGAATAGTTGCGTCCTATGCATATTATTTTCATAATCTAGCGGCTGTAGTTAGGAGCTTCTTTAGTAATAGTAACGTCATGAGGATGACTCTCCATCATTCCGGCATTAGTAATTTTAATAAACTGACCCGTTTCTTTTAAGGTCTCTATGTCTTTTGCACCGCAGTAGCCCATTCCAGCCCTTAATCCACCTATAAATTGAGTCATACTTTCTACAAGGTCTCCTTTATAAGGAACACGACCTACTATTCCTTCTGGAACCAGTTTTTTAATGTCATCTTCTACATCTTGAAAATAACGATCTTTAGAACCATGCTGCATAGCCTCTACAGATCCCATGCCGCGATAGGACTTAAATTTACGACCGTCATATATAATGGTTTCTCCAGGTGACTCAGTTGTTCCTGCTAGCATGGAGCCTAGCATCACAGAATCTGCTCCAGCGGCAATAGCTTTAGGAATATCACCAGTGTAACGTATACCACCATCAGCAATTACCGGAACTCCTGTTCCTTTAAGAGCATGTGCCGCCTCCATAATTGCACTTAGTTGAGGAAAACCTACTCCTGCTACTACTCTAGTCGTACAAATAGAACCAGGTCCTATTCCTACTTTAACAGCATCGGCACCAGCATCGGCAAGGTATTTTGCAGCTGCTGCTGTTGCTACATTACCTACTACGACATCTAACTGAGGAAAAGCTGCTTTCACTTGTTTTAACACATCTACCACTCCTTTAGTATGACCATGAGCAGTATCTATCACCACGGCATCTACACCAGCAGCAACAAGAGCTCCTGCTCTATCTACTGCATCTCCTGTAACTCCTATGGCAGCAGCTACACGCAATCTACCATACTGATCTTTATTTGCATTAGGCTGTAGAGTGAGCTTAGTAATATCTCTAAATGTAATTAAACCTTCTAATTTACCTTCATCATCAACTACGAGTAATTTTTCAATTTTATGTTCTTGAAGTATGATCTCTGCTTCTTGCAGTGAGGTACCAGCTTTAGCGGTTACTAATTTTTCTGAGGTCATAACCTCAACAACAGATCGAGAGTTGTCGTTTTCAAATCGCAAATCGCGATTAGTAATAATTCCTTTTATAAACCCTTTACCATCTACTATAGGAATACCACCTATACTGTGTTCTCTCATACTAGCTTTAGCATCACCTATGGTAGCAGACTCAGTAAGCGTTACAGGATCTATAATCATCCCACTTTCTGCACGTTTTACACGTCTTACTTTTTGTGCTTGTGCCTCAATAGACATGTTTTTATGCAGTATACCTATCCCGCCTTCTTGAGCCATGGCAATAGCCATGCGGCTTTCTGTCACAGTGTCCATTGCGGCACTTATAACTGGCAAATTAAGTGTAATATTTTTAGTAAACTTAGTTTTAATACATACTTCTCGTGGCAATACTGCGCTATACGCAGGTACTAGAAGGACATCATCATAGGTTAAACCTTCACCTAGAAATTTAGAATTATGGGAGATCATGCAATAGAATTTTATTGCATGCAAATATACATTATTTAATTAGTCTCTATTACCCCATAAAATCACAAACTTTTAGACGTTTTGTAAATTATTTAGAACTATTCTTAATAAGTTATCCTAATAACATCGCTACACAGTATCAAAAAAATCGATTAACAAAATAGTTGTTTATTTTTATTTAATCTAAATAAGGTTTTAGTTTTGCAGGCGTAAAATCAATATTATTTATATTAAGTCTAAATAAATGCAGAAAATATCTTTAGTTTTAATCAGTTTATTTTGTTTCGCTTTCGCGCAAGCGCAACAACCACAACCTACAGCACAAGATTCTATCAACAATTTATCGGTCATACTCTTGCGTCCATCTTCCGTATTCGGTAGTAAATATGAAGCTACAAACAGAACAGGTAGTTCTTATTATATGTCAAAACAGGACTTATCTAAATTTAATTATACCGATGTAAATAGAGCCCTATTGAGCATTCCTGGTGTAAATATCACAGAAGAAGATGGCTATGGATTAAGACCTAATATCTCCTTAAGAGGAACACAAGCAGAGCGTTCTTCAAAAATAACACTCATGGAAGATGGCGTGCTTATCGCTCCAGCGCCATATAGTGCGCCAGCAGCTTATTACTTTCCTAACGTGGCACGCATGGAAGCTATAGAGGTCCTTAAAGGAAGTAGCCAGGTGCAATATGGACCGTTCACTACTGGTGGTGCGATCAACTTTGTTTCTAGCAGTATAAGCAATGAACTAGAAGGATACGCCAGACTTAACGTAGGGAACTATAATAGTAAACAAACAGAATTGCGCATCAGTGATAGTTCTGATCGTTTCGGTTATGTAGCAGAGTTTTTAAACTTTAATGCAGATGGTTTTAAAGCACTTGATGGTGGAGGGAACACTGGTTTTGACCGTAATGATTATTCTGGTAAATTTCGTTACAACAGTGCTGCCAGTGCTAAGGTTTACCAGTCATTAACCTTAAAACTGCAATTTAGTGAAGGTGTTGATAATGAAACCTATCTAGGTCTTGCTGATGATGATTTTAAAGTTAATCCATACAGGCGTTATCTCGCTAGCGCCGTAGATCGTATAGATACAGAGCATGATCAGATACAGTTGACTCATGTCATCCAGCCAGTAAAGAATGTGATCGTTACCACTACGGCTTACTCTAATAACTTTGCACGTAACTGGTATAAACTAAATGATGTTGATACTGGAAACGGAAAAGTAGGTATAGCAGCTATTCTAGATGACCCAACCACCTTTGCAGACGAGTACAATGCCATGGCGAGTGGCAATGATACTAGCGCAGATGTTTTTCTAGTAAAAGCAAACAATAGAGTTTACTATTCTCGCGGAGTTCAAACTAAGGCAAACATCAGTTTTGGTAGTAAAGTGCTAAGTGACTTAGAAATAGGTTTACGCTATCACACAGATCAAGAAGATCGTTTTCAATGGGTAGATACTTATGGAATCACAAATGGTAGATTAGCACTGAATACTCCAGGAACACCAGGAACTGATGCTAATCGGGTGAGTGATGCTCGTTCTATTGCCGCTCATGCGCTCTATAAAGCAAACTTCGGGAAATGGACCGTCACTCCAGGAATAAGATATGAAGACATTAACCTTACTCGTGATAATTACGGCAGTAACGATGTAGCAAGAACAGGTGTAGATCTAAGTTCTAGAGAAAATAATGTACAGGTATGGATTCCTGGTGTAGGAGCTCATTATAAAGTACATCGTGATTTATCATTTTTCGGTGGTGTGCATAAAGGGTTTTCGCCGCCTGGCAGTGCACCAGATGTAAAGGAAGAAGAAAGCATCAACTATGAATTAGGAACCAGGTTTCTATTCAAGGGAATAAGAGGTGAAATAACGGGTTTCTTTAATGATTACAGTAACTTACTGGGCAGTGATCTAGCTGCAAGCGGTGGTGGCGGCACAACAGATATGTTCAATGCTGGAGAAGTGAACGTGGGCGGAATAGAACTCGCTGTTACCTATGATTTTATGGAAGATAAAACAGAATGGTCTTTCCCATTAACTTTTAATTACACTTATACAAACACAAGTTTCCAAAACGCATTTGACAGCGACGTTTACGGTACTGTAAACATAGGTGATGAAATACCATATATAGCAAAGCACCAGTGGAACATTATTGCTGGAATTTCTCATGGTAAATGGGATTTTAACACAAATGCTCGTTTTGTAGGTGCCATGCGCACACAAGCCGGAACTGGAACTATCGCAGCTGCCGATAGAGTAGATAGCAATTTCATCATAGATGCCTCTGCTAGATATAAGATAAATGATCACCTAACACTTACCGCAAATATGATTAATCTTTTAGATGCTGAGTATGCGGTTTCTAGACAGCCAGCTGGTTTGAGACCAGGACATCCTTTTGGTATCAATACAGGACTTATTGCGAGATTTTAAGAATTTAAAACGCGAGCTAGTGTACTAAAAAAATCAAATTACTTTCCCCTAAAAATGCCTAACCTCATAAGTTGGGCATTTTTTTATGCCTTACTCGCGAGCACCTCAAAAATCATAGGATATAATCCGTCTTTGAGGTAATACAATTCATCTGGACCTTGCTCCATATTAGGAAACACATTATAAGGACTTCCATCATGCTCAGCTACTCGATTAATTTTTAAACCTGCATCGATCAGCGACTGTATGACCTCGCTCAAGCTATGATTCCAGCCATATTCTTTGGAAATCATAGTAGATGTATCATCACCATAAGTTCCTTCATACTCATCATAAATAGCCTCTTCTTGAGCATAATGATATTTCATTTGAGGTGGAGAAACGGTATAATCATACATCCAGGCGATGGGATGAAACTCTACTATATAAAAAATACCGCCTGGTTTTAATCGCTCTGCGATCATTTGTGCCCACGGTTTTAAATCAGGCAACCAGCCTATAGTTCCATAGCTTGTAAAAACGATATCAAACTGTTCCTGAACATATTGCGAGGTGTCGAGTACATTACAACAAACAAATTGAGCTGGTAATTCTAAATCGCCACTTAATCGTCTAGCTAGTTGAATAGCTTCATCACTTATATCTACTCCAGTAACCACAGCTCCTTTATGTACCCAGCTTAGTGAATCCTGTCCAAAATGACACTGCAAGTGCAACATGGATTTACCAGTAACATCTCCTAGGGCTTTTAGTTCATAAGGGTTTAGTGAGTTTTTCGCTTTCGCGAAAGCGTGCTTATCATAAAAATCGCTTTCATAATGAACCGCCGTTTTCTTATTCCAGGTATCCTTATTTAAATCAAATGCTTTCTGTAAATCCATGTAGCAATTTAGCAAAGTTTAAACAATATAAAGCTGAGCTGGTGAAAATTTTGTTTTAACTTTGGGTCAAATAATTAAACAAATGAAACATATTGATATTGCTCAAATTAATGACATGGACCGCTTTTACCGCGGTAATCTTATCAATAGTGTGACCGGTTATAAAAGTGCAAATCTACTTGCTACACGTTCTAAAGATGGAGTGGATAATGTCGCTGTATTTAGCAGTTTAACACATTTAGGTAGCAATCCAGCCATGTTTAGTTTTGTCCAGCGCCCACTGGGTTATGGAGTAGGACATACTTATGAAAACCTAAAAGCAACTGGGAAAATCACGCTCAATCATATGAATATAGATTTAGTTCATCGTGCTCATCAGTCCAGCGCAAAATACACGACTGAAGTCTCTGAATTTGATATTTTAGATATTGAAAAAGAAATTAAGAATGGGTTCCACGCACCATTTGTAAAAGAATCAAATATCCAGATTGCTGCTGAGTATGTGAACGAGTATTTTCTTGAAGAGAATAACTGCATACTGGTTATATGTAAAATCACAGACATCTTTTTACCTGAAACAGCCTTACAAGATGACGGCTTTATAAACCTAAGCAAAGCCCAATCCATGACCATTAACGGGTTAGACGCTTATGCCACCGCTCACATAGAGCAACGATTAAGTTATGCTCAAGTAGATAAAGAATTAGAACAATTACAATACTAATTTACTAAATGAGACACAAGGCAAGAAACCAGCATGACTTACCTGTTAAAATATGTCCTGAATGCAACCGTGAATTTACCTGGCGCAAAAAATGGGAGAAAAACTGGGAAAACGTAAAGTATTGTAGTAAAAAATGTAGCGGAAAGAAATGAGGTATGAGGTATGAGGTGATTTGCAAAATGTCAGTTTAAGTAACAAGGGAAAAACATGATTATAACCCAATGTTTTCAACGATCGAGAAACACCAAGCCCACTTGAGCAGTAGCACATAAAAAGAACGTCGTAAAATGACATAATAATTCATAACGGCAAAATTTACTCTAATAGCTAGCTAGCGAAACGATTAAGACTATAAGAATCTAGAGCCGTTGATAAACGGCTTGATAAAATTAATTATAATGAACAACCTCGTCTGGTTTAGAAATGATTTAAGAATACAGGATAACCACTCTTTAAAGTCTGCTTGTGATCAAGAAGGTGATGTGATTGCGGTTTACTTCTTTGACCCTAGATTTTATAATAAAAGTGATTTTGATCTAGATATAAATGTAACCTTGCCGTTTGGTAAAACGGGTAAATACAGAGCTCAATTTATCAGAGAAGCAATTGCCGATTTAAAAGCTGGATTAGAAGAACATGGTATTCCTTTACTGGTTTTTAATGATCGTCCAGAAAATGTAATTCCTAGGCTAGTTCAAGAATATGATATTACAGACATCTATTTACAAAAAGAGTGGACTCGTGATGAAGTAGAACAAGAAAACGCACTTGGTAAAGCTTTAAGTGAACTAGAAAACAAACCTCAAGGCCATCGCGTTTATGACCAGTTTCTTTTTCATCCCGATGATGTTCCTTTTGAAAACTGGAAGCAAATCCCTAGAGTTTTTACAGAATTCCGTAAAAAGTGTGAAAAGCAAAGTGAAGTAAGAGATATCGTAGACATTGCTGGCTATAAACAAGATATCCTTAAAGTTGAAGAAACAGAAATCCCTACCTTACCAGAATTAGGACTAGAAACCTTTACAAAAGATACTCGCAGTGCTTTTCCATGGACAGGTGGAGAGATAAGTGCTTGGGAACGCCTGGACCATTATTTTTGGGAAACAGAAAAACTCAAATTTTACAAAAAAACAAGAAACGGTTTAGTAGGTATAGATTACAGCAGTAAATTCAGTGCGTGGTTATCCATAGGCTCTATAAGTGCCAGACAAATCTACTGGGAAGTAAAACGTTTTGAAAAAGAAATCAAGAAAAATCAAGATACCTACTTGCTCATATTTGAACTGATTTGGCGAGATTTCTTTAAATATGTTTCTTTAAAACATCACAATGATATCTTTAAAATCGGTGGAATTCTTCATAAAGATTATGAATGGAAATCTAGCGAGCGAGAACTCAAAAAATGGATCAATGGAGAAACGCATGAACCATTTGTGAATGCAAACATGAAAGAACTTGCCGCTACAGGATGGATGAGTAATCGTGGAAGACAGAATGTAGCCAGTTACTGGTCCATGCATAAAGAACAAGACTGGCGCATAGGCGCGGCCTATTTTGAACACATACTCATAGATTATGATGTGCATTCTAACTATGGCAACTGGATGTATAATAGCGGCGTGGGAAATGATCCTAGAAACAGAACTTTTAACATACAACTACAAGCCAGTCGCTATGATGGTGATGGAAAGTTCCAGCGATTATGGTTGCAGGAAGGATTGTTTTGAGAATATGGTATGTGGAGTTTAGATGTTAGAATTTAAAAAATAGATTGCTTTATCGTGCAAACTTCGTTTAAAATAGACCTTGATTTTTGGGTTGAAGATTTGAGGATTAAAGTTTAAACCCTACAAATACCTAAAAAAATAAAGAAGAGCCATCTTATAACGACCGGCACATTAAAAAAAATATGAAAACACTACGACTTATACTAGGAGATCAATTGAATCATAAACATTCATGGTTTGATGGCGATCAAGAAAATATTATTTATTTCATGGCCGAAATGCGTCAAGAAACAGATTATGTTACCCATCACATACAGAAAGTGGTGGCCTTTTTTATGGCCATGCGCAGTTTTAACGATTGGATAAATAGTCGTGGCTGGAAATCAATTTACTATCATCTAGACCATAAGGAAAATGAGCAGGATTTAGTTAAAAACCTGAATCAGATTATACAGGAACATGAGATTAAAAAATTTGAATACCTCGCACCAGATGAGTGGCGACTGGATCAACAACTTAAAGAATTCTGCACATCTGTAGATATAGAGTGGCAAGGTTATGATACTGAGCACTTTTTTACTAAAAGAAAAGATGTAGCAAAGTTCTTTGACGGTAAAAAAAGGATGACTATGGAATACTTTTACCGTGATATGCGCAAGAAGCACGCTATCATGGTAGACATAGACGGCGAACCAGAAGGTGGCAAGTGGAACTATGACCACAACAACCGCAACCAGTGGAAAGGTGAAACTGAAATACCGCACGAGCTAGGTTTTAGAAAAGATGTTAGTGAGATCGTTAAACTTCTTGAAAAAGAAAATGTAAAAACCATAGGTCGCATCGATAAGAAAAACTTCAACTGGCCTACGACTCGACAAGATGGACTGGATGTTTTAAACTATTTCTGCGAGCATTTATTGGTTGAATTTGGCACTTATCAAGATGCCATGCACACAGATCAAGTTTACCTCTACCATTCCAGACTCAGTTTTGCTATGAATAGTAAACTACTCAGTCCTCGTGAAGTGATAGAGGCTGTTTTAGTACGCTTTCGCGAAAGCGAGAAAGAAAAAATAGATATCTCTCAAGTAGAAGGCTTTATAAGACAAATACTGGGATGGCGAGAGTTTATGCGAGGTATTTACTGGAAAGAAATGCCTAATTATCAAACTCAAAATCAACTGGATAACCAAAATTCATTACCTGAATTTTACTGGACTGGTGAGACTAAAATGAACTGCCTGAGTCATGCGATTCATAACTCACTGGATCATGCTTATGCACATCACATACAGCGCTTAATGGTCACTGGAAACTATGCGCTACTTACCATGACTGAACCTAGTTATGTAGATGAATGGTATCTAGGAATTTATATCGATGCCATAGAATGGGTGGAGATAACTAATACACGAGGAATGTCACAATGGGCAGATGGCGGCATCGTTGCGACTAAACCTTATGTCTCCAGCGGTAGTTATATCAACAAGATGAGTAATTACTGTAAAGACTGCGCGTACAAGGTCACAAAGAAAAATGCTGAAGTTGATGCGTGCCCATTTAACTCGTTATACTGGAACTTTCTGGATGAGAAAAAAGAACATTTTGAGAGTAACCACCGTATGGGAATGATGATGAACTTGCTCAAAAAAATGGATCCTATAAAGCTAGACGCCCATAAAAAAAGAGCTCAAGATGTCATTAAGAATCCTACTCAGTATTAATAAAACGACACCTAAACTAAAAAAAGGCTGCCATAAAAGTTGTTATTAGTATCATTTATTAGATTCAACCTGTTTTAAAAACCAATGATATTTCATGGCTTTAAATGACAACAAGTTCAGTCACATAATGAATTAACGACTTTTAAGCAGCCTTTCTATGGATACAACAGTAGTATTTATAGGGCTATTGCACGGTTACATTTTCAAAGGTAACCTCAACATCAGTCTCTCCACCAGCATTTGCAAGTGTACCATTATTAGGTTTCATAGGCTCGTGACGCAGTACTATCGTTAAAGCTCCAGAGCCAGTGTTTCCTGTTTGAAAAGTAGTCATCAACCCTAGTGGATTGCCGTTAAGGTCATTATCATCTTTAGAAACACTTAAGTCAGTGATGCTGGTTACATAAAACACTTCATGCTCATCTCCTTCTTCTTCTACCTCTTCTGTAATATTCTCTGCTGGAGTTTCTAACTCATTTAAGAATTTAACGGTACCACTATAAGTAGCATTTGCCATAAAAGTTCCATTAACTGTATTTACTGGTTCATTAGGTCCATCACCATCATTATCTACAGATAAGAAAGTAACCACATTACCAGTATCGGCAGTGTTTGTTAACTCTAACTCTACTGTTGTAATAACCTCTTCCTCATTAACTTGTACTGGATCGTCATCATCACAAGAGATAAATACAGCTGCGGTTGCTAGAATTGCTAGGGTTTTAATCGTTGTTTTCATAGTTGTTTTTTCATTGTTATTTTTTTCATTGTTACTGTTGTTTCATTGTTTTTAAATGTGATATATAAATTGTAATTGAACATCGCGCCCTATATCATCGGCATAGAAACGCTGTCTGTTTAGGGCATTGCGATAATTAGTATTAAATAAGTTGTTTATGGTTAAGCTTAATTCTGCTTTTACAAAAGCGTAACTCATACCAGCATTCCATAAACTATACGCTGCTGGAGTTTGAGATATCCTTACTCTAGCCTCTTCAAAACCACCTGAGTCAAGAGGGACATTCACGGAGAAATCGTTATCAGGGAATCGCGTTTGTTGCCATACGGTTTGATTTGAAACTTTCAGGTCTAGTCCTGAATGAAGAGCGTTAAACCAAGTGAGCGTATTATTAAATTGTGCTGGCGGCATGTCTATAAGTGGCTCATCATCTCTAATATTAGTACCGTGTATATAAGAGAAATTTGAAGAAAGGTTAAAGCGCTTTGTGACACTATAATCTATTTCTAATGGATCTGCTTGTGGTAAGGGTTTCTTTATCCAGAAATCATAACTAGCACTAACATCTATTCCGTAGAGTCGTGCGTCCAGCTGTTCATACTGATACACGACAAAATCACCTCTCGTGGTGGTTTCAATGTTAGTAGGTACTAATTGCACAAAATCATTTACAAAATTAATATAAGGATTCACCTCTACGTCTAGCGTACCTTTTTGAATATGGAAAGTGGTATTAAGTTTATAGGACTGCTCCTTATTTAAATCCAGCCTACCTAACTCTATGGTAGCCAGTGCATGATGTAAACCTTCACTAAACAATTCACTGGGATTAGGAGCTCGATTTGCAGTACTTAGATTAAGAGCTATATCATAGTGATCATTAAAAAAGTATTTACTTCCTACTGTAAAGGCAAATAAATCATAATCAAGGACTGGATTTGTTAATATTTGGGTTCCTCTGGACGCTACTTCAAATTGCGGAAACTGCTGGTCATAACCCAGCGCATCCCAGCGGCTCTGTCTGTAAAACTTTTTAGCATCTATATGATAGCGGTCATAGCGCATACCGGCATCCATCAACCAGTTTTCTTTAAGTTCATGTGTAGCACTAGCATATAGCCCAGTTTTAAAAGCACTATAGTCAGGAATTAAACGACGTACACCTGTGTCTGGATTAGGCGTGTTTACTTGATACATCCCATCTACCCCTAAGTTAATAGTTGTTTTATCGTATCTATCTATTAATAAGTTTGCCGCTGCAATATGAGTTTGTAAGTCTATATCTAGTGAGGCACGACCAGCATTTGCACCTCTTCTTATATCATACTCTTTACGATTGTTCCATTGAAAACTATAATCAAATTCCAGTTTCCCTAAAGCAGCAAAACGTTTAAAAGCTCCTAGCTGTAGGCTGTGGTGATTCACCTCTTGACGTGGTGCATCTATAGCATAAGTAAAATCGTTAACTACGGTAGGAATTCCAGTATTAATACTATTTACCAGATCTGCTGTATTACCTATATGCGAGGCTCGCAAAATCCCTAGAGCCGATTTATAAAATGTATATTTTAAATGTGCTCCGTATTCAAAACTTTTAAACCCTAGACCTAAATTCATTGCAGCAGTTTCACTGCCTGTATTACTCAACACATAATCTGGCGACTCAAAATCTCCTAGTCTTTTATAAGTAGCTGTTGCTTGTTGATACCATCCTGATTTGCGATAATTATTAATAGTTCCCGTAATAGAGCCACCACGACCATTAGACTGCAACTGACTGATAATGGATCCTTTTAAAGTGTCTTGTGAGATAACTCTTGCTGGCTCTATAATAATGGTTCCACCTACGGCGTCTCCACCATATCTTAAGGCTGTTGCGCCTTTAACCACTTGAATACTATGTGCAGTATTTACATCTATATTAGGTGCATGCTCGATTCCCCATTCCTGATCTTGCTGTCGCATACCATCATTTACAATAGCTACTCGACTTCCATAAAGCCCATGAACTATAGGTTTTACTACGCTATTACCCGTTTTTAAAGCATTTACTCCAGGTACACTAGCCAGTGCATCTCCTAGGGTTGCGCCACTATAGCTTGCTATGGTTTCTTGATGAATACGAGTAGCAGACTGGCTGCTGTTATGATCATCGTGTACATCGGCAATGACTTGAACGGCTTGCAAATCTTCTACGTGATGTTCTAACAGAACTTCTATTTTCTGTGAACGATTTACTTCTAAGGTCACTAATTTAGGTTCACAATCTATGTGTGAAATTCTGATGGTATAAATTCCAGCACAAAGTAGTTCTATCTTAAAATAGCCCTGATCATTGGTCGTAAATGTTTGTTGTAAAGGCTCCACATAAACTTGTGCTAGTGCTAGTTTACTGTTATCGTGGAAATCTTTTACAGTACCTTCTAGTGTATAGGTACAGTTTTGTGCGGTCGTTTTTAACGCTATAACAAGCATCAAAACTAACCACATATAATGTGATTTCATCTTGTTGAATTAACTGTTTATCTAATTAAAAAAAGCAATAAGATTATACAGCTGGCGGCGGCCTTATGGAAAGATGTGAGGTTATTGAATACGCTTTTGCAAAAGCGTGGTAGTTATAATTCTCCTGTTTCAATACAGGAATTTGAATATATGAAACAGCCACTGCTGTAGCTGGAACTTCATAAGAAGTAGACTGTATGTCGTGCGCAAGCATGCAAATATCACAACTATGAGCACTGTCATCATGCTCTAACTCATGCAACACAGAAACTTGAACCATTACAAAAATGGCCAATAGTAAACGCGATATGAAGGTCTTACTTTTCACTAATCCAAAGTTAGTCTTACTTTTTGAAAGTAAATCTAAATATAAATATAAAAGTTTATAAAAAGAAATTCCATACAACAC
The DNA here is from genome assembly GCF_965660805.1 of Nonlabens sp. Lineage (GTDB taxonomy): Bacteria > Bacteroidota > Bacteroidia > Flavobacteriales > Flavobacteriaceae > Nonlabens. The sequence goes on along the minus strand of NZ_CBFIBE010000009.1, from coordinate 24,525 downwards.
CAAAACGAAGCGTAAAATCACGGTAAGGTGTTCTGGGCGCACTGAAGTAATCGTCTCCACTAGCGAGGAGCTGACTAAGGTGTTCTAGTTTTAAAAAGATACGAGTTTGTCGCACCTTAGCATTTACAAATAGATCAACCATAGGAAAAGCGCCTAACTCCTCATCAGTTTGCACGATAAACTCGCCTAGCACTGGATCATAAGCGTCCATAAAATAGGGGTCAAAATATTTTACCGTTAGACCGGTTTGTAATAAAAGAGCCTTCTTAAATAAACGATCTTTAAAATAAAAGGAATTACGAGTGGTAAAAGTGGGAACGTTAATAATATTATCAGCTTGACCTACATTTTGAAACATAATGGTATTATCTAGACCAAATTTCCCGAATTTAATATCCTTATGAGCTTTTATCTTTAAGTAGGTAATATCTTCTGTAAACTGCTGTGGTGTTGCATTATACCCAGTAACTTCATTATCAGAATTTAAGACCTGGTTTTGCCCAAAATATAGATGATCTTGAATCGTAGTAAAGGTAACGTCTAGATCTAGGTATTTATCAGACTGGGCACTGAAAGTGAACTGTTGTTTTTCAATATTACTAAAACTGTTTTGCCAGTTATAATTTACATAATCGCTCTGAAAAAGCTGATAATTAAAATCTGGAGCTCTTGAGCTTAAGGCTAGTCCAGCCTGGATTTTTATATTCTTAAAATTATAACTAGCAGCACCATTTAAATACTGACCATCTAAATCTCCTGCAATATTTACTCCTAGGTTTGCGTTCACATCAAATTTACCGATGCGCTTTTCAAATGCTCCTTTAAATTGATATACTTCTCCTTTTAACCTATTAGTTATAAAATTATTGGCTCCTAAATCAAGGACTCTATTGTATCCATAATTATATACCTGTCTAGCAACTCCAGCTTTAAAAAAACCTAAAATATAGTGATCATAAGTCATTCCTACTTCTAGAGCGCCTTGTTCTAAGTCTGTTTGATCTTTTAGATTTGAATTTACGTAGGAATCTCCTAGAAAATCACTGGATGCGGTAGGTTCTTCAAAACGGTACAGTTTATCCTCATAAAAGGCTGTATTATAGACTCGAGCACTATAGAAAGAAGTAGAATCTTGATGTCCTAATATTTCATAATCATGATTAAGGTAATATCTTTTACCATCTAGTAAACTGCTGGCATCTGTCAGGTTAGGTTCTAGGCGACCTCTATCTTGCAAGTCTTCATTACCGGTAATAAATCCTTCAAGGGATTCTGGCTCTAAGCCACCATTCTCTTGGTTAAACAAATCTTGAAAAGTAGTATGAAGTCTTAAGCGGTAACGATTATTTTTAGAAACGTAGTGAGTCGTAAATTTAAAATTACCAGTACTTGTTAAGGTATTTACATAATTTCCAGCACTACGCATTCCTTTATAGGAAATCGAAATATTTAATTCTGGAGATATATTAGTGGTAAAAAGAGCGTCCAGCTGCTGGCCTTGATTAACTACTGTTTTAAAATATAATTCAGTAAGTGGTGTGGGCACATGGTAATCATAAACATCATCTACTTCTAAATAATTAAAATGCCTACCGCGAGCACCCATGCGTGGCATTAAGATTTCTAGATCAAAGTTTTTACCTAGACTATTATAAGGTCTTCCTATATTTTGAAAAGGCATTAATTCAAAATCATCCCGACGCAGGTAATTATATTTATAATCCTTACCCATGGTAAGAGTAGTATCTACAAAGGTTGTATCACGACGCTGTGAAATGATTAAATAATCTGTAATGGGTGGTTTTTCTCCTTCTACTGTTAGATCTTTTTCTTTACCGAATTGTGGTCTACCGTTATTCAGTCCTTGATTCCCATTTTGTGTAGGCGTGAGCACTTGAGTGCTCGCCCATAATGGTATTAATAAAAAAAGTAAAATGTATTTATTCATGTGCATAGCTGCTCAAGGCTTCAAAAGTAAACATAATAACGGTTTTATCTCACCGGTATTATTAAAAAGGGGAAACGCTTTATCCTAAACTTGAATCACTAGTTACAGAACCCAAAGTTCAAGTACTCACAACTCTCCACAGTTTAATTCACCAACTAAATCACTAATTTTGTGCATGCTGTTACATAAAATCCATCCAGAACTTATAGAATGCGGCACTGATGAAGCAGGGCGTGGCTGTCTTTGTGGACCAGTAACGGCCGCTGCTGTTATTTTACCAGCTAACTTTAAAAGTGAGCTGTTAGATGATAGTAAGAAGCTTTCGCGAAAGCGTAGATATGAACTGCGCACCGTTATAGAAAAACATGCTCTTGCTTACCATGTTTCTCATGTAATGATGGAAACCATAGATAAGATTAATATTCTTAACGCAAGTATTCTCGCCATGCATCAAGCTATAGATGGTCTATCCCTAAGACCTGAACATATAGCGGTAGATGGTAATCGCTTTAAAGACTTTAAAGACATTCCAGCCACTACGGTAGTTAAAGGCGATGGGAAATACTTGCACATCGCTGCGGCATCAGTACTAGCTAAAACCTATAGGGATGATTATATGGAGCAAATCGCGCAAGAATTCCCGCAGTATGACTGGCACAAAAATCAAGGCTACCCTACACTTAAGCATCGAGATGCTATAAGAAAACATGGAACTACACCTTATCACAGAATGAGTTTTAAGTTACTACAGGGCAGTTAAAAATGGAGTTGTGATGTTGCAAAGCATAAAGTTCAAATCGCAAATCACAAAATTCCACACACCACAAACCTCACCAACTCAAAACTAAAAGACTTGCAGCTAAGAGCTAAAAAAACCAAAATGATTTCCCTGTAACGTTCTCTGATCATTAAGAATAAGTATTTTTGTAGAAACACTTGAACTATGCGTGGCCTAATTGCCGTTTTATTTTTAAGCCTTTTTATCACCAGCTGTGATGAAGATATCGTTATCAATCAACAAATTTTAAATCGCATACCTACTGACTCAAAAATTATTATCGCCACAAACGATGTGGAGCATATAAATGAGTTATTTAGATCAAGCTCTTTATTTAAAAAAGTTGAAAAACTAGAACGCATTCAAGAGCTTAAAAATGCGAGTTCATTTTTAATGGATTATGATTTAAAAGGTGAAAGTCTCATAACCATAAGTCCTGAAGGTAAAGATAAGACCGCTATTACTTTAATAACTCAAGTTCTAGAATCTAAATTAATCATGCCTGACAGCATGAAAACACACACCTATAATAAAATCACATTTGTAGAGGACAACTCTCATAACACACCTTATTATTATATTAATTATAATGGTTTTCATCTAGCCAGTAGTTCTAAACTCGTTATAGAAAGTCTCATAAGACGTAATGTAGATGACTATATATTTAATGAGGAGTTTGCCTCCATTTATAACCGCACCTCAAATACAGATTTAAGTATTTACATTAATGGTTCTCACAAGGACTGGTTGCAAGGTTTTCTGTTTAAAAACTATAGTTCTACTTCAAAAACGCGTGGACACTGGTTCCAGCTTGAACCACGTAAAACAGAGCATGCCTTTAACGTAGATGGAATCTTTACCTATGCAGATTCTTCTCAGCACTTTCACGCTATTTTTAATGGAATTAAAGCACAAGAAAATAAAGCTACTGCTATTATTCCTAGTAATGTGAATCAAGCTGTTTTATTTACTTTTCATGACGTAAAAAAACTACATCAACAAGTAGCGCGATATAACAATCAAGCTCCTAAAAAGCTGGATAAAACATTCCAACTCATTCTAGATAATAGTACTGAAATGGCGCAAGTCTCCTTACCTAAATCAGATGGTGTCGTTTTTTCATTAAAACCTTTTGAAGCCTTATTTATGGATATGGATAGCGCGACTACTGCAAAGTTTGAGTACCGCAACTTTACCATCTATGAACTTAGAGAACCTGTAAACACTGCTGGAATGCAGCCGCTATTACCTTTAAACAACTATAAGTTCATGACGGTAATAGATGAATTTTTAGTACTCTCTACTACAGCAACAGCGCCCGAAGATTTTATAGTAAGTTATCAAAACAAATCTGGTTTAAAACAACAAGCATGGTGGGAAGATCTCTCAAATAACATCAGTGACTCTAGCACCATTATGTATTTTACCAGTTTAAGTACGATCCTGGATAAGGCAAAGAATGAAGCTGATATTAAAATATTAAATAAAATAGCCTCTAGTGATTTTCCTTTTATGGTAAGTCAGTATGTGCACGAGCAAGGCTATGCACATTATCACAGTAGTATTCCACAAATAGACGCGAGTGCAAGTGGCGCTGGAATAGTTCAAAGTGGCTCTTATAAATCACCTCGCAAAATCATTGCAGGTCCATTTTTGTTTCCTAATCATTTGAACGGTAAACACGACGTGGCTTTTCAAGATGAAGACTTTAACCTACACCTTATTTCAGATACTGGTAAAAAATACTGGAGTAAAGAACTAGACGCTTTAATTCTAGGTGAAATTAGTGTTGTAGATGGCTATAAAAATGGTCGTAAGCAGCTGGCATTTAGCACTAGTAAATCTGTTTATTACCTGGATCGCAATGGTAAGGATGTTAATTCATATCCTAAAACCTTTAAAAATGGAATTACCCAGCCGTTAAGTGTTTTTGACTATGATAATAATCGCAACTATAGATTTCTAGTGACACATGATAAGTCACTGACCATGCTAGATATTAATGGTAAAAAGGTTAAAGGATTTGCATACAAAAAAGGAGCTAGTATCAAAAGTCAACCGCAACATTATCGAATAGGCACTCGTGATTACATCGCTTTTGCAAAAGCAGATAACACCATCTCGCTGCTCAGTAGAACTGGAAAAGTAAGAACCAAAGTCACTAAAAAAATAGCACTCAACGGAGCTATGAATTTCCAGAAGAATTTAATTAAAATGTTAGATAACGACCAGCTTATCTATTTAAATCCAGTCACTGGAAAGATCACGAATTCTGGAAAACAAATATCAGAAAATCAACATTTTACAGCCGCACACGGCTTAGAAATCATACAAGCAAATAACAAACTTGTGATTAATGGTACAAAAGTAGAGCTGCCTTATGGAACTTATAGTAATGCTAAGATTGATCAATTAAGAGGCAACAAGTTTATACACTTAATAGACTCAGGAGCAAACCTCGTATATGTAATGAATAAAAGAGGTGAAATGACAGATTCATTTCCAGTATATGGAAAGGGAAAAACTGCTATGGCACAATCTAAAAGTAATTATCTCACTACCCTAGATGGTGATGATGTGATTATTTATAAGTTCTAGAGTTTGCCTATCTATCATTTAAATTTATTAAAAATAAATTGAATTATTTATAGATACAAAGAACTAAAGACTAAATACTTAAAAAGAAACTAATTATATATGACATCTAAATGATGAATTGGTATTAGTTCAACTCAGCCTCAAAAAGCTCTGAGAAATATTTTTTAATTTTCTCTTTCACTTCGTTTTCATCTACGGGACGTTTTAACTCGGCCGCAAGAGAAGTAACCGCTTTATCATTAATTCCACAGGGAATAATATGGTCAAAGTAACCTAGATCTGTATTTACATTAAACGCAAACCCGTGCATGGTTACCCATCGACTGGCACGCACGCCCATCGCACAAATCTTGCGAGCAAATGGTGTTCCTACATCCAGCCACACACCAGTCTCTCCATCACTGCGCTCTCCTTTAAGACCATAGTCAGCTAGAATTTTAATAAAGATTTCTTCTAGGAAACGTAAGTATTTATGAATATCAGTAAAAAAGTTTTCTAAATCTAGAATAGGATAACCTACTATTTGACCTGGACCGTGATAGGTAATATCACCACCACGATTGATCTTATAAAAAGTAGCGTCTATTTTTTTGAGTAAAGCCTCATTTGCCAGTAAGTTCTCTAGATCGCCGCTTTTACCTAAGGTATAAACATGATCATGCTCTACAAAAAGTAAGTGATTTGCGGTTTCCAGACCAGCATCTTCTCTCCTATTCTTAATTTTTATATCGAGAATATCTTTAAAAAGCTGCTCTTGAAAATCCCAAGTTACTTTATAATCCTGCCTACCTAAATCTTTAAACTGAACTTGTTTATTCATGGTGCAAAGATACAGTAGCTACAAGTAATAAATAAACGGTTAATCGTTTCTGTTATTCAATATAATCAAGGCAGCAATAACACCAGGAACCCATCCTAAACAGGTAAGAATAAATACGATTAATATAGAACCACAACCTCTTCCTATTACTGATAATGGTGGGAAGATAATTGCAAGAAGTACACGCCAAAAGCTCATAGTTAATTTAATATTTAGTTTTTAAGTCATCAGTACTCAGACTCAGTATTGACATATTGTTAATACACATATGACTATCAATTGACAAAAATGTTACCATTATCATTGATTAAAATTCATTTCAAGTTCAAGATCAAGTTCGATTTTGAGTTCATTTATTTACCTTTGCAGGCTTAATAAATGAAGACATGAATCCACTTTCTGAGCAAGAAATCATACGCCGTGAGAAACTAGGCAAATTGCGTGATATGGGAATAGATCCTTATCCAGCAGCTTTATATCCAGTTACAGATACTGCCACATCTATTAAAGCAGATTTCAAAGAAGGTACACCCGTAAACGTTGCAGGACGTTTAATGTCTAGACGTATCGCTGGAGCAGCATCATTTGCAGAGTTGCAAGACAGTACAGGACGTATTCAAGTATATTTTAATCGTGATGAGATCTGTCCAGGAGAAGATAAATCACAGTACAATGATGTATATAAAAAACTCCTAGATATAGGAGACATTATAGGTATAGAAGGAGAACTTTTTAAAACTCAAGTGGGCGAAATGACCATTATGGTTAAAAAGTTCACCATACTCACTAAAGCCCTTAAACCCTTACCACTTCCTAAAGTAGATGCAGACGGTAAGGTGCACGACGGTTTTGTAGATCCAGAAATGCGTTACCGCCAGCGCTATGCAGATCTGGTAGTAAACCCTACAGTTAAGGAGGTTTTTGTAAAACGTACCAGGCTTTTTAACGCCATGCGCAACTTTTTTAATGAGCGTGAGTATTTTGAAGTAGAGACACCTATACTTCAACCTATTCCAGGTGGAGCCGCAGCACGTCCTTTCATCACACATCACAACTCGCTAGACATACCGCTTTATATGCGTATAGCAAATGAGTTGTATTTAAAGCGACTGATTGTAGGTGGATTTGACGGTGTATATGAGTTCAGTAAAAACTTCCGTAATGAAGGTATGGACCGCACGCATAATCCAGAGTTTACCGCTATGGAAATCTATGTAGCTTATAAAGATTATAACTGGATGATGGACTTTACAGAACGTCTTCTTGAGCACTGTGCCATGTCAGTAAATGGCACAACCAGCAGCCAGTTTGGTGAGCATCATATCGAGTGGAAAGCACCATATCCTAGAATCACAATGCGCCAGTCCATCATTGATTTTACAGGATTTGATATTGATGGAAAAAGTGAGTCTGAGTTATACGCTTTCGCGAAAGCAGAAGGAATAGACGTAGATGCCACCATGGGCAAAGGGAAATTAATAGACGAGATCTTTGGAGAAAAGTGTGAAGGCAACTACATCCAGCCTACCTTCATTACAGATTACCCTAAGGAAATGTCACCTTTATGTAAAGCACATCGCGATAATCCAGAGCTTACAGAGCGTTTTGAACTCATGGTTTGCGGTAAAGAAATCGCAAATGCTTACTCAGAGTTGAACGACCCGATCGACCAGCGCGAGCGATTTGAAGCTCAAGCAGCACTAGCAGATCGTGGAGATGATGAAGCCATGTTTATAGATCAAGACTTCTTAAGAGCACTGGAATACGGAATGCCACCGACTAGTGGACTAGGAATAGGAATGGATCGATTGATCATGTTCCTGACTAATAATCCATCTATACAAGAAGTACTTTTCTTCCCTCAAATGAAACCAGAGAAAAAAGCACTAGACCTTACTGAAGATGAGAAAACTGTTTTTGACATTCTTAAAAAGGAAGCTGTAATGGACTTGAACATCCTTAAAAGCCAGGTTGAACTCAGTAATAAAAAATGGGATAAAGCCGTAAAAGGCTTAACTGGAAAGAAAATCGCAAAAGTAGAAAAGACTGATGACGCTTTACTTATTAAAGTACTTTAAAAAAAGTAATAAAACACAAAAAATAACATACATGAAAAAATTAATCGCAGTAGTAACCATCGCCCTAGCACTTGCATCTTGTCAAGAGTCTCAAAAAATAGTTTATGTAGATAATGCTAAGGTTTATGAAGAGTATCAAGAGAAAATAGATATTGAAGCAAAAATTAAAGAAAAACAAGAAGCTTTTAAAAAGAAAACTGATAGTATCGCCATGGCTTATCAGATAGAGGCAGGTCCTTTACAGGCCAAAGCGAGTAAAATGTCTCCACAACAGCAACAAAATAATGCTGAAATTGCAGCCTTCAGCCAGAAATGGCAAATGATAGAAGGTCAGATTAAAGCCGAAGAACAAAGCATGCAAGAGCAACTTGAAAATGACTTAAAAGAGCTAGACACTCATGTAGAAGAGTTTATTGCTAGTCATGCTAAAAAGAATAATTATGCTTTTGTTTTAGGTAAAAATAAATCTGGTGGTTTAATGTACGGTATTGAAGCTAGTGATATCACAGAAACTATTATTAAAGAATTAAATGCCTCATATAACGGGAAAAGTGAAACAGTAAAAACTGATAACACTGCTACTGAATCTACTGAGGAATAAAGAGTTACAAAGAATCAGGTTTTAAGCCTCATACTTTCACATTCATTTTTTTCAAAAAAGTCAAGCGCTTGCTTGACTTTTTTTATGCTTATCATTAAACCTTTTTAAACATCACGTAGTCATAGATGTATAACTTTTAAAAAATAAAAAAATGAAAAAGATAATAGTTTTAATAGCCTTAATGGCTGTAACGTTTGCACAGGCTCAAGAAGGTAGAAAAGGAGAAAGAAGAGATCGCATGAAAGATGTAACGCCTGAAGAAATGGCGACGATGCAATCTAAAAAACTGACACTCGCTCTAGATCTTTCAGACCAGCAAGAAAAAGAAGTATATCAAATTCTTTTCAAGCAAGCCGAAAAAAGAAAAAGCAACAACCTTTCTAAAGAAGAACGTGAAAAACTCACCGTAGATCAAAAAAAAGCAGCACGAATAGCTATAATGGATGAAAAGATCGCGGTTAAGAGAAATATGAAAAGCATACTTGATAAAGATCAATATGTAAAATGGGAGAAAATGATGCAAAAAAGAGCAAACAAGCGCAGTAAAGATAGGAAAAGAAGAAAAAACAGAAGGTAAAATGAGATAGTAGCATAGTTATTTTAAAAGTCCTTATCATGAGAATGTTAAGGACTTTTATTTTTTGATACTATTTAATTTCTTACTTTTATATTCTTGAAATTAAACAACTATGAAAAAAATACTTTTTATTATAGCTCTTGCTGTGTCAGGACTAGGATATGCACAAGCTCCGCAAATTACTCAAGCACAACTAGAAAACAGTCGTACAGTTAAAGAAAAGACCGATAAGTTCAACGCATTAATAGACCAGAAAGTTGATGAGATTATGACTGCTGGAAATCTAGACACAAATAAAAGAGGTGCTTTGCTAGAGATCGTTATGAATAAAGAGTCTCATACAGCAAGTATAGAAAGAGAAAATATCTCTGATACTATGAAGCAATCTAAACTAAATGCAGTGCATGATGGCTTTAAAAAACAACTTATATCTTTAATAGGCGAGAAAAAATACAACCTTGTTGAAAACGCCTTAAATTCTAAATAACAAGAATTCATGCTATTATATAAAAGCCGTTTCAAAATTGAAACGGCTTTTTATTTTAACGACATTATAAACACATTGGAATTAAAAACTTACCACTCTGCCACTACTTCTCTACTGGCTTGAATGGTCTTATCGATGTCCTCATTACTCAGCGCATCATTTAAAAAGTAGCTTTCAAAGGCACTAGGCGGCAAGTAAATCCCACGATTTAATAAGCCATGGAAAAACTTCTTGAACCATTCATTATTTCCAGTAGCAGCGCTTGAAAAATCTATCACAGGCTGATCTGTAAAATGTACCGACATCATAGAACCGTATCTATTAATTTGATAGGGCATTCCTTTTTCTGAAAGAACCTGATCTATTCCCTGATGTAAACGTTTTGTTTTTTGAGCTAAGCTTGTAAAAATATCTGGATGATCATTCAAATGAGATAACATAGCAATCCCAGCACTCATAGCCAGCGGATTCCCACTCAAGGTTCCTGCTTGATAAACTGGTCCTAGTGGCGCAAGGTGATTCATAATTTCCTGTCGAGCAGCAAATGCTCCTACAGGCAGTCCACCACCTATTACTTTTCCATAAGTAACTATGTCTGCACGCACACCAGTCGTTTCTTGAGCACCACCACGAGCTAGCCTAAAACCGGTCATTACCTCATCAAAGATAAATAAGGCACCATGCTCGTCACATAAACTTCTTATACCTTCTAGAAAACCATCCTGTGGCACGATACAGCCCATATTACCTGCGATAGGTTCTATGATAACACAAGCGATCTCGCCTTCATTTTTCTTAAATATATCAGCTACTTGCTCCAGGTTATTGTACTGAGCGAGTAAAGTATCTTGAGCAGTTCCTTGAGTAACTCCTGGACTATTAGGACTACCGAAGGTAACGGCTCCACTACCAGCTTGAATTAAAAAGGAATCACTATGACCGTGATAACAACCGGCAAATTTTATAATCTTATCACGTCCTGTAAAGCCTCGTGCTAGACGCACAGCGCTCATACATGCCTCAGTTCCAGAATTAACCATACGTATTTGATCCACGTGTGGCGCCATAGAAACGGCAAGCGCTGCTATTTTAGTTTCTAGTTCTGTAGGCATTCCATAGGATGTACCTTTTTCGGCAGCAGCTTTTACGGCTTCTACCACTGGTTCAAAGGCGTGACCTAAAATCATAGGTCCCCATGAAGCGATGTAATCTATAATCTGGTGTCCATCTTCTGTATGTAAATAAGCACCTTTTGCGCTTTCTACAAATACTGGATCTCCACCTACAGCATTAAAAGCTCTTACTGGTGAGTTTACACCACCTGGAATATATTTTTTGGCTTCATTAAATAAAGCACTACTACGTTGATAAGTAAATGACATTAAAAATCTTTAGGAATGGGTTTTAAAAATAGGACTTGCCCTATAGTTAATGATGTAGAAGTTAAACTGTTATAAGTTTTTAATTGATCTACAGTGACATTATATTTCTTTGAGATGTTATAAAGTGTATCGCCAGCTTGAACTAAGTGACGATCTGTTTTGTTCTCTACGGCTTTAGTAGGCGCATCTGTACTAGCATTTAATGATCTAGAAGCTGCATTACCTAGTACGATAGCGTCATACTGAGATAAGTTATAACGTTCTATAAGACTGATGAGTTTTTGCGGATATTTTTTATCGGTCGCATAACCTGCTTTGCGCAAACCTCTTGCCCAGCCTTTATAATCATCTTGATCTAGATTAAAAAGACTTTCATACCTCTTGCGCTCAGTTAAAAATAGAGAATGATCACGATAAGAATAATTAGGCGACACATATTTTCTAAAACATTCTTGATCCTCATCATCATCATGATAAATGCGTTCTCCTGTCCAGGCCGTATGACATTTAATCCCAAAATGATTATTTGCCTCTACAGCTAGTCTTCCTTTACCAGAACCACTTTCTAAAATTCCTTGTGCCAGTGTAATACTCGCTGGAATTTTATACAGTTCCATTTCCTTCATGGAAACATCTTTAAACTGCAACACATAAGCAGCTACTTTATCTTTAGGAACCTCTGTAGATCGATTTGTTTTTACAGGTTTTTCATTTACTACCACTGGCTTGCTCACCGTTTTTGTGGTGTTGCGGTCTCTCTTTTTAGTGGTAACTATTTTTTTATTTGAACCACATGAAGCTATGAATAAACTGATCATAGCGATATAGAATAGTGACTTAAATCTCATGAATATAATCTAAGGTTATTTTGCCTTTCTTTTTTAGTTTAGCGTTGTATCCTACCATACTTTGCAAACCGCCCGTATGAATGGCTAAAATACGAGTTTCTCCAGTAATAACGCCAGTCTTAACAAGATGTTCTAATCTATACATCATTTTTCCTGTGTAAATAGATTCTAGAGGAATACCGCTTTCGCGAAAGCGGCCATTCATAAACTTAATCAATCCATCACTAGATTTTGCATAACCACCAAATCTATTTTCTTCAAACACCATAAAATTTTCCCGGCTTGTATAACGAGCAATTTCATCAAACATAAAATCACCTTTCAAAGCCGAAAAGACCAAGACTTTCTGATGTGGCGCTGTGCTATTAATAATTCCGGCAGCAGTTCCTCCAGTTCCTGCTGCTACGGTTATAAAATCATAGTTTTCTTGATCGCTTGAAGTAAGTATCTCTTGAGTTCCTTTTACGGCTAGTTCATTAGTACCGCCTTCTGGGATGTTATAAAATGAGCCAAATTCGTTTTTCAAATCTTCTTGAAAAGCAGTTTCATATTTATCTCTGTAAGCGTAACGAGATACAAATTTAAACTGCATGCCTAGTGCGTGAGCTGTTTGTAACGTATGATTGTGTTTTAAAGTTTTTTCTAGGTTCTCTTCTAGCTCTTCACCTCTTATAATACCTATAGTTTTAAAACCACAAATATGTCCAGCAGCTGCGGTAGCTGCAATATGGTTAGAGTATGCACCACCATAAGTGAGTAAGGTGTCATGTTTTAGTTCTTGAGCTTTTAACAAATTGTATTTAAGCTTGCGCAATTTATTACCTGAAACTTGAGGATGCAGCAAGTCATCACGCTTCATGTCAATGATAATTTGCCCATCATTAAATTCTTTGTATCGTTGATTTATGGCATTCTGTACTTCAAAAAGATTCATAATCGATACTTTTTTCCATAAAAACGCATAAAGCTCCACATTTTACGAGACTTTAAATAGTTTAAATTTTCTATAATATTCTGTGCTAAACTAAAAGAGACGCATAAAAATGTAAAAACAAGGTAGTAAAAGAACTTCATTTTTACTCCTCATTATTTCTAAAGTACTTTGCCTCCATCTCTGCCTGAAACTCTTCCATTACAGGTTTAACAGTGCTTTCTGGAAGGTCTGCTATGCGTATGTACATCAACCCGTCAATAGCATTATTAAATAATGGATCTACATTAAAAGCGATTACTTTTGCATTTTGCTTCACATACTTTTTAATGAGAACCGGTAAACGCAATTCATTAGGCTCAAGCTCGTCAATTAGACGATCAAATTTATTCAAGTCTGCCTCAGAGGAGTCAAAGATGAAATCCTTATCTGCATCGGCTAGTTTTACTTTAAACTCTTTTTTAGGAGTAATGTATTGAGCAATATATGGATCATAATAATTACTCTTCATAAATTCAATCATCAGCGATTTAGAAAAATTAGAGAATTTATTACTGATACTTACACCACCTATCAAGTATTTATGCTCTGGAAAACGTAATGTACAATGAACAATTCCTTTCCAAAGCAAGAATAAAGGCATAGGTTTTTGTTGATACTCTGGAATGATAAAAGCGCGCCCCATTTCTATGGACTGGCTCATCATTTTGTGCAACTCTGGTTCAAATTTAAAGAGCTCCTTTAAATAAAACCCATCCATACCATAAGCGGCAAATATTTCACTTCCCATTCCCATGCGGTAGGCGCCAGCAACTGCTTTTGCTTCATTATCCCACAAGAACATTTGATGATAAAAAACATCATAATGGTCTAAGTCTATAGCCTTATTAGTTCCTTCTCCTATTTTTCTAAAGGTAATCTCTCTTAAACGCCCGATCTCATTCATAACATGAGGCATGAGGTCACTTTTTGCTAGAAAAACTTCATAATTTTTAGATTCCAGCAATCGCTTATCATTCTTTCTTAAGAAATCAACCTCTTGAATCATTTTATATGGATCACCAGGTTTAGCAATTTCCTTAGGCGATTTAGGTATTTTTATAGTTTTAGAAATATCCTTAAGCTTAGAAGTTCCTACATCATAAGCCTTAGAAAGCATATAGGTCTTACGTCTTAAAAAGTCTGTAAAATCTGTAAGCTCAGTGTGAGCTTGTTGATCTTTAACAGTTATAGGATTTCCTATTCTTACTTTTATAACTCTTCTTTTCTGAGTTAAAAGTTCTGATGGTAATTTAGCTGTTCTAAAGGTGTCAGAGATCTTTGCGAGCCTGTAGAAAAGACTGCTGTTCTTTGCATGAAAGTAGATAGGAATTACGGGAACCTGTGCTCGTTGTACTAGTTTCATAGCCGTTTCTTCCCATGGCTTATCCACCACAAGTTTACCATCTCTATAAGTAGAAACCTCACCAGCCGGAAAAATCCCGAGCGGCATTTCTCCTTTTAAATGCCTAATAGCCTGCATAAATCCTGCCGTAGAAGACTTAGCATCTTTACGCGTCTCAAAAGGATTTACTGGCATAATAAATGGTTTTAAAGGCTCTATGCGATGCAGTAAAAAATTTGCTATTATTTTATAATCTGGTCTTTTATCCAGTAATAGTTTCATTAATAATATCCCGTCTATTCCTCCTAATGGGTGATTAGATATAGTAATAAAGGCTCCGTTTTTAGGAATACGACGCAAATCTTCTTCTGGAATTTCAAATTCGATTTGTAAATCCTCTAATAATGATGTTAAAAACTCTACATCACTTAAATGTTTGTGTCTATTGTAGATTTTATTGAGTGTAGAGAGGCGCAGCAACTTCATGAGTAACCAGCCTCCTAGAGTACCCAAGAACCCGTATTTATCAATATGAATCGCTTTTGCGACCTCTTTTGCTGTTACCAGACCCATTATTTTATTTAGAAAATAGAGCTACAAATATAGTATAATTGAAATCTGATTATTCTTTACCTGCCACAACAAGTTGCAAAGTTTCTTGTGTGCGCTGTCTTAATAATACTTTTTTACCATTTTCTATAGCCTCTATAGTATCATCATCATGGTGTCTTATGGTATATAAATCTACATTTTCTATAGCACTTACTTTATATCGCTCCTCTAAGTCATTTAATAATTCACTTAAATTATGATACTTATCTTCCAGACATATCGTGAAACTTATCGCAGAGTTCTGTAATAAACCTACTTGCATTTTATGCTCACTTAACTGGTGAAAGATATCGCTTATATTATGTTCACCTATAAAACTAAAATCTCTAGCCGAAACTTCTAGAAAAACTAAATTCTTGCGCACTATATAGCAAGAAGTCATAGGGTATAATGCAGGACCTTTTTTAATGACTGTTCCTTTTTCAAGCGGATTCATAAACGATTTAACGCGCAGTTCAATTTGCTTACCTTGTAAGGGTTGTAAGGTTTTAGGATGAATAACACTTGCCCCATAAAATGCTAGCTCAATAGCCTCGCGATAAGAAATTTGTTCTAGTAGAACAGTGTTTTCAAACACTCGAGGATCTCCATTTAACACTCCTGGAACATCTTTCCATATAGTAACATCACTAGCATCTAGTGCATAAGCAAGAATAGCAGCCGTATAATCACTTCCTTCTCTACCCAGCGTGGTGGTAAACCCATTATCATCTGACCCTATAAAACCTTGTGTAAGAAATAAGGAATGGCTCGCATTTTCCTTAATAGACGCTACTGTGGTCTTCCAGTTTACCGCAGCATCTCTATACTTTTGATCTGTCTTAATCAGGTTTCTAGCATCAATCCATTGAGCTGGTAATCCATAAGCCTTAAAATAAGAAGCTACTATTTTTGTAGAAAGTATTTCTCCATAACTCACCACTTGATCATATAAAAACGCATGATTTTTACTCTGATTGAGCAACATTACACCTTTAAGAGATTCTAAAATTGCTTTTAGTTCTTTTTTGAGTCCGCTTTCGCGAAAGCGTAATAAAACTTCATCATCTGCACCACTCGCTTCTAAATCCTCTACTATCTTAACATGCTGGTTAAAGAGATGATCTATAAGTATCAAGTACCGACTGTTATTCTCTAGGTATAGCTTTATAATTTCTTCTAGAGCATTAGTCGTTTTACCCATAGCAGAAACTACAATTCCCAGACCATTATAGCCCATAGTTTGAACTACATTTAAAATATTACGTACTCCAGCAGCATCTTTAACTGATGCTCCACCAAATTTAAATATCCTCATTATAAATATAATTATGAAGTGCTTGCTCGTCCATTTGAGCTAGATTCCAATCTTCTAAAATAGTTGCACCTGTATGCTTATAAAACTCAATAGCACTTTCATTCCAGTCCAGAACTACCCATTCTACACGTCTAACCTTTTGTGCATGAGCATAAACCATCACTGCTTTATATAGCGCTTTTCCTAATCCTAGTCCTCGCATTTGTTGAGTAACTATGAGGTCTTCTAAATGAATGGTTTTTCCTTTCCATGTAGAAAATCGTGGATAGCAAAGTGCTATGCCTTCTATCTTTCCGCTATAAAAACCTACAAAACATTTAAAAAGTGGTTGTTCACCGGTACCATTTGTAATGAGCTCATCTAATGTGATCTCCACAGCATCGGGCTCTTTTTCATAAACGGCTAGTTCCTTAATAAGTTCAAGAACTCGAGGATAATCATCTAATGTCGCTTCTTTAATTTCAATCATAATACTAAAGTTATGTAAATATATAATAGAGTTATGTACAAGTTCTTAAAACTATCTTACTACATCGTTATAGTAAGATGGTTTTATTTATGATATTTGCAACATACCTCAATAAAACATGGCTCGTAAAAATCAAACCCTAGGCGAATTCATCATAGAAAACCAATCTGAATTCCAATATTCTAGTGGTGAACTATCCAGACTTATAAACTCTATAAGACTGGCAGCAAAGATGGTAAACCACGAAGTTAATAAAGCTGGACTAGTGGACATAACAGGTAGTGCAGGAGAAATTAACACTCAAGGTGAAGATCAACAAAAACTAGATGTTCTAGCTAATGACACATTTATAAGGTCACTTACTAACAGAGAGATCGTCTGTGGAATAGCTAGTGAAGAAAATGACGATTTTATTACCATAGAAGGTCACAAAGAGAACCATTCAAACAAGTATGTGGTTTTAATTGATCCACTAGATGGTAGCTCTAACATAGATGTTAACGTATCTGTAGGAACTATATTTTCCATTTATAGACGCATTACACCAGTAGGAACACCGGTTCAATTAGAAGATTTTCTACAACCTGGAAATCTACAGGTAGCCGCAGGTTATATTATTTATGGAACCTCAACCATGCTCGTTTATACGACAGGACATGGAGTAAATGGGTTTACACTAAACCCAGCGTTAGGCACATATTATCTTTCTCATCCTAATATGAGCTTTCCAGAGGATGGGAATATTTATAGTGTAAATGAAGGTAATTATGTCCATTTCCCACAAGGTGTTAAGGACTACATTAAATACTGCCAGCAAGAAGAAGGTGACAGACCTTACACGAGTAGATACATAGGTAGTTTAGTATCTGATATCCATAGAAACATGATTAAAGGTGGTATTTACATGTACCCTAAAAGCTCTAAAGCAGCTACCGGTAAATTGAGATTATTATATGAGTGCAACCCTATGGCATTTATAGTAGAACAGGCTGGTGGTAAAGCAAGTGATGGCCATACACGTATCATGGATTTAAAACCTTCAGAACTTCATCAACGGGTTCCATTCTTTTGCGGAAGTAAAAATATGGTTACGAAGGTCGAGGAGTTTATTCAAAAGTACCGTATGTAATATTTTTCTAGTATTTTTTTTCCTATAAATGTGAAATGAAAATGAGCAAAGAACCTAAACCCGAAAATATTAATATTGATGGTGTAGATAGTAATTCAAAAATAGAGGCGATTAAAAACCTCATTTTTGGAGAAAACATCCAGCAGTATAACAATGAGTTTGATGACCTTAAAGCTGATCTTTTAAAGAAACGTCAAGAGTTACAAAACTTCATAGACGACACACGTGATGAGTTAAATAAAAGCATAGATAGTCTTTCTACAGACTTAAACATACGTATTACAGATCTTGAGAACAAGATTGAAGATCGTTTAGAAACTATTGAGGACGAAAAAACGAGCAGAGCTATGCTGGGAGATGCTCTTATAGACTTGGGTAATAAAATCAAGGCTTAGAAATAACTACTCGCCATGAACGAAGACGAAAAACTGGCGTTGTTAAAAACCATCTTACTCACAGATGAACGTGAGTATGCTGAAAATATATCAGCAAAAATTAACATTCTTGAAGAAACCCTAAGAGAAAGGCAGAAATTATCTGAAAAGATTAACCCAATTATTCGTGACGAGTTAGAAGAGTTTAGCGCAAGTATCCCGCAAAGACTTGGTCCTACAATAACTGAAACTCTAAAAATACAGATAGCAAAGTCTAAGGATGAAGTGGTAGAGGCTTTATACCCTATTATGGGTAAAATGATTAAAAAGTATATTTCTCAAGAGTTAAAAATGCTCACTGAAAAAGTAAATGCCACAGCAAAAGAAACTCTATCCCTTGCAGGACTAAAGCGTAAGATCATGGCTATATTTACAGGAGTCAGTGAAAAAGAGATGATTCTTAGTAATATGGTAAACGCTCAGGTAGAACAAGTATTTTTAATAGAAAAAGGGTCTGGAATTCTACTGGGTAGTTATCAAATGAAGGATACCGTAGATAAGGATATGCTCAGTGGTATGTTAACCGCTATTAAAGGTTTTGTAGAAGACGCCTTTAAAGAAAAAGGTCACGATTTACAATCTATTGAATATGATCTTTATGTAATTCACTTACATAGCTTTCATAAGTATTATATTGCAACTGCAGTTAGTGGTACTTTTACAGAAACATTAGAAGGAGAACTGGAAAGTTTTAATCTAGAGGTTTCTCAGGAAATTAATAAAAAAGACATTATTAATCATCGTGATCAACTAGAAGAACTACTTCTTAAAAACTATTCTAATCTCAAATTCAGTAATCAGTAATATGGTATCAAAAAAAATAGTTATTGTTGGTCATTTTGGCGTTGGTAAAACTTCATTAATAAGACGTTTTGTAGAAGATGTTTTTACTGAAGATTATAAAGTAACTATAGGTGTTCATATTTTAAAAAAGACGTTAATAGTTAATGACCAAGAAGTGAATCTTATTTTATGGGATACAGAAGGAACAGATACTATTGAAGATATAAGAAAAGCTTACTTACTAGGAACTCACGGTTTTATCTTTGTTTGTGATATCACTAGACCTAGTACATATGAAAATATAGCAGCTCAAAAAGAATACCTATCCTCTAATTTTAATAACGTACCTATTTTAAGTATAGGTAACAAAACAGACTTATTACCTAAGGGCAGCATCTCTGACAAGAAAGAAGAGCTCGACTTTTTAGACATGTTAGTAAGTGCAAAAGAAGGAAATAATGTCAATAGGCTTTTTGAAAGAATCGCAAAACTTCTAATTTAAAAAACCATGAATCAACTCCATAGAGAATATCGTAATAAAGGGTTACAATTTATCACCATAGATAAAGCTGGAGTTATTCTAAGCAGCGATCAGCAATTAATTGATTTTGAAAAAGGATCTCTACTTAAAGATGTTCATCCTTTTTTTGAAAACATAGGAGTTTATTTTGAAGATGATTCAGAGTACGCAAAACTAGAATGTATTCATATTGAAGACCGTATTTTTGATATAGACTTCATTTTAAATGACGACCACACCGCAGTCATTATACTCAGAGAAGGAACTGATTTTTACAAGCGTGTTCAAGTCATGACACAAAAAAGAAATGAATCTCTAATATTTCAAGAAAGATTAGAGTTAAAAAATCAACTTTTAAAAGAACAAGAAGAATTTAAAAATAGGTTTATAGCTAACTTTTCTCATGAATTAAGAAATCCACTTACTTTAATAAGTTCTTTCTCTTCCATGTTAATGAAAAAAGACATTAACCTAGATCAACAAATGCTTATAGAGGCTATAAAAAGCCAGAGTGAAAAATTACGAGGTATATTAAACGATATTTTAGATTTATCCATTTTAAAAAACAGTTCGTTATCCCTAGAAAACGCTCCTTTTTCTTTACGCAAACTTCTTAAAAACCTTCAACTTAACTATACCACAAGTCATCTTGATTTAAACTTTAAGGTAAATATTGATACAAACGTCCCTAAAACCATCATAGGAGATAAGAGAAGGTTTGAACAGGTGATTACTAATTTTATTGATAACGCCCTAAAACATAATAAAGGAGATAGCATAGAAATTAACATCCAAGAAAATCAAAGACGAGCAAATAAAGTAAGTCTAAGAATAGAGGTAACTAATAATGAAGGGATCATACCAGATATTCTTAGTGATCCAAAACTAGAAAACTACACCACAATAGGTCATGGAGATATTGAGAAAACTACTGGGCTTAGTTTTTCAATCGCAAGAGAACTGGCGCAACTCATGGATGGAGATATTCGCATAAAACACTGTGAAAATGGTGGTACCACGCAGGTTGCTAATCTTAAACTATCCTTTCCCATTCACGACGAAGAAATTGAAGAGCAAGTTGAAAAGAAAACTAAACCTAAAGTACAGCTTTCAGAAAAAATCAGAACTATTATTGCTGAGGAAAATAGTGTCTCTAAAATGACAGCACTAAAAATCCTGGTAAGCACAGGGAATTTTGACACACAAGTATTTACAGACCCTAAGAACTTATTAGGTGCCGTTGAAAATGATGAATATGACCTTATCCTCATGTCTTCTTCTATTTCTCAATTAGACACCATAGAACTTATAAGCCTTATTAAGGAGTTTGCAAACGACCACAATAAAAAAATCCCGATCATAGGAGTTACTACACAAACAGCTCCAGAAGACATAGCCGCGTTGCGCAAAGCTGGTTGTAAAGACGTCATAAAAAAGCCTTATACAGATGACGAGTTAACAAACACCATCTATAAAAGGCTCAATCTTAAAAAGTTTAAATAATCTTTATTTACTAACGATCTTTATTCAGTAAGTATCTATAATCCTCTAGGTTTAAATGGCCTGAAAATATCTCAACAGAACGCTGTACTAGATATGCAGCATCTTCATCGTTGTAACCTATTGCAGTAGCATATCTTCTTAATAATTTATGCTCATTTTCATCCATATTGTGGTCTGCAAAAACGATTTTAAATAAATCATGTAACCACTGTATGCGCTCTTCACTATCTGTAGGAGGAGTAACGGGATATGCAGCAGGATCCTTTAATATAACATCGTAGTCTGAGTCTGAAATATCTAACTTAGACTTTAAACGCTGTAAAACTGCCGTCTCCTCGGGAGAAATAATATTATTAGACTTTGCCAAAGCTACTATGGTAGCAAAATGACTTTTATTTCTGGCTCTTGCACCAGATTCAAATAGACTTGAGAATGACATAACTTTAATTTAATAACGCAAATATAAGAAACACTACTAGTGATATTGAGACTTATTTTAGGTTATCTATCATCTCTATAACCATTTTTTTAAGGTCATAATCATTATTCCAGGACCAGTCTTTTCTAGCCTCACTATCATCTATAGAACCTGGCCAGCTGTCTGCAATTGCCTGTCTAAAGTCTGGCTTGTAATTAATGGTAAAATCTTTTAAATGCGTTTGGATCTCGGTAGCGATTTCTTGTGGTGTAAAACTCATCCCTGCCAGGTTGTAGGAGCTGCGCTGTTTTACATTTTCTGGTTTAGTTTGCATGATAGAAACAGTTGCTTTAATAGCATCTTCCATAAACATCATTGGTAAATTAGTTGTTTCACTTAAAAAGCAATCATAATGATTGTTTTTCAGTGCCTCGTGAAATATTTCTACCGCATAATCTGTGGTACCACCACCAGGAAGCGTTTTCCATGAAATTAATCCTGGGTACCTTATAGAACGCACATCTACTCCATACTTATTATGATAGTATTCACACCAGCGCTCACCAGTTTGTTTAGAAATACCATAAACGGTACTCGGCTCCATTATAGTTTGCTGTGGTGTGTTTTCCTTAGGAGTAGTAGGCCCAAAAACAGCAATACTAGACGGCCAGAAAATCTTTTCTATTTTTCCTTCTCGCGCTAGATTTAAGACATGAAAAAGAGAATCCATATTAAGATTCCATGCTTTTTTAGGGTACTTTTCTGCCGTTGCACTTAGCATCGCAGCCATAAGGTAGACCTCACTGATCTCATAATGCAAGCATACATCCTCGATAGAATCCCTATCCATAGCATCTAGAATTTCAAAAGGCCCAGAATTCATCAACTCATCGCTTCCTTCTCTTATATCACCAGCTATTACACTTTCATTTCCGTATAGCTCACGTAATCTCATAGTAAGTTCTGTTCCTATTTGACCACAAGCACCTATTATCAGTATTTTCATGACTTTTTTCTAGTTTAAAGTTGGTAAATATAGCAACTCTATTTTCTGAATTTCTTAATATTTCCTTTTAAAAATTAAGATTTTGACAATCCCGCTTTCGCGCAAGCGTGTTTATTAAAACCTATTTAAAACACAGATTAATTATAATAATAATAGCACCTTTGTAGTTCTAATTATGATTATGAGATACGTTTATACAATTTTATTCATATTCTTAGTTTCTTGCGGTGACTCTCAAGAAACACCTCCCATAATAGAAGAAAAAAAAGAACTAACCTTTGATCCAGCAATTTCCCAGATGCAAGTAAGTGGCAAGGCCACAGAAACGGCAAACTCATGGATTGCTTACCAAAAGTTCATTACAGAACTGGAGAATTTTGACCACAGTACGGCTGCAGCATTGCGTTTAAACAGCACCATAGATGATATGGTGGCGAGTATTCCAGAAAAGTGGACCAGTCAGCCCGTTAAATCACGATTAAAAGTTCTAGAAACAAGAGTAAAAGCTTACCATGCCTTACTCACTCATAATAGGCATGAAACCATGGTGCAACAAAAACGTTTTGACCAGCTCATACTAGCCCTAGACCAGTTTAAAATCCAAATCATGGAAGCTTATGAACTGGAAAAATCAGATAAAGATCTTATAAAAAATCTTGAAGAACTAGAACTCGATCTAGAAGAAACTGACACTATTAACCTTTAATAAAATTCTCTTAATACAGCAAGGTGTTACCTTTTCAGTGCTTAATTTTAGGCAATGGGCAAACCCTTACTTCAATTTACTAAAAAAGGAATCTACTGCGATGTCGCTGGCGTGTATCTAGATCCATGGCGACCAGTAGATAAGGCACTCATAACACACGGACATGCTGATCATTCTAGATGGGGACACAAAAAATACATTACCCATCATGATAACGTACCTATCATTACGCATCGATTAGGAGATATTAATGTTTCAGGTATCGCTCACGGCGAAAACTTGCTCATCAACAACGTAAAATTTTCATTCCATCCTGCGGGACACATACCAGGATCTAGTCAGATACGTGTAGAACACAACGACGAAGTTTGGGTATTCACAGGCGATTATAAAACCGAAGATGATGGGATTTCCACTCCTTATGAACCTGTAAAATGTGACACATTTATTACGGAATGTACCTTTGGATTGCCAGCATTTAAATGGCAACCACAATCCCAAGTCATGCATGATGTAAACACCTGGTGTGCACAAAACCATGCAGATGGTAAGACCTCTATCCTATTTGCTTATTCGCTAGGAAAAGCACAACGGCTCATCAAACATCTCGACACTTCTCAAATGAAAATTTATTGTCATGGTGCCGTTTATAAAATGACCGAAGTTCTTAGAGAACTCATTGATTTTCCGCCTACGTATTTGATCACTAGAGACACTACTAAGGAAGAAATCGCAGGAAATATTGTTGTCGCGCCACCTAGCGCACATGGATCATCATGGATGCGTAAAATGGTTCCTTATGTGACTGCAAGTACTAGTGGCTGGATGACTTTCCGTGGTGCGAGACGCAGGCGAGCGATGGATAAGGGATTTGTTTTATCAGATCATTGCGATTGGGATGGATTACTAGAAAGTATAGACGCCACAGGTTGTGAAAACGTGATTACGACTCATGGCTATCAAGAGATTTTTGCTCGATACCTGCGCGAAGAAAAAGAACTCAACGCCATCAGCGAACGCACACAGTATGAAGGAGAAAACCTGGAACAGGAAGAAAAAGTAGAAAAAGAAACTTAAACTTAAACTTAAATCTAAATCTAAGATTCAAAAAACGCAACACATAAGAACACATTTTAAGCTTTTGCAAATGACTTTACAGAATTATCATAACTTCAAATTGTTTTTAAATTTCAATTTAAGTTCAGATTCTGGTTCG
>NZ_CBFIBE010000008.1:0-72532 GCF_965660805.1 Nonlabens sp. | reverse complement strand
TACTAAAGAGTTCACCTTTGAAACAGGTCATGCCTTATATGGTTATGATGGTAAATGCCGTAACGTGCATGGCCATAGCTATAAACTAGCGGTGACCGTAATCGGGACGCCCATAGATGATATGGGAAATGTAAAGCATGGCATGGTGATCGACTTTACTGATCTTAAAAAAATCGTTAAAGAAGAAATCGTAGACCCATTTGACCACGCTACCGTATTTAATAAAAACACGCCGCACGTGGAACTGGCTCGAGAACTTTCTGATCGTGGTCACGAGGTCATCCTAGCAAATTATCAACCTACTAGTGAAAATATGATTCTAGATTTTGCTGATAAAATCAAAAACCGACTACCAGATAATATTGAGTTATTTTCTCTAAGACTGCGTGAAACAGAAACTAGCTATGCAGAGTGGCATGCTAGTGATCAGGAGTAAACTTAAAATTAATTTTCCTTTTATTAAATAGTCAACTCCTTGGAACAACCTTTGTCCTCTTGGATATTTCGATTCAAAGAAAAAAATTACGTCATGTCATTGTATTTAATGACTAGCTACTTATTAGTAACGATTAATAGTTAACTAATAACTGATCCACTGACAACTAACTAAACCCAATCCTTAGGATTCTTCAAAACCTCTAACATTTCCTCTTCAGGAGAATCAGCTTCTGGATGATGATCATAACGCCATTGCACATGTGCTGGTAAACTCATTAAAATACTCTCGATACGACCATTAGTCTTTAAACCAAATAAAGTTCCCTTATCATGAACTAGGTTGAATTCTACATAACGTCCACGACGTATTTCCTGCCAGTCTCTTTGCGCAGCTGTATAAGAAAGTGATTTTCTTTTTTCTACAATAGGTACATAGGCTTCTAGAAAATGAGTCGCCATATCCATTTGAAAAGCGAGCCAGTCTTCCATACTGAATTGCTCGCTGGTTTTACAATAATCATAAAAAAGACCACCTATGCCACGAGCTTCTCCACGATGTGAATTATGGAAGTATTCGTCGCATTTCTTTTTAAAAACAGCATAATCTGCTACTTCATGACGGTCACAAACGGTTTTACAAACCTGATGAAAATGCACAGCATCTTCCTGATATAAATAATAAGGTGTCAAATCTAATCCACCACCAAACCAAGAATCCACCACTGTACCATCTTTATCATACATTTCAAAGTACCTAAAGTTAGCATGCACCGTAGGCACTTGCGGACTCACAGGATGAATCACTAAACTCAATCCGGTAGCATAAAAATCTACATCACCTACTTTAAAATAGGATTGCATCGCTACCGGCAGTGGTCCATAAACTTCACTAATATTTACACCACCTTTTTCAAATACAGCTCCATTTTCTATCACTCTAGTAAAACCGCCGCCGCCTTCTTCACGCTGCCACTGGTCCTCTTGAAAAGTGGCCGTACCGTCCACTTCTTCTAGTTTCAAGGTAATCGTGTTTTGAAGTTCTTTAATGAATGTATAAAACTGCGTCTTCATCATGAAAGATTGATTTGTGGATTCTTACCATCAGGTAGTTGTAGGTTCTCTTCTTTAATCATTTCCTCCAGTGTCGCTCGAGAAGCCGCTGTTACTGAAAATGGTAACACGAGAATCACTCCTAGAATAGGAATAAATAGCATCAACATAAAAATAGTACCTATCCCTATAGCAATACCTCTATTGCGTTTTACAAAATTGACACTATCTCTATATTTAAAATGACGTTCTAAGGTGTAATCCATATTTCCAAAACCAGCATAATAGGCCTGAACCACAAAGGCAAGAATCGTGAAAAAGATTCCTACTACAGGAATAAAACTCAATAGCAATAATGGAATGGTAATGCTAAATTCATACAGAATATTACGCAAGTTAATGCGTACCGCACGCCATAATTGTTCCATGTTTGTAGTATCACGGTGCTGCACATGATTTCTCGCTTGCGGATAAAAATGTTTCTCAATACGCTCAGATACTGGAGACATGAACGGTGCACTTAATGCCATTACTGCATGTTTGTACAAAATAAATCCTAGTAAAATGATGGATATAGCACTGATCCATACAGCAACATCATGAAAAGTTTCTTTTCCCCATTCCCAGATCCATAAACGGTCTATAAGATTTGCTAGGTTATCTGATAATCCATAAGCTGCGAGTACTACCATAGCAGCCACAAAAAAGCTAATCGCCATAGGCACCATAAAAAATTGCCACAACTTAAGTTTGCCTATGAGTGCAAACCCATCTGCATAAGCTTTGAGACCCTTTATGATGTTTTTAAACATGTCTAATATTCTTTTACTGCATCTACAAATGCCTGAGCATTAGGCACAGGAATGTTAGGTAAAATACCATGCCCTAGGTTAGCTACAAATTTATCTTTACCAAATTCGTCTATCATTTGCTTCACCATTTTCTTAATCGTTGCTGGTGGCGAGAATAAACGCGATGGATCAAAGTTACCTTGTAGTGTAATGTTACCACCTGTGAGGTAACGCGCATTACGTGCACTACAAGTCCAGTCCACACCTAGTGCGCTAGCGCCACTTTTTGCCATATCGCCTAGAGCAAACCAGCATCCTTTCCCAAAAACGATGACCTCAGTCTCTGGTTTTAACGCATCTACGATTTGCTGGATATATTTCCAGGAAAACTCTTGATAATCTACTGGAGATAACATACCACCCCATGAGTCAAAAACTTGTACCGCATTAACGCCATGTTTTACTTTTAATTTCAAGTAAGCGATGGTAGTATCTGTGATGCGCTGTAGTAATTCATGCGCCGCTTCTGGTTGTGTGAAACAAAATTCCTTTGCTTTATCAAAGTTTTTACTTCCTTGACCTTGTACACAGTAACACAATATAGTCCATGGTGATCCTGCAAATCCTATGAGCGGCACCTCATCATTGAGTTCTTGCTTAGTTAGATCTATGGCTTGCATGACATAACTTAATGAATCTGCCACATCTGGAACTACTACTCTATCGAGATCTGCTGCGGTTCTTATGGGGTTAGGCAACCATGGCCCTACACCATTTTTCATCTCTACTTCTATGTTCATAGCTTGTGGTATCACAAGAATGTCAGAGAAAAGAATTGCAGCATCTGTACCTATTTGTTTAATAGGCATAACGGTAATTTCAGTGGCGAGTTCTGGAGTTTGACACCGTGTAAAGAAGTCATATTTTTCCTTTAGCTTCATGAAATCTGGCAAGTATCTTCCTGCCTGTCTCATCATCCATACCGGTGGGCGTTCTACGGTTTCTCCTTTAAGTGCTCTTAAAAATAAGTCGTTTTTAATCATTGAGTAATGCTTTTACAGCGGTGACTATAGTGTTTTCTACCGTGGCTTTTGTGGCTACTTTTATGTTTTGTGTGTACATTCTAGCCGCTGTAGCTGTTGTTTCTCCTATACATATAGCAAGATGGAGGTTTTGTGGATTCGCTTTCGCGAAAGCGTGAACACCACGAGGACTGTAGAACATAACGGCGTCAAAAATACAATCAAATGACTTTTCTACCATCACAGATTCATAGACTTTTACCTCTTCAAAACTTATTTGTGTCGATAAAAGTGCCTGCGGTAACTCATCACGACGTTGCGCACCACAGAAAAAAGTGAAATGTAAGTGCTTAAAATGATCCATGATATGCTGCGCAAGATCAGTAGAATACTCTTTAATCACTGCAACATTAAAACCTAATTCTTCCAGTTTTAAGCCTGTTTTAGAACCTACTACATAAACATTTTTCACTGAGTTCTTGTAGTCTAATAAAGCAGGAATCGCATTTGAGCTACTTATGATAACGTGTTCTAGCGGTTGTTTCTTTATATTAAATTCTAAGTTTTTAATTTTTAGAACATTAAAATGGGCTAGAGATATTCCAGTGGCTAGTAATAACTCTGACTGCGCAGGAGTGAGTAATTTTGTAGAAAGGATGCGTTTAGAGGTAATCAATTTAAGTTTTTAATCCACTATTTAACAATATATGAGCTCTGCAAATAATAGAAATACAATTCAAAAATAAAACTAATCCATAGAGATTAGGGTTTAAACACCTTAAAATTATACCTAAATATAAGTTGTAAACTATTGTTTACTAGTTAAACAATGATCTCTCTGTGGTCATCTTAAATGGAACAGTTAAAACTAACAATTTTTTAATTGGATACAGGTAATTATCATTATGGCAAGCCATCTAGGTGTTTTTTATTTAAAAAACTTCTCAATAGAAAGATATTTTAAAATTTTTGTAGGATCTTTATCTCCGAAAAGAGTAAAATTAAGTTATACATGGAATTACCATCATTCCTTCACGAACTCACTAGTGATGAAAACACGCCTAGTATTGAGTACGCAGAAGAGATATTTAGCCTTTTAGAAACAACTAAGTTTCGTAAGAAGGAAACTATACTGCATTTAGGAGATACCGCTACAAAAATCTTTTTTGTTAAAAAAGGTATTTTAAAAGCTAGTATTATAGATGATAAAGGCAATTTAAACCCTATAAGGTTTGTGTCTGAGAATAACACCATAACATCTATTATGAGTTTTTTAGAGCAAAAACCTTCATCTATTCAAATAGATTGTGTTGAAAACTCAGAATTGTTAGTTTTTAAGTATGAGGATTTTGAATACATGAACAAATTATATTCGGGACTAGCACCGGCGTTTCATAAAATGATGTTACGTAATAATAATGAGCTTCTTGATGAGAAATCTAGAATGATCACTAGAGATGCTACTACAAGGTATTTAAGATTTCTTGAGAATTACAAAGACATAGCTCACCGCTTACCTCTTAAAGATGTCGCTTCTTTCTTAGGAATAAGACAGCAATCTTTGAGTAGACTGCGTAGTAAATTAGAGTATCAGAGTTGAACCTTGATTTTACTTTAACTTATCTTTGCTGTTCTAAACTATAGATAGGTATGGTATTATCCATGACAGGATATGGGAAAAGTGTCACACAACTTACCCAAAAAAAAATCACGGTAGAAATAAGGACTCTTAATAGTAAGAATCTAGATCTTAACATGCGTTTATCAAACGCTTATAAAGAAAAAGAGTTACCATTAAGACAGCTAGCAGCTGCACACTTATCTCGTGGTAAAGTAGATTTTGCAATACACGTAGAAAAAACCGGTGTAGATCATACTGCTACATTAAATACTCAGGTGCTCGAATCTTATATTATTCAATTGCGTTCTGTAAATGGCATTCATCTGCCAGGTAGTACTCAAGATGGTAAATTACTTGAAATAGCTTCAAGATTCCCAGATGTATTTGCCACAGAAGTAGAAAACGTTTCTAAAGAAGAGTTCAGTGCTATTGAAAAAACAGCAATTGAAGCGCTTAAAGCAGTGAGTCAGTACCGTAAAGATGAAGGAGAAACACTTTTCAAGGAATTCATTTTAAGAATTGAAAATATTAGTAACTTACTTAATGAAGTAATAGCGGTAGACCTAACTAGGTTATCAGATATACGCACTAGACTAGAGAAAGCAGTAAGCGATATCAAGGAAAAGGTAGATGAAAACAGGTTTGAACAAGAGCTTATATTCTATCTTGAGAAATATGATATTACTGAGGAAAAAGTACGTTTAAAAAATCACTTAGACTACTTTAAAGAAACCATGAATTCTAAGGAGTCTCAAGGAAAAAAGCTAGGCTTTATTAGTCAAGAAATAGGGCGCGAGATCAACACCATAGGTAGTAAAGCAAATCATGCTATCATGCAACAATTAGTGGTTCAAATGAAAGACGAGTTAGAGAAAATAAAAGAACAAATGCTGAACGTATTATAATGAGCGCGCAACCTAAACTTATCGTCTTCAGTGCGCCATCTGGTGCAGGAAAAACCACACTAGTTAGACATCTATTAGGAATTAAAGATCTTAATTTAGCCTTCTCCATATCAGCCGCATCCCGTGAGGCTCGTGAAGGAGAAATAGACGGTGTGCATTACTATTTTTTAGGCATACCTGAATTCAAAAACCGCATAAGAGCAAACGATTTTATTGAATTTGAAGAGGTCTATAAAGACCAGTTTTATGGAACTTTAAAAAGTGAAGTGGAACGACTCTGGAGCGAAGGGAAAAATGTCATTTTTGATATAGACGTAGTAGGTGGATTAAGATTAAAAAATAAATTCCCAGAGCGCTGTATCTCTATTTTTGTAAAACCACCATCAATAAACGAGTTACAAAAACGACTCAAAAACCGCAAAACAGAAACTCCAGAAAAAATAGCCATGCGTGTCGCAAAAGCGAGTACTGAAATGGCTACGGCTCCACAATTTGATCTCATTATTAAAAACGACGACCTGGAAACTGCTAAGAAACAAGCTGAAGATGCCGTGCGAGGTTTTATTCATAAAAGAATAGGTGTACATGAAGAGGAATAACATAGGGCTATATTTTGGCACATTTAATCCTGTGCACATAGGTCATCTTGCTATTGCAAACTATTTAATAGAAAACAGTAACCTAGATGAAATCTGGATGGTGGTAACACCACATAATCCACATAAAAAAAAGTCCTCATTACTAAATGATTACCAGCGCTTGCATATGGTTCATATTGCAACTGAAGATTATTTAAAAATTAAAGATAGTAGTGTAGAGTTCCATTTACCTCAACCTAATTATACTGTAAACACACTAGCACACCTGACAGAGAAATATCCAGATAATGAATTTACACTCATTATGGGCGAGGATAATCTGAAAAGTCTTCATAAATGGAAAAACTACCAGGTCCTTCTAGAAGAGTACCATATTATCGTTTATCCTAGAATTTCAAAAGGCACCATTCCCGAGGACTTATTAAACCACAAGAGCGTGACTAGAATAGATGCGCCCATCATGGAAATATCTTCTACCATGATACGTAAAGCTATTAAAGAAGGTAAAGACCTGCGCTACTTCATGCACCATAAAGTACAAGAATATGTAGAAGAAATGAATTTTTATAAATAGTTTGTGAGTAAAAAGAACTAGAAAGAATGCTATAGGCAAAGTCATAAATTTTGAACAGCACTATTCCTTTAACAAACGAACTGATTATCGCTCTAATGATGATAATAAAACAAAAACCGCCTGCAATCTCAATAGATCCACAGACGGTTTTCAACCAACCAATATTTTTACCTATTTCTTAAGAACTCTACTAACATCTATTATTCTAGATTTACTAGTCGTGTTCTTCAATTGAATGTATCCTCTACCTTTAAATTTATAAGTTATTCCAGAGGCCACATGATGCAGTTCTATCGTGTTTTCATTAATAACGTAAAGGTCAAAAAAATCATTGCCTATAAAATCATAATCAAGCGTTAAATGCTTGTTAATTGAACCAGGAGTAACATCTTCTACCTCATACTTACCTGTATAATCCCAGAACAGACTACTATAATTCAGACCATTATGATCTGTAGAACTATAAAACACGTCACCATTAAAACCAGGATGAAACTGTAGATAGTTCTCTTGATCAAAATCATTAAGTGCGCCTACATTACTTGTATAAACCTTTTCCCAAGCGCGATATTCCTGTAAGAAATACTGAATATTATCATAGAACAACTGGTCATAGTTAAAATTATTACGATTATATCCATCTAAAAAGTAAACGGTTCCACGATGTAAATCGATCATTTTAATTCTATTAAAAGTTAAGACCACAACCTTAAAATCATGCAAACCATCAATATCATGCAATATAGAGACTTGATTATTCAATATTTGATAACTACCTACATCTAGCCCTAGTCCTGCACCAGCACGACCTACCCCAACAAGGTTATTATTTGCATACAAAGTACCGAAGTCAAAGCTTATCGTAAAGGCACGAGTCATAAAAGGAATATCTGGAGATCCTTGCGTACTGTTCAAATCTACATACCATAACTCTTGATTACTTAAAACCTCATGAAGCGTTAGTCTATTATCAGGACCATCACCTACAATCACTTCTGTTGAACAACTTGCGATAGTTACCGCAATGAACAGGCTTCCTAAAATTTTGTAAAATGTTCTCATAACGCTCATATATTAATTACTACAACGTTTGCGAAAAGCGTGCCAAGTCCATAAGTAACTTATTTTGAGATGATTATAATTTCGCTTTCGCGAAAGCGTCCTCAAAAAACTCAATAAAGAATAAAAAAACCACCTGCTACTAACAACTGTTAGTTAATCAGTTGAGTACTACACTTAAAAATGGTATTTTTACAACCCAACTGAATTTTATGGAAAACAACAAGAAGTTTGCGGTAATAGGCGGCGGTAGCTGGGCTACGGCTATCGTAAAAATGCTTTGTGAAAACCTAGACCAAGTAGGCTGGTACATGCGTAGTGTATATGCAATCGAGCATATTAAACGTAATGACCACAACCCTAATTATTTAAGCTCAGTAGAATTTAACGTTACACAACTGCGATTATCAAATGATATTAATGAAATTATAAGTGAGGCAGACGTGTGTATATTTGCTATCCCTAGTGCATTTTTATACACAGAATTAGAATCGCTTAAGGTAGATCTAAAAGGAAAAATAATTTTTAGCGCTATTAAAGGTATCGTGCCAGAGACCGGACTCATCGTAGGAGAACATTTCAACAAGCATTACAACATACCACTAGAGGACATAGGAGTTCTCACAGGACCTTGCCATGCAGAGGAAGTTGCGCTAGAAAGACTTTCCTATCTTACCATTGCTTGTGCAGATAATGATAAGGCAGACTATGTAGCATCTAAATTAAGTAGCGATTATATTAACTGTAAAACTACAGATGATATTATAGGAACTGAATATGCTGCAGTACTAAAAAACATTTATGCCATAGCCGCTGGAATAGCACATGGAC
Organism: Nonlabens sp.; assembly: GCF_965660805.1. Classification (GTDB taxonomy): domain Bacteria; phylum Bacteroidota; class Bacteroidia; order Flavobacteriales; family Flavobacteriaceae; genus Nonlabens. Next base: position 63,642 of record NZ_CBFIBE010000008.1, on the reverse strand, counting down.
TAGGTTATGGAGATAACTTCCAAAGCGTACTCATGAGTAACTCGATAAGAGAGATGAAACGTTTCATTAAAAAAGTACATAAGATGAAACGTAATATTAATGATAGTGCTTACCTAGGAGACCTTTTAGTAACAGGATATTCTGTGTTTTCTAGAAACAGGCTATTTGGGAACATGCTAGGAAAAGGGTACACCGTACGCAGTGCACAACTAGAAATGAGCATGATTGCCGAAGGTTATTATGCAACAAATAGTGCCTATAAAATTAATAGTAAAAAAGGAGCTCGCACTCCTATTCTAGATGCGGTTTACAGCATCTTATATGATAATAAAAATCCAAAAAAAGTATTTAAAAAACTAGCTGATAAGCTGGATTAAACTTAAAAACAGATATGTCAAACATTGCAAACAGCTTCGGGATGGATGAAGCTTTAAAACAATTAGGAATTAACGATGTAAATCACGGTACTTCTACGGGTAGCCATAATTTTGGAAACGGAGAAGAAATAGCTTCTTACTCACCAGTGGATGGAAAACTTATAGGTAAGGTAACCACAACTACTCAAGCAGACTATGATGTGGTTATGGAAAAAGCGCAAGCTGCCTTTATAGAATGGAGAACTATGCCAGCTCCACAAAGAGGAGAAATTGTACGCCAATTCGGTAACAAACTAAGAGACTTAAAAGAACCTCTAGGAAAATTAGTCTCTTATGAAATGGGGAAATCTCTACAAGAAGGTTATGGAGAGGTTCAAGAAATGATAGACATCTGTGATTTTGCAGTAGGTTTATCAAGACAGCTTAATGGACAAGTCATTCCTTCTGAAAGACCAGGACACGTCATGAGAGAGCAATGGCACCCTATAGGTGTAGTGGGAATCATTTCTGCCTTTAATTTCCCTGTGGCTGTTTGGGCTTGGAACACAGCTCTTGCCTGGATTTGTGGAGATGTATGCGTGTGGAAAGGTTCTGAAAAAGCACCTTTATGTACCGTTGCCTGTCAAAATATTATAGCTGAAATTTTAAAAGAAAACAACTTACCAGAAGGTATTTCCTCTATAATTAATGGAGATTATAAAGTAGGTGAAATGATGACTACAGACTCTAGAATTCCTTTAGTGTCTGCTACAGGATCTACTAGAATGGGTAGAATCGTAGGAGCAACAGTTGCAAAACGTTTTGGTAAATCATTATTAGAGTTAGGAGGAAATAATGCGATCATTATTACACCTAGCGCAGACTTAAAAGTAGTAGTTCCTGGTGCTGTATTTGGTGCTGTAGGGACTTGTGGACAGCGCTGTACTTCTACACGTAGATTGATCATCCATGAATCTGTGTATGATAAAGTGAGAGATGCCATAGTAGGCGCTTATGGTCAGTTAACTATAGGAAACCCACTAGATGAAAAGAATCATATAGGTCCATTAATTGATAAGGATTCTGTAAACACGTATCTAGCAGCCATAGAAAAAGCAAAAGCTGAAGGTGGAAATGTACTAGTAGATGGTGGTGTCCTAGAAGGTGAAGGTTATGAAAGCGGTTGCTATGTAAAACCAGCAATTATTGAGGCAGAGAATCATTTTGAAATAGTACAACACGAAACTTTTGCCCCTATTTTATATTTAATGAAATATAGCGGTGAAGTAGAAAACGCTATCGAAAAACAAAATGGTGTTGCACAAGGGTTATCATCAGCAATCATGACTAATGAGATGAAAGAAGCTGAAAAATTCTTATCATTTGCTGGATCTGATTGTGGAATTGCAAATGTAAATATAGGAACCAGTGGAGCAGAGATAGGTGGAGCCTTCGGTGGTGAAAAAGAAACCGGTGGTGGCCGCGAGTCTGGAAGTGATGCCTGGAAAGTTTATATGAGAAGACAAACTAACACGGTAAACTACTCTGATGAATTACCGCTAGCACAAGGGATTAAATTTGATTTGTAGAGCTTAGTGCCTTTAAATTCTAAATCCGTTTAAGACTAGATTTCTTAAACGGATTTTTTATTTATTACAACAATTCCCGTGGTTTAGATCTTTAATACCAAAATGAATTTATAAAGTCTTAATAAACACAAATTGGTATAACACACTTAAATCAGGATAAGAAAACATAATTCAATCCTATAAAACTCCTTATATTTACAGACAAATTTATATCACATGAAAAAATTATTATCAGTATTAGTATTATTGTGCGCAGGTATTGCATTTGGTCAGAGTGACCAGATCATGAAGCACAACGGTGAAACCATTAAAGGTAAAGTCGTAAAAGTTGAAGAATTTACAATAACTTTCATCTATGAAGGTGAAGAAGCAGAGTATACTGTAGGTAAGTATGCGGTTGAAAAAATAGTTCACAAAAGCGGTCGTGTAGAAGAGGTGTCAGAAAAGATCGTCGTAAGAAATAAAAAGGACTGGGAAAATGTAGTAATCTTAGAAGATAAGAGCTACATAGCAGGTCTTAAAAAAGGGAAGCAAGTAAGAGGAAAAACAGGATTAATAAATTTCCAAACAGGAAATACCGGTGATAAAAAAGCAGAGAAGAAATTAAAAATGGCTGCTGCTGAATTAGGACACCAATTCATCTTACTTACTGCCGATAAAGCAACTGTAGGTGCAAATTCTAATGCTCTAGGAGGATCACAAAACATCAAAAAAGGAATTTCTTATAAGTACTAGAAAGTCTCATTTTGACAAACTCATAAAACCTTTGAAAATATTTTCAAAGGTTTTTTTGTACGTGATATTTAATTTTTGAGCATCAATCAAGCAAAAGAGAAAACAAAACCATTTTATATAGTTATAGTTCTACAAGAATAAACCTGAGTAAAATAAACTTACTACAGCTTTTATAATTAAATGCTCTCGATTAAAAATCAGCCTTTCTCTTTTCTAGAAACGCTGTAGTACCTTCTTTAAAATCGTCAGTGCTAAACGATGCTCGAAAACAATCAATCTCTGCTTGATAACCATCCACTCCATCTACAAAACCAGCGTTAACCGCATCTATAGCAGCACCTAGAGCTACTGGGCTATTACGCATGATTTTACCAGCAATCTTCTCGCAAGTAGGGATTAACTCTTCTTGTGTTACCACATGGTTTACTAATCCATAAGAATGTGCTGTTCCAGCATCTATCATTCCTGCCGTCATAATCATTTCCATCGCACGACCTTTACCTACTAATTGTGGTAAGCGTTGCGTGCCTCCATAACCTGGAATCACACCTAGAGAAACCTCTGGTAATCCTACTCTAGCGTTATCACTCGCAATTCTAAAATGTGCTGCCATAGCAAGCTCTAATCCACCACCAAGGGCAAATCCATTTACGGCTGCGATAACCGGTTTAGAACATTTTTCTACTTTGTTAAATAAAATTTCCTGTCCATGTGCCGCTAGTTCTTTTCCTTGTTCTGGCGTAAAATCAGCAAACTCTGCGATGTCTGCTCCAGCTACAAATGCTTTTTCTCCACTACCCCTTAGAATTATTACTCGAGTATGGTGATCTTCTTCGGCAGTATCAATTGCTTGACTTAACTCTGCAATGGTCTCTTTGTTAAGCGCATTAAGTTTAGAAGGTCTGTTGATGGTTATGGTTGTAATTTTATTATCGGTAGTAACGAGAATGTTGTTCATGGTAGCTTTGATTATAAGAAGTAAAAATAAGGATAAGCTTTATGATTTAAGAATCTGAAACTTTAAAAAATTACTAATCCCTATAATACAAAAGGACTAAATATGGTTTTTATGACTGTTTAAAAATACGCTTTCGCGAAAGCGTAGTCATTAAAACCCTACTTTCTAGAAAGTGGTAATTGCACAACAAAAGTCGTTCCTAGACCATAAACAGTGGTCATGGTTATGGTTCCATTAAAATTCTCAACGATTTGCTTTACCATAGCTAGCCCTAATCCCATACCGCTATTTTTAGTGGTGAATTTAGGCTCAAAAATTTTGTCTTGGTGATCTTCATGAATACCCGTTCCATTATCAGCGACTTTTACATAAACAAAGGTGTCATCATGGGTAACACTTACTTTAATTTCTGGTAAACGGTGAGTATCTTGTGCCTGTACAGCGTTCTTTATCAAATTAGTAACTACTCTAATGAGTTGTGTACGGTCAAAAACGGCAAACAAAGACTCAGCATCTTCCTCATAACTTATGTAGGATTCATTAAAGATGTCTAGTGCTAGTTGTGTAACCATAGCGACATCTGTCTCCTCGCTTTTTTGCGCTGGCATGGTTGCATAAGTAGAAAATGCGCTGGCTATACTACTCATCACATCTATTTGTTCAATTAAAGAATTACTGTATTCATTTAATTTCTCTTTGGCATCTGGGTCGTTAGGATCAAACCTGCGCTGGAAACTTTGCACGGTCAGCCGCATAGGTGTTAACGGGTTTTTAATCTCGTGCGCTACTTGTTTTGCCATCTCACGCCAGGCTTGTTCTCGTTCACTAGTGGCTAGTTTTACGGCGCTTTCTTCTAGCTGATCTACCATATTATTATAAGACCTGACCAGCGCTTTTAACTCACCAGCGTCTGAGTCATCTAGTTCTATTTTATCATTGCGCTGGGCTATGTTTATTTCCTTAAAACGGTCGCTTATTCTGCTTATAGATTTAGTAATATACTTAGATAGAAAATAAGCTAAGAAAATAGAGAATAAAAACATGAGCACATAAATACCTGATAGCCTTGTTAAAAATTCCTTGAGCTCATAATTCATAAAATCATCATTCTCTAGATAGGGTAAGTTGAGAATAGCTATGCTTTTAAACTGACTGTCTGTTATGTAAGAGTAACTCGATAGATAGTTTTTACCATCTTCTTCAAACTCTTCTACATACCGTTTAGTATCTGAAGAACTTAATCCTTTAAGGATCAATGGATCTATTTGATAATCTAGAGAATCTGCTTTAAGTTGAGGTTTTGAGGTTTTTATAAGCTTGCCCTGTAGGTCATACATTTTTATGGGCATTCCATGAATATCACTGATCCCATAAATCTCTTCTCTAAAAATAATAGGTAGTTTTTCAGTTATAACTGGAAAATCAGTACTACCTAACACATAAGCTATGTTCTCCTTTATTGCCTGTTCTTTGCGCTGTAGTCGTTTTTCATGATAATCCTTTGCCTGTTCCCTAGATTGAAAAACGGACATTCCAGCAATCAATAAACTGGATATTAAGGTTAATAAAATCATCGCAACAAAAATGCGATTGCGCAGGCTTTTTTGAAAAATCTTCATCTCAGGTAAAAGTAAATAATTAATGGTGATAAATGAGTTGGTGCAATAATCAAGCCGTTTTAAGTGGCCGTAGTTTTATAGTTCACAGCCTTTTAATCCAAAGTTTTTTGCCGTTGAAAACTTAGTCAACACTAATCACTATTAACCACTAAGTGATCGAGCTAGAAATAATACCAAAATAACTGATAACAAAAAAATCCCCAGAAAAACTCTAGGGATTTTAATTATAAATGCCATAAGCACTAGGTAGTCATCACAGGATTTACCCATGTAAAACGGGTGATTTCTTCTGGAATCTTAATACGCTGCGAGATACGTTCCATACGTGCTGGAAGTTTCATTAAATAGTCGCGTGCTTTCTCTGCCTCTTCATTAAGACCTTTCATGTTTGCGATGTCCCACATATCTATGAGTTTTTGCATGATGTCTACATAATCTTGCGCCGTGTAAACACCTATACGTTGTGCGCTATTTGAGAAATCCTCAAAAGCACTACCCATGGACTGTCCTGCCTCTCTTAAGAACATAGCCGGCATTACGATTTTATTCACCATCATGTCCTTAAAAGCTACCATCATATTACTAGGATCTACTTTAAAGATTTCTTCTACAAAGGTGCTGTAAGCTTTATGATGGCGCATTTCATCACCTGAAATCATGCGACACATTTTAGAAAGTGATGCATTTCCATACTGTCGTGCTAACTTAGCCACACGATTGTGTGATATAAAAGTAGCTAGCTCTTGAAAGCTGGTATAAATAAAGTTCTTATAAGGATCTCGATCTGTTCCTATATCAAAACCGTCTGTAATCAAGTGTTGTGTTGTGATTTCTATTTCACGCATGTTCACGCGGCCAGACAGGTATAAATATTTATTAAGCACGTCTCCATGGCGGTTCTCTTCTCCAGTCCACTGGCGCACCCATTTAGACCATATATTTCCTTTTCCTTCTACTTGATTAACTCCTTCTACATCCATGAGCCATGACTCATAAGTAGGTAGGGCTTCTTCTGTAATGGTATCACCTACTAGTGCTACCCAAAAATCATAAGGTAACTCCTTAGCAAGCTCACGCAGTTCAGTCACTTCATCAAAAAAACTGTCCTCTTGAGAATTAGGCAAAAAGTCTGTAGGCTGCCATATTTTATCTACCGGAATTAAGTACTCGTCCATAAAGGACTCTACTCTACTTTCCAGCGATTGCATCACCTCGATACGTATATTTTTTAGGGGCTTGGTATTCATAATTTTATATAATAGACTCTAAAAGTAAGCGTTTTTATATTTAATACGCTTTTGCGAAAGCGTAATTGCGATAATCAGTAATTTAGAGTTTGTTAAGTTTTAAGTTTTTATAGCTGTGCTTGTTACGGCTCCATGTACTACAGATTCTGTTTGAGCTATGACTTCCTCTCCATTGCGATCAGCAATAGGAATGGGCTCATGAACAGTAACTGATATTTTATTACCTATTCCATAAGGGAATTTTCCATAACGATCTACTTTCCATGAATTGTTTACCGTAATAGGAACTACAACAGCATCTGGAATATATTTAAACAAAGTGAGTAAACCTTTAGTCTTAAAAGGTTTAGGGACACCAGTACGGCTGCGGGAACCTTCAGCAAAAATAACGGCACTGCGCTTTTTATCATGTACGTTTTTTGCAAATTTCATTAAAGCTGCAATGGATTGTCTAGCATCTTTACGATCTATGGCGCAGTTTTCACCTATGCGCAAGTTAAGCGATATGCTGGGAATACCTTTGGCAAGCTCTTTTTTTGCAATAAACTTAGCATGGTAGTGACGTAAGTGATAAATGAGCGGTGGTATGTCAAACATGCTCTGGTGATTACTCACAAAAATATATGATGGCCCTACGGGTAGATCTTCTTTAAAATTAAACTCAAAGGTGTTGAACAACGGTAATTGCGACTGCATTAAAAACCAATTCAATACTGCGACACTCTTTCTATGAGCGTCATAACCCCATATTTTGTGACAGACTATCTGTATGGGATGAAATATCACCAGCAATAAGAAAAAGATGATAAAATGTAGTATCGTTAAGGGATACGAGATTATTTTTTGCATATCACAAATGTAATTTGAAAACTTTTAATTTATTATGCATTGCATAAGAATTAATATGCATGCATAACGAAATAATTCTTAATTATCGAAAAGCAAAAACCCCAAAGGTTTTTGAAAACCTTTGGGGTTTGTTAATTAAAAAGACTGCTTTTAACAATTCTCGTTATAAGCTTCTTTTAGATTCTCAGCAATCATTTCTGCTGGACGACCTTCTATGTGGTGACGCTCTAGCATGTGTACTAACTCACCATTTTTAAATAATGCCATACTAGGTGAACTAGGTGGAAATGGAACCATCGCTGCTCTTGCGGCATCTACTGCTTCACGATCTACACCTGCAAAAACCGTTACGATATGATCAGGCTTTTTTGCGTTCTCTAGAGACATTTTTGCTCCAGGACGTGCATTTGCGGCAGCACATCCACATACTGAGTTAACTACTACTAGAGTAGTTCCTTCTTTACTAATTGCGCTTTTTACAGCGTCTGCGGTATATAAGTGTTCAAAACCTGCGTTTCCTAAATCATCACGCATCGGTTGAACTAATTCTGCTGGGTACATAATTATTATTTTTTACAAAGGTAAAACCTATCTACTAATTCTACCTGTTAATGATATCATTAAATCTTATGGTAAGATTTGATAAATAAACCTTACTGGTCTTGAAGACCTGCAAAGTTTGATATTATTTAAGCATCAAATCGCGCCTTAACGCGGCTAGCGATGTCTTGCATTTCTTGATCACTTAAAGAAACTTTGTTTATAAATCGCATGTCTTCCATATCGCGCAACGGTATTAAATGAACGTGTACATGAGGAACTTCTAGTCCTATTACACTCATCCCTATGCGCTGGCAGGTTACTTCTTCTCGCAAGGCTAGGGCTACTTCTCTAGAAAAATCCATTAAATCAAAATAGGTCTCACTATCCAAGTCAAAGATTTTATTGACCTCTTTTTTAGGTACACAAAGTGTATGACCTGGTGCATTGGGATTAATGTCTAGAAAAGCGATGAAATCTTCATTTTCTGCTACTTTGTAACTTGGAATCTCACCATTGATGATTTTTGTGAATATGCTCATTTATGATCTAGTTACTATTAATCTGTTCTTAGAAAAAGTGATGGCTACTGATATTTTTTTAATGAAACGATCATTTATAAATCTCTAGAAATTTCTAGTATTTCTAATTTTATGGTTCCTACCGGCACGACAGCCTCAGCGATTTCACCTACTTCTTTACCTAATAGTGCTTTACCTATAGGAGAATCTACAGAAATATAACCTTTAGTAATGTCACTCTCACTTTGTGCGACCAGTTTATAATTCATGGTCATATTATTGTTCAGGTTTTTAATCTTCACATTACTATGGATCAGTGCTTTGGACATATCTAGATCGCTTTCATCTATGATACGAGCATTTGCCACTACCGCTTCTAGTTTAGATATGCGCATTTCTAGCATGCCTTGTGCTTCTTTGGCAGCGTCATATTCTGCGTTTTCACTTAAGTCACCTTTATCACGTGCTTCGGCAATAGCTTGTGAAGCTTTAGGGCGTTCTATATCCTTAAGTTGCTTGAGTTCTTCTTGCAGTTTTTTAAAACCTTCTTCTGTATAATAATTTACGTTACTCATAAGTGTCTTTTTTAATTCCATGAGGCTGTTTTAAGTCAGCTTTCGCGGAAGCGTTATTCTCAAAACCCTTCATTTCTAATATGGTCTTGAGATTATAAATAGCAAAATCCCACCATTAATGCGGGATTTCAAAAACAAATATACTAAATATCAATATCATCGTTATACATTTGAAGTCTTTAATAGAAACTGTCTTATGCGCAAAGCGTTTATTCTTAGTGTCCTGTTTATCATTTTCTCCTGTACGAGTGATGATGGAAGGCGCAACAACCCTTTTCTGGTAGATATTGCCTTTCAAATTGAGTTGAACACTAACCTACCACAGTATAGTGTCTTGAAATATGATAATAATTATGTGGTAGTTAATAGTGGTGGTTTGCGAGGTATTGTAGTGTACCATTTAGGGAACTCTCAATATTTTGCTTATGAACTAAGCGATCCTAATCACTCGCCTAATTCTTGTTCAAAAATGACCATATCAGGCATTACCGCAAGCTGCCCATGTCCTGATGATGATAATGAGTACAGTATCTTTAACGGTCAGCCTACTCAAGGTAATGGAGAATATGGCCTTAAAGCTTATCGTGTAGAACGCAGTGGGAATATCATAAGAGTATTTAATTAGCCCGCAATCATTTAGTTTTCAGTCCTCAGTCGCAGTTTGCAATCGCAGTTTTTTTGCTACGTAAAAAAACTCACCAAACTAATAACCATTAACTGATAACTGATAACTGATAACTGAAATAACCGTTTAAAATTTCAAAGTAACACCAGCTAAGAAATTAATTCCTGCCTGCGGATAAAACCCAGCACCTTCTACCGTTGAGATCGTTCCTGGATTTGAAAAATCATCATCAAAAGTGAAGTAATAACCATTAGACACATACTTCTCATCAAAAACATTATTCACTAAACCAGTAAAAACAATCGAGTCAAAAACCGATTTAGTCTTCAAAGTGTAGGTTAGGTTTATATCGTTGATGAAAAAGCTATCCAACTTAGATTCTGCTGCCTCAGTATTGCTCATAAATTGGTCTCCTACAAACTTGCTTAAAAGCGAGATCTGAAAATCTTTTATGGGTTGATACACGATTGCATTTGCGGCTATGACATTAGGTGAAAAAGCAATATCGGTACTTCCTAAATTCTGTAATTCTCCATCAAAAGAACGAATGAATTCTCTGTTTTTATTTGTACTTAAGGCAAGATTAGATTGTAATGTAAGTTGCTTTGTTACTGGAACAACAGTTTCTAACTCTAGACCTATTCTATAACTTTCTCCACTATTAGTTCTTAAGGGTGCGCCTACATCATTAATGGCACCGCTTAAAACCAGTTGCTCGTTATAGAGCATAAAATAGGTGTTTGCATTAAAGGTAAAGTTCCCTTTTTTATGACGCCATCCTAGTTCAAAATCGTTGAGCTGTTCTGGTTTTATGTCCGGATTGTTTTCAAAGTCATCTCGAGTAGGTTCTCTATTTGCTCTGGCATAAGAGAAATAAAAATCATTGTTATCATTAAATCTATAAGTCACACCAGCTTTAGGGTTGAAGAATAAATAGCTTTCATCCACATTAAATTGGGTCAGATTAGAGTTAATTCCTGAAGTTTCGTAATTAACATTTCTGACTTGTAAATCACCATATAGTTGAATATTTTCATCAAGCTTGATTGTAGCTTTATTAAATATGGATAAGTCATTTTTCTTTCCGTTTCCTTCATAATAACGATCCCTAATATTACTCTGACTTGCAAAACGTGCCCAAATCACCTCGCCAAAATGATCACCGTCATAATGACTGAAAGAAACACCTTGAGTCCAGTCGATGTAATTATTTTTATAATTCACATTTGCATTCACTACGTAATAATCATTGTCTAACCACCTGCGGCGTACCAAATCTGTAGTATTTACCGTTTGTCCATCTACGACAAGTTCATCAAAACCATAGGTTGAAAAATCATCATCTTCTCTAAATTGTTCAAAAAAACCACGCCCATAAGTATAATTCAATCCTATGTTTGTAGACCAGTTTCTATTTAATTTCTCATTCCAGTGCAACTGGTAGTGATCCTGGCGATAATCATCTACTTCATTATCATAAAATTTTGTGTTTCCATTTTCATCTTCATAGATACCAGCTGGGTTGAAGGTTCTGTCTTCTCTCAACGTAGTACGATCTATTCCAAACCATGACTGATAGGTCACATTATTACCACCGAAGGTGATAGCTTTTATCAATCGATTATCATCTACATAACTTCCTTGTAGAAAATAAGACTTTAAACTTGTAGAAGCCCGGTCCACATAACCATCAGACTCGATGTTTGATAACCGTCCAGCAATTTCAATGCCTCGACCACGATCAGCATCTGCACCTATTAATCCTGTAGAAAATTTTACGGTATGTTTTCTACTATTAAAACTACCATAGGAATTTGATATTTCACCACTTGCTTCTTTTGAAAAAGCATCGGTTAATAAATTAATACTCGCGCCAAAAGCACCACTACCATTAGTACTCGTTCCTACTCCACGCTGTACTTGCAGGTTTTCTACAGAACTTGCAAAATCTCCTAGATTCACCCAAAATGTCCCTAAGGATTCAGCATCAGAATATGGAATACCGTTAATGGTAACGTTAGTAGATTGTGAACTCACACCACGTATTCTCAATCCTGTGTAACCTATTCCAGCACCAGCATCACTGGTGGTCACCACAGATGGTAAAAAGTTAAGCAGTTGTGGTATGTCCTGACCTAAATTGCGTTTGGCAATTTCCTTTTTAGAAAGGTTGCTGTGTGTGATCGGTGATTTTGCATTTACACGTACTGCTTTAACGAGTACTGCATCGAGTGCTTCAGCTTTTGTAGTGTCTATTTCTTGTGTGTTTTGCGCTATTGCAAGACTGGTTGTTGCCAGTGCCGTTGCAATTAAAACGCGACCTAAATGTTTCATAAGAACTTCCTTTTAAAGTTCAAATAAAAGGGGCATTTATTCGGTTTGATTAATAATAAAATGATTGAGAGGATTCTCTTGAAAAAAGTCTTAGGAATTACGCTTTCGCGAAAGCGAATACCAAAAAACTTAAATCTATTCCCTTGGCAGCATTACCTGCCCAGGTTCCTCGGGTATAATCTCAGCCCTTTTCATTACAATACTATTGCAACTTAAAAAGCACCCCTTGAGATGGGACAAAGTTACGAATGAAATTGAACTTGAAGTTAAATCTGAACTTGAAAAATTGAAACTAAAAGAAAAAAGGCTCTCAACATTTACGATTAAAGATTGATTTGCTCATTTTATCCACGTTTCCCTTCCCAGAAATTTACAAGAATATATTTTCAGGGATCCGGAAAGGAGCTTTATAATTAAACAAATTATCTTAAAATGTAATCTCCTTCTCCACCATCTCACCATCACGATCTACGGTAACTTTAGTTGTATCGCCGTTATCAAAAGTGGCTAGTGTGCGCATATAGCTCATCATATCTACTATTGTGCTATCGCCTAGTTTAACGACTATATCACCTTTCATTAATCCTGCCTTTTGTGCTGGTTTTTCTTCGCTCACGCCATCGATGCGCATTCCTTTTCCTGTAAATAAATAGTCTGGAACGACTCCTAAACCTACTTTAAAACGTGGCACTTCTTCGCTTTCGTTTTTAGTTTTTCTAAAGGCTAGTTTCCCAGCGGTATCAAATTCACTAATGATACTGAAAATATAGTCAGATATTTTTTCCATACCAGCATAATTCAACTTATCAGCATCATCACCTGGTTTGTGGTAATCCTCGTGCTGTCCTGTAAAAAAATGTAATACCGGAATATCATTGAGATAAAACGAAGTGTGATCACTAGGACCTACACCGCTTTCACTTAGTGCCAGTTCAAAATCTTTGTTTACAGCATTAATAATTTGATTCCATCGTGGTGATGTTCCTGTGCCATAAATGGCCAGTTTATTCTCTTCGTTTAATCGTCCTACCATGTCCATGTTAATCATGTAGGTAATAGAATCTAAGGCAATTGTCGAGTTTTTAGTAAAGTAATTAGAACCTAATAAACCGATTTCCTCACCAGAAAATGCCATAAAAAGGTAATTATTTCCCGTTTTATCGCTGGTTTTTAAGTCATAAGCTAGGTCTAGCATTATGGCCACACCACTAGCATTATCATCTGCACCATTATGGATGGCTGGTCCTTCTCGATATAGGGAACCTTCACCGCCCATTCCTAGATGATCGTAGTGCGCTCCTATCACAACCGTTTGTGCTGCTCCATTATCTATGTAACCTATCACGTTAGTTCCGGTAAGAAACTCATCGCCTTTCTCGTCTGTAAAAGCCGCTTCTTGATGTGGATCACTAGATGGCTTAAAAGAAAAAGTCTGAAAATAAGTTCCCGCATTTCCTTTAGGTTCTAATCCAGATTCTTTCATGCGCTTAGCGATATAGTCTGCGGCAAGTAATTCATAAGAAGTTCCTGTTGCACGACCATGTAATGAGTCTGAAGCTAGGTAAACGACATCTTCTTTCATGTCACCGATTACTGGTTCCAGCATTTTAGGCTCTGTTTTACAAGAGGCTAATAGACAAATGGTAATTAAAAGTATGGCGATTCTCATATCTACGATGTAATTTTGCACAAAAATAAATCATCCATGAGAACACTCCTATTTCTTATCGCAATAATCTCATTTGTAGGTTGTAAAGAGGCTGCAAAAAGTACTGAAAACACAGCTACAACATCAGAAAATGAAACTGCAACTCATCCATTAATCATGGAAGGCGAGACACATTTCAAGGATATGTATCAGGTAACTTTCGGTGGTGATAATGCTGAGGCTTACTGGAGTTTTGATGATAAGCAACTTATTTTCCAAAGCAATAACGCTGCTTGGGACGTAGGATGTGATCAAATGTTCCTAATGAATAATGGAGACAGCTTCCGCGAAAGCGTGCCACCTATGATCTCAACAGGTAAAGGAAGAACTACTTGTGCTTATTTCTTACCCGATAATGAGCATATCATTTATGCCAGCACGCATTTAAAAAGTGATGATTGCCCTGATACTCCATTAAAGGAAAACGGTAAATATGTATGGCCTATATATGATAGCTACGACATTTTTGTGGCTGATCTTGATGGAAATATCACAGCACAACTAACTAACGAAAAAGGCTATGACGCAGAGCCTACGGTATCGCCACAAGGTGATAAAATCGTATTTACCAGCGATCGTAGTGGTGATTTAGAATTATATACCATGAATATAGATGGTAGCGATGTCAAGCAAATCACGCATGAGTTAGGTTATGATGGTGGTGCGTTTTTCTCTCCAGATGGCACACAGTTAATCTTCCGCTCTTCACGACCTAAAACTGATGAAGAAATCAAAGAATATAAGGATTTACTTGCTGTAGGACTGGTACAACCTACAGAAATGGAACTTTACATTTGTAATGCAGATGGATCTGATTTACGTCAATTAACCCAACTAGGAAATGCTAACTGGTCGCCTTTCTTTTTACCTGATGGAAAGCGCGTGCTTTTCTCTTCAAACTTTGAAGCAGAGCGTGGTTTCCCTTTTAACTTATACATGATTAATACTGACGGTACTGGTCTGGAACGCATCACGCATGGAGAGACTTTTGATGCATTCCCTGTTTTCTCTAATAATGGAAAGTACTTAGCTTTTTCTTCTAATCGCAATAATGGTGGTGGACGCGATACTAACCTTTTTATTGCTGAGTGGCAAGATTAGCCATGAGTTGTTGAGTCGTTGAGCTGTGAGTTCAGCTGGTTTTTATTTTTACTTCGCTTTGGCAAAAGCGGGATTCCTCATATCATTACTGGGAGAATAATCACAAAAAAGAAAACATAAATTATCTTTTTAATATTATATATGTAAGATTTATAACATATTGTATAATTATTTATTAACTTTAGATAAATAAATTCAAAAACAATTAATTATGCCTTACAGTTCAAAACCTCAATTGTGGTTCTGGGTACTTGTTATTATTTTTCTCCTTTGGAATTTAATGGGAATAGGTGCTTGGTCTACAGAAATAGCTGCCTCAGAAATATTATTAGAACAAATGAATGAGCAACAACAGGAGTTATATTTATCTAGACCATCTTGGTACATTTATATATATGGAGTTGCTGTTTTTGCTGGTTTACTGGCCTGTATCCTGCTCATTTTTAAAAGAAAGTATGCGGTGTTAATGTCATTAATATCTCTTTTTGCAGTCATCATCACGACTTGTTTTAATGTATATAATGGAGCTTGGGATATCATCAACGGTTCTGATAAATTTTTCTTTCTGGTTGTACCTATCATGTCTATATCATTATGGCTTTTTGCACGCAGTGCAAAGTCCAAATCATGGCTGCGTTAACCTAATAAAACACGTCACGCGCTACCCTAAAAGTATTGGCATGGGCTTCTATAATGGTTTTAATGTCTGGAGAATAGCCACCACCCATACTGCACTGTACTGGGATACGGTTATTTTTATGTGTTCTCGCTTTCGCGAAAGCGGACAAAGCAAACATATCTCTTTTCTTGCAGCCATTTAAGGTCATGCCTAACCTGCCTAACTTATCTGTTGCAACGACGTCCACACCGCAGAGGTAAAAAATGAAATCGGGCTGTTCTTGAGAGATCAAATCGGGCAAGATATTTTTGAGTTCACTTAAATAGTGCTCATCATCAGTACCATCTGGCAAAGCGATATCGAGATCAGACTGCTCTTTCTTAAAAGGATAATTACCGGCACCGTGCATGGAAAAAGTAAAGACACTATCATCATTTTGAAAAATTTGTGCTGTTCCGTTTCCTTGATGAACATCTAAGTCTACGATAAGAATTTTTTCTGCTAACCCGTGATGTTGTAAATATCTTGCGGCTATGGCTTGATCATTTAAGAGGCAGAACGCCTCGCCATGATCTGTATAAGCATGATGCGTTCCACCGGCAATGTTCATAGCCACCTTAAAGTCCATCGCTTTGAGACAACCGTCTATAGTTCCTTGAGCGATGCGCAATTCTCGTTCCACTAGTTGAGCACTTAAAGGAAAACCAAGTTTGCGAGCCGCTTTGCGTTCTAAGCTTAAAGTTTTGAGTTCATCGAGATATGTTGCTGTGTGTACACGCAGTACGTCTTCATCTTCACAAAGCTGGCTAGGTTCAAAAAAATCACGCTCTACTGCGGTTCCTTCTAGTAGTAATTGTTGAGGTAACAATTCATACTTTACCATAGGGAAACGGTGCCCTTCTGGCAGTGGATGTTTGTAAATAGAATGAAATGCAATGGGAAACATAAAACGGTGCTGGTCGATTGCAAATATAAGTAGCGATAAACACTTGCGGCTTACATCGTTTTTATGAGAAAAGTCTGTTTTTAATTGATATGCGTTAGTATCTTTGCAGTATAAATCTTGTAACTATGAAATCACTTTATGTACTCCTAGCCGCTCTATTATTCATTTCTTGTGATAATGGACTTAAAGAACAGCAAATTGCTTTTGATGATCTCAAGCAACAAGCTATGGAAGCGCACGATGAGATCATGCCTAAAATGGGTGATTTAATGGACTTGAGTAATCAATTAACTCAAAAGATGGACTCCACAAATACAGATGTTATGATGTCTAAAAAAGGAGAGCTTCAAAAAGCGCATGATGATATGATGGTATGGATGAGAGACTATTCAGAGAAGTTTCCTTATGACTATAAATTGCCTAATGACCTAGAAGCAGCTGTAAAACAGCTGGATATTCTAGAAAAGGAAAATCAAGAAATCGTGGAGCTTAAAGAAAGAACGATTAGAGTCATAAAAGAAGCTCAGGCTATGTTGAAATAATAGCTTTTACATAAAAATGTAAACCCCAAGGTTTTTTAAAAGCCTTGGGGTTTTTATTTAAGTAAAAATTACAGCTCTTTATTTAACAGTGATTCCAGCAACAATAGTTCTCAAATAAGAAATACATTTCTTTAATGCTAGGTTGTTGCGCTCTAACTTACTCATCATAATGGCACCTTCTAGGGTAGCAATGAAGAGATGAGTTAATAGGTCTATATCAGTATCTTTTTTAAGAGTGCCCTTTTTGAGAGCACTATTAAAAATACGCTCAATCGTGGTTTTAAATGTAACAAGCATACCAAAAGACTGCTGTCTTAACCCAGCATCAAGATCATCACTTTCACAAGCGCTGTTCATTAAAGGACATCCACCTTCATAGGGCGGATTCTCAAAATAATTCTCAAAAAAGATAAAGACAACTTCAATTTTTGATTGAAAATTTTCAGCAGTTTTGATTTTTGAATTAAGAATATCAAACATTTGTTTACTTAAACTGCGTAGAGCATGCTGCTCTAGATCTTCTTTATTTTTAAAATGCTTATAAATAGCTCCTTTAGTAAAACCAGTAGCAGTGGTAATATCACTTAACGAGGTGGCTTTATAACCTCTGGTATTAAAAAGGTTAGCGCTATGTTCAATAATAATTTGCTTAGTACGCTGTGGGTTTCTCATAAGGTAAAGATACCATTTGGTATATCATTTTTTTCAACTATTTAGTATCATATTTTTAAAGAGTTATAAACCACAAAACAGATTTATATAAATAAAAAGAACTGCCTTTTACTTTAACACCAGCCATAGATATTATCTTGCCACCATGCGTAAAATGACCTATTCTTTTAAAAGCGAAAACAAACCTGTAGTACTATTGCTACACGGTTTTCTAGGTAGTAAGAGTCAATGGAATACTGTTGCTGCGGCATTAGAAAAACGATATGATCTCTTATTTGTGGAACTTCCAGGTCATGGAGCATCACCTTCTATAAGTGAATATTCTATCGCATCTCTAGCCCTTGAGATAAGCCAACAGCTCTTACAACAAGGAATTGAAAAAGTCCATTTTGTAGGTCATAGCATGGGCGGTTATGTAGGAGCCGCTTTTGCAAAAGAGTATCCTTCCCAACTCCATTCATTAACATTAGTTAATAGTATAGCCGGTGCTGATCTACCAGGACGTAAACAAATGCGTAATCGAGCAATTCAACTCATAGACCGTTTTCAAGATGCCTATGTTTCTATGGCCATTAATAACTTATTTACTAAAGAAGAACATGAGTCACATCAAGCAATTATTGAGGCTATGAAGGTAAGTGCAAAAAACATGACTGTAAAAAGTGTGCTGGCAGCGTTACGCGCCATGCGAGACAGACCATCGGTATGGCTTGATGATGCCGTACGTGTGAACTACCTCTATGGAGATAGAGATACGGTAATAGATAAATCACTCATTGAAAAGGAAATAAAAACTCAGGGATTAAAGGGACTATCCTTTACAGGTGGTCACATGCTATTACTTACTCATCCCGTAGATTTAATTCAAAACCTGCGCTTTGTCGATTAATTAAGCGTTTTAACGATGATTAAAAAAACTTAATTTGCATAATCTCTAGTTAACTAGATATAAATCAGTTTTGTATCTAAACTACTAGACATTATGTCCCAGAATTTCTCACCTATTAAAGCGGCTGCTATTTGCAGTATTACGGGTCACACCTTAAAAGTGACTCATCAAGTTAATTCACGTGTTCAAGAAATGTGCTGTGCTAAATGTGGTAAAAAAATGACTACTAACATTTATGGAAATGTGGTGCCGCTCAACGATAAATACACTCGTATCAACATTGCTCTTAGTAAACTTGCGGTAAAAAGAAATCGCAGAGAATTAAGCCTTTAACCTTTAAAGCTATTCCATCCCATTGCTTGAATGGGAACCTGTTCACCTGATCTCGTGATTAAATGGATCCCTTCACCTTGAGGAACTGCATGACCTATTATACTCAAGCTAGGATTTGCTTTTATTTTAGGAAAATCTTCTTGTTTTACCGTAAATAACAACTCGTAATCCTCACCACCACTTAATGCAATAGTAGTACTATCTAAATTGAATTCTTCACAAGCGTTAATAACCGTAGGATCCAGTGGGATCTTTTCTTCATAAATTTTCATTCCTATTTCAGAGTTCTTACATAAATGAATAACTTCTGAGCTCAATCCATCAGACACATCGATCATACTGGTAGGTTTTACGTCTAGATCTGCTAGAAGTTTAGAAATATCTTTGCGCGCCTCAGGCTTGAGTTGTCGTTCTAGTAAATAACTGTAAGCCTCAATATCAGGTTGACTATTAGGATTTGCTTTGTAAACAGCTTTTTCACGTTCCAGGATTTGTAACCCCATGTATGCCGCGCCCACATCACCTGTGACTACCAGTAAATCTCCATCTCCAGCACCAGAGCGATAAACGATATCCTCTGCTTTTTGCTCACCTATAGCTGTTACTGAAATTACTAGTCCTGTTTGAGAAGCTGTAGTGTCACCACCTACTAGATCTACACCATAAACCTTACAAGCCAGTTTAATACCGTCATATAATTCTTCTACTGCTTCCACTGGAAAACGATTAGACATCGCTATGGAAACCGTGATTTGCGTAGCAACTGCATTCATGGCATAAATGTCAGACAGATTTACCATAACCGCTTTATAACCTAAGTGTTTTAAAGGTACATAACTCAGGTCAAAATGGACACCTTCCATGAGCATGTCTGTAGTAACCACAGTAGAATCATTATGAGTAATAACGGCAGCATCATCACCTATCCCTCGATCTGTAGAGTCTTGAGTAAGTTCTACATTATTTGTTAGGTGATCTATTAGACCAAATTCGCCTAAATTTTCAATCGACGTGCGCTGCGGATTTTTATCTTCTATCATGCTGCAAAATTACAATCATTTCTTGTTCTAAGCTATTGCAAACCCTAGCATTATCCATCAAACTTTTAAAGAATTGTTAAACTATAGAGAAACTGCATGCCATCATAATGTTTTATGAATTGTTTAGCTTCATCTTGAGGAATGGCTGTTGTATATTTGTAACCATTTTAAATAAGGATTTAAGCATATGATAAACGTGTCAGATACGGCCAAAACGAAGCTTGCTCAATTAATGAGTGAAGACGGTTTTACCATAGATAAAGATTATGTGCGAGTAGGTGTAAAAAGTGGTGGTTGCAGTGGATTATCTTATGACCTCACTTTTGATAAAACAACTACAGACACAGATAAAATATTTGAAGCAAATGATGTGCGCATTGTTGTAGATAAAAAAAGTTTCTTATACCTTGTAGGAACTACCCTAGAATTTAGCGGCGGTTTGAATGGTAAGGGATTTGTATTTAACAATCCAAACGCACAGAGGACTTGTGGATGTGGAGAGAGTTTTTCTCTTTAGATAGTTCAAAGTTATTGTTACGCTTTCGCGAAAGCGGAATTAAAAGAAAATTATGTCAAAGTACACCGAAGAAGAATTAGAAAAAGAGCTCAAGAATAAGGAGTATGAGTACGGCTTTTATACCGATATAAAATCAGATAAAATCCCAGTAGGATTAAGTGAAGATGTGATACGCATTATTTCTGCAAAGAAAAATGAACCACAGTGGATGCTGGACTGGAGACTAGAAGCTTACCGCAACTTTATAGAAATGGAAGAGCCAGAATGGGCAAATGTAACCTATGACAAGCCCGACTTACAGGCGATTTCTTTTTATAGCGCTCCTAATTCTAAGCCTAAATACGATAGCCTAGATGAAGTAGACCCAGAATTACTGGAGACCTTTAAAAAATTAGGGATCTCCCTAGATGAACAAAAAAAACTCGCTGGTGTAGCCATGGATATAGTAGTAGATTCAGTTTCTGTAGCAACTACTTTTAAGGAAACACTTGCAGAGAAAGGAATTATCTTTTGCCCTATATCTGAGGCGATTCAAGAGCACCCAGAACTGGTAAAGAAATATTTAGGAACGGTAATACCGCAAAAAGATAATTACTATGCCGCTTTAAATAGCGCAGTGTTCTCTGATGGATCTTTTTGCTACATCCCTAAAGGCGTGAAGTGCCCTATGGAGCTTTCTACCTATTTCCGTATTAATGAAGGAGGAACAGGACAGTTTGAAAGAACCCTTGTTATTGCAGATGAAGGAAGTTATGTCTCCTACTTAGAAGGTTGTACCGCACCTAGCCGTGATGAAAATCAATTGCACGCTGCATGTGTAGAACTCATAGCCTTAGATGATGCTGAAATTAAATATTCTACCGTACAGAACTGGTATCCTGGAAATGCCGAAGGCAAAGGTGGTGTTTTTAACTTTGTGACGAAGCGTGGATTATGCGAGAAAAACGCAAAAATCTCATGGACACAAGTAGAAACAGGAAGTGCCGTGACTTGGAAATACCCTAGTTGTGTTTTAAAAGGTGATAACTCAGTAGGAGAATTTTATTCTATCGCAGTAACTAATAATTTCCAGCAAGCAGACACTGGAACTAAGATGGTACACCTAGGTAAGAATACTAAGTCTACTATTATTTCTAAAGGAATAAGTGCTGGAAAATCTCAAAACTCTTATCGTGGTCTTGTTAAAATAAACTCGCGAGCTACTAACGCACGTAACTTTTCACAATGTGATAGTTTATTAATGGGTAACGAGTGTGGAGCGCACACATTCCCGTACATAGAAAACAGCAATAGTTCTTCAAAAATAGAGCACGAGGCTACCACAAGTAAAATAGGTGAAGATCAAATTTTTTACTGTAACCAGCGTGGAATTGATACAGAAAAAGCCATAGCACTAATCGTTAATGGATTCTCTAAAGATGTACTTAATAAACTCCCTATGGAGTTTGCCGTAGAGGCGCAAAAACTATTAGAAATAAGTCTAGAAGGCTCTGTAGGATAAAACTAATTCAAAAAACCATTTAATTATGAAGCGTTTCCTCGTTTTATGTTTGATAGCGATAACAACCATCGCTTGTAAGAATCAAGAAAAACCGTCAGGTGAAGTTGAGCCAGTATCTACAGTAGAGGTTGTAGAAGATAAAAACACCTTTAAAGGTGAATTTATCTACCTTTCAGATGCAGCAGTGCTTACTACTAAAAATGAAATCTATGCCGTGCGTATCGATGATAAAATGCATGAGCTTAATGACCTAGCTACACCGCTCAAAAAAACAACATTTGACATGGTAAACGTGGTTATTAAAGGTGAGGTAGTCCCTAACCCGTTAAAACTAGAAACCGGTGAAGGCTGGGAAGAAATGATCATCATTAAAGAAATAAAGGAAGTAACACCAGCATCTAGTGCTGCCGTAGTTGCACCTATATAATAATACAGACACAAGAAGTTAAAGAACAGCTATGTTACAGATAAAAAACTTGCAAGCCTCTATTGAGGACAAGGAAATTTTAAAAGGAATTAATCTAGAGGTAAAACCAGGAGAAGTTCATGCGATTATGGGGCCTAATGGTTCTGGTAAATCTACACTAGCAAACGTGATTGCTGGTCGTGAAGAGTATGAAATGACCGGTGGCTCCATAGAATTAGAAAATGAAGATATCTCTGAACTGGATCCAGAAGAAAGAGCACACAAAGGTGTGTTTTTATCATTCCAGTACCCTGTAGAAATCCCTGGAGTATCAGTTACTAATTTCATGAAGACTGCCATTAATGAGACTCGCAAAGCTCAAGGTAAAGAAGAAATGAAAGCTGGAGAAATGTTAAAGTTAATCCGTGAAAAATCTGAGATGCTTGAAATAGATCGCAAGTTCTTATCACGTTCTTTAAATGAAGGGTTTTCTGGTGGAGAGAAAAAGCGTAATGAGATTTTTCAAATGGCTATGCTAGATCCTAAACTATCCATTCTTGATGAAACAGACTCTGGATTAGATATAGACGCTTTACGTATCGTGGCAAACGGTGTAAATAAATTGCGTAGTAAGGATAATGCAACGATTGTGATCACGCATTACCAGCGTTTATTAGATTACATCGTGCCTGATTTTGTACATGTACTTTATAAGGGTCGCATCGTAAAATCTGGTGGTAAAGAACTCGCTTTAGAATTAGAGAAGCGAGGTTATGACTGGATTAAAGAAGAAGTAGAGGCATAGTTCACTAGACTAAGATCTAGTGATTAGAGCATGTTTTTTTATTTCGCTTTCGCAAAAGCGTATTCACCACAAGAATCGCGGTGAGAAAAAAATAAAAAAGCCTAAAAACAAAAAAAATGAGTTTTAAAGACAAAATATTATCTTCTTTCATCGCTTTTGAAAATGAGCTGGATACAGAGACTTATGCGCACCAATTGCGTAATGAGGCGCTGGCTACATTTGAAGAAATGGGAATACCACAACGCAAGGAAGAAGCTTATAAATACACATCACTTAAGTCAGTTTTTAATAAGGATTACAGCTTGTTTCCAAAAAAAGAAACAAACATTTCTTATGGAGATATTAAGGAATATTTAGTGCATCAAATAGATGCATATAGGGTCATCTTTATAGACGGTATTTATAGCTCACACCTTTCACAAACCACTCACGATAAATTTGATGTATGTTTAATGTCTAGTGCATTAAACAATCCTAAGTATCACCCAATTATTGAGGCGTTTTATAATAAGCTAGCTCCTAAAGATGGTTTAACCTCTCTTAACACAGCATTTGCTAGAGAAGGCGCATACATTCATATAGGAAAAAACACAGCTGTAGAAAAGCCTATTGAAATTGTGTATTTCTCTACAGGAAATGAAAGTAGTTTAATGACACAACCACGCAACCTTGTGGTCGCAGGAGAGAATTCTCAAGTACAAATCATAGAGCGTCACCAGAGTTTGAGCGAGAATGATGTACTCACAAATAGCGTTACAGAGATTTTTGCAGATAAACGTGCGATGGTGGATTATTATAAAATCCAGAACGATCATTTAAACGCTTCTTTAATAGATCACACCAGCGTAGAGCAACAATCAGATAGTGAAGTGCGCCTGCATACCTTTTCTTTCGGTGGTGGATTGACTAGAAATAATTTAAACTTTTACCAGCGCGGTGAGCACTGTAATTCTTTACTTAATGGAGTGACTATTATAGAAGGAAAACAGCATGTGGACCATTCTACTTTAGTACATCACACAGCACCTAACTGTGAGAGTTATCAAGAGTACAAACAGATCTTTGATGATAAAGCTGTAGGTGTCTTTAATGGTAAGGTTTTAGTCGATAAAATAGCCCAAAAAATTAACGCTTTCCAGCAAAATAATAACATTCTTGTAAGCGATAAAGCAACGATAAATGCAAAACCACAACTAGAAATTTTTGCAGATGATGTAAGATGTTCTCACGGTTGTACCATAGGTCAGCTAGATGAAGATGCTTTATTCTACATGCAATCTCGTGGTATAGGTAAAAAAGAAGCACGTGCGCTATTAATGTTTGCCTTTGCAAATAGTGTTTTAGAAAGTGTAAAAATTCCAGAAATCAAATCTCGTATCACTAAGTTGATTGCAAAGAAATTAGGTGTAGAGATAGGGTTTGATTTATAAAAAATTTATATGTCTTTAGACATTCATAAAATAAGAGCTGATTTTCCTATCCTCAATCGTGAGGTAAATGGGCGACCGTTAGTTTATTTTGATAATGCGGCGACTTCTCAAAAACCTAAACAGGTGATTGATAAAATCGTAGCATATTACAGTTTGCATAATGCAAACATACACCGTGGTGTGCATGCCTTGAGTCAAGAAGCGACAGATCTTTTTGAAGCTGCTCGTGAAAAAACGAGAGCTTTTTTTAACATTCCTGAAGCTAAACAAGTCATTTTTACATCAGGGAACACCCATAGTATTAATGCGGTGGCTAGTGGTGCTCATGTTTTTGTCAAGAAAGGTGATGAGGTCATAGTAAGCGCTGTAGAACACCATTCTAATATTGTTCCCTGGCAAATGCTTTGTGAACGTGTAGGCGCGACTTTAAAAGTAATACCGGTGCTGGATAATGGAAAACTAGACCTGAGTGCTTACCATGAGTTACTGAATGATAAAACAGCCTTTGTAGTAGTAAACCATGTTTCAAATGCGTTAGGAGTTACTAATCCTGTAGAAGAAATAATAAAAGGCGCTCATAAATATGGAGCCAAGACCTTAATAGACGGCGCACAATCTTGTGGCCATATGAAGTTAGATATGCAAGCGCTTGACGCAGATTTTTACACCATGTCAGGTCATAAAATGTGCGGTCCTACAGGAATAGGAATCTTATATGGTAAGGAAGAAGCTTTAAACGCACTACCACCCTATCAAGGTGGTGGTGAGATGATCGATCAAGTCACTTTTGAGCATACTACTTATGCTGGATTGCCTCATAAATTTGAAGCTGGAACACCTAATATTTGTGGAGGAATCGCTCTAGGAGCTGCTATAGATTACCTTAGTGGAATAGGAATGGATCATATCGCTGCATATGAACATGAATTACTAATCTATGGAACCCAGCAATTAAAATCCATAGATGGAATAGAGATTCTAGGAGATGTGGCTGGTAAGGCTGCTGTCATCAGCTTTAATGTAAGCAGCCTGCATCCTTATGATATAGGAACCATCGTAGATAAGCTAGGTATTGCTGTTAGAACAGGTCATCACTGTGCACAACCCGTTATGGAGCGCTATGGAATACCAGGAACGGTAAGAGCAAGCTTTGCCTTTTATAATACTAAAGAAGAAATAGATATTATGGTACAGGCTTTGCAACGTGCAGTACGCATGCTATCCTAAGAAGGTCTTAGAAAGAAAACCTTTAAGAATTAAAAGATGAAATATTACACCATACTTTTTGCCCTAAGTATTTTTACTTTAACCAGTTGTAATGAGCAAGAAATTACAGGAGATTATGACGTGATTATGGTAGGAGAAAATGATTACTCTGAGCACGACATTACTCTAACCATAAAAATGGGAAAAGAAAATCTTGTTTCAGGAAGATCTGCTTGTAATAAATATAGCGGTACATTTGAAATATTAGAAAACAGTAAAGTAAAAATAGGGCCATTAATGAGTACTAAAATGTACTGTGTGGATGTGGCACAAGTGGAAAACGATTACATAAAGCACCTGTCTATGGTAACTCAAGTAATTCCCACTAAAAAAGGGCTACAGTTGTTAAACGATAAAGGACTTATAATAATTACAGCAGTAAAAAAATAATGGCGAGTATTCAAGAAATTCAAAATGAAATCGTAGAAGAGTTCTCCATGTTTGACGACTGGATGGACCGCTACGAGTACATGATCGATTTAGGAAAAAGTGTTCCCGTGATAGATGATCAATACAAGACTGATGATCATATTATTAAAGGTTGTCAGTCTAAAGTATGGGTACACGCAGATCTAGAAGAAGATACAGTAAAATTTAGCGCAGACAGTGATGCGATTATCACTAAAGGAATCATAGCGATTCTTATAAGAGCATGGTCAGGCCAGAAACCTGCCGATATCATTGCTGCCGATACCGCTTTTATAGATCAAATAGGGCTTAAAGAGCACCTTTCACCTACTAGAGCAAATGGATTAGTTTCCATGATCAAACAACTTAAAATGTATGCAGTAGCATATCAATCTCAATTAAATTAATTATGGAAGAGATTAACGGACAAGAAATAGGAGAAAAAGTAGTTAAGGTATTAAAAACCATCTATGACCCAGAGATTCCAGTAGATATTTATGAGCTAGGTCTCATTTATGACGTTATGGTAAGCAGTGATGCAGACGTGAAAATACTCATGACCTTAACCTCACCTAACTGTCCAGTAGCAGAGACCTTACCCGTAGAAGTAGAAGAAAAAGTGAAGACACTTAAAGAAGTGAATGACGCTGAGGTAGAAATCACCTTTGATCCACCATGGAATAAGGACTTAATGAGTGAAGAGGCTAAACTTGAACTAGGAATGCTCTAGAACATGGAAGGCGAGATCATTAATAGAGTCGCAAATTCTAAGCTTAAAACTATTGACTTAGAAGATTATTATCCTGAAGGAACACGCAGTGAGATTGACATTTCTCAATGGCTCATGGAAGGAATAGTGCTGGTGGAATCACGCTTTCGCGAAAGCTTAAAAAACACAGACTTTACCATTTATAAAGATCACTATGTAGCCGTAAACTGCTCTACTGATGCTATTATACCACAATGGGCGTGGATGTTACTGCAGACAGAATTGAGTGGTATAGCCCAAAAAGTGGTGCTAGGATCACCAGAAGATCTAGAAACAGCTGTTTATAGACCTATCATAAATGCTCTAGACCTGTCAGTGTATGAGAATGTACCCGTAATTATTAAAGGATGTTCTAATAAACCTGTCCCGCTAGCAGCTTACATGATGATTACTGATCAATTACAAGGAATCGCTCGATCTATAATGTACGGCGAAGCCTGTAGTGCAGTGCCAGTTTATAAGAAAAAAAGGTAGTTCATCTATATTAGCTCTTTTTTATTTTTAAGAAGTAAGCTTTTTCTATTTAATAGTAATTTCGCGCCGTAAATTTTCAAAATCATATCATGAAAAAAATAATTTTACTTTTAGTAATAGCCTTATGTACCATGAGTACTTATGCGCAGACTGAAGAGGAGCTAAAGGCTCTAAAAGCAACTAAACTAGATTCTATAGCAGCTATTCAAGCTAGAGCAAATGCTATTCAAGCTCAAATAGATGCACTTCCAGGATGGAAAAAAGGAGCTTTTGGGACTATAGGTGCAAACTTATCTGGTTTTGATAAGTGGTATTCTCAAGGAACTCCTAATGTAAGCTCAGGAAATATAGGGGCAACCTTAAACGCATTTGCAAATCTTAAAGAAGAAAAATATTTCTGGAGAAACAATTTAAATGTGAATCTTCAGTGGGTGAAGTTTGATGACAAAACAACAGACACTGATGATGACAGCTTTCAAGAAAGTACTGATGTTTTTAACATACAGTCTTTATATGGATATAAGCTGAGTGAAAAACTTGCTGTTTCTACTTTAGGTGAATATAGAACTACCGTACTTAATAACTTTAACGATCCAGGCTATTTAGATATAGGTATAGGTGGAACTTGGACTCCAGTAGAGAACTTAGTAGTTGTGTTTCACCCGTTGAACTATAACATTGTATTTAGCAATGGTGAGAGCGTTTTTGAATCTTCACTAGGTGCAAAAATAGTTGCAGACTATACTAGAAAAATAGGGAAAGTAAACTTCAAAAGTAACTTCTCTACCTTCCAGAGCTATGATAGCTCTAATCTTTCTAATTTCACTTGGATCAACTCTTTTGGTTACACCTTATGGAAAAACATAGGTGTAGGATTTGAGTTTGGTTTAAGAGGTAATCATCAAGAAGCGGTGAATTTTGCTCAAACACAAGCTGAAGGAACCATGATTGATCCAGCTACCTTGACTTTTGATAATGTAGATAATGATTTACAGTCTTACTGGTTGCTAGGTTTGAACTATAGTTTCTAATACTATATTGTTTTTTAAATGCCGTATGTAATACCAAATTGATTTTATAAGGTCTTACAGCAACAGCTATTCATTTAAAAACCCTTCATCAATCAAATGATGAAGGGTTTTCTAGTTTAATATTATAAAGGTCATTATACCCTTAAATCTTATACCCATTTATGTTTCTAATGTCTTAATAAATTCAATATGGTATTACTCTTCTTCTGTTACAAACTCTTCCCAGTCGGGAAATAAAAAAGCGTTATAAGGAAAACGTTTTACGTGAATCTCACGCACTTGATCATAGACTTTTTTCTTAAAAGCCTCTATGTTATCCTTTTCAATGGCCGATATGAAGACTACATTCTCACCCATCTTTGCCATCCATGTTTTCTTCCATTCTTCAAGTGTATAGTGCGCACTGGTTCTTTCTTCTAAGAGGTCTTCTGGGTCATAATCTTCTGGAACATACTGGTCTATCTTATTAAAAACCATAATGGTAGGTTTATCTACCGCATCTATTTCATCCAGAATTTTGTTTACTGATGCTATGTGATCTTCAAAACTCCCATGAGCAATATCTACCACATGTAATAATAAATCAGATTCACGCACCTCATCTAGAGTAGATTTAAAAGACTCTACCAGTTGAGTAGGTAACTTGCGTATAAAACCTACCGTATCTGTGAGTAAAAATGGAAGATTCTTTACTACAACTTTACGCACCGTAGTATCTAAGGTGGCAAATAGTTTATTCTCTGCAAAGACTTCACTCTTTGAAATCACATTCATTAAAGTACTTTTCCCTACGTTAGTATAGCCTACTAGAGCAACACGCACCATTTTACCGCGGTTACCACGCTGGGTAGCCATTTGTTTATCTATAGTAAGGAGTTTCTTTTTAAGTAAAGAAATACGGTCACGCACGATTCGTCTATCTGTTTCAATCTCTGTCTCACCAGGACCACGCATACCTATACCACCTTTCTGTCGTTCCAGGTGAGTCCACAAACCTACTAATCGAGGTAGTAAATATTCATATTGCGCTAGTTCTACTTGTGTGCGAGCATAACTGGTTTGAGCACGTTGAGCAAATATGTCTAGAATAAGATACGTTCTATCTATGATTTTAGTCTCCAGTATTTTCTCGATGTTTTTTTGTTGCGCAGGACTTAACTCATCGTCAAATATGACCGTGCCAATGTTATGGGAATCTACATAAGCTTTAATATCTTCCATCTTACCAGATCCTACAAAAGTTTTAGGATTAGGTTTTTGCATTTTTTGAGAAAATCGCTTGTGTACAGTCGCTCCAGCAGTATAAGCTAGAAACTCCAGTTCATCGAGATATTCCTTTAATTTTTCCTCTGTCTGTTGTTGGGTAACCACTCCTACTAGAATGGCTTTTTCATATTCGTGTGATTCTCTTTCTAACATTAATGTTTTTGTATGATAGAACAAAGATAATAGATTGCGCGACAGGAGCTTTATAATTAGTAAAAGCTTAAAAGATTACTAACTTGTTCAAGCCGTATATCCATTGTGAAGTAGTAGCTTTGGGTTCTGTAAAAAAGAACACTATTGGCCATTTCACAACAAGCATTTGAACAGTATACCGTAGCCTTTTATAATCTTGAAAATCTATTTGACGTGTTTAATGATAAGCACATATTAGATGATGATTTTACAGCACATGGACGCAAAGACTGGACACCTCAACGCTATCAAAAAAAATTACAAAAACTGAGCGATGCTATATCTAAAATAGGAACTTTACAAACCGGTAAATTACCTGCTATAATAGGTGTTGCCGAAGTTGAAAATAAAAAAGTACTTGAAGATTTAATCCAGCAGCCCAAGCTGTTAAAAGCAGACTATAGCATTATACACTATGATAGTCCCGATGAACGAGGAATAGATGTTGCCATGATTTATCGCAAAGACCTATTTACCGTTGAATATTCTACTCCTATAGCTGTAGATGTTACTATGCCTAATGATGAACCAGATCGTACACGTGATATATTATATGTAAAAGGATTTTTATCTGGTATGCCATTACATATTTATGTGAACCACTGGCCGTCGCGTAGGGATGGAGCGGCCTCTACAAATGAGAAAAGAGTGGCCGTGGCGCAGCAGCTTATGGAACATGTGCGTCAAGTAGATCCTCATCAAGAAAGAAAAAATCAAGAAAAGCACTTACTAGAAGGAACTAATATAATCATCATGGGTGATTTTAATGATGACCCAGAAAATGACAGTATACGCAATGAGATTTTACCTTACGGTTTTCAAAACGTAACAGCTCCACTCAAGAAATTCCATCGAGGTAGTTTAAATTATAATTTTAAATGGAATTTATTTGATCAAATTATGGTAAGCGACAGTCTTATAAATGATGTTCCAGAGGCGCTTTATTTTCATAAGGCAGATATCTTTGATGACATTATGTTAAGACAGTGGAAAGGAAAGTATCGAGGGCAACCAGCTCGCACTTTTGTGGGGCGTACTTATAAAGGAGGCTATTCTGATCACTTTCCCGTATTTATGATATTACGCCGGAACTAAGAAAGGCTTTTCATCTGTAAAAGGTTGCTTTTAATCTATTATGAATTTGTTAAACCCTAATCGCTATCTATTTTTTCTATATTCGATGTTCTAAGGAACGCTTGGAAAAATTTAATTGTCTTACTTTTAGCTCTTATGAATTGATAATCAAGTACTAAATTAAAGGTGACGCTTTCGCGAAAGCGAAATAATAACATTTTCAAGTGCTATTTATACCACATTAGTGGACATAGTAGTATATTTAGAACTTTAAAAACAAACTAGTGCAACCCAAAAACTTAACTCTATAATGATGAGAAAATTACTTGCCATGGGGATTTTCCTTGTCTTGTCTGGAACCAGCGTGCTACACGCTCAACAAGATCCTCAGTACACACAGTATATGTACAACCAAAACGTCATCAATCCAGCTTATGCTGGTACAAGAGATGGCTTAACTCTTACCACTCTTTACCGTCAACAATGGACTGGTGTTACTGGAGCTCCAGAGACACTTACCTTTTCTGGTAGTACTCCTATAGGAGATCGAGTAGGTGTAGGACTTTCTGTAATATCTGATCAAATAGGACCAGTTAAAGAGAAAAACTTCTATGGAGATTTCTCTTATAAGTTACAAGTAGGAAAGAAAACGACTCTTGCCTTAGGTCTTAAAGCAGGTGTAACTTTCCACGATGTGAGTCTTAATTTTGTGAATACCACGCAGCCTGGTGATCCACTATTCAGCGAGCAATTAAATGAGCAATACTTAAACTTAGGAGCTGGAGCTTTTCTATATGGAGACAACTGGTACACCGGTTTTTCTGTTCCTAATATGTTAAATAGCACGCATTTAGATCAAGATGGATTAACCTTCGGTTCTGAGACACAACACTTTTTCTTAACGGGTGGATATGTATTTGATATTAATGAGAATATTAAATTAAAGCCTCATGCTTTAGTTAAAGGCGCTTTTGATGCTCCTATAAGTTTTGACTTAAATACAAATGTGTTATTTAATAATAAGTTTGAAGTAGGTGTCTCTTACAGGTATGAAGACTCTTTTAGTGGTCTAGTAGGTATGCAACTCACTGATAATGTAAAGGTAGGTTATGCTTATGACCGCGTGGTATCAGATATACAAGTAGCAGCAAATTCTTCTCATGAGATCTTCTTGACTTATGACTTGAATTTCCCACGTAAAGTGATGCAATCACCACGTTTCTTCTAATAACTAGCAAAGAATGAATATCATGAAAAAAATATATTTACTACTCTTAATTATCATCGCTGGTTCATTTCAAGTAAATGCACAAAACGATGCAACTAAAAAAGCTGACAAGCTATATGAGCAACTGCGCTATGTAGATGCAGCAAAAGCATATGAGAAACTCATTAAAAAAGGAGAACGTTCTCAACATGTGTATACTAATCTAGCTAACTCCTATTTCTTTAATAGTCAATTTAAAAGTGCTGAACAGTACTATAAACGAGCTACTAAAAGAAAGCCTGAGGCCGAAACGCTTTACAGATATGCACAAACCTTAAAGGCTAACGAGAAATATGATCTTTCTAATACGGTCATGAATCAATTTGCCGGAATGGTTCCTAATGATAATCGTGCCATGGCGTTTAAAGCAAATCCTGACTATCTTACAGATATTACAGGTATGAATCCTGCTTACACAGTAGATGCGCTACCTCTTAACGGTGAATCTAGTGATTTTGCGGCTCAGAAAATAGGTGACAAAATTTATTTTGCAAGTGCTCGTAACAATAAACGCGCAAATTATGCCTGGAATAAAGAGCCATACTTAGATATTTATGAGGCAAGTGTAGATGAAAACGGCATGCCAGGTGAAGGTAAACTTCTGAGTGGTGAAGTAAATACTAAGTACCATGAAGGTACTCTAGACATTACACCAGATGGAAAGTACATGTTCTTTACTCGTATAGATTACCTAAATGGCGATTATGAAAAAGCAAGTGATGGTGAGAGCAAATTAAATATTTACCGAGCTCTTAAAGCAGGTGGAGAATGGAGAGATGTGAGAACCACTTCTTTAGAAAGTAAAGAATATGGTGTAGGTCATCCTAGTATTTCTTTAGATGGTACGACCATTTTCTTTGCAAGTGAAGCTCCTGGAGGACAAGGTGGATCAGACATCTATAAAGCACAACTCAAAAATGGTAAAATATCTAATCCAGTAAATTTAGGACCTACGGTGAACACCTCAGGAGATGATTCATTCCCTTGGGTTGCTGAAGATGGAACACTTTATTTCTCAAGTAATGGTCACCTAGGCTTAGGTGGTTTAGACGTTTTTAAATATAAAGATGGAAAGGTTTCTAACTTAGGTGCTCCAGTAAACTCTGTAATGGATGATTTTGCATTTACTTACTCAGAGGAAACTGGTAAAGGGTTTGTTTCTTCTAACCGTAAAGGTGGTAAAGGAAGTGATGATATTTATTCTGTAAATCGTATCGATATTTGTGAAGTAGCAGTTACGGTAACGGCTGTAGATGCAACCACTGGCCTACCTATCCCAGGTGCAATCGTTTCCTTACAAGATGCAGATGGTAACGCAACACCTAGTCAGACTACAGATGCTGAAGGAAAAGCAATGTTCACAACAGAGTGTAACAAAGAACTGGTTGCTCGTGGTGTTAAAGATCAATATGAAAGTGGTCAATCTGATCTAAGTGTAGCAGAAGAAGAAACTGCTATGGTTACTGTAAATATGGAACCTATTATTCCAGATCCACCAGTGGTAGATGAGAAAATTATCTTAAATAAGATATACTTTGATCTAGATAAATCTACTATACGTCCAGATGCAGCTCTTGAATTAGATCGTTTAGTTTCTTATATGAAGAAATACCCAGAACTAGAAGTAAAGGCAGAGACCTATGCTGATGTTAGAGGTCCAGATTCTTATAACCTATCGCTTACACAGCGCCGTGCAGAATCTATTGTAGCTTATGTAGTATCTCAAGGTGTAGAGGCTTCTCGTTTAACGGCTGAAGGTCGTGGAGAAGCAAACCCTGTGGAGGATTGTGCCAATAAGCGTTGTACTGAAGAAGAATATCAAAAGTCTCGTAGATCTGAATTTACGATCACAAAGAGATAATTACTAAGCATAACTAACTAACCAATGCTTTAAATCCCATCTCTTCACTGAGGTGGGATTTTTTATACCTGTTTTTTAAATAATGGCAACACGATACTTTTACATTTTATACCAACATGTATTTATAATGTCTTAATAACTATAAGTGTCAAAAAATAATTCATTTTTTAAGTTGATGGATATATAAAAACTAGTGCCTGCATGGTTAGATTTTATAGTATAACTTGATTTAATTAATTCTAGTCTAGATTTTATATTTATCATTCCTATACCGAGAGATTTTTTATTCACGTCAAATCCTTTTCCATCATCTTCAATAGTTATATCTAGTTTATCATCATGGGTATAGTGAAATTGTATAATTGCATCCTTAGCCTGTGCATGTTTAATTATGTTTAATACAATTTCTTGTATGACTCTATAAATTAACAATACCGTTTTTTTATTAAATTTCACAGGCTCTCCAAAACAATGAAAATGAAAATCTGTATCGCTCGCATTGGTCGATCTCTCACAGGAGTATTTTACCATAGACTCTAAACTATTATTAACTGTATAAGCAGGAGAAAGGTTAAATGAGATATCTCTAACATCTTGTATTGTGTCTTGTAAAATAGTAATTACGTCATTGAGGGTTTTGTCCTGTGTATCTCCACTATCTAGCGTTTTATTAATCAAATAACTAGCGGACACTAAATTACCATTTATACTATCATGAAGGTCTTCAGAAATTCTTTTTCTCTCAATTTCTTCTCCCTTGATTATGGCATTTAACTCAGTTAATTCACTTTCTGCTTTTAACTTTTTTATTTCATTGGATTTAAGTCTAGCCTTATTTCTAAAGTAATAAACCAAAAAAACTATAATTAGTATAAACCCTATAATACTAATACGTAGTAGTATTTTTTGTTGTTCATCTTTAAGTTTTAATATCTCTTGTTTTTTTTTCGCCTTTTCAATTTTAGCATCAAGTTCTTTGATTTCATTAAATTGATTAACAAAGCTTTTAGACCCTTCAAGCATTGTATTTCTTCTAGTGTATGAAGCAATTAAATAATCTTTTAATTCTAGATTATCTATTTCTTTTTTAGGTAATATTTTAAACAATTTCTCTGCTACCAAATAGGTAGGGTCATAGATGTCATGTTTTATACCTGTATTAAGTGCATTTTTGTAATTGTGTACAGCTTGTAAGGTGTCTCCCTTTTTTAAATATAAATCTCCTAAACCGGAGTATGATGGCACTAGAGGGAATTTATCATTTGTTACGTCACTATTAGAGTACTTTAAACAACGTTTGAAGTAGTAAATAGCTGAATCTGTTTCCTTTTTTGCTTCCCAATATCTACCGTACTCTTCATACACGTATGGGATGAGAAAAGGTGCTGAGTCTAAGTAAGAGTAATTAAATATTTCATTAAAATATTTTTTTGATGCGCCCAATTCATTTGAATATCTATACATATAGGCAGAATGAAGTCGAAACCAAACTCTATTAATATCATACTCTGATATTTTCTCTTCTAGCTCTTGTGCTTTGTTTAGGTGTATTTTTGCGTTTACATTATCCTGAATTAGATTGTATACGGCTGCAATGCCTATTTCGGCTGCATAAATTTTGTCAAAATCTTTTTTTTGATAGGTAGTTTCAAGCCTTTTGTTAGAAAAATATAGAGCGTTAGGAATATTTTTTTGAATTTTTTCTAAATCGGCAAGCAATGTGTATGTCAAATCCTTTTCATCTAAAGTTAAAAACCCGTTTAGTAATAGACAGGCATATAGATACTCTTGACTCTTTGTGTATTTTTCTTCTACTCTGTAGTAATAAACCCCTAAATATAAGGCTATTAAGGCTTTATCTCTACTCGCTTTTGATTCCTTAAAAGAAGTGTTTAATTTGTAAAGATTGTCAATATCAATATCATAGAAGTCGATATCTTCAATGTTAGTACCTTTCAGTTCTTTTAATAAATTGGCTGCTTCATCTTGCTTTTCAATATCCTTTTTAACCTGACTATGTAAAGGGGTATATGAGCAAAATAAAATAGCAATTATTAGGACTATCGCTGTTTTTGGATTCAAAAACGCAAATATTTGTGAATGAATTAGTTTCATTCATCAAAAGTATAAAAAAATGATCAGTGTAGGATTTTTTACACCTTTTTATAAATGATCATATATCGTTATCTTAAAATCAGTATACTTGCTCTGATTATTTTGCTGTACGTTAGTTGTAAATCTGCTACTAATAAACAAGAGCTTAAAGAGCTGTTTAGTGCAATGCAAACTAGAACGCTAAAACTAGAAGAGATTCATAAAGGCTCTAAAGCCTATCTATTAACGGTAGAAGATAGTTTAACAGGTCGTCAACTCTTTTTAACTAGCCCTAGAGCAATTTTCTTTACTGTAACGGTATTTATGCACCTAACTAGTATAAAGCAGCAGACAGCTTATAAATAGGTGGTTATTTTAAAGCTATTATGTCACCAGGAGCTTATAAAAATGATGTAACAAATAGTACTATTAAACACATTGTATTTGATAAGAATACTCTTAGGACATTTAGAAAAAATGTATCATCACCACCGCCATATCATGGTGAAGATGTTTTTGAATTAATGCATAGTAAAAAATAAATTTGGAGTTCATTAAAATATCATCAACAAAAAAGCCCATTGTAAATTACAATAGGCTTTTATGATATGTTTTCGCTTAAAGCGAAAAGGTTAACTAATTAGTTACTCGTTAAAGAGATGTTATCGAGTTCATAAGTTCCATCAAAGGCGCTATCTCCAGAACCTTTATATCTAAATGCAATATGACCCGTTCCAGAAACACAGTCTAGAGACACATTCCCAGAAGAAACCCAGTTAGTAAAAAGCTCATTATCTGGAACAACAAAAGCATCTTCTATTTCTTGCCAGGTTGCAGCATTAATGTTAGCATCAGTTCCATCCCAGTCTGCTGAAAATAAAACTAATAATTCTGAAGCATCTGAAAAACTGTTTGATGTTTCAAAAGAGAATACTTCTCCAGTTTGTGCGTCAAAATCTATACTAGGTGTTACAAGCCAGCTTATCGTTGAAGAATCACCAGAATTATATGCTCCTACACGTGCACTTTTTCCCAAGGATGGATTAGAACCACCAGAAGTATACACTTCCCAGGTTTCAGTACCAGCCTCTTGAACATTAGACCATCCTGCTGGCATAGCTGCAGCACCGGTAGATTGTGTTTCAAAATTTTCTGACAAGATCGTGTTAGCTCCTGGAGCGCTCGCACTTGCACAATCTATAGGCGTTCCTAAAACAAAAGGAATAGGATCACAACGATCTGTTCCTGGCATATTAAAGTTCTCAGGTGTATTAACGTATAAAACAAATTCACTATCATCAAAACTTCTAGTAATAAGAGCGTCTATAGTACCTTTTCCATCGGGAATATTTAGCGCTTTGAAGTCAGAAAATGTGCTTGTAAAAAGATTAGCGGTAGAATCATCGATACAGTTTTTAATAGTTCGCTCACCATCAAAACTGTCACCAGCTTCACAAGCAAAACAACGATCTATATCTTCTACTATAAATTGAACATCACTTACTCTAATCCATAATAACTCAGTCACATCTTCAATAAACTCATCAAATGTTAACTCTAAAGGAACAATTGTTTCTACTACATTATCTCTCTTAATAAATTCACCTTCTTGTGATCCTGCAATTCTTTCAATGTCACCACCAGTACCAGCTTTTCCTATGGTAACTACCCCATTAGATATTCCAGCGGTTAAACCTGTAAGTTTTAAGAAAACTTTTCTTCCAAATTCATAACGAGTAAATAAAGGATTTACATCTATAGAAATAGCTACCCCAGTTGTTGGGTTTTCTGCTTGATCTTGAATAATTAATTCCTTAAACCAGTTTCCACCTTGATCATCAGATATTACATA
Organism: Nonlabens sp.; assembly: GCF_965660805.1. GTDB lineage: Bacteria > Bacteroidota > Bacteroidia > Flavobacteriales > Flavobacteriaceae > Nonlabens. The sequence goes on along the minus strand of NZ_CBFIBE010000008.1, from coordinate 25,631 downwards.
ACCAGTTACATAAGCATCTACTAGTTCCCCATCACCATTGAGCACTTGTTCAAAAGTTACTGTTCCAGTGTTGCTTTGTGCAACCTGAGAGGCAATTGTGCTTAGTTCTAATACTTCACCATTTACTTCAACAGGTGTTGTGTCGTTAAAAGTGGGTGCTGTAAAATCATCATCTCCTACACAAGAAAATGTGATGGCTGCGATAAACGCTAGCGCTATTATTTTATGAAAAGTTCTCATATTATTTATTTTATTTTTCATCATTAATTTTATTAAAATCTTAGGTAAACGTTTAGGTAATAAGTACGTCCATTTCCATAGAAATAACGTGGTGCAAATACTTCAATAGGGTTGTTTCTGTCATCAAGGACATCTTGGTAATTTGCTAGTCGCCCTTGTTCAAAACCACCAGTTCTAAACTCTTTACCAAGTACATTATTAATAGTCGCAAAGAAACCTACAAACTTATCACCTATTCTCCAAGACTTACCACCTACCACATTTACAAGTTCGTATGGGTTGAATTTTTCTTGTTTTAATAAACCTCTTGCGATTTCTTCATCATAATTAGCAATAGCTAAGCCGTCTAAATCAGTTACAAAGTTTTCAGTTCTTCTTAATGCAGCTACGTCTACATAAGAATTTGAAAAGAAGTTTGCCGTTGCACCTATCCACCAGTAATCTGGATCGCGATATTCAAAACCTACTTGATACGCTTGTTCTGGTCCACCAGATACGTGGTAATTTTTCAACTTAGTAGTTCCATCACCAAATGTAATATCCTGATTAGGGAAGTCATCACTATTTAAATACAGGTTAGGATTGTTGCTAAAAGTGTTTGTCCCAAAAGCTGCCGCTCCTTTTAAGTTTATAGTAGGAGTAACTTGTACTTCTAGTCCTATTTCTCCACCTATATTACGACGATCTATGTTAGTCATCACTTCTTGGACAAAAGAGTTTCCATCTTGAGTTGGAACCCCAGAAACTCCTTGAACAAAATAGAAACCTACATCTGTTCCATTTTGGAACTGAGTATAGTACCCTGTAAAACGCGCTTTAACTATAGGTGATCTATAGATATAAGATAAATCAGTAGAGTAAACGGTTTGAGACTCTAATCCTGTAACAGAATTATTATTTTGTCTGGCATTAGGGAAGGCTGACCTTATAGTAGGAGCGTCTGTAAAGTAAGCTCCGTTAAAATCGATAAAGCTTTTTCCACTTAACTTATAAGTAGCGCCACCTTTAACACCAAAATTTGTAAAGTTCAACTGTTCACTTTTCCCATAAGAGTTATTCTCAAAAGCATTAAAGTTTCCATTTCTAAATTTACCATCTCTTTGATAAGATGTCTGAGTGATATTACCAGCCACATAAAAGTCAACTTTTTTAGTCTTAAACTGCGCTTGAGCAAAGGCATCTACCTCATCTACTAAAATATCATAATTGTATTTATAACGATCACCTTCTCTTGCGATACGATTAGGATTGTTCACATCAGATTGTGCAGCTTGATCTAGGTTTACTTCTTGAGATTCCTGTGCAAAGAAATCCACATCTAGATAACCACCACCACCTAGTAAATCTTTAACACTTGCAAAATTTTCACTTTTCAAGTTACGGTAGCTTACTCCACCGGTAAATAAAATATTATCAGTTAAATCTGCTGTAAGAATAGAATTTGCCATAAACAAATCGTCATCTATACGATCTTCTTGAATAACATAAACGCTTGTTCCACCTTGTTGAGTGAAAGAGGCATTTGCTCTGTAAAGAGTTTCCCAGTCTAACTGACCATTACTTTGGAACTCTTGTTGAGCAAGATATGCGTTTTCATAATCCAGGCCATTACGTAAAAAGTAACTAGGTAGATTTTGGTAATAATCTGGATTAGGGTTCCTAGCACCACCTATATAAGAATCTTGACCTTCTAGTGTTACTAAGCGAGTACCACCATTATCTATACGTGTGTTCCCTAGTTTACCAAACTGATATCCCACGTTTGTATTCAACTTTACTTTATCAGAGATCTTCCAGTTATGGTTTAACATTAAAATAGGTTCTTCTATTTCTCTGATACGACTGTTACGCTTTTGCCCTTCAAAAAATCCCCAGTTAGGATTATAAGTATTTCCTCTAAGGTTAAAAATCTCTTCAGTCATAGGAGCTTGACGTCCACGACGGTTAGGTGTATAAATACCTGTAAAGTTTAAAAAGTGACGTTCATTAATCTTCTTTTCTACAGACAGTGCTATGGAGTTTGCATCATAAACGGTTCCGTCTATAAATCCTTCCTCACCAGCACGTCTCGATGCTGTAATTGCATATGCCCATCCATTACTTTTAAGACCACTACTATAAGTTGCCATAAAACGACCGGCATAACTACGATTTGCAGCAGCATAAGAAAGACGCGTTCCTTCACGTTGTTGAGAAGCTCGCATATCTATACTCTGCACACCACCTAATCCACCAAATGTATTATCTGCTGGAGCAAGTCCCATACTGAATACCTGGTTGCGCTGTAAGTCATTTACACCACCCCAGTTACTCCATTGTGGACGACCTGAAAATAATTTATTCATAGTCATTCCATTAATAAGAACACGACCATCTTCACTATTTAAACCTCTAGGTCTAAAGAATGTAGCACTAAAATCAAAAGCTGCTGCTCTTAAAAACTGGTCTCTGGTGGCTTGCAATAATCCAGACATATTATTAGCTGCATTTGCATCATCAGAGAGATCGTTTTCAGTAAGAGAAATGATACCAGCCGTTTGATCCTGATCACTAAAATCTACTCTCAAGTATAGAGGATCTAAGTTTACAGGTACTTCAGTACTCACTATAATAGGTAAGGTACGGTTGTAATGATCTGCTGCGCTGGCTTGCAGTTTTTGATCTCCTACAGGAATTCCAGAGTCAAAAGTAAAGAAACCATCAATATTTGTAGTTGCAGTAAATTTAGTTCCTAAAATTTCTATCAGCGCTCCTTTAATAGGTTCTTCAGTTGATTCATCAATTACTCGACCTTTTACCACTTGAGCACTCGTAATGGAGCTACAGACCAGTAATAGCAATAGAATCAGCTTGCTAATTTGTTTGTTCATAAGAGTTATTTGTTAATAAAATATTATTAATTCGCGGCAAAAGTACGTTTTTCTTATCTTAACTGTACCTTTGGCGCATCATTTGTATAAATGTTTACATAATGTTAATCTAAGTTATTTAAAAAATGTATAAGTACTTTATTACCAGTGTTTTTTTGTTTTTCGCTTTTGCGGAAGCGTCACAAGCACAACAGGACGCAAAACAGTATAAAATTCAGACGGTAGCCTTCTACAACCTAGAAAACCTTTTTGACACTGAAGATGACACGACTATTAACGATGAAGCTAGTCCAATGATGGAAATGGCCGAAGGGTTAAGAGAAGATGTGTATCAAAAAAAATTAACAAACATGGCTCGTGTCATTAGAAAAATAGGAGCTGATAAGTCTGGGACCGCACCGGCTATTCTAGGAGTTTGTGAAATAGAAAACCGCAAAGTTCTTGAAGATCTTGCCAGCCACCAGTTGTTAAGAGATTATGATTATGGAATTGAACACTATGATTCACCCGACAGGCGAGGAATAGACGTTGCGTTACTTTACAAGAAAAGTGAGTTTAAAGTAAATAATTCTCAATCGCGTCGTTTAATGATTAATAGTACCAGCAGTGGTAATCGTATTTATACTAGGGATCAACTAGTGGTAAGTGGAGAACTTAATGGAGATCCTATCCACTTTATAGTAAACCACTGGCCATCACGCCGTGGTGGTGAGCAGCGCAGTAGACCTAACCGTGTAGCTGCTGCAGCTTTAAATCAAAAGATTATAGACTCGTTGCATGTTTCAAATGCTATGGCAAAAATCATGACCATGGGAGATCTTAATGATGACCCTACTAATGTGAGTGTGATTGAGACCTTAAATGCACAACAAGAGCAAGAAGATGTAAAACCTCAAATGATCTATAACCCTTACATTCAAATGTTGAAAGATGGGTTTAACACACTTGCTTATCGTGATGCGGGAAACATCTTTGACCAGATTATGATGACATACCCATTGTTAAAACAAGCAAATCAAAACGGCTACTTTTACTACCACGCAGGTATTTATAACCCTAGTTTTATGACTAATAAAACGGGACGTTATAAAGGATATCCTTTACGTAGTTATAATAACGGAAATTTCACTAATGGATTTAGCGATCACTTTCCGGTTTATGTGTACCTCATTAAAGAAGAGACGAAGTAAATATTATATAATTTTTTTCAGAGTTAAATAGGTATTACTTCTGTTCAGAATATTAAAGCAGTCTCTTTAGGCTGCTTTTCTCATTTAAAAATGATAAAAAGCATTTTCTAGATGCTCTATTTGAGTGCCTGCCTTATTTTTAATAATAGCTACGATGTCAAATCTTGCTTCTATATCATCACCAGCATGGTGCTCTATGTAATGATTTGCAGTAGTGACTAATCTTTTTATTTGCGCAGGTTTTAAAAAACTTTGAGGATCGCCAAATTCTGGTGTGGAACGGGTTTTCACCTCTACAATAACAATCGTATTTCCTTTTTGAGCGATGATATCTATCTCACCTTTTAAATAAACATAATTAGTAGTAAGAATATCATAGCCTTTTTCAAGCAAGTGCGCCACCGCTAGTTTTTCTCCTTCCTTTCCTAGTTCATTATGTTGTGCCATAGCTAGTAGGTAAAGGTTATTGCTTTTTCTGTAATCGTTACCATCATTTCTACTCCTAATTTGAGCGTGCGATGGTCTTTAATATGACCTGCCGGAAAATTAAAAATTAATGGATAGTCATAACCAGCCGTCATGTCAGTGATTATTTCTTGTGCATTTTTACCAAAAGGAATTTCATGATCTCTCATATCACTCATTCCACCTACTATAATTCCTTTAAGGTTATCTAGATGCCCAGCTCGTTTTAATCCATACATCATGCGCTCTATATGGTATAAGTATTCATCTATATCTTCTATAAAAAGAAAACAGCCACTGGCTTTAGGAAAGCTACTAGATCCCAGCAAACTATATAGAATAGAGAGATTTCCTCCTACCACTGGAGCAGTTATTTCTTGAATGGATAAGCCACCATCATTGGGAATAGAAACTACTTGCTCATGACCTAAAAGTGCATTTTTAAAACTATCAATCGCTGCTGTAGGCTTGTTTTTAAGTTCCAGCGGCATGAAAGTATGCAGACTTGATATTCCTAAAGTATTCAAATGACCATGCAATACGGTAACGTCTGAGTAGCCTATGATGAGTTTTTTTAAATTCGCTTTCGCGAAAGCGTTAAAATCAATATAATCCAGGAGCTGAACAGTACCATAGCCACCACGAGCGATCCATATCGCATCAATATCCTCGTCATCCAGCGCTTCTTGAAAATCCATAATTCTTAATGGAACATCACCACCCATTTGATGATGCATAGCACCGATGGTTTTTCCATAAGTCACTCTCAAATCCCATGACTCCATTAAGTCTTGAGCAGGTTTTAAATCTACTTTTTGAGCACTTCTTGCCGTACAAAGGATTCTAATATGGGAATTTTTAGTTAATGTATTCATACTCAAATATAGCCCTCAATTTTTACAAGACATTAGAGGAATCTCTAATAAGCTTATCGAGGTCTTAAATATAAGCCAACTCCATATAATCATACCAGCATAAAAGGTTTTTTACTGTATCATAAATCGTAAATTTGCAGCTCTCAAAATAAGCTCATGAGCAGTAAACAACGATATACGATTACGGCAGCATTGCCATATACTAACGGTCCAGTTCACATAGGTCACCTCGCAGGAGTTTATGTTCCTGCAGATATTTTTGCACGTTACCAGCGCTTGAAAGGCAGCGATGTTGCTTTTATTTGTGGTAGTGATGAGCATGGAGTGCCTATTACCATTAAGGCAAAAAAGGAAGGGATCACACCGCAAAAATTAGTAGATCGTTATCATAAAATCATAGGCGACTCTTTTAAAGAATTTGGAATCACCTTTGATAATTACAGTCGTACCAGCGCATCTATTCATCATCAAACAGCCAGTGATTTTTTTTCAAAATTGTACGATGACGGTAAATTTGTTGAGCAAGTTACTGAGCAATTATATGATCCAGAAGCTGATCAGTTTCTAGCAGATCGATTTGTAATAGGAACTTGTCCTAAATGCGGTAACACAGAGTCTTATGGAGATCAGTGCGAGAAATGTGGAACCTCACATAACGCTACAGATCTTATAGACCCTAAAAGTGCCATCACAGGTAATGTTCCAGAGTTAAAAGAAACAAAACACTGGTTCTTACCACTAGATGAATACAGCGACTGGCTCAATGAATGGATCGTAGAAGGACATACTAAGGACTGGAAAGCAAACGTAGTAGGCCAAGTAAAAAGCTGGATTACAGACGGTTTACATCCACGCGCGGTGACTCGAGACCTGGATTGGGGAATTCCAGTTCCAGTAAATGGAGGCGATGGTAAAGTGCTTTATGTGTGGTTTGATGCACCTATAGGTTACATCTCAGCTACTAAAGAATGGGCAGCTCGAGAAGGTAAAAACTGGGAAGATTACTGGAAAAAAGATGATACAAAGCTCCTACACTTTATAGGTAAAGATAATATTGTTTTTCACTGTATCATTTTTCCAGCGATGTTAAAAGCGCATGGCGATTACATCATGCCCCATAATGTTCCTGCAAACGAGTTCCTGAATCTGGAAGACCATAAAATTTCTACTTCTAGAAACTGGGCCGTGTGGTTGCATGAATACCTAGAAGATTTTCCAGGACAGCAAGATGTATTGCGTTATGTTTTAACCGCAAATGCTCCAGAAACTAAAGATAACAACTTCACCTGGAAAGATTTTCAAGCTAGAAATAACAATGAACTTGTTGCAAATCTTGGGAATTTTGTCAATCGTGTAATTGTACTCACTAATAAATATTATGATGGAGTGGTTCCTCAAACCGCAAACCTTCAAGAAAGAGATCTGGCACTACTCGATCAGATTAAAAAATTCCCAGAGAACATAGGAAATAGTCTGGAGAGATACCGCTTTCGCGAAAGCTTAAACGAACTCATGAATTTATCCAGTCTAGGAAATAAATACATTGCCGAAGAAGGATTAGAACCATGGAAACTCATTAAAAATGATCCACAACAGGTTCAAAATATAATGTATGTATGCTTGCAACTGACCACAGCACTTGCCATATTAAGTGAGCCTTTTTTGCCGCATACATCAGCCCAACTTAAAAATATGCTTGACTATTCTGCACTAGATGCGGAATCTTCTGGTTGGGATCGAGTAGCTAGTACAGAACCACTACTACCATCCAACCACAAAATAAATAAAGCTGAACTGCTATTCTCTAGAATAGAAGACGAGCAAGTACAAGCACAACTCGATAAATTACAAGCTACTAAAGCAGCAAATCTCGGCTCAGCCGGGACAACACCTAATCTTATGCCACAAAAAGACGAGACTAATTACGATGACTTCATGAAAATGGACCTGCGCGTAGGAGAAATTCTTACTGCCGAAAAAATGCCTAAAACCGACAAATTAATGGTCATGACGGTAGATACTGGAATCGATAAAAGAACCATCGTTTCTGGAATTGCACAACACTACAGTGCTGAGGAGTTAGTAGGTCGCAAAGTAACCGTACTCGCAAATCTTGCACCAAGAAAACTACGTGGTGTAGAATCTCAAGGAATGATTCTCCTTGCCGAAGATCCTGAAGGAAAACTAGTGTTTGTAAATCCTGATGACGCGGTGGTGAATGGAGCGACTATTGCATAATTTAGTTCCTTTACTAATAGCAGCATACCATTTGCCGTTAAGAAAATAACGGTTATTCAAATAGCGCTCATTAATTAAAGAATTCATATTATTTGAGCTTAAAATTGTGGTTTGTAAAAAATAAGCTTACGAAATCGATGGAGTCCGCAAAAAAAAGTAAATTGTGCCCAGTTTTAAATTTCCCATTTTATGAAAGATTCTATGAAGCCCGAAAGCCTAATGATGTCCTATGGATACAAGCCTGAACTATCTGAAGGCGCTATAAAATGTCCTCTATTTTTAACCTCTACATTTGTCTTTAAAACGGCTCAAGAAGGAAAAGCCTTTTTTGAACTTGCTTATGGTAAGCGAGAAAAGTTACCTGGTGAAGAAATGGGTTTAATTTACAGCCGTATTAATAATCCAGATTTAGAAATACTAGAGAACCGTTTATGTTTATGGGACCAGGCAGATGATTGTGCCGTTTTTGAAAGTGGAATGAGTGCGATTTCCACGGTGCTCATGGAGTTTTTAGAACCTGGACAAGTGCTCTTATACAGCTCACCTACTTATGGAGGAACAGACCACTTCATCAACCACTTTTTACCTAAATATGGTATTCACTCCTTAGGATTCAAATCTGGAATGAGTAAGGAAGAGATTATAAAACTTGTAGAAGATGCTGGATATGCAGATAAAGTAGCCTTAATGCATATAGAAACTCCTGCAAATCCTACTAATTCACTGATCGATATAGAAATGTGTCGCGAGATTGCAGATCATTTTTCTACTGAAGAAAAACCAGTATTAATAGGTGTAGATAATACCTATATGGGACCATTATGGCAACATCCTTTACAAATGGGTGCTGACATCGTAATGTATAGCGCTACTAAATACATAGGTGGTCACAGCGACCTCATTGCCGGAGCAGTTCTAGGTAATGCTGAAATTATGCAACGTGTTAAAGTACTGCGCACCTTTTTAGGAAACATGGCTTCTCCTCATACCGGCTGGATGTTAATGCGTAGTCTTGAAACACTTAAAATAAGAATGGAGCAACAACAGCGCAATGCTATTGAAGTGGCTAACTTTTTACACAACCACCCTAAAGTAGCTAAGCTGAACTATCTAGGTTTAATAGATCAAAACTCACCAGATTATGCAATTTATAAAAAGCAATATGACGGTCCTGGTGCTATGATAAGTTTTGAAATTAACGGTGGTGAGAAAGAAGCCTTTCAGTTTTTAGACTCTTTGCGATTGATACGTCTAGCCGTAAGTCTAGGTGGAACAGAATCTCTAGCAGAGCATCCACGTTCCATGACCCATGCAGGAGTAGATGAAGACCATGCAGAAGCTATAGGTGTTACCCATTCTTTAGTGCGTTTATCCATAGGTGTAGAAAATAGCGATGACTTAATTACAGATTTAAGACAAGCGCTAGAAGCTGTAGAAATTACAGAAAAATAATAGTTTAGTTGTAGGTTTTTAGTTTTGGCATTTTCTTTGCCTCAGGTACTAAGAATTACGACCACACGTTATATCATCAAATGAAATTGACCTTGAAAAAGACCTTATCTGTTTTAACACTATTTACTGTTATTGCTGTACAAGCGCAACTGCCACAATCCAGTCCTCTAGAAATATCATCAGAACAGGCTTGTGAAATGCAGCTGGTTAAAAAATTAGATTTCATGCTGGATGGTTCTTTTACTCATGAAAACGTTCTTTTTAAAGAAATAGCAAAGCTGAGACCATGTGGCCTGGATGATTTTGATGTCACCTTTTTTAGTGACATGGATGTTTTTAACACCATGCTCACACGTATTTCTAAACACAAGAAGGTAGAACAAATGACCTTCAGTGATGTTTACACAGAGATTCTAAAGTTTAAAAAAGCCGCTGTTTACAAAGAAATACGCGAGGTTACTATGGCTAGTGAAGAGCTAGGTCAAACTACTGGAACTATTAAAAACTGGGAACAAGACCTTACTCTTTTTGAAAATTTAGGCGCTTCTACCACTGTGATTCAAAAGGTATATGATTATCTTAAATCAAATCCTGATAATGAAAAGACCTATAAGGAGATACTGGAGTTGTTGAAAGAGAAATAGTATTTCTGAATAGCTCAAGTGTTTTATACCAATTTGTGTTTATAATGCCGTTAATATTAAAAATCTTTTAGACTATTTAATTATTCCTTTTGGTATTACTTACCTGTTAAATACCTCTTAGGAGTTGTCCCATACTTCTTTTTAAAGGCACTTATAAAATGACTCGCTGTGCTGTAGCCTACCTTTAAACCTACCTCATTTACATTATGCTGACCGCTGTCTAAAAGTTGTCTCGCATAATTCATTTTATGATCTAGTAAAAAACCATAAACGGTATCGCCATACACTTCTTTAAAACCTTCTTTAAGCTTTTTAAGAGACAAACCTATTTCCATAGAAAGTTCATTTAAGGATGGCGGGCTGGTCATGCGCTCAATAATAATTTCCTTAGCCTTTTTAATCTTACGCATATTTTCCTCATCTACCAGAAATGGGCACGCCTCCACATCTGCATCTTCTGGGCTATTAAAATAAAGCGACATTAACTCATAACTTTTCCCCTTAAAATATAATCTCTTTATAGCATCATTTAAGTTATAATTCATCAGTTGATGTAGAGCTACCGCCATAGATGGCGATATACTACCATCTACATAATACTTTTTATCCTTGTTCTCTGCACTTAAAAAACTGATTTGTTGCGCATCTGGTGAGAACAGAGAATGGAATTTTTTTATAGAAACAAGCACACAAATAAACCAAGTATGGCCTTTTAAATCCAGGTTAATAGGTAAATCTCTAGAAGGATTATAAAGCAGGTAACTGTTTTGTTCTGATAGATTTAGCTTATAACCACCTTCATTAAAAGCCAGCTCTACTTGTCCTTTTAAACAAAAATGAAATTGAATAAAACTATTATCCACATCGTGATGAAAGTGAGCACTATCATCAGTATCATTTTTCAATCTTAAGACTTGAAATCCGTCTTCAATTAAAGTGACCTCAGCGGCACCTTTAGCGATATTTTCCATACTTCATTGCTATTTATAATCACTCTAAATAGTGGTGTTACGCTTTCGCGAAAGCGACATAAACGCCCTATGTTGAAGGGAAAAACACCATGGTTATACAAAAATAACCCATTGCGTTTAATTTGGAACCTATGGCGTTATTTTATTTAAGAAGAGTGATATAATTTTGTTTCTCATTAGGTATGAGTATATGGCGGCCCTACAGCCCAAACATTTTTCTTTTTATAGTATAGGTATCAGTTATCGCAAAGCCGATGCTGAGATGCGTGGTCTTTTTTCAATGAATGAAGAGACTATTCACAATCTATTACTACAAGCCAAGGAAGAAGGTATCCCATCACTAGCGGTCATTTCTACCTGTAACCGCACAGAGTTATATGGTTTTGCGCAACATCCTTTTCAGTTGATAAAATTACTCTGTGAACACTCTCATGGAACCGTTGAGGAGTTTCAAAAAATAGCCTATATTCAGAAAAATGAAGAAGCCTGTGATCACCTCTATACTGTAGGTACTGGATTAGACAGTCAGATTCTGGGCGATTTTGAAATCATAGGTCAGTTAAAAATGGCTTTTAAACGCTCTAAAAAACTGAATTTGATTAACCCATATATGGAGCGATTGCTCAATTGTGTTATACAAGCTAGTAAACGCATTAAAACCGAAACAGAATTAAGTAGCGGTGCCACATCAGTAAGTTTTGCTAGTGCGCAGTACATTTTAGAGAACTTTCCAGCAGGTGGTCCCGCAAAAAAAATATTACTTTTTGGAACCGGTAAAATAGGTCGTAACACCTGTGATAATCTTGTAAAACATACTCAAAACAAAGAAATCACTCTTATAAATCGCACTAAGGATAAGGCAGAACGTATCGCAGGGAAATTTGACCTAGTTGTTAAAGATTATGCACAGCTAGAAGAAGAGATTGCACATTCAGATATTCTTATAGTAGCTACTGGTGCTCAAAAACCTACCATTTCTAAGCAATTAATACATACCTCTAAGCCATTATTAATTCTAGATTTATCGATACCTAAAAATGTAGATGAGAATGTAAAAGCGCTAGATAATGTGACTTTAATTCACTTAGATGAACTTTCTAAAGTGACTCATAAAACACTTTCTAACCGAGAAAATTTTATACCTCAAGCACATCAAATCATTAAAGAAATCCATGCCGATTTTAAACAGTGGCAAGACTCGAGACAGTTTGCACCTACCATGCAGGCTTTAAAAAACAAACTCTCTACACTCAAAGAGGCAGAGATTAAAAATAGTCGCACAAAAATTGCAGATTTCAACCCAGAACAAGCAGATCTGATCGCAGACCGTATCATTCAGAAGATTGCAGGTCATTTTGCAAACCACCTGCGCAATGAAGAAGAAAGTACTGAAGAGGCGATAACACTACTCAACAAAGTATTTAAATTAGAAGGATCTACTTATGAGTCTTAAGATAAAAATAGGCACAAGAGACTCACAACTTGCTATGTGGCAAGCAACTACAGTGCAATCACAGTTACAAGCTTTAGGTTATAACACTGAATTACTTCCTGTAAAATCCCAAGGCGACCTCAACCTTACAGAACCCTTATATGAAATGGGAATTACAGGTATTTTTACTAAAACACTAGATGTGTCCTTAGTAAAAGGAGTTATAGACATCGCTGTACATAGCCTTAAAGATGTTCCTACGCAACTGCCTAAAGGTATGGTGCAAGCTGCTGTTCTAGAGCGCGCCTCTCAAAAAGACATCATCGTGTACAAGTCTAACTTTAATCCAGATGAGGTTATGACTATCGCCACAGGTAGCCTGCGCCGTAAGGCACAATGGCTGGATATGTATGGACATCATAACGTAGTAGATTTGCGTGGTAACGTAAATTCTCGTCTTTCTAAACTACACGCCAATAAAGAGTGGAACGCAGCTATTTTTGCCAAAGCTGGATTAGACCGTATAGGTTTACTGTCGCAATTAAAAGGTAATTATGGTTTTGAATATTCAGATTTAGACAGTTTTATCCCAGCTCCAGCTCAAGGTGCGATGATGGTAGCCGCCATGGGAAATAACACCGCTGTACTGGAAGCTATGGCTCACCTCAACCATGCGCCTACACAATTATGTGTAGATATAGAGCGTAAATTTTTACGAGAGCTAGAAGGTGGCTGTACAGCACCCATAGGTGCCATAGCTCAAATTTACGAGGACACACTTCATTTTAAAGGCTGTTTATTAAGCATAGATGGGAAAGAGCGACTAGAAGTTCAAAAAAGAGTGCCATTACTAGAACTACAGGATGATCGTGGTCTCGCTTTTGCACAATCGCAGGCACAAAAAATCCTAACTCAAGGTGGGAAAGCCTTAATGGCAAGCATTAAGGAAGAGTTAGATAAGTAGTGTGTTTAATTTACTGCTGTAAATAAGAGATTGCGTCGCTCTAAACTATAATTATATGTAGTCGCATGCAATGACAGATCTCAATGGCATTTCACTAACGACTTTAATACTGAGGAGTGTGGACTGAAGACTTTAAAACTAAAGACCTGTTTCAACTGTTCTCATTATATTTACACTTATGAATTGGTTAGATATTGTCATTTGTATAGTACTGTTAATAGGGCTTTGGAAAGGTTACTTAAACGGTTTTTTTGTAGAACTTACTTCACTACTCGCTTTAATTGCAGCGATTTATGGAGCTATTTACTTTTCAAACTATGCCGGTGACTGGTTGCGCAAACAGTTTGAATGGGAAGAGACCTATATTACTGTAGCCAGTTTTGTCATCACTTTTGTAGCCATCATCTTTGTGATAAGCTATGCGGGTAAACTCATAACTAAAATTATGAAAAGCGCTAAGCTAGGCTTTTTAAACAAGCTTGCTGGTGGCGCATTTGGACTTATAAAAATGGGATTTCTAGCCAGTGTGGTTTTAATGTTTATTAAAACAGCCTCTGGAGAATTTAACTTGTTAGGCGATAAAACCACAGAAGAAAGCATGGTTTATGAGCATATAGAACCACTTGCTCCATTCTTACTTCCTAAAATTCTAGAAGAAGCAGATCGTGTAGATCGCAGGATACGTGGCGATCGAGATAAAAATGAAACTGCAGTAGATTCTACAAATACCTCTAGGAACTTCTAGCTTTTATAAATTCAATTTAGTATTGTAGACTCTACTAATAGTTTGAATTTAAAACGTATTCATAGAATTATCAAAACCTCAACAACCAGCGAGAAGGATCTACCGTGTGGCTGTCTTCCATGAGTACAAAGCGTAACTCTGTAACACCAGAGTTATCTGTAAATACAGTTCCTATAACATCTCGTGTACTTACTTGATCTCCTTTTTGCACAGATACGCTTTTTAAATGATCATAAATAGAAGTGTAATTTCCATGTCTTACATAAACTGATAGGATTCCGTTTGCGGCTTTTTGAACTCTAACGACTTTACCGGTAAAAATAGCCTTGGCCACTGAGTTTGCAGGAGCTTGAAAACGCAACCCGTTAGAAGAAATTCTGATACCACCTAATACTGGATGTGGCTGGTCTCCATAGGTACGGGAAATAATAAATTTATCTACTGGATATGGTAGTTTCCCTTTATTAGATTTAAAGTTATTTGCCAGCACTTTTGCTTCTGGTGAAAGGAAGAATTTACCTTTTACCGCACCTGTTTTACCTTTATTAGATGCAGCAATATCTGCCTCAATAAGCTTTTTAATCTGACGATCTATTCTTGCTCGTTCCTTGCTGGCATCTCTGATTTCCTGAGCATATTTCTTCTCATCCTGTTTCACCACTGCTAGTAAATTTTCTTGCTCTTGCTTATCTTCTTGTAAAGCGATGCGCTGTTGTTTATTTACTTTAAGGACTTCTTGTTTTTGCATTTTTTCTAGCTCGAGCTCATTGTTTATTTCTTCCAGTCGTTTGGATTTTGCGGTAATTTCATCGGCTTGTGTTTTACGGTAGTCTGCATAGGATTTTAGGTACTGCACTCTTTTATAAGCTTGCAAAAAATCTTCTGATGAGAGCAAGAACATTAATCTGCTTTGTTCATTTTTAGACTTATAAGCCTTTACAATCATGCGAGCATATTCGTCTTTTTGTGCCTTGATTTCTTTTTTCAGCTTTGCATTTTCGTCAGTATTTCTTTTAATACTACGCGTGATTAAGTTAGCTTGTTTATTAGTAATATTAATAAGTTCTTGAGTACTTGCGATTTTCTTATCGATGGTTTCTACACGCAGTACCATCGTTTTACTTTCCTTCTTTACACCAGATAGTAAACGGGTATACTGATTGATTTCGGCTTGAATTTTTGCCTTTTTTGCTTCTAGCTGTGCTTTTTGTGATTGCGCTTTCGCGAAAGCGAAACACATAAACATCAAACCAAATAATAGACCTTTTCTAACCATTACAAATTCATGGGTTTACTCTTAGACGGAATAGAAAACGGGAACGATAAGTCTTGATCAAACTCTACGTTTTTAAACTCTAGACTTACTTGAGAGAAACGTTTACCGCGTTTTGCATCTACTTTTACTTCTAGCGGTATGATGCGTTTTTCCACTACTTGATAGTCTGGATAGGTGATGATTAAAAAACTATCTTCTGACGGTTTAGTAATAGATTGCTGGCTCAATTTAAAATCTGAAGGTCGCAGCTGGAACAACTTTTCAATGAGCAATCCTTGTTTAAATTGATACTGATTATCTACTATAGAAAATTCATGAGGTTGCAATGATTCTACCGCCTGACCGAGTAATAAATCTTCTAACTGGTCATATTCCAGCGGCTCGCCTAGAAAGTCACTGATCAGCGAAAAATCACCATCAAAAGAACGTCCTTTTAATTTTTCATAAAACTGAACCCAATCTGGAGTGATGTACACTTTGGCAGCTGTAAAACCTAGAAACTTTACACTCATCCAGATTTTTTTTCCTTTTTCTATGCGCAAATCCACATTTACACTACGTGATTGTCGTTCATCTTTATAATCTACAGAAAGGCGCGATTGCATGGTCTTAAAATCTGTACGAGCTGCTGTATGCGCTTTTACTACGCTCGATTTTTTTGCGGTAGCGCTGGCGGTATTTGCGGCTTTTTGAACTCCACCACAGCTTATTATGAGTGCTGCGATGCAGCAATAAAGAATGTTATATCCTTTCATTTATAATTTTTTAGAAAGTTCTAGAGCTTTGGTTCTCATTTTAGAAGCGGTTGTGGCATCACTTTTTAAGTCATAAGAAATAGCAAGCTGCTTGTACATGTCTTGTTCTAACTTGAGCTCGTCGAGCAAGTAAATTTGTCCCATTTCTATGGATTCTATAGCTTGATCTGGTGCGTTTAAATTATTATGTGCCACACCTTGAAGTAAATAAAACAGCGGCTGCGCTGGGAACTTTTCTATAGCCGCTTGGGTAATATTAATGGTCTTGTTAAAATCCTTAAGATCTATAGTTAACAAGGCTACACTTTTTAATAAATCTATGTTATTATCATCCAGGTCCAGTCCTTTTTCATAAAAGGCTATAGCTTGTGCCGCATCTTTTTTCTTAAGGTAAAAATCTCCCATAGCTCGATAAGCGTTAGGGTCTTCTACATCATCTGCGAGCCAGTTGATCGCGTCTGTAACAGTATTTTCTAGTTCTAAATTACCATCGGTCATGGTTATGAAGTCTTGTAAGACTTTCATTTTAGTTTTTTGATCAATCTTATTAGACGTTAAAACTTTTTCTAAACTCTCCTTTCCTTCTTCCAGACGGTTGTTTTCAAAGTAAATTTTATAGAGCGCTAGATGTGCGGCATCGCTATCTGTAACATTATTTTCAAAATCTTGTGCGACTTCAAACACTGCATCATGGTCACCGTTGCGGCTGTGCATATAAATCAAGTTGATATATGCTTGCTTGTTCTTAGGGTTTTGAGCGATCTCAGCTTCTAGCGACTCGATGTTATTATCATTGCGCACTTCTTGCTGCTGTCTGGATTCTAAGCTGCGACGTAGCGCGTTCCTGCGTGAATCTTCACTTCCTTGTTTTGCATCTATGGCGTTTAAGGATTTAAGCGCCTTATCATAATCTCCTATACGGTAATATAATGATGGTAAAAACTCCTCATAATTATCATTGATTTTTGCAAGTTGTTCCATCACCGGAACGGCTTTTTCATATTCCTTCTGTTCATCATAGATCTCAAATAATAAGTCGAGTATCCATTCATTATCACCAGATAGTTCTAGGGCTTTTTTGATGGTGGTTTCCGCTTTCGCGAAAGCGTTATTTGCAAAATGATTCTTAGCCAGCTCAAACTGTACTGCTCCAGAGCTAGGTTGCATGGTAGCACAGTTTTCTAACATGGTGATTGCACGATCGTGATTACCCTTTGCTTTTTCTGCCAGTGCATTAAAAAAGGTATCCTTAAAACTGTCTGAAACATCACCTAAATCATCTTGATTCTCCTCTACGGCTTCTACAGCTTCTTGTGCGTGAGAAGTGGCGCTCCATGATAGTGCGGCTAGAATCAAAAGAATGGTTATGTATTTTTTCATGTGTTTTTAAATTCAATAATTATTCCATTGTGGAATAATCACCTATGCTTATTTTGCTATAATTTGCATCATAAGTAACGTGATTTCCTATCATAGCATCATCTAATGTAGCATTCTTAATTAAAGAATGAGACTGTATTAATGAATTCTTAATCGTAGAATTTTCAATTACAGTTCCTGCTCCTATAGAAACGTGTGGCCCAACCGTTGAGTTTTTAATCACTACAGATGGATCTATAACGCATGGTTCTATGATTTTAGCATTTTCAAGGGTAGGATTTGTGTTGATCTCATCACTGCCATCTTTTTTCATGAACTCGATGATGCGCGTGTTAGTTTCTACGGTAACTGCTTTATTACCACAATCCATCCACTCGTCTACGGTACCGGTTTTAAACACCTTACCATTTTGCATCATGCGCTTGATACCATCATTAATCTGGTATTCTCCACCGTTGATGATGTTATTTTCCAGCACAAACTGTAGTTCTTTCTTGAGTTCACCTACTTCTTTAAAGTAATAAATACCTATTACTGCTTGATCAGAGACAAAGGTTTCTGGTTTTTCTACCAGCTCTACAATTTCATCATTATCATTCAATTTTACGACTCCATAGGCTTCTGGTTGATCTACTTGCTTAGTCCATATCACAGCATCGGCAGCTGGATCTAGTTTAAAGTCTGCACGGATTAGTGTGTCTGCATAAGCCACTACGGCAGGTCCCGTAAGTGAGTCTGCTGCGCTCATTATGGCGTGACCAGTTCCTAGTGGTTCTCCTTGTCTATAAATACTGGCTTTGGCACCTAAACTAGTCGCTAACTCTTCCAGGCTGCTTACCACATCATTTCCAAAAAATGCTGGATCGCCTAGAATAAAAGCAACTTCGGTCACTGGTTCTTCTAGAATATTTGCAATATCAGTCACTAGTCTGTGAACGATAGGCTTGTTTGCAATAGGGATTAATGGTTTAGGAACGGTTAAGGTATGTGGTCTGAGTCTGGAACCACGTCCAGCCATAGGTACAATTATTTTCATAAGCTTTATTCCCATAAAAATGGGAATCTAATTTTATAGATGTGATTGATTAAAAAATCACTGTTTGTTATTTCTTTTGCAGCAAGCTGTCTAACCTGCTGTTGGTTTTTTATTGTTTGAGGTTCCCGCCTGCGCGGGAACTGGGTTTTTTATTTCACTCCAGTACTACCAAAACCACCTGCTCCACGTTCTGTACTGCTCAATTCTTCTACTTTGTGCCACTCGGCACGCTCATGTTTTGCAATAACGAGTTGTGCGATGCGTTCACCGTTTTCTATGGTAAAAGCTTCATTTGATAAATTTACAAGAATCACACCTATTTCACCACGATAATCTGCATCTATGGTTCCTGGAGCGTTAAGGACTGTAATTCCTTTCTTAGCAGCGAGACCACTTCTAGGTCGTACTTGAGCCTCATAACCTATAGGTAATTCAATAAATAAGCCTGTTTTAATAATAGCGCGCTCCAAAGGTTCTAGAATTACTGGCGTTTCTAGATTTGCTCTTAAGTCCATTCCGGCACTAGCCTCAGTCTCATAGTGAGGTAAAGCATGTGCCGATTTATTGATAATTTTTATAGTCATTATTTTTTGATCAAATTTTTAATAAATGTTTTTTCGCGAATCCAAATAAGTCCAGCAAGTACAACAGTCATAATAGTTCCAACAAGATATAATTTCCAGCTACCTATTCCCAATAATTCTCTAAAATAATAGAAGAACACCAGCGATAAACTTATAGCCACTGCTAGGTAAAGCAACATATTCTTAACGTCATATGGAATGGCAAAGTGTTTTCTACTCATTAAATAAGAAGTCATCATCATCAATCCGTAAGCCGCACAGGTGGTAATCGCACTCGCCATATAACCTATTTGCGGAATTAATATCACATTCATAACTATGGTAAGAACAGCTCCCAGAACAGAGATATAAGCTCCATATTTAGTCTTATCGGTCACCTTATACCATACCGAAATGGATTGATAAATTCCAAAAAACAGATAAGCGATTAATATCAATGGAACGATGTCCATAGCTTCGTAGTATTCTTCGGTAATTAAAAGTGGTTTGATAACATCTACTAGAATGATGTAAACCAGTAACGCTAGCGAGCCTAAAATCACAAACATCTTAGTGATTTGGGCATAAAGTTGTGGTGCTCTGTCGTTTCCTGCTTCACTAAAGAAAAAGGGCTCCACACCTAGTTTAAATGCTGTAGCAAATAAAGTCATTCCTACTGCCAGTCTATAACAAGCTGTATAAACTCCTACCTGTTCAGTTGCATTGTCCACAAGCAACCATTCTAATAGAATTTTATCAAAGGTCTCATTAATGGCAAATGCTAGTCCTGCAATAAGAATCGGGAATCCATAACGCAGCATCTTTTTCCACAGCTGAACATCAAATTTCCATTTGCTGAAATATGGTCTGCAAATCATTAAAAACGTAAGCGCACTTGCACCAAAAAAGGCTATGAAATAAAGTTCAATCTTATCACTAGGCAAGATATCTCTCAATCCCGAAATCTCTTGTAACCATATCAAAAATAGGGCTGTACAACCTACAGAGATCACTACGTTCACCATTTTAATAACGGCATATTTCATAGCTTTTCCTTGCGCTCTCATGTAGGCAAATGGCACTACCGCAAGAGCATCAAAAGCAAGAACGCCTATGACCCATTTCCAATAATTTGCAGACTTCTCTGTCCAAACCTCAATATAATCTAAGCTCAAAAAAGAAATTATCACAAAAAGTAAGGTGCTACCCAGTAAAGTTCCTATAGCTGTTCCTAATACTTTAGTTTTATCTTGAGTCTCGGTAAAATATCTAAAAAAGGCCGTTTCTGTACCATAAGTGAGTAGTACATTGAAAATAATGATCCAAGAAAAAATAATTGAAAGTTCCCCAAAATCTGCCTTACTCGGTAGATAATTGGTGAGTAATGGTGTTAATAATACCGTCAATAATCGCGGCAGTACGGTCGCTAGACCATAGACAAAGGTGTGTTTAAAAAGACGATTGATAGAGCTCAAAAAAACCTGTGATTATAAGTGTATAAAGGTAGTTATAATCACAGGCTTGTACAATGTTACGCTTTCGCGAAAGCGTAATTAGTAAATCCTTATATTTTAGTGAACATGACAGGCTACGTCATGCGTGTGATGATGGTTACAATGAGTAACCTGATGTGTGGCGCACTGATTGCTGTAATCTGTATAACCGCCTGGCCAAGTGATGCTACCACCAGTGGCACGAGCTAGGGTAATATAATCTGGAGTAACGTGGTCGCACAAAATGACGTGTACCGGTCGTTTGATTTGATTCACCAAAGCAATGTCTCTGATACTTGTGCCGTCTGCAATGAGCACAAAGTCGCTGCCAGTTTGATCATGAGCTTGTGCAGCGATAATGGCTTCAACGTCATTCTCAGGTCCGTCTCCGCCACCGCCATTATCTACGGCCAGCGCTACGGTTTTTAAAAAACTATCGATCTCTAAATGATCTGGGAAATAAATACCACCTGTAGAGCCTACTGGTTTGTGCTTGTTTCCTTGACGTAACTTATCGTCACCATCATTAAAAAGTACCATACTATTGATGAGTTGCTTGTCTTTATTTAAATGATGCCAGCGCACCACTTGACCTACATAGCTGTACATGCTGCCGGTCCAGTCCACGACTACATTCATATTTTGCCATTCTGGATGCGCGTTAAAGGCGTCAAAAACGACCGTGTTTGTAGAAGTGTTTTGTCCACCTATATGATGTGTAGATGTGGTAGCAGCACTGCGCACGTAATGTGTTTTACCAGCTTTATCTTTAACTTCAATCACTTCATCGCTGGACTCTGCGTTCATATAACTTCTTATTTCTTCTGCAATGACAGCTCCTTGAGCATTTGCAATTCCCGAAAAGGCTAACACCACGATGGTTATTCTCAATAAATTTTTCATAGTTATAAATTTTATGAGCCAAACTTAAGCGCATAAAAAAGGCGTTCATAACTAGAATGAGCGCCTGCTGTATTTGATTGAGTGAATCGGTCTTTTGAGCTCGTTACTTATTGTGGCATAGACGGTAAAGCGAGTTGTGAACGTTCTTGAATATTAGTAATTTTAATATAAGTAAGTTTATCGCTGTTTTTGTCTTTAAGTTCAATAACAGCCTCATTATCTTTAAGTTCAAAAGGAAATTCTTCTAAGCTTGGTGCTTTATTTTGCATCTCTTTACTAGCATCTTTATCCATTATTAAATCCTTGCGACTATTAAAATCGGTACGGAAACGAGTGACCATCATCAAACGATCCTCGGCTGTGTAACTTATCGTTTTACTCACGCTGTTGCGAAAATAGATCGCAGCTACTTCATAATTCCCTACAACCTTAGTCGGAAAGTATAAGGTCACGCCACTACCAGATCCTGGTGCTCCACCAGTCCATTCTTGAGCATAAGGCTGTTCAGATTTTGAAAAGTCTGTACCGCTGTAGGTTTGTTTCATTTTTTGTACACCGCATGAGGTTAAGGCTAGAGCAAGGATGATGTATACTACTTTCATGGGTGTAATTTAAGGATTGTTGTTCAAATGTGGTGCCATGAACCTTTATAGAAGTAAAAAAGCCCTTCATTTCTGAAAGGCTTTCTTGTAATTTAGTTTTCACAAAGTATTTCTAAATTAAAAACCCAGTTTACCCAACCATCCTTTTTTCTCTTTAGTTAGTGGTAATTGATGTACTAAATCTTTAGGGTAATACTGGTTATCTATAAAACTACTATCATCTAAACCCATAATTTTAACTACAGCAGCTGCTTCAAAACTCCAGTAACCACAATAAATATTTGCTTTACTATTATGGCTGTTATATAAATTCATATGCTTGTGATAATAATCCTTTTCTAAAAATTGTTTCACTAATCGAGCAGCCGCTACTTTATCTTTTTCTTTTGTTGCTTTGCGTAGCCTATTATACACTTTTAGTATTACAGAATGTTCTGTATCATATTCTTCTGATCGCTTTTGTACTCTATTTGGGAACCTAGCTTTGATTATAAACTCATATAAATTATCACTGATGTTGTCTCGATCAGTGATATTAACTAAAATCTGAAAATCACTATCTGGAATTTCCAATAAATAAGCAAGTGAGAAATAATTTAAAATTATTTGATATGTAGGAACGTAATATTGATTTAAATAAATATTATCCTTCAAATGAACTTTACCTTGATTATTAATCATTGATTCGTTAAGTAATTTAATTCCTTTGGAAATATCCAAACTAATTTCTTCGTTAGGAAAAATACCTAAAGAATATTTTGCCGACAGAATATGAAGATAATGCGATGCCATTAAGTTTTTTACAGGAACTATTCTATCAATTTTAATCTGATTATTGTCTAATCTATCATACAAATTTTTATTTAATTTATATCGTTCATCAACAAAGTCTTCAAAATATTCTTTACTCTTAAGTTTATCTCTCATTATTAAAAGGCTTTAAGGAGTCCAAACATTTCCAATAACTCCGTTAGAGTCTACCAATTTATAAATTAAATTTCCATTAGGACCGTGAGTTGCAACAATTCTCTTATAACCATCAGCTATGATATTTGCAGCTAGAACAGAATTCCCATTCAAAGCACTAGCTAATTCACCTGGTCTTTGTATCCAAGCATCACTCATTTGTTTCGGTAGACCTGTGTTTGTATTAGGTGGATTAAGTGATGGTGTTGTTGTAGATGAAAATTTACTTTCTACAATAAAAAACTGTCCATCTTTTTCCATAACAGCATCTATACCATTATGACCCGATGCATCTATATCATCTATTCTAGTATGTAAAGGTATGTAACCTTTTTCAGCTAGATCTAGATCTGTAGACATTTCTCCAAAATTTCCTTTTCTTTTATTACTTTGAGATCCTATTGTACTTTCCCATTGATTAGTTATTGTGCGCTGCCTATCATTTACTTCGTCAGCTATATTTATAACGACTCGTTCGACATCATCACCTTTTGCAATAATAACGCCGCCACTAGGTGTTGTAGAACTAATAGGAATAAGTTGACCAGGATCGGGATTAGAATTAATTAACTTGAGATCATCACCATCTAAGTCAATTTTAAAACCACGACTGTACAACGTTCTAAATGATGGTAGGATATTAGCTACTTTCCTAAAGATTTTTGCAGCCTTAGCAATATTTTTAAACAGTTTAACTGTTGCTTTTCCTACCTTTGCCCATGGAATAAACTCAGCCACTATAGATGCTACAGACAGTGTTATGACTGTATAATCTGGTGGAGTAAGCTGCATTTCATTAACAATATCGTTTACAGCTATAGCAATTCCACCACCAGGTATAAATTCAATTAAGGTTTCCCATAAAATAGGTTCCATTATTTCTAATAATGCTTTCCATTCTTCGGCAGTTTGTGGAAGGTACTCATCTATCAAGGATTTTAATTCAGGTAAGAGTCCTATGAAAAGAAGATGCTGTTGCATTTGATCTTGTTGGGCAAATGAGAAATTAAGGTCTCCAATAGCAGGATCGTAGGATAAATCATTTTTTTGAGTATTCACAAGCTCATAAATGTTAATAACCTTAGTACTTACTTGCAGCCACTCTGCTTGATCCAGTTCGTCTTCTGCATCATAATTTGACATTGCTTCTCCAAAATCATTAAATTCTTCTGTTTCTAGATTACTAAGTGACTTTCCCGCTATTTCATTAAAAGTTCGGTGATCTTGAATTGATGAGAGATCATTTACCGTTTTCTCACCGCTCAACACATCAATCGCATTTAAAATTGCATCCTTTCCCTCTTGATTGATAGTGAGGCTTTGCTCATCTAAGTATTCGTCAATAGCGTCCGTAATGTGAGCGTTTTCATCATCACGTAAAAAAGTGATTTGCTCTGGTGTCAATATCAGTTGGTTATTGATTCTACTAAAGGCGTCATCTATCAGTTCAATATATCCCACAGGATTTACTGGAATCAATAAATCGATAGGAGGATTATTTCTAGGTGGGTTTGTTGTGCCTCCGGAAGAACTACCACCGCCACCGCCTGAACCGCCACCACCACCGCCACATGGAGCTTCTAATACAGTGAAAGACGCCCATCTTGTGACACAGTTTACACCACCTCTCTGTTCACCATCGTCACAAGGTTCACCAGGACCATGATTGCCTGACAGCCCACATCTAACCACATAGCAATCTTCATATGAATACCACATAGTTTGGGTGCCACCACATTTGAACCTAGTTTGAGAAATTAAAGAGTCGCCCCAAACCTGTT
Source organism: Nonlabens sp. (assembly GCF_965660805.1). Classification (GTDB taxonomy): domain Bacteria; phylum Bacteroidota; class Bacteroidia; order Flavobacteriales; family Flavobacteriaceae; genus Nonlabens. The sequence continues at coordinate 790 of NZ_CBFIBE010000008.1, read as the reverse complement.
CAAAATGAATATTTTGCATATCTAACTCTCGATTGGACAACACTGGATAACTGACTAGACTCTGTACTTGCAAGCTGTCATTAACTATAGTCAACATATAATTACTCAAAACAGATTGCTTTTCAATACTGTCTTGTACAATCGGAAACGTATATGCCGTGAATTGGTCAGACTGTATCATTTCTATATGGGTCGTATCAATTTGAATTGAGTTAGAGCCAGTAGATTTCCTAGAAAAGCTATTTGATAAACTAAGAATTTTATTTTCTAACTCAGGTTTTCTAAGTAGCTCTTCAACACTTACCACCTTACCTTTTAACTTAGGGAAGTTTAAGCTCTCCTTTTCTAATTGTAGAACCTCTTCCTTTTCACAACTTTGAAAAAGAAAAAAGGACAGTAAAAGAAATGAGCTATATCAATCATCTTGAAAATAATAACGGACAGGTTTATAACGCAGATACTATAAATTTTCTTTCAGAAAAAATTGTAGAGCAATACGAGAAGAGAATTGATGAAAAAGATGAATTAATTTTAGAATTAAGAAAACAGATTAGGTAAATAAAATATTTAAATCGTTCCAAACTTCAGTTAGATCTCATATAAAAAATACACTACGTTTTGTAAACATGAAAAAGCCCTTCATTACTGAAAGACTTTTAATTATTCTAATAGAAGATGCTGAAATAAATTCAGCATAACCGATTTAATTATCGTAAAAGCTGTTTTAAAAAACGACGCTCTTTCACCACTTGATTTATGATGATCATAGCGATTACTGCTAAAGATACTA
>NZ_CBFIBE010000007.1:0-73076 GCF_965660805.1 Nonlabens sp. | reverse complement strand
AGGATGACACCATGTGTTTACTACGATAGTAGGAGCAATAGCGCTGGCACTCGTTAAGGAGTCTATTTTTTCATCTATTTCCCATGCGGTACCATAAGAAGAAGTGTCTTTATTAAATACATTCTGTCCATCATGCATGTAAAGCACTTTATAAGATACTCCGGTGAGAGGATAGCCTTGTGGTAACCATATTTCGAGGTTGCGGTCGTCTACATAACTAGATTTAAAGTCGTTATAGTAAAGAATAGTGTCACTAATTATAGGGTTTTGAATTTTAAAAATAGCTTTATTTGAAACAGCAGGAGCTGAGTAAACATTATGTGGTGATCGATCTTTACAAGAAATGAATAGGACTAAGGTGAGTAGTGATAATAATGCGGTTCTCATAAATCTAATTACTATAATGGCTGTAACGCTGTAGAGCATATTTATACAACTCATTTTTACCAGCTAAGCTCAATTTATGAATCATGTTTTTTCTATGTTTAGCTACGGTACTAACAGCGGTTTGTCGTTCTTTTGCAATTTCGGCACTGGTTTTTCCTTGGGCAATGAGTTTAAGAATATCTGTCTCGCTACGAGATAGTTTTTTTTCAGGTTGTTGCTCACTATTCTCATTGATTAAATTCATGTCTATAGCGCTGTCATAGTAATTATTACCAGCAACCACTTCTACTATAGCTTTTTTAAGTTCTGTTAAAGGACTTATTTTAAGGATGTAGCCATCTGCACCGGCTTGTACCATTTCATTTATGGCTCCAGAATTATCAAACATACTTAGTGCGATTACTTTGATATCATATTTAGATTTTATGGCTTTACAAAGTTCTACACCATTCATATCCGGCATGTTAATATCTGTAAGGACCACTTGTGGTTTTAAATATTCTAATAATTCTAACATGTCTTTACCGTTTTGAGCGGTTCCTAAGACTTCTATATCTGTGTCCTGTTCTAGGAATACTTTTAGACCATCGCTAAGTGCTATATGATCTTCGGCTATGGTTATAAATATCATATCAGTGGAATTTCTATATTTATGGTGGTACCACGATTCAATTTAGTATCTATTTCCATGGTGCCTTCTAAATTAATAATTCTGGATTTTATGCTTTTTAAGCCTGTTCCTTCTTGATTCTTCAAATCTGGTGTAAAACCATTACCATCATCTTCTACTATGATGTCTATGTGATCCTCATAACCTGTAAGTATAATACTAGCGTGTTTAGCCTGCGAGTGTTTAATGGTGTTATTCAGTAACTCTTGTATAATTCTAAACAGCCCTAGTTCTAGACTATTACTTAAAGATCCTTTCATACCATGATGAATGATTTCTACGTTTAAAGATTTCCCAGCATTAATACGATCTGCAAATTCTTCTAGAGAACCTATTAATCCATGAGCATTTAATATGCTACTTTTTTGTGCATGAGAAATATTGCGCACCTTAGAATATGTTTCATTGAGTAAAGCATAAGCGTTTTCTAATACTTTTATAGATTCTTCTTCCTTACTTCTTTGAACAACATTTTCTATACACATACGCGCTGTGGTAAGAGAGCTACCTATATCATCATGCAAGTCTTGTGCTATTTTTTTACGTTCTTTTTCCTGACCACTAATCATGGCATCTATACTGGCAAGTTCTGCATTTTTTAAGAGTTTCTCTTCTCTCTGTTTTTGCGTTTCTGCTGCTGCTGCAAGTAGCGCCTGTTTTTGTCGCATTCTATTGAATAGAAAGAAACCTATTCCTACCACCATAACAAGTACAAATAATAGTAGGTAAATTTTATTTGTGTTTTCTAGGTTTTTAGATTGAAGTTCAGCGTTTTCTAGCTCCTTTTCTTTGGTTTCATATTTAGTCTGCATTTCAGAAAGACTTTTTGCAATAGAAGTTCTGTTTAAAGAATCATTTTCAGATATAAATTCATTATAATAATCTATAGCTTCATCTAGATTTCCTGCAGCTACTTGCGCATCAGCAATATTCCTTAAAAGGGTTACGCTAAAATCTCTATCCTTAAACTTTTTTGCCAGTTGCTCTGCTTTAATTAAGTTATTAACGGCATCTTCATTGAGACCTATGGCTGTTTGTAACATAGCAAGGTTATTCAATCTGGTAGCTATATTAAAAGTATCTTTCTTATGCTCAAAAATGGCCAGGTTTCTCTTATAATAATAAAGAGCAGAATCATTTACAGACCTGTAGTAATGTAGTGTTCCTAAATTAAACTCAACATCTAATTGCTGATCTACTAATTCATTTTGCTCACATATTTTCTTTAATTCATAGCATATTTCAATAGCCTTATCAAATTCCCCTGATTGAATTTCTTTAAACATGTAATGATGTTTAATCCTTATACTTAGTTTAGGGTCTCGAAGTTGTTGAGCTATTTCTAGATTTTCTTGCATTACAGATGCTGGAGCAAACTGGAGTTCTGTAGTTGCATTACTTATAAAGATTAATAAATCATTTGCTTTATATATGATTCTCTTATTGCTTTGGTTTTCTTTAGCTTTTAATAATTTTGAGTAAGCCTTTTCAAAATCATTATTAATGTAATCTATACCGCCAGCAGCTATATAATAATAGCCACGATCTACCTGGTTTAAGTCATTAACACTATAACGTTCTACTATTTGTTTTAACTGCTCATCATCGTTACGTTCTACTAGGCTAAAAACACTGTCTAAGGGTTTTACCTGACCATTTACCATGGAACCACAGAGTAGCGTTAACATGATAAATAGTAACTTCTTTAATTCTAGTATTTTGTAATTTATGTTAAGTGATTTCATGGAATGTAAGGAAGGTTAATAGACATTATAAAGTAATTATTAAAGAAACTGAAACTACATAATATATTAAGTCGTTATAAAAATATTGTATTACATTTTTTTAAAACTTCTCTACAAGATGTTTAATTCTTAAATTTGGAAATATATAAAGATTGTTTATTACGCTTTCGCGAAAGCGTAATGATGAAACTATAATAACACTTAAAAATCATTAATTTATGAAATATGTAAAAATTACCAGTTTGCTTTTTGCAGGAATGGCTCTCTTTTCTTGTAAGGATAATGTGCCTGAATCCATGGAAGCACCTGTGGAAGAAGTAAATTTTAGTTATAACGTTACAGAATTTGCAGATATAGGAGTGCTGCGCTATCAAATTCCGGGATGGGATGAACTGGACTTAAAACAGCAAAAACTTGTGTATTATTTAACACAAGCGGGATTAAGTGGTAGAGACATTATCTGGGATCAGAACTACCGTCATAATCTAGCACTGCGCAAAGGTCTCGAGTCTATTTATATTAACTACTCTGGTGATAAGAATGATAAAGACTGGAAAGAGTTTGAAACATATCTACACCGTGTGTGGTTTGCAAATGGGATACATCACCATTACAGTATGGATAAAATGAAACCTGGTTTTGACGAGGTTTATTTTAAGAACCTCATGGATCAAACTAATGTTTCTATAGATGAAAATGTGTGGCAGTCCATCTTTAACGATGTAGATGCAAAGAAAGTAGATAAGGCCAAAGGAAAAGACATCGTACTAGCCAGTGCTGTAAATTTCTATGGTCCAGATGTTACTGAACAAGAGGCTAGAGACTATTATAAAAGTATTAAGGTAGATGCTAATGAGCCTATAGAAGTAGGATTGAACTCGCAGCTTGTTAAAGAAAACGGGAAACTCATAGAAAAACCATATAAGAGCGGTGGACTATATGGACCAGCTATGGATCAAATGATTTACTGGTTAGAAAAGGCAAAAGAAGTAGCTGAAACTGAACAGCAAGCTCAAGCTCTAAGTTTACTCATAGAGTATTATCAAACAGGTGATTTACATAAATGGGATGAGTATGCGATAGTCTGGGCTAAGTCTACTGAAGGTGCAGTGGACTGGATTACTGGTTTTGTAGAAGTATATAATGACCCAATTGCTTATAAAGGAAGTTATGAAACTATAGTTCAGATTAAAGATTTTGACATGTCTCGTAAAATGGAAGTGTTAAGTGGAAATGCACAATGGTTTGAAGATAACTCACCATTAATGCAGGAGCATAAGAAGGAAAAAGTAACTGGCGTAAGTTATAAAACGGTAAACGTAGCTGGTGAAGCTGGTGATGCAAGTCCTGCAACGCCTATAGGTGTGAACTTACCAAATAATGTCTGGATTAGAGAAGTGCATGGTAGTAAGTCGGTTTCACTAGGTAATATTATTGCTGCTTATGGTAGTGCAGGTAGTTCAGGAAGACTTGAAGAATTTGCGCATGATGAGGAAGAGGTTGCGCTGGAAAAAGAATATGGAGCCCTGGCAGATAAATTGCACACAGCACTGCATGAAGTGATAGGACATGCCTCTGGTCAGATCAATAAAGGTGTAGGAACACCTAAAGAAACCTTAAAAAGTTACAAATCAACCATTGAAGAAGGAAGAGCAGATTTATTTGGGTTGTATTATTTAATGGACCCTAAGTTAGAAGAACTAGGCCTGGTAAAGGACTGGAAGAAAACGGGAACCGCTGCCTATGATGGATATATAAGAAATGGACTAGTTTCTCAACTGGTGCGTCTGGAATTAGGTCAGGACGTAGAAGAAGATCACATGCGTAATAGACAATGGGTGAGTGCTTGGGTTTATGAAAAAGGACTTGAAGGTAATGTTATTAAAAAGGTTACTAAAAATGGTAAGACCTATTATGATATTCAAGATTATGATAAGTTGCGCGAGCTATTTGGAGAACTCTTAAGAGAAACACAGCGTATCACCAGTGAAGGCGATTTTGAGGCAGCACAAGCTCTAGTAGAAGGCTATGGTGTAAAAGTAGATCAAGAGTTGCATCAAGAGGTTTTAGAACGTAATAGCCAGTTTAAAACACCAGCATATCGTGGTTTTGTTAATCCTGTGATCACACCAGTGATGGAAGGTAATGAAATTACTGGTTTTACTATAGAACAACCAGAGACTTTTGCTGAGCAAATGTTGATGTATTCAAAGAATTATGGTTTCTTAGACTAAGAAAATCTTATATGCAAAAAGTCTCATTAATTACAGAATTTGTTATTAATGAGGCTTTTTATTTTAGCTGAATTGAAATGCTATAAATAGTTCAATTTCTTAGCTTTTATGCGATGATGGAATGGAATTTTTAAACCTGCATAAAAATCTACAGCTCTGGAATCATCAGTCATGAGGTTGCTAAGAATAGATGCAGATCCTATGCTCAATGGTCCAAAACGTAAACCTGCGCCCCAAGTGAAATCTGCATATTCAATCATAGTAACATTTGAATATAAAGTAAATAGTCGGGATTCATATCTAGGAACTATGCTCGTATAATTGATATGATTGATGCTAAACCTTTGTGCAGTATCATTAAGAGCCAGTACTCCAGAGGCACCTATATAAAGATTGCGATCTATTCTCAAGTCCAAAGAATACCTCAATGCGGCAGGTAATTTAAGGGTAACATCTTCGGTTCTAGTAGTAGAGGTATAATTATCCTCTAATGCTTGTTCAAAGTTTTCATCAAAATCTTGCGAGCTTACCGTTCCAGAAACCGTATAAGTATTTAACTCTACATCATTATAGGTGATACTACCTATATCGGTAACACTTAGTCCTACTTTTAATCTGTATTTATTATGACCTCTCAAGGCTAGAGAATCCATTTTTTTATCATTTTTTAAGGCAGGTCTATACTCATAAATAAGACCTAAGTCTGCACCAAAGCTGCTACTACCGTTACTAAAATCAAAATTATCATCATCATCTGTAGCAGTGGTACTACCATAGGTTAAATCACCATTTGCGGTAATAGTTTCGGCTGCAGAATCGTAGGAACCATTAATACTGTTTGAATTGGTAAAGAATCCTCCAGCGCCTATTAAATATTTTGCGGTTATTCCACCTTTTAAAAAATGGCGTTCACTTTGAGCGATTACAAACCCATAAGTTAATCCTACTTCACCCCAAGCATGTGCGGTACCATTAAGATTCTCCATGTCGATATTAAAATCTTTATTGAGTATATCGCTATCCTGTAAGGTTTCAAAAAGATTTCCATTTATAGAATTTAAATTCAAATAGCCACGTACTCTAGTTGTAAAGGCGAGACTGTGTTTCTCAGATAAATTAAATTGAAAGGATGGTAATAAAACATCTAAGTTTTGGTACACGTTATTATTCTGACTGGGAGAACGAGTTCCAGATTCATCAAAGCTAATTCCAGAGAAATCACTAAATAACTCTGAAAAGTTAAAACCGTAATAGTCATTTGCGGTGGTGGAAGAAAAGTCAACTATATTAATATCTGTTTTAAAACGAGAGTCGGCAAGATTTGCTGGGTTATTTCTTAAGCTGGTGATTCCAGCATAGTTGTCGGTTTCTTTTCCAGCATAAGTCTGTGCTATAGAAATGTAACAAAAACAACAAAGTAAGGTGGTTAGTAAAGTTTTTTGCATGGTTTAAAAGTTTCTATAAAACTACTAGAAACTTATGAAACGAGCAATACCCTTTACAGGGTATCAATTTAAGGGTGAATGTGTTAGTGAAAAAAGTGTATCTGAGTTCTATTTTTTCAAGACAATTTTAATCACAAATAGTAAAATTATAAAGGCTATAAAGCCTAATAATATCCATTTTACACCTTTATAATTTTTCTTGTGCATGCCTTTATCTTTGATATACATGAAAGAAATAAGAATACAAAAAGCTACAAAAAAGATAATACCAAATGTAATCTGACCACTACTAAACATCGGGTCTTTAAGCATAAGAGCTAAATAAGTCATAGAATAACTATTTTTGACAAAATTACAACTCAAATTTTCAATAGCCGCACATGAAGAAACAAATTAAAGCCGTAGAAAAATTTCACACCGCATTTCAACTAGGTATGAATCATAAACCTGTAGGTGATATTACAGAACGTCGCAATAAGCTGCGATTTGAGCTTATGAAAGAAGAAAACGAAGAATATTTTGAAGCCGCTCAAAACAATGACCTCGTTGAAGTAGCAGATGCGCTAGGGGATATGCTTTATATTCTTTGCGGAACTATTATAGAACACGGCATGCAAGATGTTATAGAAGATGTTTTTGATGAAATCCAGCGTTCTAACATGAGCAAACTAGGAGCAGACGGCAAACCTATTTATCGAGAAGATGGAAAAGTTCTCAAAGGACCTAATTATTTCAAACCTAATTTTGAGAAGATTTTGAATCCATAAATCCACCATACTATAAGAACACAAAAAATCCCATTTAGAAAATTTCTAAACGGGATTTTTTAATAGGTTAAAGTGACTCCTAGACAGAAACTCTCCATCCATGTTTATCTTCAGCTCTGTTGTATTGAATATCTTTGAGAGCTTCTTTAAAACGATTTGCATAACTATCCTCTATAATAGGTAGTTCATGAACAAAATCTTTATGTTTATAACCTTTAATAGGTACAATTACTGCTGCAGTACCAGAACCGAAAATTTCTTTAAGGCTACCATTCTTTGCAGCGTCATTTATCTCTTTTACACTCACACGACGTTCCTCAAATGATATTCCAGCATCTTTTGCAAGCTGTATCACACTACGCCTTGTGACACCATTTAAAATACGATCATTATTAGGCGCAGTAAATAAAGTATCACCTATGCGCACAAAAATATTCATGGTACCTGCTTCTTCTAGATATTCATGAGTAGCAGCATCAGTCCAAATGATTTGTTGATAACCTTCAGCAAGTGCAAGGTTGTTAGGATAGAAACTAGCTGCATAATTACCAGCAGCTTTTGCATATCCTACACCACCATCTGCAGCACGAGAAAAGTCAGATGCTATAATAACCCTTACATCTCCTTTATAATAAGCAAAGGCAGGTGACATAACAATCATAAATTTATATTCTGTAGATGGAGCGGCAGCCACACCATTTTCACTAGCAATCATGAAAGGTCTTAAGTAAAGAGATAGCCCTTCACCATAGCGTACCCATTCCTTATCTAATGATACTAACTTTTTAAGACCTTCTATAAAAACCTCTTTTGGGACCTCAGGCATGGCAAGACGTTTAGCACTTTGATTAAAGCGTTTCCAGTTATCCTCAGGTCTGAATAAAAAGACTTCTCCAGTTGCGTCTTTAAAAGCCTTCATACCTTCAAAAATGGCTTGTCCGTAATGGAATACCTTACAGCTAGGCTCTACCATTATAGGACCATAAGGTTTAATATGCGCTGTTTCCCACTTACCATCACGCCATGTACATTCCAGCATATGGTCCGTAAATGTTTTTCCAAAAGTTAAATTATCAAAATCTGTATGAGTGATTTTAGAAGATTCAACTTTATCGATAACGATTTCGTGAGTGTCTATCATAACGTTTTTAATTTTTGCAAAGATACTCGATAATTAAATATAAAAAGACTAAACAAATTCTTAAATTTGCTGTAAACTATCAACAATATGAAAAATATATATCTAGTATTATGTGCTGCAATATCATTTGTAGCTTGTAAAGAAGAGGTGAAAACAGAGTTAATACCTGCTGTTAATGAGGAGAAAGTTGAAGAACTAGCTTACATGAGTTATGGTGCAAAAATTGATGCTAAAGATGCTATTGAAGCTTCTAAACTTGGATCTTTTTATGAAGGAATGAAACAAGGTGACACTATGGATGTTAAAGTACGCGGTGTAATTCAAGAGGTTTGTGTAAATAAAGGATGCTGGATTAAAATGCCAGTAAATGATTCAGAAGCTGCCTTTGTTAAATTTAAGGATTACGGTTTCTTTTTACCTAAGAATGGAGCAGATAAAGAAGTGGTTCTTAGAGGTAAAGCTTATAAAAGCGTAACACCTAAAGAAGAACTGATTCACTATGCCGAAGATGCTGGAGAGAGCGAAGAAGAAATCGCAAAAATTACTGAAGATAAAGTAACTTACTCTTTCATGGCAGATGGTGCTCTAGTAGAAGAGTTTGAAAATCCAGATGTAGAAGGTATGGAACCAGCTACAGAGGAATAAATGAAAAGAGAAATTATTTCCACCGGCGACGGCTCTAATAGTATTAACATTCCCGAGTGGAAAGAACAATATCATTCTAAACATGGCGCCTTGCAAGAGGCGCTTCATGTTTTTATAGAAATGGGTTTGAAAGACACGCTTTCGCGAAAGCATGATAAAAATATTCCCATTAATATTATAGAATATGGATTAGGTACTGGTTTAAATGCAATGGTCACTGCACAGGCAGAAAAAGAGCACCTTATTAATTATACTGCTGTAGAGGCCTATCCAGTAACCATGGAAGAGGCTGAGCTCGTAAACTATGGTTCTCTTTTAAAAGCAGAACAGCTCTATTTAGACCTTCATAAAGCAAACTGGGAAGAACCTATTCAACTTACCGATAATTTAACGATTACTAAGGTTCAAAAGAAATTCCAATCTATTAACGATGTAGAAGCTTATGATCTCATTTATTATGATGCTTTTGGGCCACGTGTGCAGCCTGATTTATGGGCATTAGATATTTTTAAAGCTGCTCATAAAGCCTTAGTTCCTGGAGGGATTTTAGTCACTTATTGTGCACAAGGTCAGGCACGTAGAAATATGATCGAAGCAGGTTTTACTGTTGAAAAATTAGAAGGTCCACCAGGGAAACGTGAAATGATGAGAGCTAGAAAAGTTTAACGCACTACTCATGGTGATAAGGTTCATTTCTTAAAATAGTAAAGGCCCTATAAATTTGTTCTACGGCAAAGAGTCTTACCATTTGATGAGAAAAAGTCATATCGCTTAGTGACAGTTTTGAATTAGCCCGACTGTAAACATCTGGTGAGAAACCATATGGTCCACCTATAATAAAAACAAGTCTTTTTAATCCAGAAACACTACGTTTATTAATCAGTTGAGCAAACTGCAAGCTGGTATATTTTTTTCCTTTTTCATCTAGTAAGGTCACAAAATCACTCTTCTCTAACTGATTTAATATCAGTTTACCTTCTTCATTTTTTTGCTGTTCTTCACTTAAATTCTTGGTTTTTTTAAGATCTGGAATAATATGTAAGTCAAAATTTACATAATGCTGTAAACGGTCTATGTACACTTGGGTCAAGTCGGCAATGCGGGAATCATCTGTTTTTCCTACGGCTATGAGAGTAATTTTCATAGAGCAAAGTTAATGGCATTTTTATAATATGTAAAAAGAGATGATTAGCTTATTTTTGAGTATTAAATAGAAATAATGGAATACGGTACCGCGGCCTTTAATGACGAGATTAAAAGAATTATTAAAAACGCCCTTAGAGAAGATGTAGGCGATGGAGATCACAGCAGTTTATCTTGCATTCCATCTACAGCTATAGGTAAAGCTCGTTTATTAGTTAAAGATGAAGGAATTCTGGCAGGTGTAGAATTTGCAAAGGCTGTTTTTAATGCTGTTGATCCAGACCTTAAAATAGATGTAAGAATAAAAGACGGAACTCCTGTAAAGTATGGTGATGAGGCTTTTTATGTTACGGGTTCTTCTCAATCTATTTTAAAAGCAGAACGTCTAGCGCTTAATGCTATGCAACGCATGAGTGCTATTGCTACTAAAACCAGAGCTTTTGTAGATGCCTTAGAAGGCACTAAAACTAAAATACTAGACACTAGAAAAACCACACCAGGCATAAGAGTGCTTGAAAAATGGGCGGTAAAAATAGGAGGTGGCGTGAATCATAGATTTGGACTTTATGATGTAATCATGCTCAAGGATAATCATATAGACTTTGCCGGTGGTGTGAGTAAGGCGATCCAGAAAACTAAACAATACCTTAAAGAAACTGGTAGAGATTTAAAAATTATAGTGGAGGCACGAGATCTAGATGAAATTAAAGAAATCTTAACTAATGATGGTGTTTATCGCATTCTTATAGATAACTTTAATTATGAAGACACACGCAAAGCTGTGGAACTCATAGGTGATTTATGTCTTACAGAAAGTAGTGGAGGAATAACGCTGGACACAGCACCACAATACGCTGCCTGTGGCGTAGATTATATTTCTAGTGGAGCTTTAACACATAGCGTTTATAATCTTGATTTAAGCCTTAAGGCCATACATGAGTAAAAATAATAATCTTTTAGACCGCATCCCTGTTCTTAACTGGCCTATTCATATAGCTAGGAAAATACGCATTCCCGGACTAGAAGGAATGACACTCTATGATTTATCAGAAACTTATGTTCTAGGTATTGCCCAAGGAGCATTTTCGGCAAGGGCAAGTGCTATTAGTTATAGTTTTTTCATGGCTATATTTCCGTTTTTACTTTTTGTACTGAACTTGATTCCATTTATTCCTATTGAAAATTTCCAAAGCGAGTTTCTGGAGTTTGTCATTGAATTACTACCACCACAAGCCGTGAGTAGTTTTGAAACGATTTTTAAGGAAATTGCACTACAAGGGAATTCTGGATTATTAACGGTTGCTTTTGTATCCTCCTTGATATTTATGTCTAATGGTATAAATGCAGTATTTAATGGATTTGAAAGGTCTTACCATACAGACTTTAATCGAGGATTTTTTAGGCAGTACGCTATATCTTTAGTTGTTTCAATCATGCTTACCATCTTTTTATTAACCATGGTAATCGTTGCAGGTTATGTGGAGTATGTACTAGAAGAATTACGCAAAACAAATTTCATGAGTGAAACGGGTCAAGGAGGAACCTTAGTTTTTGTAAGGTATGTAATTGTTATTATTCTGACCTATATTTTTGTAGCTGTGCTTTACTATTTTGGAACTAGAGATGGTCGTCTGACTCGTTTTTTCTCTATAGGTGCAACGGTAACTACGGTGCTAATTATTTTATTATCAGTTCTGTATGGTGTTTATATTGATAATTTTACCTCTTATAATGAAATTTATGGATCTATAGGTGCATTGCTTATTTTAATGATCTATATATGGCTTAATTCTAATATTTTATTATTAGGTTTTGAACTAAATGCGTCACTTAGAAAATTAAAGGCACAGAATTTGAATACTTAGTATTATATTTAAAACCAAAATTAAAACAAAATGAAAAAAGTAATTTTATTAGCAGTAGCACTCGTTGCTACTTTTACTGTGAGTGGACAGGTTACCATTAATAATGTAAAGGTTGAGCAATCTGTAACTGTACAAGGACAAGAACTCTCGTTAAATGGTGCAGGTTTAAGAGAGAAATTATGGTATGATTTATATGTAGGTGCATTATATACCACTGTAAAATCAGACGATGGAAACAAAATGGTAGATGCAGATCTTCCTATGGTGATTACCCTAGATATTACAGATGAGAATGTTACTCAAGAAAAAATGAAAGAAGCTGTAACAAACGGTTTTAGTGACAGCTGTACAAATAAAGAGCGTAAAGCCATCCAGTCAGAAATAAACACATTTATAGGGTTCTTTAAGGATGCTATTGTAGAAGGAGATGAATTCCAGATCGCTTATGTACCAGGAAAAGGAACTATGGTTTCTAAAAATGGTAACGATCTAGGAACTATTTCAGGACTTAATTTTAAAAGAGGACTTTTTGGAATCTGGTTAGGTGATGATCCAGCAGACGAGGACCTTAAAGCAGGAATGTTAGGCAAGTCTTAGTATAACTTTAATCATACTCATAGCCCACGTAGATTATATTTACGTGGGCTTTTATTTTTAAATCATGAAGAATTTTATAGGAATATTGCTGGTTCTTTTCGCTTTCGCGAAAGCGTATTCACAAGACATAACAGGAACCTGGAAAACCATAGATGAAACATCAGGAATTGTAAAATCTCATATATTCATCTATGAAGAGAATGGCAAGTACTATGGAAAAGTCTTAAAAGTACTCGATCCTGATGCTCCAGAAACACCGCTATGTGCTAACTGCGATGGTGATTTTAAAAACGCACCTATAGAAGGTTTAGTGATTATGAAAGATCTGGTTAAGAAAGGCAAAACATATAAAAATGGAACGATTCTAGATCCAGAAAATGGTAAAGTATATGACTGTAAACTATGGCTTGATCAGAATAATAGTGATCGTTTAAAGGTAAGAGGTTATGTTTTATTTCTGTATCGTACACAAACTTGGGTGCGTTTAAAATAAGAATAAATCTTTAATAAATATTAGGGTTTTCTCGTGGTACAGTTTATAGCATCTATTATTTTTACCTAGTATATTTTATTATGTCACATTATATAGATGTTATTATACCCTTGCCGCTGGAAAGGCTTTTTGCCTATCGAGTGACTGCCGCTGAGGCTGATTTTCTTCAACCTGGAATGCGCGTAGCAGTACCATTTGGTAAATCAAAAATCTATACTGGGATTGTTCATCATATCCATCAATCGCCGCCATTGAGTTATGAGGTTAAGGACATAGAACTTATTATAGATGAATCTCCTACGGTTACTCGAGAGCAGTTAAAATTTTGGAAATGGATTGCCTCTTATTATGTGTGTAGTGTAGGTCAGGTCATGCGAGCAGCCTTACCTAAATCACTACTCCTGGAAAGTGAAACCGTAGTTATAAAAAATACAGATACTGAAATAGATGAATCACTTCTAGATGATAAACAGTTTCTAATTATGGAAGCGCTAGAACATCGTCAGATCTTAAAAGTGGATGAGGTGATGGATATTCTAGAGCGCAAAACTGTACTTCCCATTTTACATAAATTGCTCGAGTTAGAATACATTATTTTACAAGAAGAAGTTTATTCTACCTATAAACCTAAAACGGTAAAATACATTTTCCTAGCTCCACAATTTAAAGAAGAAACAGCCCTCAAGAACTTATTAGAGGCAATGACTAGAGCGCCTAAACAGCGAGATGCGGTCATGACTTTATTTATGTTACAGGCTGGTAATAAATTAGTGGCTAGTAAACAACTGCAAGATCGTGCAGAAGTTTCTCGTGCTGTTATAAAAACACTGATAGAAAAAGAAATTCTCATAGAAGAAGAACATGCTGTAGATCGTGTTCTAGAAGAAAAGGCGAGTGGTCGCGATCTATTTGAATTACAAACAGCTCAACAGCGAGCGCTAGATGAAGTCAAAGAACATTTTTCTAAAGGGAAAACTACATTACTTCTCGGAGTTACCTCAAGTGGTAAAACTGAAATTTATGTACGTCTCATTCAAGAACAACTAGATTTAGGGAATCAAATATTGTATTTGTTACCAGAAATAGCTTTAACCACGCAACTTATAGCCCGTTTAAAAAAATATTTTAAACACCAGGTTCTCGTTTATCATTCTAAGTATAATTTAAATGAACGCTTAGAGGTATGGAATCATGTTATTCAAGCAAAGGAACCTTTTGTAATTATAGGAGCTCGCAGTGCCTTATTATTGCCTTTCCAAAACCTCAAACTCATAATTATAGATGAGGAACATGAGACTAGTTTTAAACAGTTTGATCCAGACCCTAGATATCATGCACGTGATGCGGCGGTAGTACTAGGGCACATGAAAGAAGCACAAATTTTATTAGGGTCTGCAACACCATCGCTAGAGAGTTATTATAATACTACTATAGGTAAATATGGATTAGTAGAACTGAAAGAGCGTTATGGTAAAGTACTTCTTCCCGAAGTTCAAATGGTAGACTTAAAAGACAAGCATAAAAGGAAAAAAATGAAAGGTCATTTTTCTGATACGCTTATAGAACACATGCAAGTAGCTTTTAAGAATGGTAATCAGGTTATTCTTTTTCAAAACCGTCGTGGTTATGCACCTATTCTAGAATGTAATACCTGTGGTAATGCACCGCAATGTCCTAATTGTGATGTGAGTTTAACCTTCCACCAGTATAAAAAGCAATTGCGCTGTCATTACTGTGGTTATAATACTTTTATCCCAGAAGAATGTCCTGCTTGTACGAGTACAGCTCTGGATACTAAAGGATTCGGTACACAACAGATTGAAGAGGAGTTTAAAGAACTTTTTCCTGATAAAAAGATTGCTCGCATGGATTTAGACTCTACGCGAGGTAAAAAAAGTATAGAAAGAATCATTGAGAAAGTAGATACTGGCGCCATAGATTGCCTGGTAGGAACTCAAATGCTCACTAAAGGTTTAGATTTTAGAAACGTTAGTTTAGTAGGTGTTCTCAGTGCAGACAATATGCTTAATTTCCCAGATTTTAGAGCCCATGAGCGTTGTTTTCATTTGCTTACACAAGTGTCTGGACGTGCTGGTCGTACTGCTGAGCGCGGTAAGGTGTTAATTCAATCCTATAATCCTGAACACCAGATTTTACAGCAAGTAAGTACTTATGATTATGGTACTATGTTTAAAGAACAATTACAGGAACGTTATCATTTTAAATACCCGCCATTCCAGCGTTTAATAAGATTAACTTTTAAACAACGTGATTATAACACGACCTTACAGGCAGGACAGTGGTTTGTAAATGCACTGAACCAAATCGAGCATGGAGTAGAAGTGCTAGGTCCAGAATTCCCACTAGTGGCACGTGTGCGCAACTTATATCAAGTGCATGTAATTGTTAAAATGGGAAAGCAACATCATCCTAAAACCATTAAGGACTACATACGTAAAGTGAAACGGAGTTTTGAATCTATAAAACAGTTCCGTTCTGTAAGATGTAATGTAGATGTGGATTGTTATTAATGTTTTTCCTTTAAAAATAGTTTTTGGAAAAATTTGATAAGTACTACTGCTATAATTCCTACTATAAGACCTACTATAAACTCAGCAATAATAGATGGCCAGCTGTGAAATAAGTCATGTAGGTAAGTAACATTGTGGAGAAAGATACCACCAGCGACAAGCAGTAGAGCAATAGTTCCTACCACGGCTAGACCTTTTATAATTAAAGGTAAAGCTTTAACGAGTAGAGTTCCCAATTTCATGGAAACGCCTTTTTTGTTTTTACTGTATTTGATAAGTCTGTAACCTAGATCATCCATTCTTACAATAAGAGCCACGATCCCATAAACTCCTATAGTTGCTAAAATGGCAACCACAGTTACTACCATGATTTGTTTAGTAATCGATTCTCCTAGAACTGTTCCTAGCGCAATGATTACTATTTCTACAGACAGAATAAAGTCAGTAAGAATGGCAGACTTAATTTTAGCTTTTTCTTTACTTAAAATTTCTTGTTCTGTAAGATTTTCGAGTGTTTCAGTTTCATCTACTTGTTTGTGCGGAAAAGCATATTCATAAATTTTTTCAGCTCCTTCATAGGCTAGATAAATAGCTCCTAAAATTAAAATGATGGTTACCACGACTGGTACAAAGGCACTTAATAGAAAGGCTAGAGGTAAAATGATAAGCTTGTTTAAAAAAGAGCCTTTAGTGATAGCCCATAAAACAGGAATCTCTCTAGAAGAAACAAATCCAGAAGCTTTTTCAGCATTAACAGCGAGATCATCTCCTAAAATCCCAGCTGTTTTCTTAGTAGCGACTTTACTCATTACAGCAACATCATCCATGAGTGCTGCGATATCATCTAGTAAGGCAAAAAATCCTGAAGCCATAATTATGGTAGTATTCTATTATTTATTGAGTGGTGCGTGAGCATATCGAGTTGCGAAGGTAACGTGAATCAGTATAAGTTATATAAATAGTTGTAGCGTTTTTTACATCATAGGTATACATTATAAACTTTCATTTTCTCTTTTTAAAACTCTTCCTCTAGGTTCATTTGCTTCATGCAGCACAATATCTGTATGTAAGAACTCAGCAGCTTGAGCAGATGCTTTTACCTTTACACCACTACGCTTAATCATTTCATTTTCATAAGGATTTAAAATGCTTGATCTTAATCCATTTTTGCGCCAGTCGTTATGTGGATTATTTGCTTTAGTGATACTACGTGCTAGCGATAAGGCATCGAGTAAAGCTTGGTTAGCACCTTGACCTTTAAATGGACTCATGGGATGTGCAGCATCACCTAACAGAGTGATGCGCTCATGGGGTTTCAATAGTTCTTGATTTAGTAAGGCTCTGTCATAAACAGGATATCCCGTTATATGTGCAGCAGTTGTACCAGCCATGATTTGTGGAATAGGATCATGCCATTGTGTTCTACGGCATGCTTCTTCTTTTAACGCTTTTGGACCTAAAGCACTGAGTTTTTTAGCATCTTCTTCAAGCATAGGAAAACTAAGTTGCCACATAACAGATTCCTGATTATAAGGCATCATGTAAATGCGTTCATGACCATTGGCTGTTTGAAACACGGTAGCTGAGTCTAATAAGTCATGTTTTAAAGGATCAAGTTTATGATAAGGGCAAATTCCTAAAATAACCATGCAATCTAGATAACGTAAAGGAGTAGAGTCTTCGTTAATAATCAGTTTGCGCACTTTGCTGCGTATTCCGTCAGCGCCTATAAGAAGGTTAGTGGTGGTAGTTTTTATAATACCATTAACTTCAAAACGTAGCTCTAGCTCATTATCCTGAACTGCCTTATAATCTATAAATTTATGTCCCCATTGCACTACATTATGAGATGGAAGTTGATCTAGTAAAGCGAGTCGTAATGATTGCCTAGCTATGTGAATATTAGTCCGTTTATCATAATTATTTTCCTTATCCTGGAGCCATTTTCTAATTCCCCATTCACCTATAATCGTTCCATCGGTTTTATGGACTATGTGCTTTGTAGAAACTATGCCTTCTTTGAGTTCTGTGATGCCAAAACCTTCCATAGCCTTACTAGCTTGTTGTAGGGTTAATCCATAACCTTGCGAGCGTTCATTAAAACTACTATCACGTTCAAATAAGGTAAAAGGTATTCCTCTATGAAGACAGGCTACAGCAAGCGCCACACCACCTATTCCACCACCTACTATGGCAAGGTGTGGATAATGATCTACATCTGGTTGAATAGGTTTAAGTACAGTTATTAATCCAGATCCTTGGCAGTTTTTACAAATACTTAAATGACCTCTAGGCTTTACAGGTTTTACTCCTGTAACTCCATTTTTATATTGTTCAAGATCACGCTCATAAGTTAATTTCACTCTCTTACGCAAGCGCTGTCTCTTTTTGCCTTGACCTTTGCAACTAGGGCACGTGGAGAAGTGGTTATGAGGTTTAGGGTCTTGCAAAGTTTTGTTTTATATAACAAAGGTAAGTAGAAGAATAAAATGTACTCTAATTTTTAATTCCTAACAAAATCCTCCATTAAAACAGCCTAAAAGTGTTATGCATCATTTTAACTTCATGTTCAGTTTTAATTCCTTTTAATTTCTTTGCCACCAGGCCATATTTCCCTATTGGGGTTAGTGTGTTTTGCAATAATCCGGGCAGCTTCAGTTTTGTTTTTAAGGTCTTTCTGAATTCCGTAGAGTATGTCTTGAGCACGCTTTCGCGGAAGCGTATTCTCAACAATCCTTTTAGGATAATCTTCTCCTAATTTAAAATTTAGAAACTGCTCATCCATAGCTGTGATTTTCCATGGTTCATGAATAAATCGTAGCGGTAAGTCTACTAATTCAGGTACCCATTTTTTTATAAAAACGCCATCGGGATCATGTTCTAGGCTGTTTTTTACTGGATTATAAACGCGCACTATGTTAATACCTGTTTCTCCAGCCTGCATTTGTAATTGCGGATAATGAATTCCAGGTTCAAAGTCTAAAAATTGCGAGGCTAGGTGATTACTAGCATCTTGCCATGGCTGCCATAAATGATGTGTGAAAAAGCCAGTGAGCATGGCTCGCAATCTGAAATTTACAAATCCCGTAGTGTTCAAACAGCGCATAGCTGCATCTACTAAAGGGTAACCGGTTTTTCCTTCTCGCCAGGCTTTTTGATGCTTTGGATTTATGGGTTTATCCAGTTGACGGTATGCTTTATGAACGCTACGCCATTCTAGCTGGTATTCCATTTCAAATTTCTCAATAAAATGAGCTTGCCACCTTAACCTGGATAAAAATGAGTTGAGTGTGCGCTTATCTTTTACATGATATTTTGCAGCACTGGCTTTTTGAGCAATCATGCGTACACTTACATTTCCCCATGCTATATATGGCGATAAACGGCTGCTATGTTTTCTACTGGTAGCTGGTTTAGAATAATATCTATTATATCCATTAATGCGCTGTTTTAAAAAGCTATCAAAGTATTTTAACGCACTGGTGGTTCCGCCGGGTTGAATATTTTTATCAATTGGTGTTTTAAGGATTACGATTTGAAATGATTTTTCTAATTCTTGAAGTTCATATAGGTCTAGAAATGTGCCCTTATCAAAATCAGGATGCTGCAAGTCTTTATTTATAAATTCAATCCAGTGTTCTTTCCATTTACTACGATTCTTAAGGCCTCGCAAAACACCATTTGAAACACTTTCTTGCCAGTGGATACCTTGAGACTTAAAATATCGAGCCATTTTGATATCCCTTTGATACGTTATAAGCAGACCAGTTTCTTGATGAGAAAAGACCATATGGATGTTAAAGGTATTTTGTAAACTTTTAAATATGGTTAAGGCATCACCTTTTACGCATAATACATGTGTAGGAACGCTTTGCAGCTTTTCATTCATGTTATGTAATGACTGCTTTATAAAATTGAAATGACGCTCACTGTAATGAGCGTCATTTAATATTATGGGTTCTAATATATAGAGTAGGAGTATAGGTAAAGGCTCTTGTGTTGCTTTTTTAAGAGGTTCGTGGTCTAGTATTCTCAAATCTCTTTTAAACCAGACGATGTTGATTTTTTGTTTCAATCTATGCCACTGCGTCTTTATAAGTTTTTAAGCAGCGTTCTCGTGCTTCTTTATGATCTACCATCATATCTACGTACTGATCTGTTTCAAATTCTGGAACCCATTTGTTAATGTATGCTCGGTTTTTATCAAATTTATCTTTTTGGGTAATAGGATTGAATATTCTAAAATATGGTGCGGCATCTACACCGCTACCAGCTGCCCACTGCCAGTTTCCCACATTACTAGATAATTCATAATCTAATAATTTTTCAGCAAAATAGCGCTCGCCCCAGCGCCAGTCTATTAGTAAATGTTTGCATAAAAAACTGGCTACCAGCATGCGTACTCTATTATGCATGTGACCTGTTTTATTAAGCTCACGCATACCAGCATCTACAAGGGCATAACCGGTTGTTCCACTTTTCCATTTCTCAAATTCGTCTTCATTATTACGCCACTCTATACGGTCATATTTTGATTTAAAAGCGTGATCTACAGTTTTAGGGAAATGATATAGAATTTGCATAAAAAACTCACGCCATATTAATTCGCTAAGGAAGGTTTTATCGGTTGCTGCATCTGCTTTTTTGATCATTTTGCGCACACTTACCACACCAAATCTAAGGTAAACACCTAGTCTAGAAGTCCCATCCTTTAAACCTGGGTAATTTCTTGTTTTATCATAATCTTCTATGAGTAATGGTGTGATGTTATAATCAGGGATTTCTATAGTGGATTTTTTGAATCCCATATCTGATAAACTCAGATGAGGTAAATGAGTGTTTTTAATACAGTTCTTTAAGTGATTCTCTGTGTGATGAATGGTGATATTATCAGCCTTTCCTATTTGTTCTTTAAAATGTTCTAACCATTTATTTTTATAAGGTGTGTAGACTACATAAGGATTACCATCTGCCTTTACGACCTCATCTTTTTCATAGATTACTTGATCTTTAAAGGTGTTAAAGATGATGTCTTTTTCTTTGAAGAATTGGGCTAATTTCTCATCTCTTTCTAGTGCATAAGGTTCATAATCTCTATTTGTAAATACAGTATGTACCTCATAATTTGTGGTGATTTTTTCCCATACTTGATCGGGTTTCCCATAAAACATAGCCATAGAGCTATCGTATTTATTTTGTAACTCATCTCGCATGTGTTGCAGTTGCTCATGGATAAAGGTTACTCGAGCATCATCTTCTGGTAGATGATCTAGAATATCTTTATCAAAAATGAAAATAGGTAAAACTGGAACATCACTTTTTAAAGCTTCTAGAAATCCCACATTATCATCAAGTCTTAAGTCCCTGCGGAACCAAAATATGTTTACTTTTTTATTCATTTTTCCTCTTTAATCTAAGCTCTTGAACTGGTGTTATGCACTCATAGCTTATTTATGTCTAGCCTAAACTTAATGAACCTTTTCCACCATTAACGCCTATAACTTGTCCTGTGATCCAGCCTGAGTTCTGTTCTAATAAAAAGGCTGCGGTACTAGCTATATCAGCAGGAGTTCCTACACGTTTTAACGGGTGCATTTCTCCCATTTTTTCTTTTTTGGCATCATTATTTAAAAGTCTGCCAGCAAGTGGAGTATCTACTAGTGATGGAGCAATGACATTTACTCTAACGGTAGGCGCATACTCTGCGGCTAGAGCTCTGGCAAAACCTTCTATAGCACCTTTGGCTGCTGCTACACTGGTATGAAATGGCATACCTGTGGAGACTGCAACGGTAGAGAAAAACACCATGCTGCTTGAACCATCTTTAGTTAATAAAGGTAGAACGGTACGTGTCACTTTGAGCATAGAGAAAAAGTTAATATTCATATCTTCTTCAAAATGTTCCTGCTTTAACATTTTAAACGGCTTTAAATTGATACTTCCTGGGCAGTACACAAAACCGTCTAGTGATTCTGGTAAGGCGCTGGTATCCAGCTGATCTGTAAGAGCATCAAATTTGATATGCGTGACACCATCTGGCAAATTTTCATTTTCTCGAGAAGCTACAAACAGATTGTTATTGCTATGCATGTGTTGTACTATAGCGTTTCCTATTCCACGGCTTCCGCCTATAAGTAGTATGTTTTTAGACATATTAATTGATTATTATGTGTTTATGTATTGTGTTTTATTTGTTAAATGAACCGAAGTGATTGATAAGTGCGCTTTCGCGAAAGCGGAATATTTCTTCTAACTGCTTTTTAACAAATGGAGCTCCTAACTTGCCTAACAGCCCAAATGGTAAACGATAGTGAATCAAATCTTCCATTAATGTGCCACCAGGAATCTCACTTATAAAATGTTTATGATGCCAGGTGGCATAAGGTCCATACATTTGCTCGTCTACAAAATATTCTTTTTCCTGAACCTGAGTAATATGAGTTACCCAGTTAGTGCGGTATAGTGGTAATGGCTTAACGGTATATTCAATAAGCTGTCCTGGATACATACCACGTTCTGTACCATATAGAACTTTCATGTCTAGTTCTGGCGGTGTGAGGAGTTTTAGATTATTAGCATCGGTTAGAAAAGTCCAGGCTTCATCTAATGAAATGGGTAGTTTTTGCTGGGATGAGAATTGGTATAATTTCACTGCTTTTGTTTAGTTTATAAAATTAAACATTAAACAAAAGAAGTCTAGTAAGAGTATGTTAAAAAAATAATAGTTTTTTAATCTTCACCATCATAACGATTTTCACCGCTAGAATACTCTGGTGAAAGTGCTATTTTAACACCTAAGCTAAAAACCAGATTAGAAGCATTAATAGTGCGCACTTCTTCTGGATTAAAGCTGGTACCTTCTATATCTAAAAAGTTATAACCTATAGGATTCCCTAGCGTGGTATTCCATTGAGGAGAGAAAAACACCTGAACTGATCTACGGAAGTAGTAATTAAAACGAAGACCGCCTTCTATATATGCGCTGGAAGGTGATGAGTTTGCTGAATCAGATTGATAAAGTATGCGATCTGGTGCGTCCTGTAGCTCAAAATTAGTAACCCTATTTGAAGGGTTATTATAAAAGGCTACACCAGCTTTAAAAAAGGCATCAAATTGAAATCTATTTATAGTATGACTGTATGTAGGTCCTATTGCGACACTTATAGTTCTATAAGCCTGGTTAGTTATTTCATTTTCAGGATTTGTATCTGAATCTAAATAACCAAACTGGTTAGTTTGTAATTTAATTCCTGAACTTAATCCCAAGTTTTTATTAATGTAATAAGTATAATCTAAACCTATATGAAGACCAGCTTTAGCAACGTCTTTATAATCACCTGTAGGTTGTGTAATCCCTAAATCCATTAATAAATTATGTCTAGGGATTTCTCTTAAATGGACCGCTTTGTTAGGTTTTTCCTGTTTTAAATGATCTTGGGATATGGCAACGTTACAGGCTAGGAGTAGAAGCAGAGTGATATTTTTCATAGCTCAAATATATTAACATTGTTTACTTTTTTAGGGATAAAGAAAGGAAATAAGGGCGTTTTATTCCATAAGACAGTAGGCGCTCATGTTTTAAGCATCATATTCTACTATGACATATAGAAACTTAAAAAACAAGGAGTAGAAACATTAACAGAGTAAGTATTTCAAGAAAGAAGTATTTACATAAATACTGTAATCAATTTACTGGGTCACTTATGATTAAGGATGTAAATTTGTAACTCTAAATAAAAGAACATGGAAAAATTAAATGAAGACCAGATACACCAGCATCTAGAAAAAGTAGAAGGATGGGATTATTATGATGATGCTATTCATACCACATTTGAATTTGATAATTTTATGGATGCCTTTTCAGTGATGACACGTATAGCGCTTATAGCTGAAAAGATGGAACACCATCCAGACTGGCACAATGTCTATAACACGTTAGAAATTACATTGAGCACCCATGACGTAAATGGTTTAACAGATAAAGACTTTCAACTTGCTGCTGCTATAGAGCACATCGTAGGAGACGAGTAATTACGGTATTGATTTTGTAAAATTGCAGCTGTTCATTAAATGAGTAGCTGTTTTTTATGCGTTATTAATGGGTCATCGTACATTTTGTTGCATCGATACTATCATAACCTTAAATTTGAACCTTTAAAACTAAACAATTTAATACATGGGAAGAGCATTTGAATTTCGCAAAGCACGCAAGATGAAAAGATGGAGTGCTATGTCTAAGGCCTTTACGAGAATAGGGAAAGATATAGTGATAGCCGTTAAAGAAGGTGGCCCAGATCCAGATTCTAATGCTAGATTACGTGCTGTAATACAAAATGCTAAGGCCGTAAACATGCCTAAGGTAAATGTAGAACGTGCCATTAAAAAAGCAACTGATAAGGATACCGCAAATTTTGATACTGTATTATTTGAAGGTTATGCTCCTCACGGTATAGCAGTACTGGTAGAAACCTCTACAGATAATAATAATAGAACCGTTGCAAATGTGCGTAGCTATTTTAATAAATGTGATGGGAACTTAGGAACATCAGGTTCTGTAGAGTTTATGTTTGATCATAAATGTCATTTTAGAATTCCAGCAGGTGAGCTAGACTTAGAAGAGCTTGAGCTAGAATTAATCGATTATGGTGCTGAGGAACTCTTTCTAGATGAGAAAGATGAAGAAGATGATAATTCAGTAGATGGCATTATGATTTATGCAGAGTTTCAAAATTACGGAACGCTACAAAGTGGTCTAGAAGAAATGGGACATGAAATATTAAGTTCAGACTTTGAATATATTCCTACTGTTCAAAAAGAAATCACTGCTGAGCAACGTGAAGATGTGGATAAATTAATAGAGAAACTAGAAGAAGATGATGATGTAAATAATGTTTACACCACCATGAAAGATCAGGAATAGGAAAAACTCGTTCACGCTTTCGCGAAAGCGTATTTTAAAGATTTTATAAAACTTTTATCGAATTAAAGATATTCAAGTAGTCTATTATCTTAATTTCTTAGATGATTAGTAACTTACCGATATTAATTTTAAAAGTAATAAAATGGTAAAAGAAAAATATCAAAGCGTTCTTGATTTAGGTGAAAAACTATCGATTCAGGATGGTGATGTACAAGTAAAAGGAGACCGTCTTGAAATAAGAGGAACTGCTGCTACACCTTATGAAAAAGACCTGTTGTGGGATGAAATCAAGAAAGTAGGTGGTGATAACCCTAGCGACCTTATGGCCGATATCAAAGTTTCTGATGAATCTGTTTATGCACGTCATACTGTTCAAAGCGGTGAATCCTTAAGTCTTATCGCAAAGCACTACTTTCATGATCCTATGAAATACAAGCAAATATTTGCTGCAAACACAGGTATTCTTTCTAATCCAGATGTAATTCATCCAGGACAGGAATTAGTAATTCCTAATTTATAAGTTTTAGATATAGAATAATATCTCACGCATATAAATGGCCTTGTTTTTACAAGGCTTTTTTTTTGCCATTATAATCTTAAAGATCAAGTATAGATCTATAGATTGATTTCTAGTGAGCTGTTCCAGGAAATGAGTTTGTAATAGTGTTATAGAGTTTTACCAAGTCTAAAATGGACCAGTGGTAAAAAATATAATCAGTTTGAAAATGGTGTTTTACTAGATTTCATCGTTTAACTCATCATCTTCAGGAGATGATTCCGAGCTGTTATAAAGAATCTAAGCTGATGTCTTGTTGCTTTACATGATCTTGCAAGTCTGAAAAAAAATCTCTGAAGTGGCGTTCCATTTCATCATAGTATTTCACTAATTCAATAGGTGCAAAGTTCATCTTGCTACGGTTTCTAGTGCGATGGTTCATTTGATTAAAAATGGTCGAGATTCCTTCTATTGTGGCATAGCTAAGTAACCAATTCTGTTCTATCATAAAGGGAAAAAAGTTCTTCACCTTTTCGGGTAATATTTCATGATTTTTATCCAGATCGCTATAAAATTGCTCTGTATAAAGGTCTAGCGGTATATCGTGAAAATCCAGCCAGTTTGCAGCTAGGAAATGGTCATAATATAAATCTATAATGACACTGCTCCAGTGTCCATACTCACTTCTTATAAGGTCTTTACTTAACTTAACTACAGGATGAGCATCAGTAAAAGTGTCTATATGCCTGTGTAAAATAATCCCTTGTGCCACGCGTTCAGGAAACGCTGTAAAGTCTTTACCGCGCACAGAATCTGCAATAAAATTACCGATACGCAACTCTGTGTCATTTCCAGAAAGGTAAATATGTGCGAGATAATTCATGTGGCAGTTGTAGATAGCGTTGAGTACTCTTACTTTTGTTGTAAATGTAAAGAATTTTCTATGACTCTTATAAAATCTATTTCGGGAATACGTGGTACTATAGGTGGTGAACCAGGTGAAAACCTAACACCGCTAGATGCCGTTAAATTTGCTAGTGCTTATGCAAAATGGCTTAAAGAAGCCTCTGGTAAAAATGCGCCTACTGTTGCCATAGGAAGAGATGCCCGTTTAAGTGGTGCTATGATCCAGGCATTAGTACAAAATACCTTACTAGGTATGGGCTGTCATATTATAGATTTAGGCTTGAGTACTACTCCTACAGTAGAAATTGCTGTCCCACTAGAAAAAGCAGATGGAGGAATTATTTTAACAGCCAGTCATAACCCTAAGCAATGGAATGCCTTAAAGTTGTTGAATCATAAAGGTGAGTTTCTAGATGGTGTAGAAGGTCAAAAGATTCTTGATACGGCAGCTGCTGAGGATTTTAACTATGTAGAGGTGGATCATTTAGGAACTGTTAAAGTTATAAAGGACTATATAGATCGTCACGTAGATTTAGTACTCGATATGTCGGTCACTAAGGTAGAGGCTATTAAAGCGATGAATTTTAAAGTTGTGGTAGATGGTGTAAACTCTACTGGAGGAATAGCGGTTCCAGCATTATTAAAGAAACTAGGAGTAGAGGTGATAGAATTATATTGTGAACCTACAGGACACTTTCCCCATAATCCAGAGCCTTTAAAAGAACATTTAGGTGATCTTGCTGCTGCGGTTGTTGAACAAAAAGCAGATTTTGGAATCACGGTTGATCCAGATGTAGATCGACTAGCCTTTATGACTGAAGAAGGAGAAATGTTTGGTGAAGAGTATACCCTAGTAGCTTGTGCTGACTATATACTAGGTATTCATAAAGGAAGTACGGTATCAAATCTATCTTCTTCTCGAGCCTTAAGAGATGTTACAGAATCTCATGGTGGTACTTATTATGCTGCCGCCGTAGGAGAAGTAAACGTAGTTCAAAAAATGAAAGAGGTTCACGCCGTAATAGGTGGAGAAGGAAATGGTGGTATTATTTATCCAGATTCTCATTATGGCCGCGATGCTCTTGTAGGTATAGCTATGTTCTTATCATTACTTACTGAAAAGAAAATGAAGGTAAGCGAATTAAGAGCTAGCTATCCAGAATATTACATGAGTAAAAAGAAAGTACAGCTTACCAAGGGAATGCCAGTAGATGATATCATGACAGATATCGCTACTACCTATGCGAGTGAAGATTTAACAACTATAGATGGTGTAAAGATTGATTTCCCAACAAAATGGGTGCACATGCGCAAATCAAATACAGAGCCTATCATCAGAATCTACACAGAAGCACCATCACAACAAGAGGCTGATCAACTTGCAGATCGTTTTATTCTTGAACTCGAGGCGATAGCACAGGAGTACGCTTAATATTATCTGGAGTGGCTTTCCATCTTTTATGAGACCAAAGATAATATTCAGGTTGTTTACGTATTTGTTCCTCAAGAAGATGTAGAAAGGTTTCTGTGATTTCCCAGTCTTTAGTTTGTGCTGCGTTTTCTGTAATGGTTTGAAATGAAGCTTGGTAATGACCTCGCTTTACTTTTTCTACCGCCAGATAAACTACAGCGGTATCATGAGCTTTGGCTAGTTTTTCACTACCCATAAAAACGGCACTTGTTTTATTAAAAAACTTAGTAAAATGTTGTGCTCTATATCTAGCTGGTGACTGGTCTGCAATAAGGCCATACATGGCCATTTCTCCACTGGTAATACTGTTAGAAATAGAACTACTTGCTTCTCTCATAGTGATTAGGGTAGAATTAAACTTCTGCCTTATATCTATGATTAATTTATTAAAGTACTTGTTTGCTAGTGGTTTATAAACCGCAATAATTTTATAATCTACCTGACCATCTAAACACATAGTCCATTCATAACTTCCTTGATGGCCAAACATTACTATAACAGGTCGGTTTTGTGCTCTTAAGTTGTTAATTAGTTCTAGATTAGTATAGATAAAGCGATTACGCATTTCCTCATGACTCATTCCCATAGACATAATCACTTCTATAAAACTATCGCAAAAGTGCTGTGTTGTTTTCTTTACAAGCAATTGTAGTTCCTGTTCGGTTTTTTCAGGAAAGGCTATTTTAAGATTGTGAAAGATCACCTTCTTACGATAACCTATGATATAGTAAACGATGATAAAAGCAAAATCACTAATACCATAAGCTATTCTTGTGGGTAGTCTAGAGATGATCCATAATAATGGATAAAAGAGGTAAAACGCAATGGCTTGCATAAATAAAATTTGAACAAATATACTATCTTGTTCCGAAGTAAATTTAAGACAAAATATGTTTCAAGGAATAGACAGCGTAACGTTAGTAATTATCGTTGCATGCTCATTAGTAAGTTATAAGGGTTTTCAAGATCGTAGCTTCTTCGATAGGTATAAATTTAATATCGCTGGGATTCAACGTGGAGAACAAATTAGGTTTTTAACCAGTGGATTTCTCCATGCAGATTTACAGCACTTAATATTTAATATGTTAACGCTTTATTTCTTTGCAAATTGGGTAGTGGCCTACATCGGTGACATAGGTTTTTTAGTGGTTTATTTTGCAAGTCTTTTAGGTGGTGGATTATTAAGTTTTATCTTTCATAAAGATGAATATCATTATAGTGCGATAGGAGCTAGTGGAGCTGTCTCTGGAATAGTTTATGCGGCAATTTTACTGGAACCAGGAATTTACATATATGGTATCATTCCTGGTTACGTTTTTGGAATCGGGTACTTAATTTACTCCATTTATGGAATGAAAAACAAGGTTGATAATATAGGCCACGATGCACATTTCGGTGGAGCAGTAGCTGGTTATCTCGTTACTTTACTATACGACCACCATGTCATTTTTGAGCAAACATTAACTGTCGTTTTAATGCTTGTCCCTATCATTGCTCTATTTGTATTAAAAAAAATAGGAAAATTATAAAAGTTCTGCAAGCTTATCATGTAGTGCTTGTCCTCTTAAGTTTTTTGCGATTATAATTCCGTTTTCATCAATGAGGAACGTAGCAGGAATACTAGTAACGTTATACTGTTTTGCAATGGGATCCTGCCAGTGCATTAATCTAGAGATATGGTACCAGTCCATTTCATCTTTTTCAATCGCTGCTTTCCATGCTGCTGCTGCATTTTGTTTATCTAGAGAAACACTAATTATATTAAAGCCTTTATCGTGATATTCTTTATAAGCGCGCACCACATTAGGGTTCTCACGTCTACATGGTCCACACCACGATGCCCAGAAATCTATTAAGGTAACCTTACCCATAGCGTCTTCTAGTTTAATAATGTCGCCATCGGGCGATTTACCTTCAAAAATAGGAGCTTTGGCACCTATAGCAGTAGCTGTGAATTTTTTAAGATAGGATTCTAAATTTTTAGTGATCGGTGCGTTTTTAACGTCGCCTTCCAGTAATTGAAACAATTCATTAGCCTTATCAGTATCTATAAGTTTAGAGTTAATCAAGTCGCCTAAAATCATAGGACTTACAAGCATATCTGGATGGTTTTTAATGGTTTTAAAGACATTGGACTTGTATGCTTCTTCAGCGTCCATCCATTGCTTTGTGATGGTGTCTCCTTTTTCCTGGTCACCAGCTCTATAAGCAATTCCACGATCAGTCTTAAACTGTTTAGATTGCTGTTGATAAGCTGCTTGATCAGTTCTAAAAGTATAGAGAAGTTCATTTTCTTTACTACCAGTTACATTACTAGCCCATAAAGAATCTTGATTAATAGTAATGTTTAAAGGTTCTTGCCCTTGAATAAATACAAAACGATCTTTTCCAGCTTCCATAGAAAGAAAACGTACCTCAGGAAAAGTTATATCTTCATCTTTATCAAAGTGAAACTTTTCATCCATGATTATAGCGGTATCTACAGGCATAGGTCTATTAGCAGCACTTAGTTTATTGAGATATACTCTCATACCATTATAAACACCTGGTGCATCACCGTCTATGAAGTGCGTGTCCTTTTTTTCAGTACCTGTTTTACAAGATGCTATAAGAACTAGAGTGATAGCAGATAATATATATTTCATGATCTTACTTTTTGCCAAAAATAATGGTTTTACACCTATATAACAGGTTAAAACTTTCTAAAACTAGAACCTCAAACCAAGCAAGCATAGGGAATAGTTTTACCTTTGTTTTATGACTAACTTCCCTGATGATTTTTTAATGGATGTGACGCTGATTGCTTACCACCTTTAATTTAAAGAATGGTGAAGACGGAATGCGATTTAGTTTTAAATTAGGGCTTAGTTTTTAATCAATTCAAATTTATAGTAAGCCTCGTAGTTATTTTAAGCTTTTGTATTTTTGGCTCATGAATAATAAGAGAGGTGGAATCATATTTATAGCGCTAGGAAGTGCTATAGTCTTTATAGGAATCCTGATGTACTTGATAGAAATTTTTGGTGCTACTGGAATGATATTTTTAGGGATTATCGTGGAGCTAGCTGGAGCTTATATACTCTGGAAGCATAGAAAGTCTTAGTTCTTTATTTTAAATTCATATAGGTTACATTGTATAATGTAATCTAAATACTTAATCTTTTCCTTTAAGGTTTGCATTCTGTTTTTGTAGAACATCTCTAAATAAATATTCACACAACCTATTTTAATTTTATCTAAATTCAGGTAGTTCAATATCTTTTTTTTTAATTAGAATCTCTGCAAGTGTAAATTAAGAAAAGCTCTGCACTATTATTAAGAATTAAAGGTGAAAAGTGTTAATACTATTAACCACTTATGCGATGATAAAAAATCGCTCAAAATTTCCATCGGGAAGTTGCATCCATACTAGTGGTGCAAATCCTCGTTTTATACTAGCTTTGGCTATAAGTAGAGCATCTCCATGATTGTAACTCAGTTCTAGCTCATGAGCTTTCATTTTCCAGGCATATTTTTCTGGAAAGTAATATCGGTTTTGGGTACACGCTTTCGCGAAAGCGTATTCATTCAAATAATATCCAGAAATACATCTTTTATCTATGTATTTAAAATCATGCTGCCAAAGTTCTTGTGGAATAAATATATGTGCTAAAAAGCAAACACGCTGCTCTATAGCATCAATATCTAGTCGATAAGGTTCTAACATATCACGAGTTGCTGGATGGTAGAGTAGTGGTAACTGATGATTTACTAATCTATCAAATTTATAAACAAAATTATCACGTTTGTTAGGTCCTACATATTTAGAGAGTTCTTCATTTTGAGTAGATGTTAAATGAGCTGACTTTTCAGAGCTGTTAGGATCATAACAATAGAATTTATAAACAAGCTCAACATGATATATTTTACTTGTTTTAATGTCCTTAATTAAATAATCTAGCTCGCCTATAGTTCTATTAGGAACGTTAACCTGAATGTTTGCGGCTACAAGGTCATAGTTTAAACTTTGCTCAATACAGAACTGATAAAAGTGTTCAACACGTTT
Source organism: Nonlabens sp. (assembly GCF_965660805.1). Classification (GTDB taxonomy): domain Bacteria; phylum Bacteroidota; class Bacteroidia; order Flavobacteriales; family Flavobacteriaceae; genus Nonlabens. Next base: position 41,575 of record NZ_CBFIBE010000007.1, on the reverse strand, counting down.
GCCTAAAACAGTATTTTCTGGAATATGAGGTAGTTGTAATGGTGGGCTTAATGGACTTATATGAGACAAGTCCAGTTCACTCAATGAGAACTGTCTTATACCAGCTAGTTCTCCATGCCAAAAGCTTGCGGTATTAGTAAAGGCTCTTAATCTATTGTAATTATCTTGAGCCATAAAATTAAGAAGTAAGTTTAGAGGCTTGTTCTTTTAAGTAAACGCCAGCGCTAGGGCCTAAATTAAATAACAAGTCAAGAGCGCTCAGTGCGTTTAGAAATCCATGTTTCTCTTGAAATACTTGAATATAAGAATCTAAAGTTAGAATAGGTGCTTGTTTTGCGGTGATGAGTTCTTTTGCTTTGTGGTTATCTAGGTATTCTTTAGAATCTAGAAACTCTTTTTTAACAGCGAGTAAATCGAGTAACCAGTGCATGGTTCTTATATTCCAATCCATTAAATAAGATGGGATTTCTTTAAAAAGCTGTAACAGGTCTGCTTCATAATATTCATAAAAAGGACTGCTGTTATAAGCGCTCTTAATACTTTTTAAATGCTGTGTAGACCAGTCTTGACTATGATCTATTTCTATGGAGCTGTAAGCTACAGATCCATTAGATTTTTGATGAATAATAGGAATATTAAGTGCTAGTTTGCCATTTGCAGCTGCTATATAACAACGATTGCGATAGGTTTGCTTTAAATAACTATCATGCTTTTCTAAAGTAACACTGTCAGCATGGTATAAATGCACCAGGCTCACTACATCTATAAAGTAACTAGGATGTAGTACAATATCCATGAGTTACTTGTTTTTCTTTTTACTAAATTTCTTGTAAGCTATATAGCCTATTATTCCTACTATAAGGATCCATAAATAAGAAGTAGGTTGTCCTGATCCATTAACTGTAGTAAACATGCGTTCTAATCTAAGACTAGGGAAACTACCACTCCAGTCCATACTCATCCACACAAAAACAGGTTTACCTACAACGTGATTTTCTGGCACAAATCCCCATGATCTACTGTCTGCACTATTATGACGATTGTCTCCCATGAGCCAGTAGTAGTTCTGTTTAAAAGTGTAAGAAGTTAATGGAGCTCCATTAAGTAAAACAGATTTACCATTAATGGAAATGGTATTTAATAAGTTCATCTCACTACCTTCATAGACTTCTATAATACGTTTAAAATAATCTATATTATCATAATGAATAGGTGTAGTCATTCCTTTTGCAGGAATGAGGAATGGTTTTACGTTATCATTATTATTTGCTATTTTAGAGTTGTATGGAAAGATATTAGTTCTCCATATACCGGCAGTATCGATCTGACGCTCCATTTTGAGAATGTTATCAGTATTTTCTAGTGCAGCGGCAGCAGCATCTGTAGCCGCAGAGAAGAAGGCAGCAGGCACATCGCTACCTTTTCTGTAGCCTTGTTGTACAGCATCGGTCACATCATAGTTCTCTTTTAAATCTTTAAGATCTATAGTGCGTCCCTTAGTTTGTGTTAAGTAACTGTATTGTAACTTAGCTCTTTCTGGTAGTTGTAATGGATCACCATTAATATGCACTTTACCATCCATAATAGATAGTGTATCACCGGCAACACCTACACATCTTTTTACATAGTTAGATTTCTTATCTATAGGTTTATAATGGTATAAACCATCTAGAGAAGGATAACCATAAATAGTATCTGCCGGCCAGTTAAAAACGACGATATCATTTCTCTTAACATCGGTAAAGCCAGGAAGTCTGGTATACGGTATTTGAGGTTGATCTAAATAACTTTTAACATGTACTACGGGAATAGTATCATGTACCATAGGTAAGGCAACAGGAGTCATAGGTATTCTTGCACCATAATGAAACTTACTTACAAATAAGAAATCACCCGTTAATAAGGTTTTTTCTAAGGATGGTGATGGAATGATGAAGGGTTGCATCACATAAGTATGTACAATAGTTGCAGCCACTATCGCAAATAAGATAGAACTGGTCCATTCTCCAGCGCTAGTTCGTGGTTTTAAACTGCGATCTTCTTTATAGTTTAAAGGTTGAGTGTAATTGATAAAATATAAATAGAGCCCTAATGTGAGTATCGCTAATACGGTATGCTTAGTTTGATTATAGCCAAATGATCGTAACCCTTCAACCCAAACTACCATAAACATAATTAAGTTCACCACAGGTAAAAAAAGTAATAGAACATACCACCATGGTCTGTTTAATATTTTCATAAATACCACAGCATTATATACTGGTATAAGGGCTTCCCAGGCTTTCTTGCCAGCTGCTACGTACATTTTCCAGGTACCAAAAGCGTGTATCACCTGCAGTACTAAGAAAAAAATCAACCATCCTGTCCAACTCATCTGTTTACTCTTTAATTATTTTATAATTACTTAAGAAAGACTCAATACGTCTTTCATGGTATAAATTCCTTTTTTATTAATAATCCACTCTGCAGCAATTACCGCTCCTATGGCAAATCCATCGCGGCTGTGAGCTGTGTGTTTTATTTCTATATCGTCTATGGCGCTTTTGTAATGTACACTATGTGTACCTTTTACATCGGGAATACGCTGTGCGTCTATAGGTAAACTGTTACTTTGGTTGCCAGTTCCTAAGTGCCATTCATTCAGGTTTGTATGGTTTATGATTCCTTGAGCAAGTGAGACTGCTGTGCCGCTAGGAGCATCTTTCTTTTCAGTATGATGAATCTCTTCCATACTTATATTGTACTCATTAAAAGGAGCCATCATAGCGGCCAGTTTACGATTGAGTTCAAAGAAAATATTCACACCTAAACTAAAATTAGAGGCATGTACTAAGCTACCTTTTTTAGAATGAACGTAATCTGTAATTTCTTGTAGCTGTGCGTTCCATCCAGTTGTTCCACAAACCAGAGGTACATGAGCGTCTATACAGTATTTTATGTTACTCACGGCACTATCTGGTGCTGTGAACTCAATAACCACATCTGCTTTTTGAATAGCCCCAATAGAGTCATTTCTACCTATACGGGCTACTACATCATGACCACGCATTTGCGCAAGTCGTTCAATAGTTTGCCCCATTTTACCATAACCTAGTAGTGCAATTTTCATATTAAAATCTATAGGTGAGTGATAGCCCTACATTAGTTCCAGAAGGTACGTGTTCTATATTTAAGATGGTAGGAGTAAGGCTTAAATTGCGATCCACATTAAAATCATCTAGATGTCCATCTACATTAGCCTCTATAATTTGCAAAATGTAAATTCCAGCAGTGACCAGCAAGGTCAGTTCTTTATTACGTTGCGCTCTGCGCTGGGCACGTTCTAGACCTAAATCTGATATGATAGGATTCCCATCAGCATCAGAGAATGAATCATTTGTTCCTCCGGCTAATCTTATTCTATAAGCATCCCTTAACTCATTATACTGGCTGTCATTCCATAAATAAACAGCAATTCCACCGCCTAGCGCGCCATAAACAATGGGTATTTTCCAGTAACTACGATTATATGCCTGACCTAATCCAGGTAATATAGCACTGTAAAAAGCTGCTCGTGCAGGTTTATTAGCATCTAGTTCTACCGTAACAGAGTCTACAGCTATAAAATTAATTTCTTTATTTGCTGCTGGTTCTGTTTGTGCCATAGTCATATAGCTACATACAAAAATGATTATGTAGAGTAGTGGACTACGCATTCAGCTGTTTAATGATTCGTTCTAGTTCTTTTTGCGATTTAAAGGCTATGGTTAGCTTTCCTTTACCCTTTTCATTCATACTAGCACTTACTTTAGTATCTAAAACATCAGACAGGTTTTTAGTAGCAGTAGATATTTCTGAAGGTAGTTTAGTGGGTTTTGTCTGCTTTCGCAAAAGCGTATTTCCACTTTTCTCTGCCTTAACTAAAGCCTCAGTATCACGCACAGATAACCCGTTAGAGAGTATTTGTTGATAAATGTTTAGTTGATGATCTAGGTTTTCTACAGAAATTAAAGCACGTCCATGCCCCATAGAGATAAATCCATCACGCATGCCTGTTTGAATAATAGGATCCAGTTTTAAGAGCCTTAAGTAGTTTGTAATAGCGCTACGACTCTTACCTACACGTTCACTCATTTGCTCCTGTGTAAGGTCTATTTCATCAATTAATCGCTGGTAGGAAAGAGCAATTTCTATAGGGTCTAAATCCTGACGTTGAATATTTTCTACCAGCGCCATTTCTAGTGATTCCTGATCATTTGCAATACGCACATAAGCAGGAATAGTTTTAATGCCTAGTAATTTAGAGGCTCTACAACGTCGCTCTCCACTTACTAACTCATACTTTCCAAAACCTTTTTTACGAACCGTAATGGGTTGTATAACGCCTAACTCTTTAATAGATGAAGCCAGCTCACGCAAGTTTTCTTCATTAAAACTAGTACGTGGTTGAAACGGATTCATCTCAATATCATCTAGACTTAAGTCTATGACGTTACCTACGATTTGATCTGCATTTTTATCGTTTGCACTATTGATGTCATTAGATGGATCTTTCAATAAGGCAGAAAGTCCACGTCCTAGTGCTTGTTTTTTAGTCGCTTTGGCCATAATTATTTAGAGGCATTTTTTTCAATGAGTTCATTTGCCAGACTCAAGTAATTTTCAGAACCTTTACTAGCCGCATCATAGTTAATAATACTTTCACCATAAGAAGGTGCTTCACTTAAACGCACATTGCGTTGTATAATTGTTTTAAAAGTAAGTGCTTTAAAGTGCTGGTTTACTTCTTCTACTACTTGATTAGACAATCTTAAACGGCTGTCATACATAGTTAAGAGTAAACCTTCTATGTCTAGATCTTGATTATGTATTTTCTGGACACTTTTAATGGTATTAAGGAGCTTGCCTAAACCTTCTAGAGCAAAATATTCACACTGTATAGGAATTAATACTGAATCACTAGCCGTTAAAGCGTTAAGAGTTAATAAACCTAATGATGGTGCACAATCTATGATGATGTAATCATAAATCTCTTTAAGAGCATCAATAGCCTTGCGCATCATGTACTCACGCTCATCCTTATCTACGAGCTCAATCTCTATGGCAACTAGGTCTATATGAGCTGGTATAAGATCTAAATTAGGAGATGATGTTTTTAAAACTAAATCTGTAGGCGCTACTGTATGTTCTAGTAGTTGATAAGTACCTTGTTCTATGGTCTCAACATCTATCCCTAAACCCGACGTAGCATTAGCCTGTGGATCAGCATCTATAAGAAGTACTTTTTTCTCTAGCACACCTAATGATGCAGCAAGATTAACGGCTGTAGTTGTTTTACCTACACCACCTTTTTGATTAGCGATTGCTATTATTTTACCCATTAAACTTCAATTCAATTTAAGCTGCTAAGGTAAAAATTTACCAGTTAATTTTGACGCTTTATAACATACTTTATGAACTATACTTACTTGTTACGTTTCATTAGATTGAAACCTAGGCGTTGAACTTTGGTTAATTCTTAAATTTTAGCCATAAATTCATTTATGAAAAGTTTTAATTCATTCCAGTAATACCACAAAAACAGTCTGGTCTAAGGCATTTTACACCATCATATGAAGTATTCTTAAATTATCAAATTACCTTTGAAAAGTGAAAAAGAAACTCCTCATTATAGGTCATACCTGGCCAGAACCTCAAAGCACAGCCGCAGGTACACGCATGATGCAATTGATTCAATTATTTCAAACCGCAGGATATGCTGTGAACTTTGCTAGTGCAGCATCTAGAAGTGATTACTGTGTAAGGTTATCTGAGCGTGGCGTCATGGAGCACTCTATTAATTTAAATGATAGCAGTTTTGATCATTGGGTAAAAGAAGAAAAGTTTGACGCGGTGATGTATGACCGTTTTATGATAGAAGAGCAGTTTGGATGGCGCTTTCGCGAAAGCTGCCCTAACAGCATTAACATACTCGATACGGAGGATTTACATTTTTTAAGAAACGCTAGGGAAGTGGCTTTTAAGAATAATGAGGATGTATCTGCGGTACATTTGAATAATTCCATAGCGATGCGTGAAATAGCAAGTATATATCGATGCGATCTGACTTTAATCATTTCAGAATACGAGATGGAGTTTCTTCAAAATCAGTTCCGTATACCTAAGGAGCTGTTATTTTATGTGCCGTTTCTTCTGGAACCCGAGATGCTACAAAAATTAAAGGCTACCAACTTTAAAAACTTTAAAGAACGTACACATTTTTCAACGATTGGTAATTTTATTCATAAACCTAATTATGACGCTATTTCACACCTTAAAACCGATATTTGGCCACTGATTAGAAAAAAAGCACCTAAGGCACAACTCCACATTTATGGATCTTATGAAAGTCCTAAGATTTCACAATTTCATAATGAAAAACAAGGTTTTTACATTAAGGGTAGAGTGCCAGATGCAAATCGAGTGATTCAAAATAGCCGTGTATTATTAGCACCGTTGCGTTTTGGCGCTGGTTTAAAAGGTAAGCTTTTTACGGCTATGGAAACTGGAACTCCTTATGTGGGAACATCCATAGCAAATGAAGGAATATTTACAAAAGTAAAATCAAATTCTTATAACACATCAGCACTCTTTGCACAGCAAGCTGTAAAATTATATACGGATCAATTACAATGGGTGCAGCAGCAGGAACAAGGTTTTAAAACACTAAAGAGCCGATTTAATATTCATCTTTTTCAAGATTCATTGATCTCCAGAATTCTAGAAATAAGCACTCATATTGAAAAGCATCGCTTGAATAATTTTATGGGTAAACTGCTACAGCAACAAGCTTTTAATAGTACCAAGTATTTCAGTCAGTGGATAGAGGAGAAGAATAAAGAGTAATTTACATTATCAAACAATCTATGTAGTCTGTTACCATGTGAAATAGCAACCCTATTCCTAAAATTTGAATGGGTTTTCTAAAAAACAAAAACACTACATAGAAAATCATAGCATAATAAGTATGCAAAGGATGAAAATTAATACTACAGCGATGAGCTTGAAAAACAGGTGTAGCAAATAAGTGATCTAAATCCACTAACATAGTTAGTAAAAATAGAATATAAGTCATTTTCCATTCTTTTCTAAAAAAGACAAACGCGATGACCCATGGTGCTCCTAAATGTAGAAAGTAGTGAAGTAAGGTTTGCATCTCGCTGTAAATTTATAGAAAATCTAGCTTATAATTTAAATGAAAAAAGCCGCTCTAGGAGCAGCTTTTTAGAATTAGATACTTAAAATGGGCTATCTATGACCTACCATATCCTCAGGTTTTACCCAAGCGTCAAATTCTTCAGAAGTAACGTGGCCTAGGGCAAGAGCCGCTTCTTTTAAAGTAGAACCTTCTTCATGGGCTTTATTAGCAATTTCGGCAGCTTTATAGTAACCTATTTTAGTGTTTAAAGCAGTTACTAGCATTAATGAATTATCTAATAATGACTTGATTTTTTCATAATTAGGTTCTATTCCTTGAGCACAATTCTCATCAAAACTTCTACAAGAATCTCCTATTAATTGTGCGCTTTCTAGAACAGCCGCAGCCATTACTGGTTTGAATACATTAAGTTCAAAATGTCCTTGCATGCCGCCTACTGTAACTGTTGTGTCATTACCCATCACTCGAGCACAAACCATGGTGATCGCTTCTGCCTGTGTAGGGTTTACTTTTCCTGGCATAATAGAACTTCCTGGCTCGTTTGCAGGAATGATTAATTCTCCTATTCCTGATCGTGGACCACTAGCCAGCATTCTTATATCATGGGCTATTTTATTAAGCGATACCGCAATTTGTTTTAAGGCTCCGTGAGTCTCTACGAGTGCATCGTGCGCAGCAAGCGCTTCAAATTTATTTCCTGCAGTTATAAATGGTAAGCCTGTGAACTGAGCGATGTAACCTGCTACTTTTACATCATAACCAGCTGGAGTATTCAATCCAGTTCCTACAGCAGTTCCTCCTAGGGCAAGTTCACTTAAATGAGCAAGTGTGTTCTTTAATGCTGCTATACCATGATCCAGTTGTGAAACATATCCTGAAAACTCCTGACCTATAGTAAGTGGAGTAGCGTCCATTAAATGGGTGCGACCTATTTTTACCACATCTTTAAATGCCTCAGCTTTTGCATTTAAAGTGTTCTTTAGTTGTTCTACACCAGGAATAGTGTTTTCCACGATCTTTGTGTAACAAGCGATATGCATTCCCGTAGGGAACGTATCATTAGATGATTGTGATTTATTCACATCATCATTAGGTTGTATGGTTTTCTCGCCTTCACCTATGGTTTTTCCAGCTAGCTGGTGTGCACGGTTTGCTATTACTTCATTTACATTCATATTAGATTGAGTACCAGAACCCGTTTGCCAGATTACTAGCGGAAACTGATCATCGTGTTTACCAGCAAGAATTTCATCACAAACTTGTGCAATTAAATCTCGTTTTTCTTGGGTTAGAACGCCTAAATCACAATTAGTATATGCTGCTGCCTTTTTCAAATAAGCAAAACCATAAACGATTTCTAGAGGCATACTCGCCGCAGCTCCTATTTTAAAATTGTCTCTAGAACGCTGTGTTTGCGCGCCCCATAATTTATCTGCAGGAACTTCTACAGGTCCCATTGTATCTTTTTCTATACGATATGCCATGATTTCATATTTTGTGCAAATATAATGGGAATACTCGTTTTTACCAGTCAGTTTTAGAAGGCTTTAGGTTGCTTTTTTTAACGCTTTCGCGAAAGCATAATACCATCAACACATTACTAACAAGAACCTGTTAATAAAAGTTAGATATCGTTTCTTTTTTTTAAGGAAAGAATATATCTTTGCAGTAAATACAATAATAATGTTTGAATTTGATCAATACTTAGGGTTTTTAGCATTTTTAGCCATTTTAACTATCGGTTTCTGGTTAATGATTTTCTTAACAGCCTTTGTAATTCCTTACTGGATTACAGGTTCCTTAATGGAAAAAATGAAAATGAAAAAGGAAGCTAAGAAAAAAGCACAAGAAGCAGGCGAGTAATAACGCTCTGATTATCATATACAATTGCCGTTTAGATTTATTCTAGACGGCATTTTTTGTTGCTTATTTTTTAAGTAACCGCTTAGTCGCGTTGAAGTTTGCGACTTTCAAACTGCTCTCGATTGCACTCAAGCTGACATTTATTAATAAACGCTTCTTTACAGATTCCTGATAATTTATTCTCTCATATTTTTATTAAGAAAAGCTGGATTCTAACAAGTTCGTATGCTGGAATATTGGAATTACTAATGTTTTGAATAAATAAATAAGTCTAAACTATCTAAACAGCTCTGTGAACTGTAAAAGAAACTATTTATTAAGACCTTATAAATTTAATTTAGTATAAGGTTTGACCATAATTATTTCATAAAAAAAAGTGCCATCACATCGATGGCACTTTTGCTACATTTTAAAATTAAGTTTCTTAATTAACTTCTGGAAGAAGTACAGCGAGTAAGTAATTCTCGTTTATGTATTTCTTTGCAGCAGCTTGAACATCGGCTTTGGATAGCTTTGCTACAGCAGCTTCAAATTCTAACATTTTGTTAGGGTCTTTTTGCTCATAGTCTGCATTATACAAAGTATTAAGCCAGTATCTATTGTTTTCTAGATCTTCTTTGTGTTCTAGCAGATAAGCTTCTTTTACTTTATTCATATCCTTATCTGTAGGACCATCCTTCTTGATTTTTTCTAACTCGTTTAAGGCAGCAGCCACAAGTTTATCTACATTATCTGGTCCGCAAGGGAACGAGATACTGAAGTTGTAACGTGGATAAGTGATCTTACTAAGTGATCCTCTAGCACCACCACCATAAATACCACCTTCTTGCTCACGTAGTGTCTCTATAATTTTTATAGTTGCTATCTCTCCGAGTGCATCTAGCGCCATATCTTCTTTAGAGCTATAGGCAGCGGTCTCACCCGTCCATACGATTTGAACTGTACTTTTCTCTTCAAGTCCTTTTTTAACAACTTTTTTACGAGGTTTCTTAGAGTCTTCTCTCCAGTCATTTGTCTTATACATTTCTTTTTTACCAGTACTCGGTAAACTAGCGATATATTTTTTTGCAAATTCCTGTACTTGTGCATCATCTATGTTTCCTACGAGGTAGAAATTAAAATCTCCTGCATCTGAGAAACGCTCTTTAAATAACTCATAAGCTTTATCATAGTCTGCCGCATCCATCATCTCTGCAGTAGGGAATCCTGTGTAACGAGGACTTGTTCCATATCTAAATTTACTAACTTCATTTCTGAAATAACTTTCAGGTCTATCTAAATAATTAGATAAGAATGATTTTTGCTTATCTATAAATGACTGGTAGGCCTCTTTATCCTTATTAATGTCTGTAAAGTACAGGTGAATTAACTGGAACATGGTTTCTAGATCATCTGGTGTAGCACTTCCATTAAAGTTTTCAGTAAAACTGCTTACTCTAGGGCTTACACGTACTAATTTACCCGACATGAATTTACTCATATCAGTCTGGTTTAATCCAGCAACTCCACCTTCTGTAACACCACCCATAGCCTGGTTTACAGCCTTGTAATCTTCATCAGAGAATAAGCTGGTTCCTCCATAAGAAAAAGCACTCATTAAAACCTCGTCGTTTTTAAAGTCTGTTTTCTTTGTAGTGATTTTTGCACCGTTGCTAAGTGTGTAAGTAATTGTTCCTAGCTTATCGTTCTTTTCTGTTTTAGCTATTGCTCCTGCGGTAGGTAATTTTTCGATAAGGTTTTTACGTACTTCAGTATCTTCATAATCTGCTACTGTACTTTTTGATACTTCATCTAGAACTTTTAAAATATCAGCTTTTGTAGGCTTGTTTTCAGTTTCTGGACCAGTAAAAACGATAGTGCGGTTATCATCATGGATGTAATCGTTCATTTTTGCATTAATCTCAGCAAGAGTGATCGTAGGCATTAATTTCATAGCCATTTCATAACTATATTCTACACTAGGAACCATATCACCTTCCAGGAAGTGATTCACAAAAGAACCCACGATACGATTACTTTCTCTTTTATCACGATCTTTATAATAGGTTTCATAGTAAGAAGCATAACTTGTTTTTGCTCTTTCAAATTCGCCATCTTTAAAACCATAAAGTTTTACGCGTTGGTTTTCTTCAAGAAGTGTTTTAAGTGCTTTCATTTGCCCATCTGGTGCAGTACCCGCAAAAGATGAATAAGCATTTTTACCTCTTATTCCCGTACCACCATAACTGGAGGATCCAAAAATAAATGGCGGATTAGGTTTAGTAGTTAATTCTCTTAAACGATTGTTCATCATTTGAGAAAATAATCCATTAACAAGACCTTCTCTTAAATCGCTAACCGTTGTTGTAGGTGTAGCTTTTTTAGCATCTTTATATTGAATTCTAACTTGTGCAAAGCTTGCCTCTGGATCTTGAGCAACAGCAATAAGTGTTTCTTCATGGTTAGGAATCGAGTACTCTTCTCTTTTTCTAGGGTTTACAGCGGCAGGAATAGCACCAAAGTGTTTTTTAATTTTAGCTTCAAGTGTTGCAACATCAAGATCACCTACTGCTACAACCGCCATAAGGTCAGGTCTATACCAGTCTTTCTGATAACGACGTATCGCCTCTGGATCAAAATTTGCAATAATATCATCTTTACCTATAGGTAATCGTTCTGCATATTTAGAATTTGCAAAAATGACAGGAAACGTTACTTTATTCATTCTGTCATTTGCTCCTTTACCTGTACGGGACTCTTCTAGAATAACGCCTCGCTCATCATTAATTGCGTCTGTTTCTAGTAAAGCACCACCAGCCCAATCAGATAAAATGGTAAAACCTTTATCTAATTTTTCTGGATCATCACTAGGGATCGGTAAAATGTAAACCGTTTCATCAAAACTTGTATAAGCATTTAAGTCAGCACCAAATTTTACACCTATTCCTTGTAGATAATCTACTAGTTCATTTTTCTGGAAATTAGTGGTCCCATTAAAGTTCATGTGCTCCATCATGTGAGCAAGTCCTTGCTGGTCATCATCCTCAAGAATAGAACCTGCGTTAATGGCAAGTCTAAGTTCTACCTTATCTTCAGGTTTTCCATTATTCTGAATGTAATAGGTAAGGCCATTAGATAATTTTCCTGTTTTAACCGCAGGGTCTAATGGAATTTTTGCGCTTAAGTCGATGGCATTATCTTTCGTTGCTGCTGCGGTAGCGACAGGCTGAGTTTCGGTTGTAGTTGTTTGGCTAGTGGTGGCTTTTGGAGCACAAGAAACAACTAGTAGTGCGGTTATGGCTAGCGCACTTAAATAGTTCTTTTTCATTAGATTAGTTTTAGTTAGTAAAAGTACTTTCCTACTTAAAGGATCATTTCTTAATTTTTAAAAATAAGAACAATATTATTAACTAACGATAAATTTGTAGGAATATTATTTTAGAATCAATTTTTTTGCAAAAAAATAGTTACAATAAATAAAAATACTTGATGCTCATTATTCGTCATCTAAATATTCTTCTTCATAGATGAGGAATTCCATATAGATTCACTAGCGAATTATAAATAAAACCTTTTCCTCTTCGTACTATTTACATGGCCTTCATGAAAATACAAGTAAAGATATTTTTTCTTAAACCAGCCTCTCACATTAGTTAATTTGTATATCCAAACACTTGATGTGTAATCACCTTCATAGGTCCCCATAATTTGTTCTATTTCGTTTTTATTCAAAGAGACTAGTTTTGAAAAATCATTTAGGGCTATTCGGTGTTTTTTAGAAGTATTATCTAGCGATACAGAATTAATAATTTTATCATAAAGCTCATTATGCTTTTCTGTATCCTGCTTTGGTTGCTTTTGCTCCTTTTCAACTATAGCAGATTCTTTGATTTTTATATCCTTATTTTTAGAAATAATTTCTTTTGCTAATTTTAGATAATCCTTTGCACCAGTAGATTGAGGCGCATGGTCTAAAATACTTTTCCCTATACTTTGAGCATGAACAATAGAGGCGCTTCTACGTATTTCTGTTTTAAAAACTAAATTTTCAAAGTGTTCTTCCATGCATTTTTTTATCTTTTTGGAAAGATTAGTACTGTTAAGATACATGGTAATTAAAAAACCCTCTACTTTTAAATCTTTATTAAAATTCTTACTAGAATAACTAACAGCTTCTAACGTTTTATAAAGAGCGTTTACTGCATAGTAATCACATTGTACAGGTACAATAACTGAATTAGATATAGCAAGTATTTCAAAATTTTCTGTCTGTAAGCTAGGTATACAATCTATAATTATATAGTCATAAATAACCTTTAATTGTTCTATTAATTTTTTGAACTTACCCTTGTTTGTAGGTTGATTAAAAAATTGAAAATCTTCAAAATATGGTACTAAGTCTACGTTATGAGCACTTGTTTTAAGAATTTGATAGCGCAACACAGAATAGAAGTCCATATTTTGTAAATTAGGATTATGAAGCTGTACCGCATCATGACCTAATGCCATCGATGCATTTGCTTGTGGATCTGTATCAATAATTAGAGTTTTGAACTTCAATTGGCCTAAAGCAGCAGACAAGTTAACCGCAGTTGTTGTTTTGCCAACGCCACCTTTAAGATTACAAACTGAAATTACTTTACTCATTAATTAAGTTCTTTACCAAATGTTCTCCTTTGCAGCTTTTAAAAAAATATATTGGTATTCTTTTACTTATTAAAAGTAAATGATTAATGAGGAGATTAATCTATAAAATACTTTTAACGAAACAACAAATGTAACAAATGATAAAGTTAAATACGTAAGAGTAAACCTCTAACTTTTTATAACATGCATAGAAATCTGAATATCACTAAAAACGCAATTAATTAAACACAACAGATTATCTGATCTTCTGAAAAAAGAGCTTGTTTCTAACTTAAATTAATTAGAATGATTATATTTCTATGAGAGGATGTCTTATTTATCCGCCTACACGTTTTACTTTGAACCCTTTTTCTTTCAAAAAGTCCATAATGCGATCACGATAATCTCCTTGAATGATGATTTCATCATTTTTAAAACTGCCGCCTACACCTAACATGGTCTTGATTTCTTTAGCAAGAATCTTAAAATCTGCTGTTGCTCCTGTATAACCAGCAATAACGGTGTTTACTTTTCCTTTGCGTTTTTCAAATTTGCATTGTAAAGGATCATCTTGCAGCCAGACATTACTTTTCTCTGGTGCTTCTTCTTCCTTAAAATCGTGCTCTGGGAATAGGTTTTTTAATTGATCGCTTAAGTCCACGTTTACTTATTTTTATCTATTGACTTTATAAATTTACTTTTCTTAAAAAAATACATGGCGATAGTTCCCGCAATTGTTCCCACTAAAAGGCTCAATATTTTCTTAAATGTAAACAATTCTGCCAGCGGTAATGTTTCTTCTTCTATAGTATAATTAGAAACCACATGGGTTAATACTAGTATAAAAGCTATGAATATGAAGTCGCCTGATAATGATTTAGTCATTTAGATATGTTTTAATTTAATACAACAGATAACAGTTATTCCATGTTGACTTTTAACTGAGATTTACTTCTTAATCAACCCGATTTCCACTAATCGTTGATGCAAGAAATCTCCAGCGGTAATATCATCATATTGCTTAGGATTCTCATCATCTACACATTCTTCCAGACAATCCAGTTTCATATCACTACGAGGATGCAAAAAGAATGGAATAGAGTAGCGGCTGGTATGCCATAACTCACGTGGCGGATTCACCACTCTGTGAATGGTAGATTTTAATTTATTGTTAGTGTGACGTTGTAACATATCGCCCACGTTAATAACCAGTTCATCTTCCTTAGCAATTGCATCCAGCCACTCACCATCGCGACGTTGCACTTGTAAACCAGGAGCACTTGCACCCATTAATAAGGTGATTAGGTTGATATCTCCATGAGCACCAGCACGCACCGCATTATCTGGCTCGCTAGTAATAGGTGGATAATGAATAGGTCTCAAAATAGAATTTCCGTTACTTGCCCAGTGGTCAAAGTAATGTTCATCTATTCCTATATGTAAAGCAAGAGCTCGCAACACATAAATACCTGTTTTTTCCAGCATGCGATAAGCCTCCATACCTGTATTATTAAAATCAGGTAACTCTTCTACGATAACATTATCTGGATAATCTTCTTCAATATTAGCATCTGGAGCTACTTCCTGACCGAAGTGCCAAAACTCTTTTAAATCGCCTTCTTTCTTACCCTTAGCATGTTCCTTACCGAAGGATACATAACCACGTTGCCCACCTATTTCCTCACGTTCATAGCCTTTCTTTACCTGTACAGGTAGTTTAAAGAACTTTTCCACTTCGCTATACAGTTCTTCTACAAGTTGGTCAGATAGAAAGTGGTTTTTTAATGCTACAAAGCCTATCTCTTCATAAGCTTTACCGATCTCGTTTATAAATTTTTGTTTTCTACTAGCATCATCACTTAAGAAATCTGCTAGATCTACACTTGGAATATTAGTCATGATAAAAATATGTTGATAACAAAGTTAGTAAATGCCTCACACATTCTTGAGTCTTTTACAGCTATAATCTATGATTATGCTACATTTGAGTATCATTAATTAATTATGACAGAAACAAACCCTCAAAATCTCACTGATTTATATAACAGCAACTTAGATTCTGAAACCTTACTACATCTTTACAAGAGAATGTTATTACCGCGTTTAATAGAAGAGAAAATGCTCATTCTATTACGTCAGGGACGTATTTCTAAATGGTTCTCTGGAATAGGTCAGGAAGCTATTGCTATAGGAGTTACCGCCGCAATGAATAAAGAGGAATACATACTTCCTATGCATCGCAACTTAGGTGTTTTTACTACGCGCGATATTCCATTATGGAAGTTATTTGCTCAGTGGCAAGGAAAAGAAGAAGGTTTCACTAAAGGTCGTGATCGTAGTTTTCATTTTGGTACACAAGATTACAATATTGTAGGGATGATATCCCATTTAGGACCACAATTAGGTGTTGCAGATGGGATTGCACTTGCCCAAAAATTAAAGAAAACAGGTCTTGCCACCGCTGTTTTTACAGGTGAAGGAGGAACTAGTGAAGGTGACTTTCATGAAGCGCTTAATGTAGCCAGCGTTTGGAATTTACCCGTTTTATTCTGTATAGAGAATAATGGATATGGACTGAGTACGCCTACTAGTGAACAGTACAACTGTAAAAATCTTGCTGATCGTGCGGTAGGCTATGGTATGGAATCTCATATTATAGATGGTAATAACATTGTAGAAGTTTACACTAAGATTTCAGCCATACTTAATGATATCCGTGAGAACCCTAAACCTGTTTTAATCGAGTTTAAAACCTTTAGACGTCGTGGTCATGAAGAGGCGAGCGGTACTAAATATGTACCAGATGAGCTAATGGAATTCTGGGAAGAAAGAGATCCTTTAACCCGTTTTGAGCAATATCTTTTGGATGAGAAACACATCAGCAAAGAACAGATTGAGGAATGGAATAATGAGTATAAAGATGCTATAAATGATGGTTTAGAAACCGCTTTCGCGAAAGCGTTACCACAATCCACACCAGAACAAGAACTAGCAGACGTATTTGCACCACATGAGTTTATTCCAGTGGCCGCAAGTAACGAAACCACAAACATCAGGTTAGTAGATGCTATCAAAGATGGACTGGATGAGGCGATGGATCGCTATGATGATTTAGTGATTATGGGACAAGATGTTGCTGAATATGGTGGCGTTTTTAAAATTACTGATGGCTTTGTAGAAAAATATGGCAATCACCGTGTCAGAAACACACCTATTTGTGAAAGCGCCATCGTAGAAACAGCAATGGGCTTGAGTATCGCTGGAATGAAAGCCGTAGTAGAAATGCAGTTTGCAGATTTTGTGAGCAGTGGTTTTAATCCTATCGTTAATTACCTGGCAAAATCTTACTACCGCTGGAATCAACAAGCAGATGTAGTGGTAAGAATGCCATGTGGTGCTGGAGTAGGAGCAGGACCATTTCATTCACAGACTAATGAATCATGGTTCTACACCACACCAGGACTTAAAATAGTATCTCCAGCTTTTCCAGCAGATGCTAAAGGGTTGCTTACTGCAGCTATAGAAGACCCTAATCCTGTTTTATTTTTTGAACATAAGGCTCTTTACCGTAGTGTTTATGGAGATGTTCCTGTAGGTTATTACAATTTACCTTTAGGAAAAGCCGCTACCTTAAGAACAGGAGAAGATCTTACCATTATCACTTATGGAGCTGGTGTTCACTGGAGCATAGCTCTAATGGAAGAAATGAATTATAATATAGAACTTATAGACTTAAGATCTTTAGTGCCGCTTGATAAAGAAGCTATTATAGGAGCTGTGCGTAAAACTGGTAAAGTTATAGTTCTTACTGAAGATAACTTAACAGGTAGTGTTGCAGCTGATATTGCTGGTTTTATAGGGGAAACATGTTTTGAATACCTCGATGCTCCTGTAAGAAGAGTAGGTAGTTTAGACACGCCTATTCCTTTTGAAAAAGGACTAGAAAATAACTATCTACCTATTGAAAAACTTAAAATTTGTGTAGAAGAATTAATATCCTATTAATCGTTTATGTGAATAGAAACCTTTATCTACCTTTAACAAGTGGAAAAAAACTATGATATTATAATTGCTGGTGGTGGTCTTTCAGGATTATATGCTGCGGTTATGTTATCTCAACATTTTAAGGTTCTTATCATAGATCCAGACACCTATCCACGCCATAAGATGTGTGGTGAGTACTTGAGCCTGGAAATAGAAACGCTTTTAAAGAATATAGGGATCGATCTCGAGTCATTATCCTCAAAAAAAATTAACAACTTTCAATTTACCAGAAATGGTGATCATACGGCGTCCACTAAACTTCCTTTGGGTGGCATGGGTATTTCTCGCTATACGTTAGATTTTGAACTTTACAAGAAAGTGATTAAAAAAGCTACTTTCCTTAAAGAGCGCGTCACTGATGTAAAATACATAAAAGACACGTTTCAAGTAGCTGTAGGTCATTCTATTTATAAGGCAAAACAAGTTATGCTAGCTACTGGAAAACGATCTAATTTAGATAAGAAACTCAACAGAGACTTTATCAAAAAGAAATCACCTTGGCTAGCGGTTAAAATGCACTACAAATATGACATGCCAAATAATAAAGTAGAATTACATGCTTTTAAAGGTGGTTATGCTGGATTATCACAAGTAGAAAATGGAATTGTAAATCTTTGTTACTTAGCGCATTATGAGTCTTTTAAAAATTATAAAGAAATAGACCTATTTAATAAAAAGGTACTTTCACAGAATAAAGCACTTCAAGAATTCTTTACAACGGCAATACCTCAATGGGAAAAACCCATTGCTATTTCCCAGATTTCTTTTGAACAAAAAGACCCTGTAGAAGGTAAGTTAATCATGATAGGAGATACAGCAGGACTCATTCATCCTTTATGTGGTAATGGAATGGCAATGGCGATCCATAGCGCACATATTGCGTGTAAACATGTGAATCGTTTTATAAATCAAGAGGTAACTAGAGATCAAATGCTTATGAATTATGCTATGGAATGGAAACGAACCTTTTCTTCAAGGTTACGTTATGGAAGATGGCTGCAAGAAATATTGCTAAGGGAGAAATATTCAAATATAGCTTACTGGATGATTGAAAAACTACCATTTTTATTACCGCTTATTATTAAAAAAACACATGGTAAAATTATTCTACCATGATTTATCAGGATCATTTAAGAAATACTGAACCTGAGTGGATGGATGATCCATCCATTGATAAGGCACAATTGCAGGCTGCTGTACACGATATTAATAAGGTGAATAGATGGTTAGGTGGCTTTAAATTTACCTTAAATGCGATTCTTAAACAACTGCAACACATTGATAAAAAACAAATTACTATCATAGATGCAGGTTGCGGTGATGGTGAGATGTTGCGATATTTAGCAAAACATATTAAAGATCCTAGAGTTCATTTTTTAGGCCTTGATTTTAGTGCTCATTCTATAGAAGTCGCTCGTGTAAAAAGTAAGGAATTTGAACAAATACGCTTTCGCGAAAGCGATATTTTAAAAATCAGTCCGCATGAAATAGATTGTGATATTCTTACAAGTACACTTACTATGCATCATTTTAATGATGAAGAAATTTTAAATTTTCTAAAGAAGTTTAAGGAAATAACGACTCATTCCATAATTATCAACGATTTACATAGAAGTATAATAGCTTTTAGACTTTTTCAGTTGTTATGCCTTACTTTTATAAGAAATGAAATTTCTAAACATGATGGATTAATCTCTATCGCTAGTGGTTTTAAACGTGCCGATTTTATGCGATATGCAGGTTTAGTTCCTTTTAAAAATGACTTGATTCAGTGGAAGTGGTCGTTCCGTTATATATGGATAATTCCCGTTTATGAGTGTAAAAATTAAAGCAGTTGCCACGCAATTACCTAAGTATTATAAAGAGACTAAAGAAATCTTGCCCTTTGTAGAAACGTGGCTTGCAGATCAAGACGAGCGATTGCGACGCAAAACGATCAAGATTTTTGAAAGTGCCGCGGTAGATAAACGGTATTCCATTATGGACCCTATAGAAGTATTTACTAAAACATCTTTTCAAGAACGCAATACTATTTATAAGCGAGAAGTAGTACCGCTAGCAGAACAAGCGGTAAAAAAAGCTCTTAAAAAAGCGCAATGGAATGCTACAGATCTGGACTACATCATCACGGTAAGTTGCACGGGTATCATGATTCCATCAATAGATGCTTATTTAATCAATAGTCTGGGAATGCGTCAAGACATTTACAGATTACCAGTTACAGAAATGGGTTGCGTGGCAGGAGTATCTGGATTGATATATGCACAACAGTTTTTAACTGCAAACCCTAATAAACGAGCGGCAGTAGTAGCAATAGAAGCACCTACGGCAACTTTTCAGCTTGAGGATTACTCCATGGCAAATATGGTGAGTGCAGCAATTTTTGGTGATGGATGTGCTTGTGTATTACTGTCGTCACACCAGGACGACCATGGACCAAATCTCAATGCTCATGAAATGTATCATTTTCCAGATGCAACACACATGATGGGTTTTGACCTGGTAAATAGCGGCTTGCAAATGGTTTTGGATAAAGCAGTTCCAGAAACTATTGCAAATCATTTTCCAGCAATTATCCATCCGTTTTTAGAGAAACAAGGATTAACAATTGAAGATATAGATCATTTAATATTCCATCCAGGTGGTAAGAAAATAGTTCAAACCGTAGAAGAACTTTTTGCTGGACTAGGTAAGAACATTAACGATACTAAAGAAGTTCTTAGACTTTACGGAAACATGAGTAGCGCTACGGTGTTATTTGTACTAGAACGTTTTATGAATCAAGAAATTGCAACAGGAGAACGAGGCTTGATGTTAAGTTTCGGGCCTGGTTTTACGGCACAACGGGTATTATTAGAATGGTAAAAGACTTAAAAGATCAATATGGAATTATCCTAGGCGGCAGCAGCGGTCTAGGCTATGCAAGTGCCTTAAAACTGGCAGCGCACGGAATGAATTTAATAATTTTATATCGTGCTTCCCGACTGCAACAACCATACATAGAAGATAAATTTCAATCGTTACGTAATCATGGAATAGACTTGCTGGTTTTAAATATAGATGC
This sequence comes from Nonlabens sp., assembly GCF_965660805.1. Classification (GTDB taxonomy): domain Bacteria; phylum Bacteroidota; class Bacteroidia; order Flavobacteriales; family Flavobacteriaceae; genus Nonlabens. The sequence goes on along the minus strand of NZ_CBFIBE010000007.1, from coordinate 20,822 downwards.
AGCTCGAGAAGAAAATATCACTAAAGCCATTACTGATATCAAGAGTTTTATAAACACCCATAAAGTTAATTTGTTATTACATAGTATTTCAAAAGGAAATTTAAAACCCATGACCGGTAATCAAGTATTAAATACTGGAGATTTTCAGCAAACGGTTCATTCTATGGGAATTAGTCTTTACAGTTGGGTTGCACAATTATATGATACTAAATTATTTGCAAAACCAGCAAGAGTTATCAGTTTTACCAGTGAAGGAAGTAGAAAACCCATGATAGGTTATGCAGCTGTAAGTGCGGCAAAATCAGTGCTGGAGTCTATTACTAGAAGTATTGCGTTAGAATTTGCAAGAGAGCAAATAACAGCAAACTGCATTCAGGCTGGTGTGACAGATACAGAAAGTTTAAAACGCATTCCAGGTTATGAAGAACTGAAGGGAGCAAGCTTGAAACGTAATCCGTACAGCAGGCTTACTGATCCTAAAGATGTGGCAGATGCGGTTTATCTTTTAGCTCGCTCAGAATCTCAATGGATAACGGGAAATGTGATAAAAGTAGATGGTGGTGAGTCATTACAATAAATTGATTTACAATTACATTAAGGTATTCATATGAAGTTATTATTGAATATATGTTATTAGAAGAATTTGATAAAATAGTAGCAAACCTACCTTATGGCGATGGTTTTAAATTTGTGGATCATATACTCGAAATGGATGAGGAGCATGTTATCGGTGTATATCGCTTTCGCGAAAGCGAATACTTCTATAAACATCATTTTATAAACCATCCTGTGACACCTGGAGTCATACTTATAGAATGTATGGCACAAATAGGGCTCGCTTGTTTAGGTACTTATTTAATGCGGGAAGAGAATGAGTTTATGAGCTTTGTTTTTACCGAGAACCACATACTTTTTAATAATCTTGTAAAACCAGAAACTACGGTTATAGTAACTGCTAAGAAAGAATATTTCCGTTTTGGAAAACTTAAATGTAGGGTTCAAATGGTAGATGAAAACGGGCAAAAAGTAGCTGAAGGTTGGGTGAGTGGTATGATTGTAACTGATAAACCAGGAACAAGGTGAATAAATCAAATCTTAATAGAGTAGTGGTAACTGGAATGGGCGTGGTTGCGCCTAATGCCATAAACCTAGCCGACTTTTATAACTCTTTAAAAACGGGAAAAAGCGGTTTGCGATTTGATCAACAACTTGCAGATTTGAATTTTGGGTGTCAAGTATCTGGAACACCACAAATACCAGAAGAACACCTGTCTCATTATTTTACACCACTACAATTAAGAGGTTTAAAGGCCAGCGGTTTAGTCTATGGAGTTATTGCAGGAATAGACGCTTTTAATGATGCTGGATTAATTCCTGCGGAAAAGGATAATGCTCTAGATGACTTTGGGATTATTATGGGTACTGGGCAGAGTGGTGGAGAGAAATTTAGAGAAGCAATCCACCTCATAGATGATAATCGAGTTAGACGATTAGGAAGTACCAGTGTTATACAGACTATGACCAGTGGTATCAGTGCTTGGTTATCTGGTGAATTAGGCGCAGGAAATTTAGCAACTAGTAATTCCAGCGCTTGTTGTACGGGTACTGAGGCTTTTATAATGGGTTATGAACGTATCGCCCATGGTCAAGCAAAACAAATGCTGGTAGGTTCTACCAGTGATTCAGGACCTTACATTTGGGGAGGATTTGACGCTATGCGCATATTACCTACTAAATATAACAACCTACCAGAACAAGCCAGCAGGCCATTTTCAAATGATGCAGCAGGATTTGTTCCAGGAAGTGGAGCAGGAGCTATGATTCTTGAGGATCTAGAAAGTGCTCTCAAACGTGGTGCAACTATTTATGGAGAGGTCTTAGGAGGTTCACTTAACTCTGGTGGTCACCGTGGTAGTGGTAGTATGACAGCACCAAATGGTGCTGCTGTTCAAAAATGCCTTATACAAGCGTTAAAAAACGCACAAATTAAAGGGCAAGATATTCAAGCTATTAATGGGCATGTTACTGCAACTGGTAAAGATGGCTATGAGGTTGAAAACTGGGTAAAAGCTTTAAGTTTAAAGGATAAATTACCTTACCTCAATAGTTTTAAATCTACCATAGGACATTGCCTTGCTGCAGCTGGTAGTATAGAGTTAGTAGGTAGTTTATTGCAATTAAAACAGCAAAAAGTTTTTCCTAATCAGAATATAACAGAGTTACATGACGAAATTAAACCTCTTTATTCTGAAAATAAAATCCCTGTACAACTTATAGAAACAGAGATTAACGTAATGATGAAAGCAAGTTTTGGTTTTGGTGATGTAAATGCTGCGGTGGTCCTTAAGAAATGGGATCTTGAGTAATTACTACGTTAATTTATTAGTAATTTTGAATTATGAAAAAAGAACATATCCATCAAAAACTGCATGATATTGTAAAAATTTATTTACCTCAAGATGTAGATGCCAGTGCTATAGAACCTAGCAGTCATTTAATGCAAGATTTAGGTATCAACAGCGCTCATTTAGTAGATATCGCTTTAGATGTAGAAGACGCCTTTGATATTACTTTAGATGAAAAGGATATGGAAGCGATGCAAACCGTTGAGAGTTCTGTAGATATCGTAACAGTAAAATTAAATAATTAAGGAGCCGCTTTCAGCAACTCCTTAATTTAGGTTAGTATATATGCTCTTTACTTTTAGTATTCTTTCCGTTTTTTTATTACAAAAAGAGAAATACATTCATGAGTATGCTTAGTCACTAATATAGTCGGTTGTGATAACACGGCTACATATAATGTGGTGATTAATGAAGTTCCTATATTCTATTTGACATAATATAAATTATAAAACATTTTTGTTATCCATGAATATTATAGAAGATAAAACATTAAATTCTGAGTTTTATAATTGTATGGTAATACTTGTACTCCTAATAATGCTATAAATAGATATTATTTTATACACTATAAAGAAAGGTTTTATAGTCTTGCTTTGAATTTGGGAGAAATAACATCCATTTTAAATCGACTTCATTAATTTAAAATCATAATGATATTAACGTGCTAGATCATTATCAAGGACATAATAATTAGATGTAAAAGATTCTCTTCAACATTTATAATTTATGAGAATATTCTATTTGACATAATATTTTGTGGAATGGAAACAAAACCTTCTAACTTGTATTTAATATTTTTTTTGAAGTTTTAAAAAGCTATTGGGTTACATCCTTTGCTTTCGCGAAAGCGAAAATTTATAATGATTCCATATCGATAACAAAACGATATTTTACATCATTACTTTGAACACGGTCAAAAGCAGTATTAATATCTTGAATATCAATCATTTCTACATCTGATGTGATGTTGTGATCACCACAGAAGTCTAGCATTTCCTGAGTTTCTTTAATACCTCCTATGAGGGATCCGGCTAGATTTTTCCTTCTCAATATTAGGTTTGCGCCATGGATATTTTCTAGTGGTTCAATGGCTCCTACCAAACACATCGTGCGATCTCTTTTCAACAAGGCTAAATAAGGGTTTACATCATGACCTACCGGAATAGTGTTTAAAATGAAGTCAAAACTATTGTTATGTTCCTTCATTTGATCAAGGTCTTTAGAAATAATAACCTGGTTTGCTCCTAGTCTTTTAGCATCTTGGGCCTTTTCTTCACTTGTGGTGATCATTACTGTTTCTGCTCCCATAGCAGCCGCAAACTTAATACCCATGTGACCTAAACCTCCTAGGCCTACCACTCCTACCTTATCTCCTTTCTTAACATTCCAGTGTTTTAAAGGCGAGTAAGTCGTTATTCCTGCACATAATAGTGGTGCAACGGCTTTAGTATCGAGTTGAGTAGGTATTTTTAAAACAAAATGATCTCTTACTACGATATGCTTAGAATAGCCTCCTAATGTATGACCGCCTAAGTGTTTATCCTTACTATTATAAGTACTCGTAGATCCATTTTCACACCACATTTCCATATCTTCATTACAAGCGCTACAATCGGTACAAGAGTCTACCATACATCCTACTCCTACCAAATCGCCTACTTTGTGATTACTCACACTAGAACCTACAGCAGTCACCTTACCTATAATTTCATGTCCTGGAACTATCGGGTATTTTGCATTTCCCCAATCGTTTAGTTTTGCATGGATGTCACTGTGACAAACTCCACAATACATAATATCAATAGCGACATCATTATCTAATAAATCACGTCTTTTGATCTGTATCTCTTGAAGTGCAGCATCTTTATCTTGAGCTGCATATGCTTTTACATCTTTCATAATTCTTTATTTATAGCACAAATCTGGCTTTTTTTAGTGGATTACTCTACTAGAAAAATCATAAAGTATCATTTTATCGTTAAGAATACTTTACGGCTTTTTATATCCTATTGCTATGACAAATATTATATTTACCTAACAATACAAACAGATGAAAAAAATATGTTATATACTCCTAGCTGTAATGCTAGTCTCCTGTAATACTGGCGATAAAAAAATGGTACAGCCTCTTGTTCAAGAAGAAGTTAAGGAAAGATTTGAATCTTTAGAAAACTTAAAACTATCCCAAGAATTTAAAGATTACTGGTATGCTGGTAAGGCCGAAATAAGTAGCTATGAACTATCTCAGTCTCGTTATGGAACATTAAGAAATGGAAAAGCAGTTCTAATATTTGTCACAGAACCATATGATACTATAGACGAAGTGAAGGCAGATCAAACCGATGAGGTGACACGTCCTGTTATGAAGTTGAACGCAACTCGTGACTTTAACACAGGTATTTACCCTTATTCTATGATGAGCAGTACTTTTTTACCGCTCGACAAAAAAGATAATGCGCTTAAAATATCTTCGAGTATTCAGGAATGGTGTGGTCATACTTACATGCAATTCAACCAAAATGAAGAGGAATATGATATTGAGCTCTTCTCCTATTTCCAATCAGAGGTAGATTATGAAACGAATGTAAAAAATGTCATGACGGAAAATCAAATCCCTATCCAATTAAGATTGAATCCTCGAGAGATGCCTACTGGTGCTATGAAAGTGATTCCTAGCACTGAGTATTTAAGGTTAAAGCATATAAAAACTAAGGCTTATGATGCTACAGCTTCTCTAAGAGAAATAGAAGATGGGTTGCTTTATAGTTTACGTTTTACCGAATTAGACCGCATGATTGCCTTTAAGGTTCAAAAGGAATTTCCTCATAAAATTCTAGCATGGATGGACCGCTATAACGATGGTGGAAAACCGATGGTATCTACAGGAACTTTAATAGAAACATTGAACACACCTTACTGGACTAAAAACAGTAATGAAGATGAAGTGTTAAGAAAAGAATTAGGATTATGATAGAATTCTTAAGTCGTACCGAAGTAATTTTTACTATAGTTGTTCTCATTTTAACTATAACTATCCATCGTTTTGTAACCTGGAGTGCCGCAAAACTCTCAAAAGATTTAAACCGTTCTAAGTTAAGACGCCAGTACATTAATAGATATGTAGGTTACCTACTTTGGACACTGGCCACCATTACTATAATTTTTGTTTGGGGAATATCTAAAGATGGTTTTTGGACCATTCTAGCTTCTACATTTGCAGTTATAGGTGTTGCCTTTTTTGCTAACTGGAGTATACTGAGTAACGTGACTTCTAGCTTTATACTTTATTTTGCTTTCCCATTTAAGATAGGTGACCGTATAAGAATACATGATAAAGATTTACCTGTAACTGCTGTAATTGAAGATATAAAGGGATTTTATTTAGTTTTAAAAACTAACGATGGTGAAACCATTACCTATCCTAATAATTTACTCATACAGAAAGGAGTTAGCATCTTAGGTAACAAAAAAGAATCTGTGTTTGATATAAATCAAGAAGAGGCTGACCCTACGGCACGATAGTTTTACACTAATGGATTTCCTTCTATTTTAGAAATCACTGCTTGTGCTGCCGCCTTACCATTAAGCATAGCAGCATTTAAAGAACCATTACTCAATTGATCACCAGCTAGAAAAATGTGCTGTGTAAGTTGTGTTTCACTTGGAGTCATGGCATATTGAATACTTCTAAAAGTAGGTAATGCTTTTTTAATATGCATCATTTTAATTAAGTCACCAGCTTCAATATTTGCTTGCTCATTCAGCTCTTTACGTACACGTTCTTCTAGTCTATCATTAGTTAAGTTGTGCTGCGCTACTACACTTACACTGATCACTTTAGGGTAATCAGTAAACACATCATTTAAGAAATGAAAATTATTACTCAGACATCCATCACCGGTAATAAGTCCTATCATGGGAGCATCAAAACCATGGTCATCAGTATCAAAATATAATGTTTGAACACTATGCCATTTCTTATCAGCTTGTGGTAAATTAGGTACCATATCTTCGGCAGGAGTTGCTATTATGGTGTAATCGCTTTTTAACTGCTCATCATTTTCTAAATGAATAGTATCATTAAGTACCTTTTTAACCGGTGTATTAAATTGTATTTGGTCTGTAAGTCCAGCCGCCATTTGTTCTGGAATAGCTTGAATTCCCGCTTGTGGAATTGTTGCACTTCCTTCACTAAACATTTTAAATACAAATTCAAACATACGACTGCTGGTTTGTAATTCTGTTTCTAAAAATATGCCGGTATAAAAAGGCTTGAAGAAATTTTGAATCATCCTTTCAGTAAATCCATAATTTTTCAAGTACTCTAGCGTAGTGGTTTCTGGACTGTTGAATATATCAGTAAGACTTTTTTGTTTTAGCTTTCGCGAAAGCGTAAAAACTTTCCATTTGTCTCCTAAACTACCTACTCCTGCTGTTAATGTGCTCCACGCATAGCTCAAATTGCGCTGTGCATCTCCTATTACATGCTTTTTACCATCTATAAATACAATAGTGGCTGGCTCAAAAGTGGTTAGATTCAATTTTTCTAGGTCTAAAAATTCTTGTACTGCAGGATACTGATCCAGCAATACTTGAAAACCATGATCCATCTTTAAATCATGCTGTTGAGCAGTTTTTACACGACCACCTACATTACTAGTCTGCTCAATAATATGAGCTTGATAACCAGCTTTTTTTAAAGTAATGGCAGCAGCTAGACCACTTACTCCAGCGCCTATGATATGTATGGATGGTTTTTCTTGAGACATGAAATTTTATTAAGATAACAAAGATAGTAGCCCTACCTAAACTGCCTATTTTTTAACATTAATTTTACGATCATAGTAGCCATTACTAGAACTATCAATAGGACAGAGATGTATCTTTGCAAACCAAATGATATATTATGAATACGCTATTTAAATATCTAGCCATTATAGAAGGCTATTCTTTTTTGCTTATACTGTTTATCACTATGCCTTTAAAGTATATCGCAGGAATGGGAATGCCTAACAAAATTATAGGAATGGCTCATGGTGTTTTATTTCTTTCTTACATAGTAGTAGCCATTATTATAGCACAAGAAAAAAAGTGGAATTTTAAAGACACTTTTATTGTAATGATTATGTCTGTGGTACCCTTTGGAACCTTCTGGATGGAAGAAGAATATTTAATGGAAGAAAAAGCTACTTCTTAAAAACCTTTCTTCTTCATACGTTCTGCTTGATATTCTACTTCGGTTTTACCATGAGGTAATGGTTTGCCGTTCTCATCGAGATTTACAAAAACCATACTCTCTATGGTAATTATAGTCTCATAAGTCATTTTATTACGTACCTCGCACTTTAGGTCTATAGAAGATTTACCAAATTTATTTACCTCTATTCCTATTTCTATAATATCACCAGGACTAGCGCTAGAAATAAAGTTGATTTCACTCATGTATTTAGTAACTACTTTTTGGTTTTCTAGCTGAATAATAGCATATAGCGCAGCTTCTTCATCGATCCATTCCAGTAAGCGCCCACCAAAAAGGGTTCCGTTAGGGTTTAAATCTTCTGGTTTGATCCATTTTCTCGTGTGGAAATTCATGAGCTTTATTTTTTTTATAAAAGTAATACCTATTTGTGTTTATAATGTCGTTATAACAAATTGAATTATTTTTTACTTTGTTGAAGCTGACAATTCTTTGTATAGCCGTAGCTGCGTAAATAATTATATGCGACATTAGGAATGTAAATTGGTATAAGTTCAAAAAGTTAATGTGGTTCAATAATCAGATCCCTAACTAAACCTGTCACTACTGATATAGATAGTTGCGGTATCATTTTTTTTGATTCCATGTTCAACTTCATTTTCTCTTACCTTTGCGGTGATGAAGCACATAACCAGTCCACATAACGCGATTATAAGACATGCAGAGCAGTTGCAGCGCAAGAGTAAAGTACGTAAAAAAGAAGGTCTTTTTATGGTAGAAGGACAGCGCGAAGTGATGCTTTGTCACAAAGGAGGTTTCATATTAGAACAACTCCTGGTTTGCGGTCCTATCCTACTCGATACAAATGATTTTACTGCACAAGAGGTCTATTCAAAAATAGGTTTAAATAGCAGTCCTGAAGTGATCTCTGTTACTCAAGAGGTCTATGAAAAGCTTGCCTATAGAACGGGTACAGAAGGTGTTATCGCTTTCGCTAAAGCGAAATCACAACAATTGCAAGATCTTAAATTATCTAAGAACCCATTAATTCTAATCGCAGAGTCTCCTGAAAAACCAGGAAATCTAGGTGCCATATTAAGAACTGCCGATGCCGCTAAGGTCGATGCCGTGGTTATAGCAAATCCAGTGGCAGATCTATTCAACCCAAACGTAGTACGTTCTAGTGTAGGTTGTGTATTTACCGTTCCTACGGCAACAGGAACAACTGCTGAACTTATAGCCTTTTTAAGATCTAAAAACATCCATTTATATGCAGCGACCTTGCAATCTAGTGAGCGCTATGATAAAATGGATTATACCACAGCCACGGCTATAGCACTAGGAACTGAAGCGACAGGATTATCCCAAGAAATGCGAGATGCTGCCGTTCAAAACATAATCATACCCATGAGCGGTGCCATAGACTCTATGAACTTATCTGTGAGTGCAGCAATACTTATTTTTGAGGCAAAAAGGCAACGTGATTTCAAGTAACATGTGATGTTTAACCTTTACATTTGTTAAAAATATTTAATGGACGCTTCTACTTTATTTTATATCATTATTGGGATTTTAGTTTTTGATTTTGTTCTAGATCAATTTCTAGGGTACTTAAATTATAGCTGGTATTCTAAACCAGTGCCGCAAGAACTAGAAGATGTTTATGATGCGGCTGAGTATGAAAAATCTCAAGAATATAAAAAGACTAATTATCGTTTTGGACTATTTAGTAGTACGTTTTCTTTTCTAGCAGTGCTTTTATTTCTTTTTTATGACGGCTTTGCAATTATTGATTCATGGGCACGCACGCAGGTAAACCATGATATACTCGTAGGTTTATTGTTTTTTACGGTAATAGCAGCAGCTGGCGAGATTATTTCGCTGCCATTCTCCTATTATTCCACTTTTGTGATCGAAGAAAAATTTGGCTTTAATAAAACGACGCTTAAAACTTTTATTATAGATAAATTAAAAGGTTGGTTGCTTACTGCTATTCTTGGTGGTGGTATATTATCACTGGTAATCGTTTGCTATAATTGGGCTGGCGCAAATTTCTGGTGGTATGTGTGGATTTTAATATTTGTGATCTCGTTATTGATGAATATGTTTTATGCACGCTGGTTTGTACCACTATTCAATAAACAAACACCACTAGAAGAAGGCTCTTTAAAAACTGCGATTGCTAGTTATGCGCAAGGTGTAGGATTCCAACTGGATAAGATTTTTGTGATTGATGGCAGTAAGCGATCTACTAAGGCCAATGCTTATTTCAGTGGTTTTGGTAATGAAAAACGGGTAACCTTATATGATACCTTAATTTCTAAATTAACTGAAGAAGAAATAGTCGCTGTTCTTGCTCATGAAGTAGGACATTATAAAAGAAAACACATCATTTATAATCTCATAGCCAGCACGGTAACGACTGGTTTCACGCTGTGGTTATTTTCTTTATTTGTGGACAGCACTACTTTATCAGAATCATTAGGTGTTGCCATTTCGTCATTTCATGTAGGACTGGTGGCTTTTGGACTGCTGTACTCTCCTATTTCTACCGTCACAGGAATTGTGATGAGTTCGCTTTCGCGAAAATTTGAATTCGAAGCCGATGCTTATGCCAGAGATACTTATGAAGGAGAACCACTCATAGGAGCACTAAAGAAATTAAACAAAACCAGTTTGAGTAATCTTACACCACATCCAGCTTATGTGTTTTTTAATTACTCGCACCCTACATTGTACCAGCGTATGATGGCTATGCGTGGTAATTAGTAAGCAGTATTTTAGTCTTTAGTAAATAGAATTAAGGTTTATTATGAAAGAATCAATGTATTTAGAACAACAGAAAAAAGTTGAATAAATACATTAAACACCTTTTCCTTTAGGAAAGAAAAGAGTTAGGAGTTTTGTTATTGCTCATGATGATTAAATCTAGATAATCATTTAAAAATTAAATTTCAAATTCAAGTTCAAACTCGAGTTTATTATCAAGTTCAAATTCATCTTCAAATCCCTATTTTTGCATAAACTATATTTTAATGCTCATACTAGGAATAGCAGGCGGAACAGGAAGTGGTAAAACTACGGTAGTAGATCAGATGGTGCACACCTATCCAGACCACGAAGTAAATGTGATATCACAAGATTCTTTTTATAAAGACACTAGCGATTTAAGTTATGAAGATCGTGTAAAAATAAACTTTGACCATCCTAGTAGTATCGATTTTGAATTGTTAGAAAAGCATCTTCTAGAGCTTAAGGAAGGAAAAACTATAGACCAGCCTGTGTATTCCTTTGTAGATCATAATCGTACAGGAGATGTGGTTAAAACAGCACCTTCTAAAGTAGTCATTGTAGAAGGTATTTTAATTCTTACCCAACCTCGCATAAGAGACCTTTTTGATATTAAAGTGTACATAGATTGTGATAGTGATGAACGATTAATACGTCGTTTAAAAAGAGATATAGCAGATCGTGGCCGTGATCTTACTGAGGTGCTAGAACGATACCAGAGCACTTTAAAACCTATGCACCAACAGTTTATAGAGCCTACTAAGGCTTATGCAGATGTGATCATACCTACTAATAGATTCAATACCGTAGGTGTTCAAATTTTAAGAGGAATTATAGACCAGCGACTCGCTGAATTTTCTTAAATTTATCTAGATGACTTTTAAAGAGCTTAAAGAGAAACGTTTTTGGAAAATCATAGCAAATAAATATGTGCTCATTAGCATTGTATTTGTAATATGGATTCTTTTTCTAGATGCCAGTGCATGGCTTACTTCTCATAAAGAACTAGACCAGCAAATAGCTGAAAAAGAACAAAATCTAGAATTTTACAAACGAGGTATTCAACGAGATAAAGAAAGAATCAAAACCTTAAAGGACAGTGCGGGAATAGAAAAATATGCCCGTGAACGCTACCTTATGAAAAAAGAAAATGAAGAAGTGTTTATCATACAACATGCTGATTCCATAAAAAAAGAAAATGATGAGTAAACGACTTTTTAAAGATTTTGAACCCGTTACTGAAGCCGCCTGGAAACAAAAAATCCAGATGGATCTTAAAGGAGCCGACTATAATGACACTTTAATCACTAACACAGCTGCTGGTATAGACATTAAACCTATGTATCACGGCGATAGTGCTCCACAATTACAGATACCTGCTCGAGCAACAAATAACTGGTATATTTCTCAAAAAATATATGCTGGTAATGCCACCGCGGCAAATAAAAAAGCTAAGAATGTTCTCTCTCGTGGATGTGAAGGTGTGTTATTTGTGATACCTCATAAGGATATCGATCCAGTTGAATTACTTCAAGACCTTCCAGAGCATGGTATTCAGATTCATCCTCAGTTTATAGACCTAGATTATATCCAGAAAATACATGATGTTAACCCTAAGGCTTATGTACATTTAGATATCATACACCAGCTCGCTTGCGATGGTAACTGGTTTAATAACAAGTCGCAAGATCATGAGACTTATGCACAGTTCATTAAATCATTTCCGGGCTACTTCTCTCAATTTACCATAAACACAAGTATTTATCAAAGTGCTGGTGCTACCGTAACTCAAGAGTTGGGTTATTTTGCAGCGCATCTAAACGAGTATCTCAATCATTATTGTGATACTGAAAAAGGACACGATGAGACTCTTTATAACGCTTTCGCGAAAGCAGAGAAAAGAATAAATATAGACACCACCATAGGTAGTAACTACTTTATGGAAGTGGCAAAATATAGAGCATATCGCATTATAACTAGAGCCATAGGTAATCTCTATGACTTAAACCTAAACTGCTATATTACAGCGAGTCCTAGTCTTCGAAATAAATCTTTACTTGACTATAATGTAAACTTATTACGTACCACTACAGAATGTATGAGTGCCGTTTTAGGTGGCGCAGATACGGTTTATAACTTACCATATGATGCCTTTTTTAATAAAGAAAATGAATTTGGAGATCGCATCGCTCGCAATCAGTTACGCATTTTAAAAGACGAGGCATACCTGGATAAAATCAACAATGCTGCAGATGGTTCTTATTACATCGATACTCTTACAAAACAATTAACTGAAAAGGCCCTAGAGCTATTTAAAACCATAGAAAAAGCTGGCGGATTTGTACAATCACTGTTTGAGGGCACTATACAGCGTAAAATTAAAGAAAGTGCGGCGCAAGAATTAAACGACTTAGGAAACGGTTCTAAAGTGCTGGTAGGTGTGAACAAATACCCAAATGCAGATTTACCACTACAAAAAGAATATGAATTGTTTCCATTTGTAAAGGCAAATCCGCGTAAGACATTAATACAACCTATTGTTCCATCGAGAATTGCAGCCTCTACTGAAAAAGCACAGATGTCATGAAAAGAAAAGATATATCAAACATAAAAGCCGATTTTAATTTCTCTTCATCTCATAATTTGGAACAAACTACTTATGAGACCTCAGAAGGGATAGCTATTAAAAAAGAGTATTCTAAAGAAGACGTAGCAGATTTAGAACACTTAAATTTTGTGGCTGGTATTGCTCCTAATTTACGTGGTCCCTACTCTACCATGTATGTAAGACGACCATGGACGGTTAGACAGTATGCCGGTTTTTCAAGTGCAACAGAGTCAAATGCTTTTTACAGACGTAATCTAGCTGCTGGACAGAAAGGACTTTCTGTTGCCTTTGATCTTGCAACACATAGAGGTTATGACTCTGATCATGAACGTGTGGTAGGTGACGTAGGAAAAGCTGGTGTGGCCATAGATAGTGTTGAAGATATGAAAGTACTCTTTGATGGCATACCGCTGGATAAGATGTCGGTCTCTATGACTATGAATGGTGCTGTACTACCTATAATGGCTTTTTACATAGTAGCCGCTATGGAACAAGGTGTGGACCCAAAACTATTAAGTGGAACGATCCAAAATGATATTCTCAAGGAATTTATGGTGCGTAATACCTACATCTATCCGCCATCGCCTAGTATGCAAATCATATCTGATATTTTTGAATATACCAGTAAAAACATGCCTAAGTTTAACTCTATTTCCATATCAGGTTACCACATGTATGAAGCTGGAGCCACCAGTGATATTGAACTAGCCTACACACTAGCTGATGGATTAGAATATGTACGCAAAGGACTGGCGGCAGGAATGGATATAGACACTTTTGCTCCTAGACTATCTTTCTTCTGGGCTATAGGGATGAATCATTTTATGGAAATTGCCAAAATGCGTGCAGCACGTATGCTTTGGGCAAAAATGATTAAACAATTCAACCCTAAAAATTCTAAATCACTGGCTTTAAGAACACATTGCCAGACTAGCGGATGGTCACTAACAGAGCAAGATCCGTTTAATAATGTAGCTCGTACTACTATTGAAGCCGCTGCAGCAGCTTTTGGCGGTACGCAAAGTTTACATACTAACGCGCTTGATGAAGCCATAGCTTTGCCTACAGACTTCAGTGCTCGTATTGCTAGAAATACACAACTCTATTTGCAAGAAGAAACCGGAATTACTAAAACAGTAGATCCATGGGCTGGTTCTTATTATGTAGAATCACTCACAGATCAAATTGCTCATAAAGCTTGGGAACTTATTGAGGAAGTTGAAGAGCTAGGCGGCATGACCAAAGCCATTGAAGCTGGTATTCCTAAAATGCGCATAGAAGAAGCTGCTGCAAAGAAACAAGCTAGAATCGACTCTGGAATAGACACCATAGTAGGTGTAAATAAATACCCTAGCCCTGATGAAGATCTCATAGATACTCTAGAAGTTGATAATGCAGCCGTACGCACAGAACAGGTGGAACGTTTAAAAGAGATTAGAGCTTCCCGCAATAATGAAAAGGTTCAAAAAGCACTAGAAAACCTTACTCATTGCGCTAAAAATAAGGATGGGAATTTATTGGAACTGGCAGTGATAGCGGCACAAGAACGTGCTACGCTAGGTGAAATATCAGACGCGCTAGAGTCTGTTTATGGAAGGTATCGTGCACAGATTAAAAGTGTTCAAGGAGTTTATAAAAAAGAAATTATGGATGATCCTGCTTTCGCGAAAGCGCAACAACTCGCCGACCTATTTGCTCAAAAAGAAGGTCGCAGACCACGAATCATGATTGCCAAAATGGGGCAAGACGGACACGATCGTGGAGCAAAAGTAGTCGCCACCGGTTATGCCGATGTCGGGTTTGATGTAGACATAGGTCCGCTATTTCAAACACCTGCTGAGGCAGCAAAACAAGCGGTAGAAAATGACGCACATGTATTAGGTGTAAGTTCTTTAGCTGCAGGGCATAAAACATTAGTTCCTCAAGTAATGGAAGAGCTTAAAAAATATGGTCGCGAAGACATTATGATTGTCGTAGGTGGTGTGATACCACGCAAGGATTATCAGTATTTATTTGATGCTGGAGTGGCTGCAGTATTTGGTCCAGGAACTAAGATTAGTGAAGCTGCGATTGATATTTTGGGATTGTTGATGGAAAAATAGATTTTTTAATTTCCTATTCTAAAACTTGAGTATAACTACTCAAACTATCACTGCATAAGTTAGTTTTACCTAATTGGTACGTCTACTCTATTATGATACGATTTATATTTACAACAGTTTTACTTATGGCAGCAACATCTATTCAAACTGTTTTTGATTTCCATAAAAGCGCTGATATTTCAAGCTGGCGCATAGAAGATGATCGCGTTATGGGTGGTATTTCACAAGGTATATTTGAACTTAATGATGATGGTCACGCTCATTTTCATGGTATAGTAACTTCAGAAAGTAATGGTGGTTTCAGTTCTGTACAGAATAATAATTATGATCTAAAAGTCACTCCTAATGATAAAATACGTATTACATTAAAAGGTGATGGCCATGAATATAGATTCAGAATAAAAGATCAGTCCTCTTCCTATTACAGTTACCAGAAAAGCTTTAAAACAACTGGAGAATGGCAAGAGATAGAGATTCAATTATCAGACATGACTCCTACTTTTAGAGGTCGTAAGGTGAATTTACCTAATTATGACCAAAAGCACATCAGCCAGATTAGATTTTTAATCGGTACAAAGAAGGTTCAAGAATCATTTGACCTTTTAATTGATAAAATCGAACTAATAAAGGCTTAAAGTAGTTTCTTCACAGGCACATCATTTATCTGTGAATTTGAAATTAATATTGCTCCGTATCCTTAGGGAAATCAAGATCCTTTACATCCTGAACATATTTAGATACCGCACTTCCCATATCCTCATATAAATTCAAATAGCGTCTTAAAAATCGAGGATTAAATTCATGTGTCATTCCAAACATATCGTGAGAAACCAGCACTTGTCCATCTACTCCACTACCAGCACCTATTCCTATAACTGGAATCGTTAAACTCTCTGCAACCTCTTGAGCAAGTGCCGCAGGAACTTTTTCCAGAACCAGTGCAAAACAACCCCATCGCTGTAGAGCTAGCGCATCTTCTTTAAGTTTTTCAGCTTCGGCCTTTTCTTTTGCTCTTACAGTATAAGTACCAAATTTATATATAGATTGAGGTGTTAATCCCAGGTGCCCCATAACTGGTATTCCTGCGTGAAGAATTCGTTTAATAGAATCCTTTACTTCACTTCCACCTTCCAGTTTTACAGAATGACCACCGCTTTCTTTCATAATACGTATGGCACTGCGCAGGGCTTCTTTAGGATCACTTTGATAACTACCGAATGGTAAATCCACAACCACTAGAGCTCTTTCTACAGCTCGTACCACACTACTGGCATGGTAAATCATTTGATCCAGCGTTATGGGCAGCGTTGTTTCATGCCCAGCCATTACGTTACTTGCGCTATCACCCACCAGAATCACATCCACATTACCGCTATCTATAATACGTGCCATGGTGTAATCATAAGCAGTAAGCATAGATATTTTTTCATTATTGGCCTTCATCTCAGTAAGGGTTTTTACTGTGATTCTTTTGTATTCCTTTTTAGCTGTTGACATAATTTTAGCAGTATTTATGCAGTAAAAATACTAATATTACCACATTAAATAGAACAAGATGAGAAGCACTTTAATTTTGATAGCAATTATGGCACTCGCTTTCGCGAAAGCGTATTCACAACAACCTATAAACACAGACAGCACCACGGTAGAAAAATCGGTATCAGAACCTGTTCATGAAAAACAAATGCCTGACGAAGCAGTTAAAGAGTTTTTTAGGTATTTCCACATTAAAGATACGCTAGCAATACGCAATATGATGGTAGAAGGAGCTTCATTAAACACCTTGATCATATCAGCGAGTAAGGGTAAAAGAATACAGAGTAGTTCTATAAATGAATTCCTTAAAGGAATCGCTCAAATTCCTGATAGCTTGAGTTTTGAAGAACGATTAATACAAATAAAAGTGACTAACAGCGTGGATATCGCCACTGTAAACACAACCTACGAGTTCTATATGAATGATGGTTTTACACATAATGGCGTAAACGTTTTTACCATGGTTTATATAGATGATAAGTGGAAAATAACCTCTATCGCAGACACGAGACAGTATCCATAAATCTACATCCAGCTAAGCTCTGACCGCATCACAATGTTATTGATGTCGTTTTGCATGCTATTAATCTCTCCTTCTTTTAAATACTTGAGCTGTCTGGTCCCACCAGCGGTGTGTACTTGAAGATGCGCTTCTCTTCTACGTTTAATAAAAATACTACGCCATTTTTCAACAGCTTGTGTTTTATATACAGGCGATACTATGACTGAATTAAACAACCATCCTTTATAAAAAACAATGAAGTCATCATCTCTTATGACTTTGCTTTTACGCCCATATTTATAGCCCATAAAACCTATAAATATTATGAATAAAACAGGTACAAGAACCGCCCAATAGTATTCAAAATAAGAAGCAACTGCTATTAAAGGTAACCCAAATAAACTCGTGATATACATATCTAGTCGTGCATGCGACCATGGATTAGGTAGTAGTTCTTTTTGTGGTTTTTCAATAGTTTTCTTAAAGATAAGCTGTTGAAGTTCTCTCTGTAAAGCGTTATGACAGGCAGGAACTTCTACATTTGATTCATTCTTGTTTTGCGACTGTGCTTGATAAATACGTGCTGTTTTAAAATCTAGTAACTTTCTTAAAGGATTAGAATGAAATTCTAATATCTGGATTTTAGATAAAGGAATTTTAATTTCCTTCTTATTGAATAGTCCCATGGTGATTTCTAGATAATCATCCTTTAATTCCATTTTATAATCATAAAATTTATTAACGGCCATGACGATACTTACCAGAACAGAAACTATTAAAAAGGCCAAAAGACCAATTCCTATAAATACTAAAACTCTGTTCCCTAAAGCCTCAGGAGCTTTTACTACCTGCTCTACATCTACTTCTACCGATTCAAAAATATTACCATAAAAACTCTCAACAGCATCTTTAATTTTATACCAGAATCCTATGACTACACCTAGAGCTAGTCCACCACTACGCAAATGATTTTGGGTCACTCCTACTTTTAATAAATCAATAATATTCAACTGAAATACCGTGCGAGAAGTACTTTTCTGTGCCACAGGAACCTCTTGAGCAGTCGCTGTCACATCATTATCTTCTGTGCTAGTATATGAAACCGCTTGACTTTTCTTTTTCCCGAGCAAGCTTTTTAACTGCTCTGCAAAATGACGGTTCAGTCCTGGAATTTCAAGTTCTTTAGCCTTAGAGCCTGCGGTATCGATCTCTACAGCAACTATTCCTAGAATGCGCTGCCCTACATTTTGAGTTATATTAATAGATTGTATGCGCTCCACAGGAATCGATTTGCGTTCTTTAAAGAGCCAGCCTTTTTGAATAATAAGCTCATCGTTTTCAACGTGAAAAGTGAAGAATACATATTGTAATACTGGTGAGACTAAAGTTACTAGGGTAACAAGTAGAGATACAGCTACAATAGCCATCGAGTTAGTCCAAGATCTCATAGAGAATAAAGCAAAGAAAGCGAAAGCTACTAGTCCTTTAACTCCTTTAAAGAAATAAAGCAGAATGGATAATTTACTCTGTCGCGTAGGTTGTGCAATATCAAGCATGTTGCGCCGTCTTTTCTGAGATGAATTCTTTAATGGCCGTTGCATCTTGAGGATCTAAACCTGAGATACTCAAATCACTTGCAGAACCACCTGCTGTATAAATTTCTAACTCACAAAGACTAAAAAAACGATCTATAGGACCATGATTGATTTCAGTATGCTGTATGCGATTGAACGGTATCGTAATTTGATGATGAAAAAGCCATCCATGCCTATAGGTAATATCAAATTCTCGCAACACATAACCTCTTACAAAAAACTCTTTATAAGAAACAAACAAGGATGCTAACAATAATACAAACCATGCAGCTAGAGCACTCCAGCCCATCCACTGCTCTGTATAAATAAACAATACCACGATACCAATAAGTAGCGGAGCGAAGAAAACAAATTTTGCTATCAGCTTTTTATTTAAAAAACGTTTAGGGTGTTTTTCAAACTCACTTTGTTCGATAACGGGTAAGGATTGAGAAAGGATTTGTTCATTTGTCATAGCTGTAAATGTATCTTATGGAAGCAGGAGAAATTACAGCTCTAAGTTAGCAGTTTTTAATGATTTTAAATGATGATTTATAAAAATAATTTTTAGGGTTTCAAGCCCTTTATGTTGAACCGTACTCGGTCGAAATTTTTCTCTTTTCAAAGGGAAAACAGCTACAACTGCTTACTGATTACCAAAAGGATTGGGCATTCTTAATAAAAAAATAAACTGCTTAACAATCAGATAGCGCTACATTAACGGCTAGTCCACCTTCACTAGTTTCTTTATATTTAGTATTCATGTCCTGTGCGGTTTGCCACATGGTTTCTATGACTTTATCCAGTGGTACTTTGGCATTTTTAGCATCTGTATCTAGTGCCATTTCACAAGCATTAATGGCTTTTATAGCTCCCATGGCATTACGTTCTATACATGGAACTTGAACCAGTCCAGCTATAGGATCACAGGTCAGTCCTAAGTGATGTTCCATGGCTATTTCACTAGCCATAAGAACTTGAGCTGGTGTTCCACCCATCAATTCAGTAAGTGCTCCTGCCGCCATAGCACTGCTCACTCCTATCTCTGCCTGACAACCGCCCATAGCTGCACTTATAGTTGCGCCTTTTTTAAACAGCGATCCTATCGCTCCTGCTACCAGTAAATACTTTTTAACGTCTTCAAAGTTGGCATCATGATTTTCTATGACCATGTAATACATCATCACGGCAGGTATTACTCCAGCACTACCATTAGTGGGTGCTGTCACTACTCGACCTAAAGAGGCGTTTACCTCATTAACAGCAAGAGCAAAACATGAAACCCATTTTAGAATTTCGCGAAATTTCACTTCAGTATCTCTGATGGATTCAATCCATTCATATTTATTAGAATACTCAGCTCCTTTTTTGAGTTTGAGATGCGAGTCATAAGCGCGACGGCGTACATTTAATCCACCTGGAAGTGTTCCTTCTGTATGACAACCTGTGTACATAGAATCAAGCATCACATCCCAAATTTCTTTAAGACGTTGATCTATTTCTTGATCTGTATGAAGATAGCGCTCGTTTTCTAGAATAATATCAGACACGTTACGTCCTTCTCTATCGCAGTAATCTTGTAGGTCTTTGGCCTTTTCAATAGGTCTAGGGAAACATTCAAAATCGAGCCTTTTTTGCTTGGCTCGTTTGCGCTCCTCTTGAACTACAAAACCACCACCTATAGAATGGTATTTTTCTGAAACAGTTTTACCGTTATCTAGAAACGCTCTGAACCGCATACCATTAGGATGGTAGGGTAAAAATTTTCTGTTAAAATGAATATGTTCTTTAGGGTCAAAATGGATGACATAAACTCCATCTATTTGTAACTTCTTCTGTTCTTTGAGATAAGCGACTTCATCTGGAATTTGTTCTATAGCACAAGTTTCTGGGTCTGCTCCTAGCAGCCCCATTATTACTGCGATGTCTGTGGCATGTCCTATTCCTGTGAGTGATAATGAACCATAAAGATCTACTTCTATTCCTTTTACCTTTCCTATTTTACCAGAGTCTTTCAGTTTTTGAATAAAACGACCTGCGGCTCGCCATGGTCCTAAGGTGTGAGAACTCGATGGGCCTACACCTATTTTAAGCATGTCAAAAACGCT
>NZ_CBFIBE010000006.1:0-83333 GCF_965660805.1 Nonlabens sp. | reverse complement strand
TTTCGCGAAAGCGTTTATACCAAAAGTGTTGAACTCTTTAAGAGCAAAATGCGATTTAATTTCTATCACGCGTTATAGGCTTTAAGAGCTTCTTCTAAAATCTGAACTGCTTTAATCAGTGATTCTTTTTCAAGAACATAAGCGATTCTGATTTGATTTTTACCTACTTCAGGAGTGCTATAAAAACCAGCTGCTGGAGCTACCATAATCGTTTCATTATTTAAGTGAAAAGACTCGAGGATCCATTGTGCAAAAGCATCTGTATCATCTACGGGTAATTGAGCAACACAATAAAAAGCACCGCCTGGATTTGCAACCTCTACTCCTGGAATGTTTTTAAGTCCGTTTATTAAAATATTTCTACGTTCGATATACTCACTGATAACCTCGTCAAAATATGCTTGTGAAGTATCAAGAGCAGCCTCTGCAGCGATTTGTGCAAAGGTAGGCGGACTTAATCGGGCTTGTGCAAATTTCATAGCGGTAGCCATGACCTCTTTGTTTTTAGAAACCATGCAGCCTATACGTGCGCCGCACATACTGTATCTCTTAGAAACTGAGTCAATCATGATCGCATGTTCTTCAAGTCCAGGCATATTCATAACTGAAAGATGCGAGCGACCATCATAAGCAAACTCTCTATAAACCTCATCTGCTACAAGGAATAAATCGTGCTTTTTTACTAAAGCAGCTAGTTGATTCATTTCTTCTTGTGTATAAAGGTAACCTGTGGGATTTCCAGGATTACAAATAAGAATGGCTTTGGTCTTATCAGTGATTAATTTCTCAAAATCGCTTATGGATGGTAAGGCAAAGTTATTTTCTATAGTTGTAGAAATGGGTTTTACGGTAACACCGCTGGCTGTTGCAAAGCCGTTATAGTTAGCATAAAAAGGTTCTGGAATGATAACCTCATCTCCATAATCACAAATACTTCCCATAGCAAAAAGCAATGCTTCACTACCGCCAGTAGAGACTATGATATCATCTATAGATAATCCCATGTCTATCTTATTGTAGTGAGCTGCGAGTTTCTTGCGGTAAGACTCATTTCCTGCACTATGGCTGTAAGATAGAATCTCCATATCAGTATTCTTAACGGCTTGAATAGCTTGGCTAGGAGTTTTGATATCAGGTTGACCTATGTTTAATGGGTAAATATGAATACCGCGTTTTTTTGCAGCCTCTGCAAATGGAACGAGTTTTCTAACAGGAGAAGAAGGCATGATGGAGCCTTTTTGAGAAATTGCTGGCATTTAAATTATTTTGTTTTGCAAAGGTAATACGACTACTTAAATATATTAAAGAGTTTAAGATTTCCTTTCTGTTTATAATTGATTATAAGAACCTGTGCTTTGGTATTACATTTCCTATTTTTTCTCTTAGTAGGTTAAAGGCTTGTGTCATACTTCACTTTAACTTGATCTTTTCTCCTGTATCCATAGAAACCTCAGCTTGCTTGACCATGTCACTATAAACTACCCGATGGTTATTTCCTCTGTGTGAATAAAAGGGAATAATACAAGTTTAAGCAGGTGATAATGCTGTGTATAATTCAAGTAAATAGTATTTTTGTCTATGAAATTTCAAAAACTAAGCCTAAAATGCCTTTAGCTCAAAAATACGATGCAAAATCTACCGAAGATAAGTGGTATAACTACTGGATGGAGCATGATTTTTTTACCTCAGTACCTGATGATAGAGAAAGTTATACGATTGTAATTCCACCACCTAATGTTACTGGTGTATTGCATATGGGGCACATGTTAAATAATACCATTCAGGATGTGTTGATCAGAAGAGCGCGTTTAAAAGGGTATAACGCTTGTTGGGTTCCGGGAACAGATCACGCTTCTATTGCTACAGAGGCAAAAGTGGTGAAGAAATTAAAAGAGCAAGGAATAGATAAAAATGATCTTTCTAGAGAAGAGTTTTTAAAACATGCCTGGGACTGGACAGATGAGTATGGCGGTATTATTTTAGAACAGCTTAAAAAGTTAGGAGCTAGTTGCGACTGGTCTAGAACTAAATTTACGCTGGATGCTGACATGTCAGCATCAGTTATACAAGTATTTGTAGACTTATTTAATAAAGGAATGATTTACCGTGGTTACCGCATGGTAAACTGGGATCCTGAGGCAAAAACGACTCTTAGTGATGAAGAGGTTGTTTATGAAGAACGTAATGGTCATTTATACCATTTAAAATATCAGATTAAAGGAAGTGAAGACTTCGTTTCTATAGCGACTACACGTCCAGAAACTATATTAGGTGATACGGCGATATGTGTGCATCCAGATGATGAACGTTATACAAACCTAGTAGGTAAAACGGTAATTGTTCCTATAGTAAATCGTGAAATCCCTGTAATTGCAGATGAGTATGTGGATATGGAATTCGGTACTGGAGCGCTTAAGATTACGCCGGCTCATGATGAGAATGACAAGAAGATAGGAGAGACACACGATCTAGAAGTGATTGATATCTTTCATGAAGATGGAAGTTTGAACAGCTTTGGTTTGCACTATGAAGGTAAAGACCGTTTTCAGGTTCGTAAAGAGATATCTCAAGAACTAGAAGATAAAGGACTTTTGATAAAAAAGGAAGATCACGTCCATAAAGTAGGAACTAGTGAGCGCACTGGAGCCGTTATTGAGCCGCGATTAAGTGATCAGTGGTTCTTAAAAATGGAAGAACTGGCGCAACCTGCTATAAAAGCTGTGAGAGAAGATATTGTAGAGCTGTTACCGGCTAAGTTTAAAAGCACTTATTTCCACTGGATGGAAAATGTACGTGACTGGAATATTTCACGTCAGCTCATGTGGGGACAGCGCATTCCTGCTTACTTCTATGGTGATGGTAAAGAAGATTTTGTAGTAGCGAGTACTATAGAAGATGCTGTTACGCTTTCGCGAAAGCGAACTGGGAGCAATAGTTTACAAGCAACAGACCTGCGTCAAGAAAACGACGTTTTAGACACATGGTTTTCTAGCTGGTTATGGCCTATAAGTGTGTTTAATGGGGTTCTTGAGCCTGAAAATGAGGAGATTAATTATTATTATCCTACTCGTGACTTAGTTACTGGTCCAGATATTTTATTCTTCTGGGTAGCACGTATGATTGTTGCAGGTTATGAATTACGAGATGAAAAACCCTTTGATAAAGTTTATTTAACTGGTTTAGTACGTGATAAACAACGTCGCAAGATGTCTAAGTCTCTAGGGAATTCTCCAGATGCTTTAAAGCTTATAGAAGAATATGGAGCTGATGGTGTGCGTGTAGGCTTGCTTTTAAGTGCTGCGGCAGGAAACGACATCATGTTTGATGTAGATCTATGTCAGCAAGGGAAAGGATTTGTGAATAAATTATGGAACGCTTATAGACTCATAGAAGGTTGGGAAGTAAACGAGTCCTTATCACAACCGGAATATGCTGCTCAAGGTTTAAAATGGTATAAATCTAAATTTGCTCAAGTTCTTAATGAAGTAGAGGATCACTATTCTAAATACAGGATTAGTGATGTGTTAATGACCAGTTATAAGTTAATATATGATGATTTCTGTGGCTGGTTACTAGAGATCATAAAGCCAGAATATCAACAACCTATAGATCCTAAAACACTCGCTGAGGTTAAAAGTATTTTTGAAGATAACCTGAGATTAATGCATCCGTTTACACCATTTATCACTGAGGAGTTATGGCAGGCTATTGAAAAGCGTGACGTAAAAGATGCTTTATGTATAAACACATGGCCCATTGCTGGATCTATAAATACTGATATTTTAAATGATTTTGAACTGGTTCAAGATGTGATATCTGGTATAAGAACAGTGCGTAAGGATAAACAGATCAGTTTTAAAAATGAGATCAGTTTAAGTGCTATTAATAATGAAAATTTAGCTAGTGATTATAATCCTTTAATTATGAAAATGGGTAATGTTTCTAGCATTGAAATAGTTAGTGAGCCATTAAGTGGTGCTGCTAGTTACAGAGTAAAGTCTAATGAGTATTTTATACCGTTAGAAGGAAACATAGATGTTGCTGCTGAGCTTGAAAAACTGGCTGGAGAGCTTAAACGTGCTCAAGGATTTCTTACAGGTGTTCAAAAGAAATTAGGTAATGAGCGTTTTGTTTCTAACGCTGCTCCTGCAATAGTAGATAAAGAAAAACAAAAAGAGGCTGATGCACTTGCTAAGATCGATACGATTCAGGCGAGTATAAAAGCTTTAAAAGGATAAACTTTTAGTGAGATTTTCTTAAAAACGGCCTCTTTTGAGGTCGTTTTTGGTGAAATATAATTTTATGCCTCTTGAAGATTCATAGTGTAGATAACAAAACTCTGCACGTTGTAATTGAGTTTACCAAGGTTTAGGGTAGAGTTTTTCAATAATCTCAATATACTTTTGCTTTGCTTCGTTTTTAGAAATGGATTGTACCTGAATAAGTGCGTTCATTTTAAAGGCACTTCTTAAATCATTAGATTCAAAACTCCTATTACTTACATAAGGCTCATCAATGGCTCTTTTGTAATACGCATAAAGGTGTAGTTGCAAGTCAGGTGGAACTAAAGATTGCTCTTCAGAGTTTGCTTTTGCAAAAGCTTCATTAAATGCTATGTCTAGATCCTTATCGGTCATTAAAACTGTGCTAATACGGTGACACCACCTTTTACTTTTTGGTTTAATGCAACACTTACCGGAGTGTCCACTGGAAGGTAAATGTCTACACGAGATCCAAATTTAATAAATCCGCTTTCACTTCCTTGTATAATGCTTTCATTTTCTACAGCATAATTTACAATACGTTTAGCAAGAGCTCCAGCTATTTGACGATGCATGACTTGTTTACCGTTCTTGTGATCTACTACAACGGTAGTGCGCTCGTTCTCTTCACTTGCCTTAGGATGCCATGCAACGAGATATTTTCCAGGATGGTATTTACTATAACTTACTTTACCACCTACTGGATATCTAGTGACATGCACATTAATGGGAGACATGAAAACAGAAATCATTAATCGTTCTCCTTTAAAATACTCGTTTTCTTGTACTTTTTCTATAACTACTACCTTACCATCTACGGGAGAGACTATAGTGGAGTCATCTAGTATGGTGCGCCTTTTAGGGTTTCTAAAGAACTGTAAAATGATGATTAGAAATATAACACCTATGGCTATTATTAGGTAAGATAGCCATGAAGGCATTGTTATTTGGGTTGCTAGTCCTGTAAGCAAGCCAGCAACTATGAAGCCTATTACTATGGAAACGGTACCTTCTTTATGAAACATAATTTATAATTGTAAAAAATAAGTAAGCAAATGGTGCAGCAAAAATAATACTATCCATCCTATCAAAAATTCCTCCATGACCAGGCATGATACTGCCACTATCTTTTACCGCAGCTTGTCGCTTGATTTTAGATTGAATTAAATCACCTATTGTTCCAAAAAAAGCAACTATGAATGCTAGTAAAATCCATTGCCATAAGCTATAAACTTCTACATAGTAGTGTAGTGCTGCTCCAGCTAATAGTGCCATAATTAATCCTCCTAAAAAGCCTTCGATTGTTTTTTTAGGAGATATACGCTCCAGTAATTTGTGTTTTCCAAAGTTTTTTCCTGTAATGTAAGCAAAGCTATCGTTTACCCATATGATACTAAAAATACCTATAAGTAACTCTGGTTTGTACTCTTCAACAACATCTGGTATTAAGGCTAGAAAAAGGCTGCTACCTATCAGGTAAAGCAAGGCAATAATGTGTTTCTTAGTATTAAATAAAGGTATTCTATTGCGCAGGATAAGATCTCTTATAAGGTAAACGTTAACCAATATAGTGGCTGATAATAGACCGTAAATTATAAGATCATGATAAGGTTCAATATGTGAAGGCCACTCATACCAGACCAGGAGGAAATAGCTTATAGGTAGCATAGGATAAATGAGCCATTGCTTTAACCGTATCATGGGCATTAATTCAATCAAGCATATAAAAGCAAACACACAGAATAAAATAATAAAAACATCTCTAGAATATAGAGCGCTTAATACTACTAAGGAGACGTACATGATCCCTGAAACAGACCTTACTAATAATTCTCTCATTTTATAAATCTTCTAGTAAAATAAGATACGCCCTTTTATTAGGGACGCCATAATTCATGAGATCCTTTTTTTCTTGAAGACTAGGTTCTTGAAAGTTCTTTAGGGTTGTTATATTAGTAGGTATAGTGGATCCGCTTCTGTGTTTAATTCCTCGCAGTCCTTCTCCTATGGATTCTACTATTTGACTCGCAGTTGCAAGTATGACCATAGTCTCAGGGAAGTCAGCTGGTTTTTTTTCTTTTAATTGATTAGATGAAAATAAAATGGCACCATTATCTGCGATAACATACTCGCAGGTGGTTAAGAAGAACGAGCAATCATTATTAACTTCTGAAAACTCCAAGTTAAAACCATTGAAACGGCTTCTTAAATTCATATCATTACATAATACCTTAGTTTCATAGAAATCATGTTCAACGAGCACATCTTCAAAGTTTGCCTGAACTTCATCTTCATTTAATGAATATAGAAAACGTCCTCCTTGAGAGATGAAATTATGAATTAATCGTTCATCTAAAGGAAGCTTTTCCTCTGGCATATATTTAGAGCGTGCAGCATCACTATGCTTAGAGGTTTCTGTGTCAGTGGATTTTTTGAAGAGTTTTTTAAAAATACTCATCTATGAGGACTCAATTACGTTAGGGATTAGGTAAATATAGTTACTTATTATAGTAGTAACAAACTATTCTTCCTCGTCCTTTGAATTAATAGTAGGCGCTTCGGTTCTTGTGTAAGATTTAAGAGCTACTGCTTCCTCTTTTATAAAGGGACGTTTCCCAAAAATATTTTCTAGATCATCTTTAAAAATCACTTCTTTTTCCAGTAGAACTTCGGCGAGTTCAGTGAGTTTGTCTTTGTTTTCTTCAAGTATTTTAATAGCACGTTGATATTGAGCTTCTATAATTTTAGAAATCTCTTGGTCTATGGTTACAGCTGTTTCCTCACTGTAAGGTTTAGACATGCTATATTCTTGCTGTCCACTGGAGTCATAATAAGTAATGTTTCCTACCTTTTCATTTAGTCCATAAATAGTAACCATGGCTCTAGCTTGTTTAGTTACTTTTTCTAAATCACTTAAAGCACCAGTAGATATTTTATCAAAGATGACTTTCTCAGCAGCACGACCACCCATAGTGGCGCACATTTCATCTAGCATTTGTTCTGGACGTACGATCTGCCTTTCTTCTGGTAAATACCATGCTGCTCCTAAGGACTGTCCACGTGGTACAATCGTTACTTTAACTAATGGTGCTGCATGTTCAGTCATCCAGCTTACCGTAGCGTGTCCAGCTTCATGATAAGCTATAGTTTTCTTTTCAGAAGGTGTAATAAGTTTGTTTTTCTTTTCCAGACCACCTACTATACGATCTACAGCATCTAGAAAATCTTGTTTATTGACTGCTTTTTTTCCTTTACGGGCAGCAATTAAGGCTGCCTCATTACACACATTAGCGATGTCTGCTCCAGAGAATCCTGGAGTCTGCTTAGCAAGGAATGAAGTGTCTAATTCATTATCTACTTTTTTAAGTGGTCTTAAATGAACTTCAAAAATTTCTTCACGCTCCTTTACATCTGGTAAATCTACATAGATCTGACGGTCAAAACGACCAGCACGCATAAGCGCTTTATCTAATATATCTGCTCTGTTAGTCGCTGCTAGAACGATTACATTAGTGTTTGTACCAAAGCCATCCATCTCAGTAAGAAGCTGGTTTAAGGTGTTTTCTCGCTCGTCATTAGATCCTGAGAAGTTTGACTTTCCTCTGGCGCGACCTATTGCGTCTATCTCATCTATAAAAATGATAGAAGGAGATTTTTCTTTGGCTTGTTTAAATAAATCTCTAACTCGACTAGCTCCTACACCTACAAACATTTCAACAAAGTCAGAACCACTTAAGGAGAAGAAAGGAACCTTTGCCTCACCAGCAACAGCCTTAGCAAGTAAGGTTTTTCCAGTTCCTGGTGATCCTATTAAAAGAGCTCCTTTAGGTATTTTACCACCTAAAGAAGTGTATTTTTCTGGGTTTTTTAAGAAATCTACAATTTCTTGAATCTCTTCTTTTGCACCTTCTAATCCTGCAACGTCTTTAAATGTAGTTTTAATATCTGTCTTCTGATCAAATAGTTTTGCCTTTGATTTACCTATATTAAAAATCTGGCCACCGCCGCCGCCAGCACCACCGCCGCTCATGCGTCTCATTATAAAAATCCAAATCCCTATGATAATGATAAAAGGTAACAAGGACACGATGGTATTCATAAATGTGGTGTCCTGTGTTTTATAAAGAACTTTAGTTGAAAGATTATTAGTCTCAACAGTTTCTTCTAGTTGAGGTTGAAAAATCTCTAAATCACCAAATTCAAACTTGTACTGCGCAACATCATTCTGGTTTAACGTACTAGGTTTAAGGGCTTCTTTATGTTTAGTTTCTTTTATAGCTTGATCTGTAAGGAATACTTCTGCATATCTTCCATTCCATACTATTACTTCTTTAATATCGCCATCTTCGAGATATGAAAAGAATTGAGATTTACTGGTTTCTTTAGGGGAATTTACCGCGCTATTTATAAAATTAAACGCTATAAAGGCCAGCACTAAAGGTATTGCTATCCACCAAACATTAAATTTAGGTTTTCCACCACCAGGTAGGATAGGTTTATTATTTCCAGACTTTTGTTTTGATTTATTTTCTTCAGACATTCTTTGTTGTATAATCTTAATTAATAAGCACTTTCTATAACTGTGATTTTTGCATCACCCCACAAACTTTCAAGGTCATAATATTCTCTTACGTGTTTTTGGAATACATGTACCACTACATTTACATAGTCCATGAGAACCCATTCAGCTTGAGAAGAACCTTCTACATGCCATGGATTTTCTTGAAGTTCTTTGCTTACTTTTCTTTGTATGGAGTTTACGATGGCGTTAACTTGTGTATTTGAATTACCATTGCAGATAATAAAATAACTCGTTACAGTGTTTTCAATAGCTCTTAAATCCATGATAGTGATGTCGTTACCTTTAACATCTTCTATTCCTGCGATCACTTGAGCGATTAACGCATCAGTAGAAACTTTTTCTTTATTCATTAAATATTTTTTGTTGTGACAAATTTATTCTTTTTTTACCAGTGGTTTTACAAAATAAAACTTAATCTATAGATAAATAGTCCATTGCAAATAGTCAAATTACATGCCACTACATCTACTAATGATGAATTGAGAGCACGCTTTCGCGAAAGCGTGTTACCTCATCTTACAGCAATCTATAGTATTTCTCAGTCTCAAGGTCGTGGTAATCGAGGAACGACATGGCAGTCAGAAGATGGTAAAAACTTAACGTTCAGCGTTTTGGTGAGTGAAAGTGTGCAGGATTTAACTCTTTTTGAACTCAATAAGATTGTTTCGGTTGCTCTAGTGGAATGGCTTAAAAATGATTTAAAAATTCAGGCCAAAATTAAATGGCCTAACGACATCCTGTCAGTTCAAAAAAAACTTGCTGGTATTCTTATAGAAAATACTTTTCAAAACAGCACGTGGATGCATTCCATAGTAGGTATAGGTCTTAATGTGAATCAAGAATCATTCAATAATCTGCCTAATGCGGTTTCCTTAAAGAATTTAACGGGAAAAACATTCCACCTGGAAGAGCTTCTCGTTCAGTTTTTAATTTATTTAGATAAAGCTCTTAAAAATCGTGAGGAAACACTTAAAAAGTATCTCACCCATTTTTATAAACTCCATCAAGAAGTTGAGTTTGAAATAAAAGGCTCCATTATAAGAGCTACGGTACAAGGAGTTACTGAAAATGGTTTACTACTCTTAGAAAGAGAAGGTAAGTTTACAGCTTATGATTTAAAACAGGTGCGCTGGAATTACTAGAGTTTTTCCAGTCCGGCAGCAAGTTGTTCAAGGAACTTGTTAATAGGGCCCTTGATCATCATGGCCATCATGGCATTAAAATCACCGTTAAATAGTAATTGTGCTTGTGAGCCACTTGCGGCTTGTTCTATATCACAACTCAGTGTAAAGGCAAGTTTATCGCTAGTTGAGCCTAGTACTACTTGAGTAAAAGGAGTCGACTCCTGTAAGCCTAGTTTTATTTCAGGCATGCCTTTTAGTCCAAATAGAAATTTGTCCTCACCATGAGTCTCAAATTTAGTGTCTTCTGGCATTAACTGTTTATAGTTCTCTACCTGTGTTAAGAATTCATATAATTCTTGAGGAGTTTTTTGAGTCTGTACGGTACGGCTTTCTAAATTCATAAGTTGTTATTTTCCTGTCCAGGCGCTAGGGTTTTCTCTCCAGCTTTTAAGTAATTCTATGTCTTGCATCGAGAAATGACCAGTATTTTGAGCTTGTAAAATTAAATGGTCGTAATCACTTAGGGTATGCAAGTCTAGATCGTATTTATTAAAGTTTTCTTTTGAAAACTCAAAACCATAAGAAAACAGTGCCAGCATTCCTTTTACTTGTGCGCCTCCTTCTTTTAACGCATCTACAGCATTAAGACTGCTCTTCCCTGTGCTTATTAAATCTTCTATCACTACTACGGTCTGTCCTTTTTCAAGATGACCTTCTATTTGATTTTGACGTCCATGTTTTTTTGCTTCGGGTCTTACATAGATGAATGGCAGGTTTAAATAATCTGCTACTAGCATACCTATTCCTATAGCTCCTGTGGCCACGCCAGCGATAACGTCAGGCTTGCCGTATAATTCTGTAACTTGATGCGCCAGTTGTTCTCTTAAAAAGTTGCGTACACTTGGGAATGAAAGAGTTATACGATTATCACAGTAGATAGGAGATTTCCAGCCACTAGCCCATGTAAAAGGTTCTTGCGGTTGCAATTTTATTGCTTTAATTTGCAATAATAATTCAGCTGTTTTTATTGCGATATCCTTATTTATAACCATGACGCAAATGTATAAAGTTTTTGTGAAAGACGTCGCAATTATTGTGACATCAAATAGGGACGCTTTTCCCGACTATGAAGTGTTCTCTTTAAAAGATGTAGATCTTCTTAAAGTCATTAAAAAGATTGAGAAAGGGAAACTTAAAAAAGTGCTTCTGTACTCAAAAAGTGAGAAGAAAATGCTCAGCCGCTTACATAAAAAGTTGCCGCTGGTAAAAGCTGGCGGTGGACTGGCAATAAATAAAAATAATGAGTTTTTATTTATTCATCGTAATGGGAAATGGGATTTACCTAAAGGAAAGGCAAACCGTTTTGAAACCAAAAGACAAACTGCAAAACGAGAGGTAAAAGAAGAAACAGGCGTTAAGAAACTTAAAATAATAAGCAAGCTCGGTCGCACCTATCATGTCTTTAATCGCAAGTCTAGCTTAAAATTGAAACTCACACACTGGTACTTAATGGAGTCTAATTATGACGGGCCACTCCATCCTCAACTTGAAGAAGGTATAACTCAAGCGGTATGGCTTAATAAAGATGAAGCTACAGAGGCTTTAAAAACTTCTTACAGCAATATTAAAGAGTTATTCCCTGATCAAAAACTAAATTTTAAGCGGCGCAATATCTAAGTAGTAATCCATTTCTTGAGCTCTTATTGCTATTTTAACATCTTCATTTAAAAAGGAATAGGTGCTGGGAAGATTTATTTTTTTACTTACTTGAAGCATAACTGAATCTGCACTGATGATGTTAATTCCTAAAGAGGCGTTTTCAAACTCTTCTTTAGAGAATGCAAATACCTTATTTTCTACAAAATTTTTAAACCCATCATAATTTTCAGGCTTAATTTCTAAGGCTAGATTTGCAACTGACTGCTGTAAGTTAATGTCATAAATACGTCGCACATCATCTATTTTATTAGATTTAGCGAGATCTGTTATTTTTAATTCTGTAAGATCTGGTTTTATATAGGTTTTGTGAAGTCGCTGGTGAACACCGTTTCTATTATAGGTAATTTCATAACTAATAAAAGCATCATTTTGACTTAAGTGTTCTATCTGGATATGGTTTAAGCCGCTTGTGTCTCCATCGCAAATGTTGCGTTTGCGCTCAGCAATAAACAGATCCCATATTTCTTTAAGACTAGCGTCTTTATCATAGCTGGCATCGCTTAAATCTTGAGAAATTAAATTCTTAATGTCTTTATTTAAACGTTCTTGAACTTTAGGTTCACCTTTATATAGAGGAGATTGAAACAGGTATGTAGCACTGTTACAAGTAAAATCTTTTAACAAGCGTTCTGTTTTAATCGCGCCTTGAATATTTAAAGGTGTGGTGTCTTGATCTTTCTTACAAGAAATAATGGCGCAAGCGATAAATAGGATAATTACTTTTTTAATCATTTTTATATACTTTATAAATGGGGTAATTTAAATGTGTGGTTTCATAGTGAGGTGAGCGCTCATGCAACCATTTGAGTTGTGCATAACCGTTACCCGCAAATGTTAGGTTTACTTTTTTTATGGAATCAAATTGCTTTTTTAACTCTGGCTGAGAACTTAATAATTTTTGTGCTGTAGCCTCAAAAACATATGTTGAAAATCCTTCTTTTTGTTGTAGAATAGTGTCAAAAAAGTTCCACTTAAAAAAAGAATCTTGACCTTGTGGTTCTAGTGTCTCAATAATATACCTTATTCCTGGTTGAGCAGTAGGGATGAGGATATCGCTTTTGCGAAAGCGTAATTCAACATCATTCTCATGCAATATAATTTTAGAATGTGGAAAATGACCTTCATAAGCAGAGTTTGCTGTTTGATAGCTTTCAATACGGTATTGAGACACTACCATAGAGCTGTCTTGTGGTAAGGTGTCCATGTGAATATCGTTCATTTTTAAAAGTTCTAGAACTTCCCACTGACCTTGAGGAATAACATAATATTCAGGAATTTGCACACTATCTGTACCGGTATAATGATTATAATAAGGGGTCTTTTTTTCAAATGGTTGTGTGCGATCATAGGTCATGATCTCTTGATCAGTTACTGTACTAGTGCTCTTTACAGCAGTATATCCTTTAAAAAGTAATGTATCTGCGCGATGACGATTTAGATTGTGGTTTAATGGATAATAGGTAGCTTGAGAAAAGCTGTTAAAAGATGCTGCACGTGCAGCTTTTATTTCTTTCATGTTTAGAGTTCCTAGGGCAATCATTTCTTCCATAATTGCTTGAGTTCCTAGAACTCGATCTTTGTAAGGTTTTAACATGTGTGTTTCTACCATCATTCCCATGGTGTTCCACAAGCTTGTATAGCCCGTACTATAACGCGGATGGTCTAAAAACTGAGAGAAGCCGCTTTCTGGTGACCTGCCAAAAACGTTAACATAAGGTGTAATGTCGTGTCCACGGCTTTTTAATCGTTCTTCTAAAGCAGGTTGTAACTGTTCATAGAGGTAAGTTCCTGCCTCATGATTTAATTTATCGTGTTGTGTGAAAAGATGAGTGAGCGTGTACTGATAATCTGCACCATTACTTACGTGATTATCTATGAAGATATCTGGTTTTACTTGATGATATACTTTATAAAATGATTTTGCATTACGGGTATCGGCTTTGATGAAATCTCTGTTAAGGTCATAATTGCGAGCATTACCTCTAAAACCGTAAGATTCAGGACCGTTCTGATTAGTACGTGTTGTGCTATTACGGTTTAAAGCACCACCTACATTATAAACTGCGATACTAGAAAAAATGAGATGGTCTGGACTTTCAAGCTTTTCTGTTGCAAGATCACGCATTACCATCATAGTCGCATCTATACCGTCACTTTCTCCAGGATGAATCCCATTATTCACTAAAATCTTAATAAAATCTTCATTATTAGAATTCCAGTTGATATTACTTTTTGAATAACTGATAAGGTGTAAAGGTAGACCACTATCTGTTTGACCTATTTCTTGAATGGATATCGTGGAAAAAGATTCTGCTAGGTCCTTATAGAAGGAAATGACTTCTTCATAAGTCGCCGTTTGATTTCCATTTCCTTTTTCAAAAGGAGTTTGCCAGTCTTTTGTTTCAACCTTTTTTTCGTGTGTGGTTTGCTGACAGGAGCTAATCGTTAATATTAAAAAACATAGCGTTAAGAATCTCATAATCTCACGGTATCTGGAACTAAACCAGTGTAGTCTCCATTATTTCTAATAACGTCCCTCACGATAGAAGATGAGATGTAGGACTTACCAGAACTGGTAAGAAGAAACACAGTTTCTATCTCTGATAATTTACGGTTAGTATGAGCGATGGCTTTTTCAAATTCAAAGTCGGCTGGATTGCGCAGGCCTCTTAAGATAAAACCAGCATTTTGTTCTTTACAAAAGTCTATGGTAAGCCCTGAATAGGTCATGACTTTAATTTTTGATACTGCTTGAAAGGCTTCTTCAATGAACCGTTTACGTTCTTCTAAGGAAAACATGTATTTCTTATCAGCATTTACACCTATAGCGATAATGATTTCATCAAAGAGTCCTAAACCTCGTTCAATAATGTCATAATGACCTAAGGTAATCGGGTCAAAACTTCCAGGGAATACAGCTCTTTTCATGATTAGTGATGTTTTATAGTGTTATCAATAATAGCCGTAAATACTTCTTGCAAGGTTTTTCCAGCGGCTATTATTTGTTGCGGGATGATACTTTCTTTGCTCATTCCTGGATTTGTATTTATTTCTATGAAGTGTGGCGTACCATTATGGAAAATAAAATCGGCACGCGCGATTCCTTTGCAAGATAAGACTTCATATATTCTTTTAGTTTGTTCTTGAACAGCTTTAGTAAGTCGTTCAGAAATACGCGCAGGAGTTATCTCTTGAGATTTTCCTTGATATTTTGCTTCATAATCAAAGAAATCATTTTCACTAACTATTTCAGTAGGTGGAAGGGCGATAATCTCATTATCTATTTGATACACACCTACAGATACTTCTATACCGTCTAAAAAAGATTCTAAAATGATCTCGTGATCTACTTTAAAAGCAACTTCTAGAGCTTTCTCAACATCACTAACTTCATAAACTTTTGAAACACCAAAGCTGCTACCGCTGCGATTTGCTTTTACAAAGAACGGTAGGCCTAATCTTTTTGCGATATCCTTTGCTTTATATGCTGCTCCTTTATTTAAGTAGATATGTTTACCCGTGTAAATACCCCAAGGTTTTAATACTGCGATACAGTCACGCTTGTTAAAAGTTATAGCGCTTTGGTAGGAGTCACAAGAGGTTTGTGGGATGTTTAATAATTCTAAATAAGCCTGGATGATTCCATCTTCTCCTGGAGTCCCGTGAATGGTGTTATAAATACAGTCAAAGACGATGTGCTCACCATTTACTGTAATACTGAAATCATTTTTATCTATAAAATACTTATTTTCTTGATCATCCAGATAGTACCACCCATCTTTAAGAATGAATATTTCATAGACATCATATAAATGGCGGTCTAAGTTTTTAGAGATAACTGCGCCACTCTTTAAAGAGATTTGCCACTCGTGAGAGTAACCGCCCATTAATACCGCAATGTTTTTCATGATATAACTTTTCGCAAAAGCGTGAACAACAAAGTTAAAAAAGAACTGGTTCTAAGTATATTTTCAATGATTATATTTGAACAAATATTTAAGATGAAAAAATCTATCCTTTTTTTAGTGTTAAGTGTAACGGTTTTTGTAGCTCAAGCCCAGCATCTAGAGAAGAACTCATTTAAGGTGGTTATAGACCGTGGACATGATGCTGTAGATAAAGGTGTGCAAGTAGATGGTGAGACTGAATATGAAATTTTATCTTCTTTAGTGTCGCAGCTTACTGGTGAGGTTCAAAACCATGTAGAGGTGATTTATCATAACCCTGCTGGAGAGCGCTTGACTATTCTGGAACGTGCTACTCAAATTAATAGTCTTGATCCCGATCTAGTGATATCTATACACATGGGCACTTCTGAAAATGGTCCTAGACAAGCTGCCGTGCTTATGAACGAAGAAAACGAACAATTTAACAAATCTAAAGAATTTGCGAGCTTATTAATTCAACACCTGAGTACTGATCCTTATTTTTCCACTATTCTCACAGAAACAACAGGAATGAATTTACTTCATTTAGTAAAATCTCCAGCGTTTGTGCTAGAGATAGGAAACATGAATGCGCCACGGGATCGTTATTATTTAAAAACTAATGGAGCAAAGCGTGTAGCAAAGAATTTCACTGATTTTTTAAATGCATTGAATTAAAAACATGAGCTTTATAAAATTTCTCTTTACCAAAACTTTTTTAAAACACCTGCTTCTGGCTATAGGTCTTGTCGTTACGTTGTGTTTTGTGTATTTGTTTTGGTTGAGTTATTATACTAATCATGGTCAGAAAATAGAAGTCCCTGACCTGGCTAGATTATCTTTAATAGAGGTAGATCAAAGGTTAGAAGACCTAGATTTAAGGAGAAAGCTCATAGACAGCTCTAGTTATAATCCTAATTTTCCTCCACGTAGTGTGATTGAGCAAGATCCAGCAGCTGGTAAATTTGTAAAAGAAAATAGACAGATTTATATAAAATTAAATCCGTCTGGATATGGGGAAATAGTAATTCCTAATTTAATCAATAAGACTAAAAGACAAGTTGAGCCTACCTTAAAGGCGCTAGGTTTTAAAATAGGGGCTATTACTTACAGGCCACATATAGCAACAGACATGGTTTTAGAACTACGTCACAAAGGAGAAAAGATTGAGGCAGGAACTGCACTCATGAAAACATCTGTTATCGATTTAGTCTTAGGAGATAAATCTTTACTTAATACAGTAGCGCCAGACGCTCAAGACACTCTAGATGATGCCACAAGTAACTAATCCTGATGAGCTCGATGATGCTCACGATGATGATCTATATGAACACCATCAATTTACTGCTAGTGAAGGTCAAGAGCCATTAAGAGTAGATAAATACTTAATGAACTTTATAGAAAATGCAACACGCAGTAAAATACAACAAAGCATTAAAGATGGTTCTGTAAGAGTGAATGATGAGGTTGTAAAATCTAACTATAAAGTAAAAGGTGGCGATCATATTAGAGTTCTTTTTAAGCATCCACCACATGAAAATCTTCTCGTTGCAGAAGATATACCGCTGGATATTGTTTATGAAGATGAGGCGTTAGTAGTGGTTAATAAACCAGCTGGCATGGTAGTGCATCCTGGTCATGGAAATTACTCTGGAACTTTAATAAATGCTCTTATTCACCACTTTGAGAACTTACCTAATAACAGTAGCAATCGTCCTGGATTAGTACATCGCATAGATAAAGATACTAGTGGTTTGCTAGTAATAGCAAAGACTGAACATGCTATGGCTTATTTAAGTGCTCAGTTTGCGGCAAAAACAAGTGAGCGAGAATATATTGCTATAGTTTGGGGTGGATTTGATGAACCAAGTGGTACGGTAGAAGGAAATATAGGAAGACATCCTAAAAACAGATTACAAAACTATGTGTGGTCTGGTGAAGATGCTTATAAAGGCAAGCCAGCCATTACGCACTGGAGTGTTATAGAAGATTTAGGTTATGTGACAATGATTTCTTGTAAACTGGAAACAGGAAGAACACACCAGATCCGTGTGCATATGAAGCATATAGGACATACTCTATTTAACGATGAGCGCTATGGAGGTGATCGTATCTTAAAAGGAACTACGTTTACTAATTATAAGCAATTTGTAGATAATTGTAAAAAGGTCTTACCTAGACAGGCCTTACATGCTAGGACATTAGGTTTTGAACATCCAGTTACTAAAGAATGGATGAGTTTTACTAGTGATGTTCCTAAGGACATGACAGAATGTATTAAGAAATGGCGCATTTATGCGGCAAATTCTAAAGACGCATAATAATTTTATATCCTGATTTGAGCATCTTTGTTTGCTATTTGAAACGGTAGCATATCAACTTTACTAATACTGCTATTGATAACTTAACGGCACATTAAGCAGGTTTTTTTAGTTCATACTCTTATTTTTGAGATATTAAAAGAGCGTTATGAAAATTCTATTATCACCAGCTAAAACTCTAGATTACGAGACACCATTACCTACTGTAACGGCTACACAACCTTTGTTCCCACAAGAGGCTTTAAAACTGAATAATGTTCTTAAAAAAATGTCTAAGAATAAAGTAGGTGAACTCATGCATATCTCTGATGCGCTTGCAAACTTGAATTATCAGCGTTATAAGGATTTTAGTAAAGACTTTAATACCAGTAATAGTAGACCAGCGATTTATGCATTTGCAGGAGATGTTTATACAGGATTAGATGCTTATACCTTACAACCTGCACATGAAGAGTCTTTGCAGTCTAAAGTGCGTATTCTCTCAGGAATGTATGGCTATTTAAGACCACTGGATTTACTACAACCCTATCGATTAGAAATGGGAACTAAGTTGTCTGTGGGAAATCATAAGAATTTATATGAATTCTGGAAAGAGATTGTAACACCTTCATTAAACAAAGAAATAGAAACTGAGGAGCTCGTAGTGAACCTAGCAAGTAACGAGTATTTTAAAGTCATCGATAAGAAAAATTTAAAAGGAACGCTGGTTAGTCCTATTTTCAAGGATTATAAAAATGGAAAATTAAAGGTCATTTCTTTCTTTGCAAAAAAAGCCCGAGGTACTATGGCTCGATTCTTAGTAGAGCAAGATGCCACTACTCTTAAAGATATCCTTGCCTTTCAAGAAGATGATTATCGCTATTCACAAGAAGAGACTATAAATGAAAATGAGCCTGTTTTTATAAGGTAAAGAGTATCTTTAGCTCATGGCTCAAGAACACAGTAAATTTTCCATAAAAGACTGGTCAGAAAATGACAGGCCACGAGAGAAACTCTCACTTAATGGCAGCACGTCTTTATCAGACGCTGAGTTGATCGCTATTCTAATAGGTAGTGGTAATCGTGATATGAGTGCTGTAGAACTAAGTAGAGTTATTCTTAATCACGCTGGAAATTCATTAGACAAGCTGGGAAGAATGAGTATCAAAGAACTCATGAAGTTTAAAGGAATAGGAGAGGCTAAGGCTATTACCATAAATGCCGCCATGGAATTAGGAAAACGTCGTGCTAGTGAATTACCTATTACTAGGCCTGTAATAACTTGTAGTGAAGACGCGTTTAAGGTTATACAGCCCATTATAGGAGACCTGCCACATGAGGAGTTCTGGATTTTATATGTGAATAATAGTCATAAAGTACTAGCTAAACATCAAATAAGTAAAGGCGGTTTTACTGGAACCATGGTAGATACTCGCATCGTGTTTCAAAAAGCCGTGCAAGAAAGCGCTGTTGCCATGATTCTTGCTCACAATCATCCTAGTGGTAAATTATTACCTAGTATGGAAGATAAGCACCTTACTCAAAAATTAGTAGAAGCCGGTAAACTCATGGATGTGAAAGTACTGGATCACCTCATAGTTACCAGCGATAGTTTCTACAGTTTTGCAGACCATAATTTAATATAATGGTACTTATTTTTCTCCATAAAATCACTGCACGCAAAGAATACATTTTCAGACATATTTTTAAAAGATTGCTTGAGTTTCCGTTTCAGTTTACATCAGATCTGAGCGAGTTCATTGCACATGAAGGCCCTAAATTCTCTTATGGAAACAAACCATTAGGAGATGAACTTTTTATATGGTCTCAAGGATTATTAGATGAGGTAGGTATAGATGATCACGAGATTGAAATTCATAAATGGGATGATCTTCCTGTTTTTTTTAGCGCACCAGACCGCAGTGATGTTCCTTTTGATCTATTTGCAGCAAGTTTTTATTTAATTACTAGATATGAGGAGTATTTACCTCAAGTTAAAGATAGTTTAGGGCGTTTTTCTGCATCATCGAGTATTGCAGCACAGCATCATTTTCTGGAAATACCAGTCATTGATTTATGGGTGGAGCGATTTAGAGAAGAGCTAGAGAGCCGTTTTGAAATTACGCTTTCGCGAAAGCGAGAAACACAAATCTTAACTACCATAGAAACTGCCAGCGTTTATAAATACAGAAACAGAGCTCTGATTCCAGTGTTAAAAGCCTTTTACCAGAGTTTAAAAGGATTTAAATTACGTAAACTATTTACCCAAATAGGCGTACACCTGCGATTAACTAAAGATCCTTATGATGTTTATGATATCATGCTTAGAGTCTATAAAGATGCTATGGACCAGTTGCCTAAAAAATTAAAAAGATCTAGGCGTGTCTTGTATTTATTTCATTTAGGTGATTACAGCACTGTAAATAATGGCGTCTCATACCGTACGAGATCCTATCGAGAACTTATCAAGCATATAGCAGACTATCTTGAAATAGGGTTAAGATTTTCTTATGGAATAGAGGAAGATAAAATCATTAAAGAATCAGAGCGTTTTCAATCTATAACTAACAGGCCGCTGCATAAAACCATGACAGCGTTTTCAAAGATTTCTATGCCAGGACACTATAAAAAATTAGTAGATATGGATACCATAGAAGACTACAGCATGGGATATACAAACGTCCCTGGTTATAGAGCAGGTACCAGTCATTCGTTTTTCTTTTATGACCTGGATTATGAGGTTCAAACACCGTTAAGAGTCTTTCCTTATGCGCTACATTACAGGAGTATAGAGCATTTCATGTTAAACGGTCAGCAATCTATTATAGATAAATTACTCCAGCATGCAGATCGGACTTCTGGCTGTTTTATTGTTGTTTTTGATAACGCACAACTCGATTTAAATAAACGCTCACACGTTTATACCATCATTAAAAAATTACTTACTTATAATGTTTAAAAATGTAAAACACCTCTTTTTTGATTTAGACCATACCTTATGGGATTTTGATTTGAATAGTAAACTAGCCTATCAACAGATCTTTAAGGAGCATGATGTAGATCTTTCTCTAGATAAATTCATAGACGTTTATGAACCGCTTAACCTAGAGTTTTGGAGAAAATTTAGAGAAAATTTAATCACAAAAGAAGAGCTCAGGTACCAGCGATTAAAAACAGCTTTTGACGCCTGTAATTATGCAGTCACTGATCAAGAAATAAACCTCTTTGCAGATTTATATATCGAGTACCTGCCTAATAATAATCATCTTTTTCCGGGCTGTATAGAATTACTAGATTCTTTAAAAGATCATTTTGAGCTGCACTTGATTACTAATGGTTTTAACGGTGTGCAGCAACATAAAATAGAAAAATCTGGTTTACAAGATTACTTTAAAATAGTACTTACCGCAGAGGCGGCTGGCGTTAAGAAACCAGCACCGGGAATTTTTCATCAGGCTCTAGAGATGGCAGGTGCAACCATAGATAATAGTATAATGATAGGAGATAGCTATGCTGCAGACATTCTAGGAGCTCAAGCAATAGGCTTAAAGACTATATGGTTTCATACCACAGATGAAGAGATTCCTGAAGGTGAGGTAGTGGTTCATCATCTATTAGAGATTCAGTCTTTATTAGGTTTATAGTCATAATGGTCTTTCCATCTTTTTTCTAAAAAGTCTC
Organism: Nonlabens sp.; assembly: GCF_965660805.1. Taxonomy (GTDB): domain Bacteria; phylum Bacteroidota; class Bacteroidia; order Flavobacteriales; family Flavobacteriaceae; genus Nonlabens. The sequence continues at coordinate 61,739 of NZ_CBFIBE010000006.1, read as the reverse complement.
TTTGTGCCTGTTCTCGAGGATTTTCTCCTGGTTCAAAAAATTTAGTACCGCTTATTTCTTGTGGTAGAAAATCAAATAGAGCAAAATTACCAGGATGGTCATGAGCATATTTATATTCTTCTCCATAACCTAGATCTTTCATAAGCTTAGTAGGAGCATTGCGCAGTCCTAGAGGAACTGGTAAATCACCAGTTTGCTTTACAGTTTGTTGTGCTTGCCCTATAGCTAGATAAGAAGCGTTACTCTTTATAGAGGTAGCAAGATAAATGGCGCACTGGCTTAATATGATTCTGGATTCTGGATACCCTATGGTAGACACAGCTTGAAAAGTATTATTTGCCATAATTAGTGCAGTAGGATTTGCGTTTCCTATGTCTTCACTGGCGAGTATGAGCATACGTCTTGCTATAAATTTTAAGTCCTCGCCACCTTCTATCATTCTAGCCAGCCAGTAAACAGCACCATTAGGGTCACTACCACGTATAGATTTTATAAAAGCACTGATTATATCATAATGTTGCTCACCTGTTTTATCATATCGAGCAGGATTAGACTGAACTTGATTAAATACAAGCTCATCAGTAATAATGATTACCTCTTCTTGCTGGCTATTCACGACTAGTTCAAAAATATTGAGCAATTTACGAGCGTCTCCACCGCTTATGCGCAATAAGGCATCGGTTTCTTGTAGTTCGATTTTTTTCTCACTCAGTAGGCTATCTACCGCCATGGCTCTGTGAAGAAGCTGTTCTAATTCTGCTTTCGCGAAAGCGTCCAATACATAAACCTGGCATCTTGATAAAAGTGCAGGAATAACCTCAAAGCTCGGATTCTCTGTGGTTGCCCCTATAAGCGTAACCCAACCTTTTTCTACAGCAGCAAGTAAAGAGTCCTGTTGTGATTTACTGAATCTATGGATCTCATCGATGAATAGTATCGGGTTTTTGGCAGTAAATAAGCCACCAGAGCTCTTAGCTTTATCTATGACTTCTCTTATGTCTTTTACACCACTATTAATAGCACTTAAGGTGTAAAATGGTCTTTTACTTTCTTGCGCGATGATGTTTGCAAGGGTAGTTTTACCTGTTCCTGGTGGTCCCCATAAGATTAAGGAAGGAATAGTACCGTTAAGAATATGCTGGCGCAAAGTGCCTTTTTCACCTACAAGGTGACTTTGACTCAGGTAGTCATCTAATTGTTGAGGTCTTATACGTTCTGCGAGTGGTGAATTAAGCATATTACGAAGATAGGAATAGGGAAATAGTTTTAGTCTGTTTTACTTTTAAATCTATTATGTCATGACACTTTTACCAGTTTTTTGTTTGGCGATGTTATTGATAAACTAGTGTGTGAAAGAATCAGAATATTTCATATTTGATATAGGGACCTTTTTACCAGGGTTATTATTTACACTATTCATTTGGGTAATTTATACCATTGAGGTTAAATATCATTTGAACTTCACGAGTTATGGCGTACGACCGGAGCGGTTGAGTGGATTAAGAGGTGTTTTTTTTAGTCCATTCATCCATTCAGATTTAAGTCATCTATGGAGTAACACCTTACCATCCTTAGTTCTTATAACTGGTCTAACTTATTTCTATAGAAACATTAGATGGAAGGTCCTTATCACAGGGTTTCTTCTTACTGGATTAATGACTTGGATCATAGGAAGGCCATCTTTTCATATAGGAGCTAGTGGATTGATATACATGCTCGCGAGTTTCTTGTTTTTTAAAGGTGTATTTACTAAACATTATAGAATGTTAGCACTTAGTTTTATAGTTGCTTTTTTTTATGGAAGTATGGTGTGGTATGTTTTACCTATAAAAGTAGGTATGTCTTGGGAAGGACATTTAAGCGGTGGAGTAGTGGGGTTGTTACTCGCCGTATTCACTAAGAATAAACTTCCTGAAAAACGTAAATACAAATGGGAAGAATCAGACTTTGTTGTTGAAGATGATCCTTTCATGCGTCACTTTGATGAAGATGGTAATTTCATTGAGTTAGATGAAGAGGAATAAGAAAAGCCATCGGTTAGGATGGCTTTTCTTATTTAGATATCATTGGATTGTACCTATGAATCTTGCTGCCTTACGATCTCATAAAGCATCGCTCCACAGGCCACAGAAACATTAAGAGAAGCAATCTCACCTTTCATAGGTAATTTTACGGGTGTGTCGATCACTTTAAGGGTAGATGGGTTTATTCCTCGTTCCTCACTTCCCATTATGAGTGCTATACTACTATTTAAGTCGGTTTGATAAATGTTCTTTTCAGCCTTTTCACTAGCGCCTATGGTAGTTATTCCATAAGCTTTCATTAAGAATACAGCATCTTTTATGTGGGTAACCTTACAGATAGGTATATTAAAAACAGCGCCAGCACTTGTTTTTATGGTAGCTGGATTAATAGGAGCAGAGCCGCTTTCGGCTATTACTATGGCGCTTACACCGGTGCATTCTGCTGTTCTTATAATGGCGCCAAAGTTTCTAACATCAGTCACGCCGTCGAGTAAAAGGTAAATATCCTTTTTATCTACCTGACGATTTTCAAGTATTTCTTCCAGTGATGCAAAATCTATGGGTGATATAGAAGCAACTGCACCTTGATGATTTCCATGACTTGAGATTTTATCGAGTTTCTCTACAGGTACAAATGAAGTTGTTATTTTCTTGTTATTAACGAGTGTTTTTAACTGTCCCATTAATACTCCTTCTGCCTCTCTAAGTAGATATACTTTACCTAAGTTCTGTCCACTTTCAATAGCTTCTATGATGGCGCGTATACCGTAGATGTAGGTTGTTTTTTCCATGTTGCAAATGTATGTAAATAAAAAGCCTAAGAATTATAAAATTCTTAGGCTTTGGTAAAGTTATTTTAACTTAGATCTATCTATATTTTAGATAGGAAGAATGATCCAGCATATGTTCCAAATCCACCAGCTTCGTTGTCGTAATCAACCGAGAAGAAGGTGTCGTCAGTTAAACTATAGGTAGATGTATTATTTGATGCTGGCTTAATTATTATTGCCGAAGCCGGTGTACCAGCAACAAATCCACTGTCAAATGTTGTAGCGAACACTAATTCGTTACAAACTAAGTTGATAGTGATATTCTGAGAATTTCCGAAGAAAGATGCATCAAAAGTTCTAGTTACAGCTCCAGGAGCAGGTAACATAACATCAACAGTACCAGTATCAAAGTTCTCACCTTGGAATACTCCTTGTAAATCTCCAATCGTATAAGCTCCTACAAAATAATCATCTGGAATTGGGCATACCTGAAAGATATTTATCGTTGCGTTAGGACCAGCCACAGTACCTGAATCAGGTGCAACCAATTCAAGTTCTATTTGAGTAGGTGTAGTTTCAAGATTTGTGTCTTGACCTGTTATAGTAAGTGTTCCACTATATGCTCCAGCAGGGATGGTTACACTTGCAGGAATTGTATAGTTTAATGGGTCTGCGTTTGTGTTATCATCTACAACATTTACATTAATGGTTCTATCAGCATTAGAAGCCTGTGACACGTTTACCGTAATGTCTTGACTTGCTCCAAAATTTTGCGTGTCAATCTCAACCGCAAAATCAATTACATTAGTCGAAAAAGATGCAAGTGCCGTGTTCGTTCCTGCTCCTTTTCTTAATTCACTTTCTTTATCGCATGAAGCTAGTAATGCAATTGCAATGACTCCGCTTAATATTAATTTTTTCATTTTTTTCATTTTTGTTATTAATAACCTGGATTTTGTTCTTCAGCTATAGCTGGGTTACCTATTATCTCACTTAGAGGAATAGGGAATGTAAACCTGTAGTCTGTAATAGGAAGACTACATGTTCCTAGTTGAGCACAATCTATATTATCTCTAGAAATTGTTCTATTACCTATAGCACCTAATCTTTTTAAATCTTTATATCTATGTCCTTCAAATGCTAATTCTATTCTTCTTTCATCAAGAATTTGTCCATACGCATCTGCCGCACTTGTGAAGTTAGGGGCAGTTTGAACGGCACCAAAACGAGCTGTTCTAAGTTGTCCAATAAGTTCAGATGCAGAACCTGGTCCGTTTAGAAGACCTTGGTCTACACGAGCTTCAGCAAGAATAAATAACATTTCAGATGAACGAAACACTTTAATATCGTTCATTAAAGGATTGCTTTCAGATCCTTCATATTTATCTACGATGTGAACATCTCTATCATTAACAACAGCAGGAGCTGGGTAAGAAATCAAGTTTACTGTTGTACGTATATCACCAGCTACATGTAAATCAGCCAGTTCTTTTGCCATTTCCATGTAAGGTGAACCATTCAAGTCAGGTCCGGTAAATGCAAATAGAGAACCTAAAGTTCCACCACCGGTATCACCCGTTCCTTGACCATCATAAATATCATTTACAGTTCTTTCTAACTTAAAAATAACTTCATCGTTAGAAACGTCTTGAAACATCAAGTCATAATTGGCCTGATTAGCTAGTGGATAAGCATTTAATAATTGCTCTGCTAGTGGTCCTGCAATATTATATTGACCTCTGTATGCTGCCATACGCGCTTTAAATGCATTTACAGCATCTACTGTAAAGAATGTTGGATCAGATGCAGTAATAGAAGAACTAGCTACGGCAAGATCTGAGTCGATAAGTGTAAAAACTTCACCATTTGTATTTCTTCTAGGCTGAATGTCTGCACCTGCGATAAAGTCCACTGCTGGAACACCTAATGCGTCATCATCAGTTAAGTCTGTTGAGAAATAACTAAGTAGACTAAAGTGTGCAAATGCTCTAATTGCAGATGCTTGTCCTTTCACATCGTCTACGAGAGCCTGATCAGCTGGATCAACGTCTAAAGTGTTTGCCGCATTTATGAGTTGGGTTGCTTCTCTAATGATTCGATACTGACTTGCCCACATGGAAGATGGGTTAACACTTTCACTATTTAAGTTAAATGTGTATAATGCTCTCGCTTGACCACCGTTGTCAAAACCTAAACGGGTTTCATCTGTGAATCGAGATGTAAAGGCTATCTCATCGCTTGTATCTAATAGCCTATAAAGTCCTAGACGTCCTAGTTCCAAGTCTTGTGCGTTACTATACGCTCGGTTTGCATCCAGTGTACCAGGTTGAATTATGTCTGTTGCATCTTCACAACTACCTAAGAAGGCGAGCAATGCAAGTACTATTATGTATTTTAAATTTTTCATCGTTTTTTTATTTTAAAGTCCTAATTCTATTCCGAATGATATAATTCTTGGTGTTGGGTATAATCTAGAAGTATTACTTAATGTAGAAGCATCAAATCCTCTCCATTTAGACCAAGTTATAAGATTTTCTGCATTAACAAACAATCTTAATCTATCTAACTTAAATTTGCTTATTACACTTTGATCAAAACTATATCCAACATTAACAAACCTTAATCTAAGGAAGTCAGCTTCTCTTAAATATCTATCAGAACCAAAATCTAAGTTTGTTGCATCGAGAGAAGGAATATCAGTGATGTCACCAGGGTTTTCCCATGCTCTCAATATATCGTTTGATAAATTAAATTGACCAATATTACTTGGATCTTGGAAACCATTTAGATCATTGTCAAAACGATCTATACCGGCTGCAAATTGAAATAAAGTTTCTAAGTAGAATCCTTTATAATCTACATTAAAATTAAATCCACCTGTAAACTCTGGTTGTAGGTTTTTACCAGACCATACTTGATCATTGTCTGGATCTGGAGTTTCAGTAGGGTTTCCGTCTGCATCTAAGAATAATAAGTTACCAGTTGCTGGATTTACACCTACTTGTCGTACTAGAGAGTATTCACCTAATTGACCACCATTTCTACCTATACCTATGATTTCACCATCTTCATTAGGAAGATTTTGTAATTCAGAACGGTTATGGTTAAAATTTAATCCTACTGTTACTCCTAAATCATCTCTTGTGAGAGCTTGTACAACGTCATATTTCACATCGAAATCAATACCTCGGTTATATAGGTTACCAACGTTTGCGCTTTGAGCATATCCACCATTTCCAAATACTCCGGAAATTCGATTAGATTGGAATAAATCTCGTGAATTCCTGCTATAAACATCAACAGCTCCTCTTAATCGTCCTCTGTTTAATAACTCAAAATCAATTCCTACATTCCATTGTGCAACCTCTTCCCATTGTAATGTAGGGTTACCGATGGCGTTTACAAATAAAGAGTTAGCATTTCCATAACCAGCGCCTGTGGTAAACGTATCTAAAACTAGTCCGGAACCACTGAAGTATCCATCCCCATTAACATCTTGATTTCCAGTTACACCATAGGATCCTCTAAGTTTAAGGACTTTTACGAAATCTACATCGTCCATAAAACTTTCCTTGTCTATATTCCATCTACCGGCAACAGAGAAAAATGTTCCCCATTTATTATCTCCTATGAAGCGGTATGATGCATCCCTTCTTAAAACACCACTAAAACCAAATCGTGTGTCATAATCATAATCCACTGCTGTGAAGTATGAAAACTGACCTCCGTTAAGTTTTTGAGCACTTACAGTGTCTACTAAGAAATCATCATTACCATTATCAGAAATAATAGCATCTCCATCTCCTAATTCAAATGTTCTAGGATCTAGACCGTTGGCAAAGTATCCCATACCTCTGAAGTGTTGCTTCAAATACTCTGTATATAGCCCTACATTCAAAGTGTGTTTTTCATTAAAAACTTTGTTATAGTTGATAGATGTTGATTGATTAAAAGCAAAAGTTCTATTTGAGTTTTGTTGCTGGAATCCTGACGTAGTAGGATAAGGATCAGCAGCAAATAATTGAGAGTTGAAAGACAATGACTGCTCGGCTCTCGTTAAATAAGTGTTTGTGAAATCTATACCTGTGTTAGATTTAACGGTTATATTATCGGTGATTTTATAACTAGTATCAATGTTTCCTAAAATACGTACCTCTTCATCAAAACGATCATAAGTTGCTAGACGGTCTAAAAGAAATAAAGGAGTATTTCTAAATAATAATGGAGCTAAAAGATCAGCGCCATTTGTGTAGTCACCCGGTGTTAAATAAGGAACCGATTGGTAAGCTCCTAATATATAGTTACGATTAATTCCGGAACCTCCAATTTCATTTGGCTCATTTGATTTAGAGTAGTTTGCTGAAAAAGAAGTATTGAAATTAAATCTATCATTTTCAGATGTTGCGCTAAAATTGTTTCTTATGTTAAAACGTTTTAGATCAGAGTCTTGAAGTATACCTTCTTGGTTGAAGTAACCTATACTCGTAAACTGAGTAGACTTTTTACCACCGCTGGATAGGCTTACAGTTTGATTTTGTGTTACACCAGTTCGGAAAAACACATCTGTCCAATCAGTATTAGCCGCTGCGGATATTTGAGCATCAGTTAAAGGAGTTCCTGAATTATCAAATCCTCGTCCTCCAACTCCAAGTCCTCTTTCTCTTTCTAGACTTAAGAGTTGTTGTGAGTTTAACAAGTTGTAATCGTTATCTTGTAACGAAGTGTAAGATAAAATCGAATTAACACTAATTTTTAAAGGTTGTTGGTATTCACCTCTTCTTGTTGTAATTATGATAACACCGTTTGTTCCACGGTTACCATAAATTGCTAAAGCACCAGCATCTTTAAGTACGGTAACAGATTCCACATCTTGTGGATTCAAACTACGGAAGTTATCTTGATCTGCAAATGTGCCGTCTATAATAAATAGCGGTTCAGAATCTCCATTTATGGACCCGACACCGCGAATGTTAATAGTAGAATTACCTCCAGGTTGACCTGAGTTAGTCGCGATGTTAAGACCGGCAACTTGACCTGTTAGTGTTTGAACAACCGATGCATTTGGTCGGTTTTCAATAGTTTTACTACTTATTGTTGTAGAAGCAATGTTAGTCGTCTCCTTTGTTGCAGTACGATAACCAATTAAAGTAATTACTTCTAATGAAGTAGCCATCGTTACGTTTATAACAGATTTCTCTTCTACAGTAACTTCTTGTGTATCATATCCTGCAAATGAGAATTGTAATACATCAGACGCGGCAGCATTTATGCTATAGTTACCGTCAAAGTCAGTCGTGGTAGCATTTGCTGTTCCTTTTACAAGAACTGTTGCTCCTAATACAGGTTCTCCATCAGGATCTAAGACCTTACCGGTCACCGTTTGCGCAATTGAAACTTGCACAATTAACGCTAAGAATAGCGTCAAAATTCCATTTAATTTTGTTTTCATTTTTGATTTATTTGAATTAGCCAAAGCCAAAAGTCACAAATAATAGTTAATAAAACAACTTTTATCCAATGATTTTATGCAATTATTTTAGTTAAAGTTAACGTTTAGGTAACATTCTAGAACAATATTTTAAGATTTATGTGAGCTATTGTGTTGGAAAAGTTCAAGTTAGCTCCAGGAAATGATCCGTTTGCAAAACTTATTCTCAGAATTCCTGATTGTGTTAAAATTGCTGTACCTACACCTATTCCATAAATTTTTTCCACTCTTTTACTTAAGTATTCTTCAAAAATTCCATAATCTAAAATAGTGTGTAGGTAGATTCCGTTACTTATTCTTCTGCGGTATTCGGTGTTTACAGCGGTGAAGAATGAGGTGTCTATGCTGTTTTGATTAAATCCTCTTATACTGTTTGTTCCTCCTATTTGGTATAGTTCATTAAAGATGATGTTATCGCTGTTTAGGAATTTTACAGTTCCTTGAATATTAAGGCTGTTTTTGGAATTAATTTGAAGATTATGTTCTCCCTCAATGTTAATTCTAAATTGTTTTGATTGTTGTTCTTCGGTATTTCTGTTTCCAGTAATTATTTCTGCTGTTGCTCTGGATTTATAGATTATCAAATCATCATTTGAAAATGATTCGTAATTAAAATCTAGTTTTACATTTTGGCTTTTGTAACTTTCACTGTTCGTGTCGTTGTTTTCAGTGGAGGAGTTGGTTGTCTTATAAGATATTCCAGATCTAATTTGTGGGCTGAAAGAATAAAACAATCCGCCGCTGAATGATGTGTTTTGATAGGTGCTGTCTCTTCTAAGAATATTCAGGTTTGTAGTAAGTCCTATATTGCTCTTTAGGAGGTAGGGAAGGTTCAGGTTTATGTTAAGTTTTGTTTGGTCTAGATCATCTCCTCTGTAAATGATATGGAGTTGTTCGCCATTGTTTAAATTATTGTTAAGCTGTAAATCTAGATAACCGTTTATTTCAAGCTTGCTGCCATCTGTGTTGTTGAAACCTATGAGTCCATCGAGTATATTATTGTTTTTCTTTTTTAAATACATATAAAGGGTGGTGGAATCTTTTTTAAATAGTAACTCAGGTTTTTTAGTTGTTTCTACAAAAGATAGTTTTTCAATTGTTTTTTGAATCTTCTTTATGTTTTTTTCGTTAAGGAGGTGTTTTTTTGCAATCAGATTTTTAGTAAAGTTTTCAGGGAAATTATCATAGCCTTTTATTTTTATATGATCTATGAATCGTTTTTTATTGGTTGTTACGTTTAGCTGAATGGTTATCGTGTCTGATTCCGTGATTTTTACCTTTTGTGTTTTTATAGTAGTAAAAGGGTATCCTTTTTTTGTTAAATACCTGTAAATCTCGTTAATTCTTGTTTGTAAATTTTCTGGTGTGATGTAGTGTTTATTATGCTTTCGCGAAAGCGTGATTTCTAACAAGCTGTCTATTTCTGAAAGATCTGATTGTGTTCTAATTTTTATAGTGCCATATTTTTTTCCCAAATCCAATACTTGATTAAAGCTACTGTCTGTTTCTTTTTTAATTGGGTTTGATAATAGGTTAATATATCCAGCTTTTTTAAGTTGTGAAATGATGCTGTCATTATGTTCAGTTAGGTCATTGTAGTTTTTAAAAAGAATATTATTCTTAGTGAGACTGTCTGTAATAGTCTTTTGAGATTCCTTTTTGCTTGAATAAGATAGTTTTAAAGATTGCGATAAGCAAACTGTACTCGTTAGTGTATATATAATAAGGAGAAGTGTGTTTTTCAATATATTGGTGTTAAATGGCATTATTACGTACTTTTAACGGCTTTTTAAGCACTTTTCTTATGGGTTAAAAAAAAGATATTGTAAAAACTTGAAACTGAGGTTTGAATAACTCATTTTTATTTATACCTTTGCCGACCCTAAAATAAGGGATTAATTTATTAGCGTAAAACAATATGCCAACGATTTCACAATTAGTACGTAAAGGAAGAGCCAAAATAACCAAGAAGAGTAAATCGGCTGCTTTAGATTCTTGTCCTCAGCGTCGTGGAGTATGTACTCGTGTTTACACTACTACACCTAAGAAGCCTAACTCAGCAATGAGAAAGGTTGCAAGGGTTAGACTTACTAACGGTAAGGAAGTAAACGCCTACATCCCAGGAGAAGGACACAATCTACAAGAGCACTCGATAGTATTGGTTAGAGGTGGAAGGGTAAAAGATTTGCCAGGAGTTAGATATCACATAGTGCGCGGTGCACTGGACACAGCAGGTGTTGCAGGCCGTACACAACGTAGATCTAAGTATGGAGCAAAACGCCCTAAGAAGTAATTTTTTTTAAGTAGGTGTGCTATACTCAGTGCGCAAGCTTTAATTAACAACTCAAAAGAGAAGAAATGAGAAAAAGACAGGCCAAAAAACGCCCGATCCTTCCGGATCCGCGTTTCAATGACCAGCTAGTAACACGTTTTGTGAACATGATGATGTTACATGGTAAAAAATCAACGGCATTCAAGCTTTTTTATGACGCGATTGATATCGTAGAAGAAAAAAAGCAGGATGACGAGAAAACAGCATTAGAAGTTTGGAAAGATGCATTATCAAATGTAATGCCTCACGTAGAGGTACGTAGCCGTCGTGTAGGTGGAGCTACTTTTCAAATCCCTATGCAAATCCGTCCAGATAGAAAAATATCTACTGCTATGAAGTGGTTGATAGGTTACTCACGTAAGCGCAATGAGAAAAGTTTTTCTCAGAAGTTAGCTTCAGAGATTCTAGCTGCTTCAAAAGAAGAAGGTGCTGCTGTTAAGAAAAAGACAGATACACATAAAATGGCCGAGGCTAACAAGGCATTCTCTCACTTTAGATTCTAAGAAATAATGGCAAGAGATTTAAAATTCACAAGAAATATAGGTATTGCTGCTCATATTGATGCAGGAAAAACCACTACAACAGAGCGTATTCTTTATTACACTGGTGTTTCTCACAAAATTGGTGAGGTGCACGATGGTGCGGCAACTATGGACTGGATGGAGCAAGAGCAGGAGCGTGGTATCACGATTACTTCTGCAGCTACAACTTGTACCTGGAAGTTTCCTTTAGAGAATGCAAAGCCACTTCCTGAAACAAAGGATTATCATTTTAATATTATCGATACTCCTGGTCACGTAGACTTTACGGTAGAGGTGAATAGATCATTACGTGTCCTTGATGGGTTAGTATTCTTGTTTAGTGCAGTTGATGGTGTTGAGCCACAGTCTGAAACTAACTGGAGGCTAGCTGATAATTATAAGGTTCCACGTATTGGATTTGTAAATAAGATGGACCGTCAGGGTTCTAACTTCCTTGCTGTTTGTCAGCAAGTGAAAGATATGTTAAAGTCTAATGCTGTGCCGATCGTTTTGAATATCGGTGAAGAGGCTGACTTTAAAGGTATTGTAGATCTTGTAAAGAACCGTGCTATTGTATGGCATGATAATACACAAGGTTCAACTTTTGATGTTATCGAGATTCCAGAAGAATTAAAGGCAGAAGCAAAGAAATATCGCGCTCTTCTTATTGAAGAGGTAGCTGCTTATGATGAGAATCTTCTAGAAAAGTTCATGGAAGATGAAGATTCAATTACTGAAGATGAAGTGCATGCTGCTCTTCGTGCTGCTGTAATGGATATGTCTATCATTCCTATGATTTGTGGTAGTGCATTTAAGAATAAAGGTGTTCAGTTCTTGCTGGATGCAGTTTGTCGTTACTTGCCCTCTCCTACAGATAAAGACGGTATTAAAGGAATTAATCCTGATACAGAGCAAGAAGAAATCCGTAAACCAGATGTGAAAGAGCCATTTGCTGCACTTGCTTTTAAGATTGCAACAGATCCTTTTGTAGGTCGTTTAGCTTTCTTCCGTGCTTATTCTGGTCGTCTAGATGCAGGTTCATATATCTTGAATAATCGTTCAGGTAAGAAGGAGCGTATCTCTCGTATCTATCAAATGCACTCTAATAAACAAAATGCTATCGATTTTATTGAAGCAGGAGATATAGGGGCAGCTGTTGGTTTTAAAGATATTAAGACAGGTGATACTATGACTGATGAGAAGCATCCTATCGTACTTGAATCGATGGACTTCCCTGATCCAGTAATAGGTATCGCTGTTGAGCCTAAAACTAAGGCTGATGTAGATAAAATGGGTATGGCTTTAGCTAAATTAGCTGAAGAGGATCCTACTTTCCAAGTAAGAACAGATGAAGCTTCAGGCCAGACTATTATTTCTGGAATGGGTGAGCTTCACTTAGATATCATTGTAGACCGTATGCGTCGTGAGTTTAAAGTAGAGCTTAATCAAGGTGCACCACAAGTGGAGTACAAAGAGGCTATTACTAGAGCTGCTGATCATAGAGAGACTTATAAGAAACAGTCTGGTGGTCGTGGTAAGTTCGGTGATATTGTCTTTACTATAGAGCCTGCAGAGGAAAATGAAGAAGGTAAAGTAGAGGAAGGATTACAGTTTATTAACCAAATTAAAGGTGGTAATGTTCCTAAGGAATTTATCCCTGCTATTGAAAAAGGGTTCCGTGAAGCTATGAAAGCTGGTCCTCTTGCAGGATTTGAAATGGATAGTATGCGTGTAACTCTTAAGGATGGTTCTTTCCACCCAGTAGATTCTGATGCACTTTCATTTGAGCTTGCTGCTAGATTGGGTTACAAAGCGTCTGCAAAGTCTGCTGGTGCTGTAATACTTGAGCCTATCATGAAACTTGAGGTTATTACTCCTGAAGAAAACATGGGTGATATAGTAGGTGACTTGAACCGTCGTCGTGGACAAGTTAATGATATGGGTGATCGTGCTGGTGCCAAAGTGGTGAAGGCAGAAGTGCCGCTTTCAGAAATGTTTGGTTATGTAACTACTTTACGTACTCTTTCATCTGGTCGTGCAACTTCAACAATGGAATTTTCACACTATGCTGAGACTCCTTCAAATATTAGTGAAGAGGTAATTGCAGCAGCTAAAGGTGCAACTAATTAATTTTCAAAAGATGAGTCAAAAAATCAGAATCAAATTAAAGTCTTACGATTATATGCTGGTAGATAAGTCTGCTGAAAAAATCGTTAAAACAGTAAAAAGCACTGGTGCTGTTGTAACTGGGCCTATCCCGTTACCTACACACAAGAAAATATTTACTGTATTGAGATCACCACACGTTAACAAAAAGTCACGTGAACAATTTCAACTAAGTTCTTATAAAAGATTGTTAGATATCTATAGTTCTTCTAGTAAGACTATTGATGCTCTAATGAAATTAGAGCTTCCTAGTGGAGTTGAAGTGGAGATCAAAGTGTAATACAAAAGTTTAGAAATACGCTTTCGCGAAAGCGTATTTCTTTATATCATTAATAATAATAAATAATAAATATGTCTGGGTTAATAGGAAGAAAAATCGGAATGACTAGCATTTATGATGAGAATGGTAAGAATATGCCATGTACGATCATTGAGGCAGGTCCTTGCGTTGTTACCCAAGTCAGAACTGAAGAGAATGATGGGTATGAAGCCCTTCAACTAGGTTTCGATGACAAATCAGACAAAAACGCATCTAAAGCAGCTCAAGGGCACTTTAAGAAGGCGGGAACTGGTGTCAAGAGAAAAGTTGTAGAATTCCAAGGTTTTGATAAGGAGTACAAATTAGGTGATTCAGTTTCTGTAGATATTTTCACTGAAGGTGAATTTATTGATGTGTCAGGAACGTCAAAAGGTAAAGGTTTCCAGGGTGTTGTTAAACGTCATGGATTTGCTGGAGTAGGTCAAGCGACTCACGGTCAGCACAACCGTTTACGTGCACCAGGTTCCATAGGAGCAGCATCTTATCCAGCACGTGTATTCAAGGGAATGCGCATGGCAGGACAGATGGGTAATGCAAAAGTTAAAGTTGAAAATTTAAGAGTTCTTAAGGTAGTTCCAGAAAAAAATCTTTTAGTAGTAAAAGGTTGTGTTCCTGGTCATAAGAATTCTTATGTAATCTTACAGAAGTAATGAAGGTAGCAGTTATAGACATTAAAGGAAAAGAAACTGGTCGTCAGGTTGAATTATCTGATAGCATTTTCGGTATTGAACCTAATGATCACGCTATATACTTAGACGTTAAGCAGTATTTAGCAAATCAACGTCAAGGTACTCATAAAGCAAAGCAACGTGCTGAGATCTCTGGTAGTACTCGTAAGATTAAGAAGCAGAAAGGAACAGGTACAGCTCGTGCTGGTTCTATCAAGTCTGGTGTTTTTAGAGGTGGTGGACGTATGTTTGGGCCTGTACCTAGAGACTACTCTTTTAAATTGAATAAAGGTCAGAAGCGTTTAGCACGTAAATCTGTCTTAAGTCAGAAGATGGCTGAAGGTAATTTACATGTAGTTGAAGACTTTAATTTTGAGGCTCCTAAAACCAAGGATTTTATGGATGTTTTAAAGTCTTTAGGATTAGATAATAAAAAATCTCTTTTTGTGTTGGGTGGTTCAAATAATAATGTATATTTGTCTTCTCGAAATTTTAAGGGGTCTGAAGTTATAACTAATTCAGAATTAAGCACTTATAAAATACTTCATGCTAATAATGTTGTTGTATTAGAGAGTTCACTAGAAGGAATCGAGGAAACTTTAAGCAAATAGGTTATGAATATCTTAATAAAACCAATCATTACAGAAAAAGCTACTAGCGATAGTGAGTTATTGAATCGTTATGGGTTTGAGGTTATGCCTACTGCTAATAAGATTCAAATTAAAAATGCGGTTGAGGCTACTTATGGAGTTACTGTTACTAAAGTAAGAACCATGAATGTGCGTGTAGAGCGTAAAACTAAATTTACAAAATCAGGGATGCAAGTTGGTAAAACTAAGGCAAGTAAAAAGGCTTTTGTACAATTGCAAGATGGAGATACCATCGACCTTTATAGTAATCTATAAATAATACAGACAAAAGATGTCAGTAAGAAAATTAAAACCTGTTACTCCTGGGCAGCGATTTAGAGTTGTAAATGGCTACGATGCTATTACAACTGATAAGCCGGAGAAGAGCTTGCTCGCTCCGAAAAAACGCTCAGGTGGACGTAATGCTAGTGGTCGTATGACTATGCGTTACAAGGGTGGTGGTCATAAAAGACGCTACCGTATTATAGACTTTAAAAGAGATAAGCAAGGTGTGCCTGCAACTATCGCCTCTATTGAGTATGATCCTAATAGGACTGCTTTCATAGCCTTGGTTAACTATCAAGACGGTGAAAAACGTTATGTTATTGCTCAGAACGGAATGAAGGTAGGTCAGAATATCGTTTCTGGTGATTCTGTCGCTCCTGAGGTAGGTAACGCTATGAAGCTTGCTAATATTCCTTTAGGTAGTATTGTGAGTTGCATTGAGTTGCATCCAGGTCAAGGTGCTGTTATAGCTCGAAGTGCTGGTTCCTTTGCTCAGTTAATGGCAAGAGATGGTAAGTATGCTACGATCAAAATGCCTTCTGGTGAAACTCGTTTGATATTGCAAGAGGCTCTTGCTACAATTGGAGCGGTTTCAAATAGTGATCATCAATTGGTTGTTAGTGGTAAAGCTGGTAGGTCAAGATGGTTAGGTAGAAGGCCTAGAACTCGTCCGGTAGTGATGAACCCAGTCGATCACCCAATGGGTGGTGGAGAAGGTAAGTCTTCTGGTGGTCATCCAAGATCTCGTAACGGAATACCTGCTAAGGGTTATCGTACTAGAGATAAGAATAAAGCAAGTGCTCAATATATTTTAGAACGTAGAAAGAAATAATTATGGCTCGTTCACTTAAAAAAGGACCTTATGTATTCCATAAGTTGGAAACTAAGGTGGCTCAGAATGTTGAGTCCGGAAAAAAGACAGTTATTAAAACCTGGTCACGCTCATCTATGATTACCCCTGACTTTGTTGGGCAAACAATAGGTGTTCACAACGGTAAGCAATTTATTCCAGTATATGTAACTGAGAATATGGTTGGTCACAAGTTGGGTGAGTTCTCACCGACAAGATCTTTTAGAGGTCACGCGGGAGCTAAGAATAAAGGTAAAAAATAATTCAGCTATGGGAGTTCGTAAAAAACAGATGGCTGAAAAGCTGAAGGAAGAAAGAAAAAGTATTGCTTTTGCAAAACTTAATAATTGTCCTACTAGTCCACGTAAAATGAGATTAGTGGCTGATATAATTAGAGGTAAGAAGGTTGAGGATGCTCTTAATATCCTTAAGTTCTCTTCTAAAGAAGCAGCTCGTAGATTGGATAAACTAGTTTTATCTGCGATTGCTAACTGGCAAGCAAAGAATGAAGATGGTGATGTTGCTGAAGCTGGTTTGTTTATCAAGGAGATAAGAGTAGATGGCGGTACTATGTTAAAGAGATTGCGTCCAGCACCTCAAGGTAGAGCGCATAGAATAAGAAAAAGATCAAACCACGTTACTCTCGTGTTAGGTCAAACTAATAATACAGAGGTTAACTAATTTAGGATATGGGACAAAAAACTAATCCAATAGGAAATCGTTTAGGAATTATCAGAGGTTGGGAATCTAACTGGTATGGTGGTAATGACTACGGAGATAAGCTGGCTGAAGACGATAAGATTCGTAAGTATATTCATGCTCGTCTTTCTAAAGCTAGTGTTTCAAGAGTAATTATTGAGCGTACTTTAAAGCTTGTTACTGTTACCATTACTACGGCTAGGCCTGGTATCATTATTGGTAAAGGTGGTCAAGAAGTTGATCGTCTTAAGGAGGAGCTTAAGAAGATTACTGGTAAAGATGTGCAGATTAACATTCATGAAATTAAGAGACCTGAACTTGATGCTCATTTAGTAGGTGCTAGTGTTGCTCGTCAGATTGAAAATAGAATTTCATACAGACGTGCTATCAAAATGGCTATTGCTGCTGCAATGCGCATGAATGCTGAGGGAATAAAAATTCAGATTTCTGGTAGATTAAATGGTGCTGAGATGGCTCGTTCTGAGTCGTATAAAGATGGACGTATCCCGTTATCTACTTTTAGAGCTGATATTGATTATGCATTGGTAGAGGCGCATACAACTTATGGCCGCTTAGGTGTGAAGGTTTGGATCATGAAGGGTGAGGTATATGGTAAGCGTGAGCTTTCCCCTCTAGTTGGTCTATCAAAAAAACAAGGTAAATCAGATGGAGGTTCTGCCAATAGAGGTGGTAATCGTCGTCGTAGAAAATAAGAGCTAGAGATGTTACAACCTAGAAAGACAAAGTTTAGAAAACAGCAGAAGGGTCGCATGAAGGGTAATTCCGGACGCGGTAATCAGCTAGCGTATGGTACCTTTGGTATCAAATCATTAGATTCAGAGTTCATTAACTCTCGTCAAATTGAAGCTGCGCGTATTGCTGCTACCCGTTTTATGAAGAGAGAAGGTTCTTTATGGATTAAAATATTTCCAGATAAGCCTATTACAAAGAAGCCTCTTGAGGTTCGTATGGGTAAGGGAAAAGGTGCAGTAGAGTACTGGGCTGCTGTAGTGAAGCCAGGTAGAATTTTATTTGAAGTGTCAGGTGTTCCACTTGAAACTGCAAAGGAAGCTTTAAGATTGGCCGCGCAAAAGTTACCGGTAAAAACAAAATTTATAGTCGCTCGCGATTTTCAAGAATAGTAAATAGTTATGAAACAATCAGAGGTAAAAGGTTATTCTGCTGCCGAGCTTAATGATAAGCTAGCAGAATCTCAGAAGGTTTATGCAGATCTTACAAGAACTCATATCGTTTCTCCTTTGGAGAATCCTTCACAGATCAAAAGTTTACGTAGAACTATTGCTAGATTAAAGACTGCTATAAATAATCAGTAGACGAACATTATGGAAACTAGAAATTTAAGAAAAGAACGTATAGGAGTGGTTAGAAGTAACAAGATGGATAAAAGCATCGTTGTTGCTGAAGTTAAGAAACAGAAACACCCTATGTATGGTAAGTTCGTTTTAAAGACTAAGAAGTATGTAGCTCACGATGAGAAGAATGAGTGTAATGAAGGTGATACTGTTCGTATCATGGAGACGCGTCCTTTGAGTAAGTCTAAGAACTGGAGATTAGTAGAAATCATAGAAAGAGCTAAATAATGTTACAACAGGAATCAAGACTTAAAGTTGCTGATAATACTGGTGCTAAAGAAGTGCTATGTATTAGAGTTTTAGGAGGTACTAAGAGAAGATATGCTTCTGTTGGTGATAAAATTGTTGTTTCGGTTAAGGAGGCTACTCCTAATGGGAACATAAAAAAAGGAGCTGTTTCAACTGCAGTAGTGGTTAGAACAAAAAAAGAGGTACGTCGTCCAGACGGATCGTATATACGCTTTGATGACAATGCATGTGTGTTGTTGAATCCTACTTCAGAAATGAGAGGAACTCGTGTATTTGGTCCAGTGGCTAGAGAGTTGCGTGATAAGCAGTTCATGAAGATTGTATCATTAGCTCCAGAAGTATTATAATTTCCGATCATGGTAAAAGTAAAGATTAAAACAGGTGATAAAGTGCGAGTATTAGCCGGAGAGCATAAAGGTTCTGAAGGTGTTGTAACTCGTATCTTTAAACAGAAAAATAAAGCCATCGTGGAAGGTGTAAATATGGTTTCTAAACATGAGAAGCCTAGTGCATCAAACCCTCAGGGTGGAATTAAGGAAGTAGAAGCTGCTTTGAATATTTCTAACTTATCTTTAATAGATAAGAACGGTAAAACAACACGTGTTGGGTATCGTATGGAAAATGGAAGTAAGGTTCGATTTGCGAAATCAACAAACGAAGTTATATAAGTCATGGCATATATCCCTAGACTCAAGACAGAATATAAGGAGCGTATTTCAGGCTCTTTAAAGGAAGAATTTGGTTACAAGAATGTAATGGAAATTCCTAAATTACAGAAGATTGTTTTAAGCCGCGGTGTTGGTGGTGCAGTTGCTGATAAAAAGCTTATTGATTATGCTTTAGATGAGTTTACTTCAATCACTGGACAAAAGGCGGTAGCTACTTTATCTAAAAAAGATGTCGCTTCTTTCAAATTACGTAAAGGTATGCCGATTGGTGTTAAGGTTACGTTGAGAGGTGAGCGCATGTATGAGTTTCTTGATCGTTTAGTAACTGTTGCGTTACCAAGGGTTAGAGATTTTCAGGGGATTAAAGCTAGTGGTTTTGATGGTCGTGGAAACTATAATTTAGGTATCACGGAACAAATCATCTTCCCTGAAATCAATATAGATAAGGTTAATAAAATTGCTGGAATGGACATTACTTTTGTTACTTCAGCGCAAACAGATAAAGAGGCTAAATCTTTATTGGGTGAGTTAGGCTTGCCTTTTAAAAAGGACTAATAGAATGGCAAAAGAATCAATGAAAGCGCGTGAGCGCAAACGTGAAGCTTTAATTGCAAAATATGCTGAAAAGCGTAAGGCATTAAAAGAAGCAGGTGATTATGAAGGACTTCAGAAGTTACCAAAAAATGCTTCACCAGTTAGACAACACAACAGGTGTAAGTTAACTGGTCGTCCTAAAGGTTACATGAGACAATTTGGTATCTCTCGTGTAACATTTAGAGAAATGGCAAATCAAGGTTTAATCCCAGGAGTTAAAAAAGCTAGTTGGTAAACAGCTTAAAGATAGCATTATGAATACAGATCCAATCGCAGATTATTTAACTAGAATTAGAAATGCAGTACGTGCTAACCACCGTGTGGTAGATGTTCCTGCTTCTAAGTTAAAGAAAGAAATCACAAAGATTCTTTTTGATCAAGGTTATATCCTTAGTTATAAGTTTGAAGAGCAGTCAGCTCAAGATAATATTAAAATAGCTTTAAAATATGACCGTGATACTAAAGAATCGGTTATTAAAGATATTCAGAGATTAAGTAAGCCTGGTTTACGTAAATATGCTGGTGCAGGTGAGCTACCAAGAATTTTAAATGGTTTAGGTGTAGCTATTGTTTCAACTAGTAAAGGTGTAATGACAGATAAACAAGCCCGTTCTGAGAATGTAGGTGGTGAGGTTCTTTGTTACGTTTATTAAATTTTAAGATATGTCAAGAATTGGAAATAATCCCGTAGCTATTCCAGCTGGTGTTACTGTTAAGGTAAATGACGGAGTTATAATTGTAGAAGGTAAGTTAGGTAAGCTTACACAGGAGTTTTCAGATGTTTCTGTTAAGGTTGAAGGTGATGAAGTGTTTGTAACACGTCCTTCAGATGCTAAGGATCACAAGGCTAAGCATGGTCTTTACAGATCTCTAGTTTTTAATATGATAGCTGGTGTTTCTGAAGGCTGGACTAAGGAATTAGAGCTTGTGGGTGTAGGTTACAGAGCTTCGAACCAAGGTCAGGTTTTGGATTTAGCTTTGGGTTATTCACACAATATTGTTTTAGATATTGCTCCAGAAGTTAAAGTTGAAACTATTTCTGAGAAAGGTAAAAATCCTATTGTTAAATTAACTTCTTTTGATAAGCAACTTGTGGGTCAGGTAGCTGCTAAGGTTCGTTCATTTAGAAAGCCTGAACCTTATAAAGGAAAAGGTGTTAAGTTTGTAGGAGAACAATTAAGAAGAAAAGCTGGTAAGTCAGCATAAGAACATAAGTTATGGCATTTTCAAAGACTGAAAGAAGAAATAAAATTCGTAGAAGAATCCGCAAAACGGTTTCTGGTACTGCTCAGCGTCCACGTCTTTCCGTATATCGTAGTAATAAAGAGATTTATGCTCAGGTGATTAATGATGTTGATGGTGTTACTATCGCTTCGGCTTCATCTAGAGACATTAAAGCTTCTGGGGAGAAAAAAGCTGTTGCCAAGGAAGTTGGTAAAGCTGTTGCTGAGAAAGCAAAATCTGCAGGTATTGAATCAGTTTCTTTCGATAGAGGAGGATATTTATATCATGGTCGTGTTTTATCACTTGCGGAAGGCGCAAGAGAGGCAGGACTTAAATTTTAATTACAAACATTACAGTAATGTACCAAAAATATAAAAACGTAGAGTTAGTAAAGCCAAGTGGTCTTGAGCTTAAAGATCGCTTAGTAGGTGTTCAACGTGTTACCAAGGTAACAAAAGGTGGACGTGCCTTTGGTTTTTCTGCTATCGTTGTAGTAGGAGATGAGAATGGTGTTGTAGGTCACGGACTTGGTAAATCTAAGGAAGTATCTGAGGCTATTGCTAAGGCTGTTGAAGACGCAAAGAAGAATTTAGTAAGAATACCTCTTGTAAAGGGTTCAATTCCTCATGAGCAAAAGGGTAAATTTGGTGGTGCACGTGTGTTGCTTATTCCTGCGGCAACTGGTACAGGAGTTATCGCTGGTGGTGCTATTCGTGCCGTATTAGAAGCAGTTGGAGTTCACGATGTTCTTTCTAAGAATCAAGGCTCTTCTAATCCTCATAACGTTGTTAAGGCTACATTTGATGCTTTATTGCAATTACGTAATGCGCATACAGTAGCAAAGCAAAGAGGTGTTTCATTGGATAAGGTATTTAACGGTTAATATTATTATAATGGCAAAGTTAAAAATTACAAAGGTGCGTAGTGCAATTAAGCGACCGTTGAGACAAAAGCGTACGCTTGAAGCTCTTGGTTTACGCAAGATGAATCAGGTAGTAGAGCATGATGATACCCCAGTTATTCAAGGTATGATCGCTAAAGTTGAACATTTGGTCTCTGTTGAGAAGGCCTAAAAATATATAAGATGAGTTTAAATAATCTTAAGCCGGCAGCAGGTTCGGTAAAAAAAGCAGCCAAAATAATTGGTCGTGGTCAAGGTTCTGGAAAAGGTGGTACTGCAACTCGTGGTCACAAAGGTGCTAAGTCACGTTCTGGTTACTCTAAAAAGATTGGTTTTGAAGGTGGTCAGATGCCTCTTCAGAGACGTGTCCCTAAATTTGGTTTTACAAATATTAATCGTAAGGAATATGCTGGTGTAAACCTTGATGTTATTCAAGCTTACATTGATGAAGGTCGTTTTACTTCAACTATTACCCTAGAAAACCTTATTTCTGAACGTCTTGTTGGTAAAAAGGACCTAGTTAAGATATTAGGACGTGGTGAAATCAAGAGTGGTATAACTATTAATGCTCATAAATTTACTGCTTCCGCGAAAGCTGCTATAGAAAAAGCTGGTGGCGAGGCACAAACCGTTTAATATCAGCAGATGAAGTTAATAGATACGTTAAAGAACATCTGGAATATCGAAGAACTGAAGGATCGTATAATTATGACTTTCAGTTTACTTCTTGTTTACCGTTTTGGTGCTCAAGTGGTATTACCTGGTATTGATGCAGATCAACTTACTGGTTTGGCTAGTAATTTTGATGGTGGTGGTATAGGTTCTATCTTGAATGCATTTACTGGAGGAGCTTTTTCAAACGCGTCAGTGTTTGCACTAGGTATTATGCCTTATATTTCTGCTAGTATTGTTGTTCAATTAATGGGAATAGCTATTCCTTATCTTCAAAAACTTCAAAAGGAAGGTGCTAGTGGTCAAAAGAAGATTAATCAAATTACAAGATGGTTGACTATTGGTATTTGTTTAATTCAGGCTCCTAGTTATTTATTGAGTCTTGGTTCTTTAGGTGTTCCTGATAGTGCCTTTGTTCTTGGTAAAGGTTTAGAGTTTATGGTACCTGGTGTTATCATTCTTGTTACAGGTTGTGTTTTTGCAATGTGGCTTGGTGAGAAAATTACTGATAAAGGTATCGGTAATGGAATATCATTACTGATTATGGTAGGTATTATTGCTACACTTCCTAAGGCTTTTGTTCAGGAAGTTGTATCTAGAGTAGATGGAACAGGTGGTGTTATGCTAGTGTTGATTGAATTACTTGTTTGGTTTGTGATTATCCTTTTATGTATTATGCTTGTTATGGCAGTACGTAAAATTCCAGTACAATATGCTCGTAGAGCAGCTTCTGGCGGCTATGAAAAGCATGAAGAAGGTTCAAGACAATTTATTCCATTGAAATTGAATGCATCAGGTGTAATGCCTATTATCTTTGCACAGGCGATTATGTTTGTTCCAGCGGCTCTAGGTCAGTTAGATACTTCTTGGGCGACGTCAGTTCAAACCGCTTTTGGTGATATATTTGGTTTTTGGTATAATTTAGTATTTGCTTTATTAATTATTGTTTTTACTTATTTTTATACTGCGATCACAGTTCCTACTAATAAAATGGCTGATGATTTGAAACGTAATGGTGGATTTATCGCTGGTATCAGACCTGGAACTGAAACGGCAGATTACCTAGATAAGATCATGTCTCAGATTACCTTGCCAGGTTCTATATTTTTAGCGTTAGTTGCTATATTTCCAGCGTTTGTTTCCTTAATGGGCGTTACACAGCAATGGGCGTTATTTTATGGTGGAACGTCACTATTAATTATGGTAGGTGTCGCAATAGATACTATGCAACAAATAAATTCTTATTTATTAAATCGTCATTATGATGGTTTAATTAAAACAGGTAAGAATAGAAAATCAGTAGCGTAATGGCAAAACAGTCAGCAATAGAACAAGACGGTTCAATAATCGAAGCATTGTCTAATGCAATGTTTAGAGTAGAGTTAGAAAATGGCCACGTGGTTACGGCACACATATCTGGAAAGATGCGTATGCATTATATCAAGTTGCTACCAGGAGATAAAGTAAAATTAGAAATGAGTCCTTACGATTTAACGAAAGCAAGGATCACTTATAGATACTAATATGAAAGTAAGAGCATCCATTAAAAAGAGAAGTGCTGATTGTAAAATAGTACGTCGTAAAGGACGTCTTTATGTGATCAACAAGAAGAATCCAAAATTTAAACAAAGACAAGGTTAAGCTATGGCTAGAATTGCAGGGGTAGATGTACCTAAAAACAAACGAGGAGAAATTGCGTTAACCTACATATATGGTATTGGTCGCAATCGTGCAAAGCAGGTTCTTATCGATACAGGCGTTGACTTGAATAAGAAGGTAACAGACTGGAACGATGATGAGATAGGTAAGATTCGTGCAGCCGTTGGTGAGTTCACTATTGAAGGTGAACTAAGATCTGAAACTCAGCTTAACATCAAGCGTCTTATGGATATTGGTTGTTATAGAGGTATTCGTCATAGATCTGGACTTCCATTGAGAGGTCAGCGTACTAAAAACAACTCACGTACTCGTAAAGGAAAACGTAAGACTGTTGCTAACAAGAAAAAAGCAACTAAATAATAACTAATTGATATGGCAAAGTCTAAAACAGTATCAAAAAAGCGTAAAGTAATTGTAGAATCAGTTGGAGAAGCTCATATTTCTTCATCTTTCAATAATATCTTAGTTTCTTTGACTAATAAAAAAGGTGAGGTTATTTCTTGGTCATCTGCAGGAAAGATGGGTTTCCGTGGTTCTAAGAAGAATACTCCTTATGCGGCACAACTTGCAGCTGAAGATTGTTCAAAAGTTGCACATGAAGCAGGCTTAAGAAAAGTGAAGGCCTATGTTAAGGGTCCAGGTAATGGTCGTGAAAGTGCTATTCGTAGTATTCATAATTCAGGAATTGAAGTTACAGAGATCATTGATGTAACTCCTTTACCGCACAATGGTTGTCGTCCTCCTAAACGTCGTAGAGTATAATTAATTATTAATAACGAGTGATTATCGCGCTGTCGAAGGATATAGACCTGAATTCACAGTACATCATTCAATAAATTTTGTAAAATGGCAAGATATAGAGGTCCTAAGGCAAAAATTGCACGTCGTTTCAGAGAACCAATTTTTGGCCCTAGTAAAGCACTGGAGAAGAAAAACTATCCTCCAGGTATGCACGGTAACGCAAGACGCCGTGGAAAAGAATCAGAGTATGCGGTTCAGCTTAAAGAAAAGCAGAAAGCAAAATATACTTATGGTGTTTTAGAGAAGCAATTCCGTCTAATGTTTGAGAAGGCTGTACGTAGTACAGGTATTACTGGTGAGGTTCTTCTTCAATTATGTGAGTCACGTTTAGATAACGTGGTTTACAGAATGGGAATAGCTAAGACTCGTCGTGGTGCACGTCAGTTAGTATCTCATAGGCACATGACAGTAAATGGTGAGTTGGTAAATATTCCTTCTTATCAGTTAAAGCCAGGTGATGTCGTTGCGGTAAGAGAGAAATCTAAATCACTTACTGCGATTGAACAGTCTTTATCTAGTAACGAGCATGTATATGATTTCATTACTTTTAACAAGGCTAGTATGTCAGGAACTTTTGTTAGTGTTCCAGAAAGGATGCAGATTCCTGAGAACATTAAGGAGCAACTGATCGTTGAATTGTATTCTAAATAATAATTAATCCACAAAGTAATCTTATGGCAATATTAAATTTCCAAAAGCCGGATAAAGTAATCATGATTGATTCTACTGATTTTGAAGGTAAATTCGAATTCAGACCGTTAGAACCTGGTTATGGTCTTACTGTGGGAAATGCTCTTAGAAGAGTATTACTTTCTTCACTTGAAGGATTTGCGATTACATCTGTTCGTATAGAAGGTGTGGATCATGAGTTTTCTACTATCGAAGGTGTTGTAGAAGACGTAACTGAAATGATTCTTAACTTTAAGCAAGTTAGATTTAGACGTCAGATTGATGAAGTAGATAGTGAGGTGGTTAATGTTTCTTTTTCAGGAAAGGACACTTTCACTGCTGGTGATATGCAAAAATATATTTCAGGTTTTCAAGTTTTAAATCCTGAGATGGTTATCTGTAATACAGAGTCTTCTGTAAGTTTAAATTTAGAACTTACCATTGAAAAAGGTAGAGGATATGTTCCTGCAGAAGAGAATAAGAATTCAAATGCTGCAATAGGTACAATTGCTATAGATTCTATTTTTACACCTATTAAGAATGTAAAATATAGTATCGAGAACTATCGTGTAGAGCAAAAGACTGATTATGAAAAATTAGTTTTTGAAATTTCTACAGATGGTAGTATTCATCCTAAAGAAGCGCTTACTGAAGCCGCAAAAACACTTATTCATCACTTCATGTTGTTCTCAGATGAGCGTATCACTCTAGAGGCTGATGAGATAGCACAAACAGAAACTTATGATGAAGAGAGCCTTCACATGAGACAACTGCTTAAAACAAAACTTGTAGATATGGAACTTTCTGTACGTGCACTTAATTGTTTAAAAGCTGCTGAAGTTGAAACACTTGGTGATCTAGTTTCTTATAACAAAAACGATTTAATGAAATTCAGAAATTTCGGTAAAAAATCGCTTACTGAATTAGAAGAATTAGTGAACGTTAAAGGACTTAACTTCGGTATGGATTTATCAAAATATAAACTTGACCGTGACTAGTATATACTAGTTAAAGAAATAAAATAAAATGAGACACGGAAAGAAATTTAATCACTTAGGTAGAAAAACAGCACACCGTAAGGCAATGCTAGCAAATATGGCTTGTTCTCTTATAGAGCATAAGCGTATTAATACTACTGTCGCAAAGGCAAAGGCTGTAAAGCAGTTTGTAGAGCCTCTTATCACTAAATCTAAAGAAGATACTACGCACAATCGTAGACTAGTTTTCTCAAAATTGAGAAGCAAGGAAGCTGTAACTGAGTTATTCAGAGAGGTTTCTTCTAAGGTTGCAGATCGTCCAGGTGGATACACACGTATCATTAAATTGGGTAATCGTTTAGGTGATAATGCAGATATGGCAATGATAGAACTTGTTGATTTCAATGAAATCTATAGTCCTAACGAAACTAAAAAGAAATCAACACGTCGCTCGCGTCGTGGTGGTAAATCTAATACTACTGCTCCTGTTGAAGCTGCAACTGAAACCAATAATGAAGAAGAGTAAAATCTTTAACAATATGTAGATAAAAGGATCAATGCTTTCGCATTGATCCTTTTTTTTTGAATTATTTTTGAAAAAGAATTGACGATCATGGGGTATTTAAATAAAAAGGATGCTGTTATCTTATTAGCAGATGGAACAATCTTTTACGGGAAGGCTATCGGTGAAGGTGGAACAGCTACTGGTGAGATTTGTTTTAATACGGGTATGTCAGGATATCAAGAGGTGTTTACAGACCCTTCTTATACCGGGCAAATTATGGTTACTACTAATGCACATATAGGTAATTATGGTGTTGCAAAAGAAGACGCAGAATCTGGTTCGGTTAAAATTGCTGGTTTAATCTGTAAAAACTTTTCTGAGGAGTTTTCGCGTACAGCGGCACAATCTAATTTATTTGAATATTTGAATGAAAATAAATTGGTTATACTTTCTGATGTTGATACGAGGGCACTAGTTAGATATATTAGAGATCATGGTGCTCAAAATGCTATAATCTCTACTGAGGTTGAGGATCTTAATGCATTAAAAGCAACGCTTCTTAATGTTCCTAGTATGAAAGGTTTAGAGCTTGCATCTCAGGTTTCCTGTAAAGAGCCCTATTTTTATGGAGATGAGAAGTCTATGTATAGAGTCTCTGCCTTAGATTTAGGGATTAAGACTAACATTTTACGCAATTTAGCAGCAAGAGGTGTTTATATTAAGGTCTTTCCTTTTGACGCTTCTTATGAAGATTTAGTTTCTTTTAATCCTGATGGTTTTTTCATTTCTAATGGTCCAGGTGACCCAGAACCACTTACACGTTCTATTCAAACCGCTAGAAAGATTATTGAAGCTAACAAGCCTTTATTTGGAATTTGTTTAGGTCATCAGGTTATGGCCCTTGCTATGGGTATATCAACTTATAAAATGCATAATGGCCATAGAGGTATAAATCATCCTGTTAAAAACCTAATTACTGGTAAGGGTGAAATCACTTCTCAAAATCATGGTTTTGCCATCAATAAGGAAGAAGCACAATCACATAGCGAGATTGAAATAACACACGTACATTTGAATGATGATACTGTTGCTGGTATGCGTATAAAGAACAAACCTTGTTTCTCTGTACAGTATCATCCAGAAGCTGGACCTGGTCCTAATGATGCAACTTATCTTTTTGACCAATTTATAGATTTAATTAAAACAACTAAAAACTAAATAGAATGAGTACAATAATAGACGTACACGCAAGACAAATATTTGATTCTCGAGGAAACCCTACCGTAGAAGTAGATGTGATAACATCTAACGGTATAACGGGAAGAGCTGCAGTGCCTTCAGGAGCATCAACAGGTGAGCATGAAGCTGTAGAGTTAAGAGATGGTGGTAAGTCCTACATGGGTAAAGGAGTAGGTAAGGCTGTTAATAATGTTAATACACTTATTGCGGTGGAATTAATGGGAACTTCTGTGTTTGATCAACAATATATCGATCAATTAATGATTGATCTTGACGGGACTCCTAATAAAGCAAAACTTGGGGCAAATGCCATACTAGGTGTTTCTTTAGCTTGCGCAAAAGCTGCGGCTACAGAGCTTAATCAGCCATTATATAAGTATATCGGTGGTATGAGTGCCTGCACTTTACCAGTTCCTATGATGAATATTATCAACGGTGGCTCTCATAGTGATGCACCTATAGCATTTCAAGAGTTTATGGTAATGCCTGTAGAAGCAGAAAGTTTTTCTCATGCTTTGCAAATGGGAACTGAAATATTTCATCATTTAAAGAACGTTCTTCATGATAGCGGTCTAAGCACAGCAGTAGGAGATGAAGGTGGTTTTGCACCTACGTTAGATGGTACTGAAGACGCACTTGATACGATTTTAAAAGCGATTAAAAATGCGGGATATACACCAGGAAAGGATGTGATGATTGCATTAGATTGCGCTGCGGCAGAGTTCTTTGTGGATGGAAAATATGATTACACTAAGTTTGAAGGTGCTGGTGGCGTGATACGAACAAGTAAGGAACAGGCTGAATACCTTACATCACTTGCAGAAAAGTATCCGATCATATCCATAGAAGATGGAATGGATGAAAATGATTGGGAAGGCTGGAAAATCTTAACTGATCTTGCAGGTGATAAAGTACAGCTAGTAGGAGATGATTTGTTTGTAACTAATGTAGAGCGCCTATCTAGAGGTATTAAAGAGGGAATTGCAAACTCTATTCTTATTAAGGTGAATCAAATAGGAACCCTAACTGAAACTATTGCTGCGGTGACTATGGCGCATAAAGCAGGCTATACCTCAGTAATGTCTCATAGAAGTGGAGAGACTGAAGATAATACTATAGCAGATCTTGCTGTTGCTTTATCAACAGGACAAATAAAAACAGGTAGTGCTTCTCGATCAGACCGTATGGCAAAATACAACCAACTGCTCCGTATAGAAGAAGAACTTAACGATAGCGCATATTATCCAGCAAGAAAAGCATTTCAGTTATAATTCTGATTAGTCATAAATGATCTACTCAGATCATTATTGATTACTTTTTTATTTAAATCTCATTGAAGCTAGCTTCAATGAGATTTTTTGATTTCTATCCTTTTATTTACACATAAAAATCTTATGCCAAATTAGTACAAAAACCATTGTACTTATCATTGTTTTAATTCCTTACTGTTTTTTAAAACTCGTTGAACCTGGAGTAAATTCAATTTAACTTATGGGTTTATGAAAGTAACGTTTTAACTGTCTACTTAAGTTCTATTGTAAATGAGAAAATTATCTTAAAAATGTTAAATTACTGGGCTTTGTTAACTACTTATTAACGCTCTATGCATTATTTTTGAGATAAGTTAATACAAAACACAAAGAATGTCAGATAAAGCTATTTTAGAATTTGATGGGAAGAAATATGAGTTTCCCGTAATCACTGGAACAGAAAATGAAAAAGCCATAGATGTTAAGGCTTTAAGAGGTGCAACAGGTGGACTTACCACTATAGATCCTGGATATAAAAACACTGGTAGTTGTGAGAGTGCAATCACCTTCCTTAATGGAGAAGAAGGTGTTTTAAGATATCGAGGATATTCCATTGAAGAACTTGCAGATAAGGCAGATTTTCTAGAAGTAGCTTATTTATTGATTTTTGGAGAGTTGCCTACTCAGGAGCAACTTGATAAATTTCATGGAGACATAAAAGCACATTCTCATGTAGATGAAGACGTAAAGAAAATATTAGATGGTTTCCCTAAGAGTGCTCACCCTATGGGCGTGCTTTCATCACTTACTAGTGCTTTAATAGCTTTTAATCCATCATCAGTAAATATTGAAAATGATGATGACATGTATAATGCTATTGTGAAAATCATGGGTAAATTCCCGGTACTCGTAGCATGGGCATTACGCAAGCGTGAAGGACAACCACTAGATTATGGTGATGATAGTTTAGGTTATGTGGATAATATCCTTAAAATGATGTTTAAAAAACCTAATGCTGAGTATGTAGTTGATCCTGTGGTTTCTAACGCATTAGATAAATTATTAATCCTTCATGCTGATCATGAACAGAATTGTTCAACCTCTACAGTGCGTATTGTAGGTTCATCACATGCAGGGCTTTTTGCAAGTTTAAGTGCAGGAATATCTGCATTATGGGGACCACTGCACGGTGGAGCAAACCAGGCAGTACTTGAAATGCTAGAGGCTATTAAAGAAGATGGTGGAGATACTAAAAAGTACATGGCAAAGGCTAAGGATAAAAATGACCCTTTCCGTTTAATGGGATTCGGGCATAGAGTTTATAAAAACTTTGATCCACGTGCACGTATTATCAAAAAAGCAGCAGATGAAGTTCTTAACGAATTAGGCGTAGATGACCCTATTCTAGAAATAGCAAAAGGTCTAGAACAAGAAGCTCTAAATGATCCTTATTTTGTAGACCGTAAATTATATCCTAACGTAGACTTCTATTCTGGAATTATCTATCGCGCGATGGGTATTCCTGTAGAAATGTTTACCGTAATGTTTGCTTTGGGACGTTTGCCAGGATGGATTGCTCAATGGAAAGAAATGCGTAACCGTAAGGAGCCTATAGGACGTCCACGTCAAGTTTATATAGGTGAAAACTATAGACCATTTAAAGAGGTGTCTGATAGATAAAATAAATTAACAATGACTGAAAAACTCCTTAACCAGATCTGGTTAAGGAGTTTTTTGTGTCTACTTATTTATAATGAACTTGTTATTCCAATTTGTGTTTATAATGTCGTTAAAATAAATTGAATTATTTTTTGCTTAGTTGAAGCTGGAAATCCTTTGCATAGCCTTAGCTAAGGAAATGATTTTAAGTGAAAAGTATGTGAAAAAGAAATAGTCGTGTCCGACTAAGACAAAAGATCGCTGTCGCTGATAGACTAAAGACGAAAGACTTTATTAAGGAGTTTGAATTGCAGTGCTTTATAAGTTTTAAAATTTCATAAATAACGTATCATTTTTGCTTTTCAATAGCAAGGTGTGCTTTTTGAAAAACCTTATGAAGCGATGCTATCAGTAGGTTTTATAGTATTTATAAAACTATAATCGGACACTAAAGAAAAAGAAACTATTTATTAAGACTTTATAAATTCAAATAGGGATTAAAGTTGTTTTAAAAGAGTTTATAACCTCATCTATAATATCGTAATTATTCTGGTGGTATATTATTAAATTCGCAATATGAATAGTATGAATATTAACGTACATGATGAAACCTCTCGATTACGAGCAGTTATCATAGGATCTGCTACTAGTAATGGAGCAGTTCCATCCATAGAAGAGGCTTATGACCCTAAGTCTAAAATACACATAGCTGCAGGAACTTATCCTAAAAATGAGGATATGATCTTAGAAATGGCGCATCTAGCAGCTGCATTAGTGAAACATAATGTGGACGTCTATCAACCCGTGCAAATTCAAAACTATAATCAGATATTTACTAGAGATATAGGTTTTGTTATAGGAGACACTTTTGTGCGATCTAATATTTTACCAGATCGTGAAAAAGAAATTGTAGCCATAAAACACGTGCTAGATAAAATGAATAACGTTATAAAACCACCTCAAGATGTTCATATAGAAGGTGGAGATGTTATGTTATGTGGTGATTATATTTTTGTAGGAACTTATAGAGGTGATGATTATCGAGACTTTATAACGGCGCGCACTAATACCGCAGCAGTAAAATGGTTAGAGCAAAAATTTCCTGATAAAAAGGTTAAAGGTTTTAACCTGCGCAAGAATAATGACGACCCTTTTGAAAACGCTCTTCACTTAGATTGCTGTTTTCAACCCGTGGGCGCTGATAAGTGTATTATCCATAAAAATGGTTTTTTAGAAGAAGAAGAATATCAGTATTTAGTGGACTTTTATGGTAAGGAGAACTGTTTTGAAATTACCAAAGAAGAAATGTATCACATGAATTCAAATATTTTTTCTATCGCACCAGATGTAGTCATTTCAGAAAAGAATTTTACCAGGTTAAACACTTGGTTGCGCACTCATGGAATTACCGTAGAGGAAATTCCTTATGCTGAGATCGCTAAGCAAGAAGGTTTGTTAAGATGTTCCACTTTACCATTAATTAGGGATTAAAAATTAAGACTTTTAGTTCTCGCTTTCGCGAAAGCAGATAACCTCAACACATAATGAAACAAATCACAGATACGGTCTTTATGATAAGGCCCATAAAATTCCGTTTAAACGAGCAAACGGCTGTTAATAATTATTACCAAGACGCAGGAATTAAAATACTTGATCATAATGCCAAGGCTCAAGAAGAGTTTGACACTTTTGTATCTAGATTGCAGGATAAGGGAATTAAGGTCATAGTCATCTCAGATGATGAGAAAAACGATACACCAGATTCTATTTTTCCTAATAACTGGATTTCTACACATCAAAATGGTGATATAGCTCTTTATCCCATGTTTGCAGAGAATCGTAGGCTAGAAAGAAGGCCAGACGTGCTTGATACACTGGAAAAAGAAGGTTTCACAATTTTAAATATTATAGACTACACCAGTGCTGAGGATGAAGGTTTTTTTCTAGAAGGAACAGGAAGTCTATTATTAGACCGAGTGAATAAAAAAGCCTACTGCAGCATCTCTCCACGAGCAGATGAAGAGCTAATGATTGAATTCTGTGAAGATTTTGAATATACTCCTGTGATTTTTACAGCTTATCAAACGGTAGAGGAGAAGCGCTTACCTATTTATCATACTAATGTGATGATGGCTCTAGGAGAAAATTATGCGGTGATCTGTCTGGATTGTATAGATGATAAAACAGAACGTAAAAACGTTCTAAAACATCTCAAAGAAGATGGTAAAGAAGTCATAGCTATTACTGAGGCTCAAGTGAACTCCTTTGCCGGGAATATGATGCAGGTTCATAATACCGCAGGAGAACGATTGCTGGTAATGAGCGACCAGGCATACCAGTCTTTAACTACTGACCAAATCAATAAATTAGAAAAGTATAACGAGATTGTGCACCCATCTATTGAGACCATAGAAACATTAGGTGGTGGCTCTGTAAGATGTATGATGGCCGAGGTTTTTTTGCCTAGAGATTAATTGTATTAGTTCTTATTAGTCGTCAAGGTTTTATGAAAGCTGTCATTCTGAATGAAATGAAGAATCTCTGTAAATAACAAAATATTGAGTAGCTATAGCAGTAGATTTTTTGGCTAAACTCAAAATGACAGAGCACTTTTTTTTAGATATTACCTACTAATAGAATCATATTGGTTTACGATTGTTACTTCCCATTTGCAATATGCCTAATCATCCCAGCAAAAATAAAGTAATGAAACGGCAGCATACTGTACCAGTACAATCTGCCCCATATTCCACGAGGTCTAAAAGTGGCTGTTTGATGAACGGTATTATTGTCATCGATTTCAAACTCTAGCCAGGCTTCTCCTGGAACGCGCATTTCGGCAAACAGTAATAATCGTTTTTCTTTTTTATCTGCTACGAGAACACGCCAAAAGTCCAATGAATCTCCAGCATATATAGTATTTGCATTAGTACGACCACGACGCAATCCTACACCGCCTAAAAGCTTATCCACATAACCTCTTATTTTCCATAGAAAGGTAGCGTAGTAGTAACCGTTATTACCGCCTATGGACCAGATACGTTCCAGAGCTGCTGCCGTATCATCAGTTTTTAATTGCTGTGCGTCTTTAAGGCAACCATAGCTGGGTACTTGTTTATACTTATTAATATTATACTTAAAACGACCGCTTACCATAGAGTCTTTCCAGCTGCTGGCAACTTGGTTTTGTTCAATTTTTGCAAACGCCATGTGCAGCGCTTCTTCATACGTGTATAATGGGATGTCTAATTTTTGGGTCAGATCATTTTCTGTAGCAACAACTTCTATAGTCATGCTATTGACTAAGTTTTGGGCGAGTTTATAAGAAGTGCTGGTTACAAAATAGAGCCAGTAGGAACTTAACTTAGGCGTCATTATAGGAACGGTAAAAATATAGAGTTGGATCTTACGCATAGCAGCATAACGCGTCATCATTTCTTTATAAGTAAGCACATCTTTCCCACCGATGTCATAACTAAGATCATAACAGTCTGTACGTCCTAAAACGCCAGTTAAATAACTCATTACGTTACGTATAGCAATAGGGTGAGTTTTGGTGTTGACCCATTTTGGCGTGATCATAATGGGTAGTTTTTCACATAAATCACGCACAATTTCAAAGGATGAGCTTCCGCTACCTACAATGATTCCAGCTCGTAATACAGTAAGGGAACAATCTGCCTGATAAAGTAGTTCTTCAACACGCTTTCGCGAAAGCAAATGTTTACTCAACTTATCCTCATTAACGATACCTGAGAGGTAAATAATTTGTTTACAGCTAGTGGCATTGATGAGTTTTACAAAATGTTGCGCACTTTCTGCTTCTAGACTGTCAAAGCTGTCCGTACTACTGCTCATGGAATGAATCAAGTAATATGCAGCGTCTATGTTTTGAGGTAGACTAGTCGTTTTATCAACTTTAAGAAAGTCTATTTCTACGATTTCTATTTGATCTTTTATCTCTTGAGGAACAGAAAGTCTGGCAGCGCTGCGCACGGCACAAATCACCTCATGATCCTGTTTTAGTAGTTCATATAGTAAGCGTACGCCTATATAGCCATTTGCACCAGTAAGTAGAACTTTCATAGCTTTAAAGATAGTGAGTATACCACTGAAACCTGTTAAAAGTGACTCAATAAAAAACGCGGTCATTAGGACCGCGTTTTTAGTATTTGTGATTAAAGAATTATTCTGAGTTTTTCCTTTTTTCACTGATGACCTGTCTATTGTCATCACTGTTTCTATCGATGAGTTTATTGTAAGGATCGATTCCTGCAGTAGCAGGTTTTTCACTTACGATGATGTCAAAGCTATTATCGATATCAGTCACCTTCACCTTTTTAAGATACAGTTCTTTTTCCTTTCCCGTTTCTTCATCAGCTGCTGCAAATACGCCTACTTCAATATAATCGGCTAGTGGTAGTGATTTAAGTGCTCGTGTCTTACCTTCTGGAGTAAAACTTAAGCTATCACCAGCTTCATTTTTGTAAACCGATTTCCCTTTTTTATCTGATCTGTACTTAATGACTTGAGCATCTAAAGTTACTAGATAGGTACCATCTGGAAGTTCCCTATAATTTGCTTCATTAACTTTATTGTTATAAAGAGTAATAGTTTCAAACATATCAGTCACTAAATACTGTAGTGAATCTGGAGTCACAGCTCTTATATCATCTACAAATTCTGTTGATACTGGATATGGTGCTCCTTTAAACTGATATTTCTCTGCAAATCGTTTTACCACATCATTGAATTTTTTCTCACCTAAATAGTCACTCATTGCATATAAGACGAGTGATCCTTTTTGATAATGAATATACTGTTGATTTTCATTATACATCAATGGATTCTCTCCAATGGATTCTACGGTTCTACCTAGTAAATAACGATCCATGGCATTCTTTAAGAATTTACGCATTTGATCTTTTCCACTTCCTTTTTCTAAGACTTTAAGTGAACTATATTCTGAAAGGCTTTCTGAAAGTAAGGTCATCCCTTTTGCATTTGCACCTATTACTTGATGTGCCCACCACTGGTGAGCTAGCTCATGTGCGGTAACACTATAAGGAACGTCCACACCATTAGGGTCGTCTTCATCCACATCTGCTATGAAACCTATGGCTTCACTAAACGGAATGGTATTAGGAAAGGCTTGTGCAAATCCACCACCAGTTCTAGGGAATTCAATGATACGTGCCTGTCTATGCTGGTATGGTGTATAATTATCATTATAATAATCTAGTCCATCTTTTAAACCGCTCATCATGCGATTTACGTTGTAGTCATGATCTGGATGATAGTAAATTTCTAACTTCACTCCATCGTGCTCATCTCTTAACACCTCATAACGACCACTCATGAAGTTATAGAAATTAAGGATTTTACTATCCATTTTATAATGGAAGTATTTGCGACCATCTTTTTCCCATTCTTTCATCAAGTAACCAGGTGCTATAGCAATCTGATCTGAAGCGGTACTTACCGTTGCTTCAAAATCGATCCAGTCGCTATTTCCACCTATGTAATTATTATCTCTTGCACCAGGAGCATCTGGTGATGGTAAACGATCTTTAGGTGGTAGGTCGTATTTTTCACGCAGCTTAGTATTTCTTATTTCAAAACGATCATCATATCCTATGGTAGGAAAGATGTTATTGTTTAGAAAAGTACCATTTTGAACCACTGGCGAGTAATTGTTTAATAAACTCGCTTTTCTATTCCATACATCTACTGTAAACTCTAGCGTATCGTTAGGTAATAACGGTTTTTCAAATTTATAAATCGTGTAATCATAATCACGATTGTCATAAACGATATGAGCACTTCTACTCATGTGAATATTCGTGAGACTATCTGCATTGTTCACGTGTAGGCTGTCTATGGCAACATCAGTTTTATTAACCATGGTCATAATAGCAGTTCCTTTAAAATCACCTTTATAGGGATAGATGTCTACAGTGGTGTTTACAGCAACAATTCTAGGTTGCGGAGCGTTGAGGTATTTAGACAGCTCGCGTTCTGCTTCTACACGCAGCAATTCTCTTTCTTTACCAGTTAGGTTTTTACGATCTACATTATTAGATCGCCAGATCATAGTCCCAATGGTGAAAAATCCAATAAAACATACGATTAAGGTTCCTAGCATGGCAGGTTTAAAACGTTCTTTTGCAATAGAAAAACGTTCTTTCATAGGTACACCAGTACCACGACGGTACAATGCGATAGCGGTAATTAAACTAGCTATACCTAGCAAGCCCCAATACAAGCGATACGCAATGAATTTATTGACAAATCCATATCCATTCATATCACTAGAACTTAATCCAGAACCACCATTATTGAATTTGAACATGGCTTGTTCTACACCTATGGCTCCTAGAATAGGGTTTAAAACTAATAACGATGCTAGTAATAGTATAAAGCCAACCCATCTGTTTTTTACCATCGTATGAACTAGTAATGATAGACCGATCCATGGGATGAACCACCAGATGTTTACTAGAAATAAATCGGTAAGGTATAGTCCTATTTCATATTCATAAAAACCTCTTATAGTTTGTACGGTTATACCACATAACATAATAAATGAATGGTATAATGCTACCATAATGAATAGTGCTAACCCTTTAGAAAGCAACATGGTTATGTTTTTCACCGGTGTAGCATCTATGATTTGTGCCATGTGTGCTAGTCGTGCTCTGTTAATTAAGAATCCACCATATAGCATGATTAGAATTACACCAAAAACCTTAAACGATCCACCAGCATTAGATAGCATAGACCAGGTTTTAGGTAAAGATGAGGTGCCAAAAACACTTCCTATGTCTATCATACTCAAGAAGGCAAATAGAAAAGCAAACAAGGTGATAATGATAAATGGCCAGCTTTTAACAATGTAAACAAAATCTGCCCAAGCCATTTTCCATAAAGATTGTAATTGATTTTTAAAACCAAACTCTCTGTTAACCTTAGGCATTTCAACGCGTTGAATTACACCAAAGTTACTTTTAACCACACGTTGTTTAGCCGATTTAAAAAGCTTTATTACCGTTGCGTGTTGCGAGAAGTTAAATTTGAATAGGGTAAATACAAATACTAAAATAGAGATAGTGAGCCATAACAGTCTGTTGTATAAAATAGTTCCTTCTAGAGGTATAAGTTTATTACTTTGCTCATCTGGTGTCCAGTATTGAATAGTTTCTGCTAGGGCAATATCACCAGTAGGTTCAAATAATTGAAACCAGTACGTATCTTCCATTTCACCTACAGCAATTCCAGATGCAATTTGCATGATGAATAATATCAAAACAAAAATAAACGCAGCGTTTAGGTTCCTGAAAAATACAGTTATAGCAAAAATAATCGTGCTATAAAAGAACATATTAGGTAAGGTGTAAACTAGAAAAGGTTGTAGGAAATTTATTAATTTAAATGGTCCTAAATTATCTGGATTTGATCCAGGTAAATAACAACCTATGATTACAAACAGAATAGTTCCTAAAACTATTAATAATACAACTGTAAATCCTGCACAAAATTTAGCTAGTAGATAGCTGGTTTTTGTCATCGGGTAACTGTACAATACGTTATGCATATTATTACGATAATCCCGCTGTAGTGTTCCACCTACTAGTGTAGGAAGTAGGAAGTATAATAAAATAGCAAATACTCCTAGCATGCTATAAATAGCTAGTGCACTGTTTACTTTTACAGTAGCGACTACCGTTGCACCTGTGAAATCAAAAACACCTACTGCAGCAGCACTCAACGCTAGTGCTAGTAACCACAATAAAGCAGCAAAAATGTAAGGAGCCGGTTTTTTAAACCAGGTCTTCAGTTCATGAAAATATATGGTCTTAAACATGATTAGGCATTTAAAGATTCAACTACAGGCTGCTCATTACGTAAGGTCGTAAAATAGACGTCTTCTAGTGTAGGACTCGCTTTCGCGAAAGCGGCATCCATAACATCATCGCTAAATACACGAACCATAAGCTCGTTATCTTCATTAAAGCTGGTAGAAATGACATTGTGTTGCGTTTCAAAATCTTCCAAACTTTCACGATCAATAATTTGTGTATAAACTTTTCCTTCTAAAGTGGTAACCATGTTTTTAGGCGTGCTTTGAGCTAGGATTTTTCCACCATTTAAAATGGCCATATCAGTACATAATTCCTTTACATCATCTACAATGTGCGTGGAGAATATCACAATATGATTAGTTCCTATCTCACGTAATACATTTAAAAATCTGCGACGTTCTGCTGGGT
Source organism: Nonlabens sp. (assembly GCF_965660805.1). GTDB lineage: Bacteria > Bacteroidota > Bacteroidia > Flavobacteriales > Flavobacteriaceae > Nonlabens. The sequence goes on along the minus strand of NZ_CBFIBE010000006.1, from coordinate 22,278 downwards.
CCAGTCCTGCCGTAGGTTCATCTACGATGATTAATTTAGGATCATTTAATAGTAACTGTGCGATCCCAAAACGCTGTTTCATCCCACCAGAATATCCTGCCACGTGTTTATTACGTACCTCGCTTAGATTAGTAACTTCTAGTGCTTTATCTACGATGGCATTACGATCTGATTTTGAGCTAACGCCTTTAAGTGTCGCAAAATAATGCAGTAAATCATGCGCACTCATTTTAGGATACACGCCAAATTCCTGCGGTAAATACCCTAAGGTCTTTCTAAACTCATTTTTATTATTCAAAATATCTAAACCATCCAGGTGAATCTCACCAGTGTCAGGCGATTGTAAGGTTGCTATGGTGCGCATCAATGATGATTTACCAGCACCGTTAGGTCCTAGTAGACCAAACATTCCTTGCTCGATGTTTATCGTAACATCATCTAGTGCTTTGACACCATTTTTATAAGTTTTAGATACGTTCTTAAGGCTTAGTAACATAATATGAGTTCTTTGGATTTGAAAGATTAGTATGCCAAAGAATCGATTTGTTACATTAATCTTCTTGAAATACTTCTAGGCCAGAAGTTGCGGCGCCAATAAAGTCAAAAAGCGCCATGTTTTCCCAGCTAGATCCTTCACTTGCTCCATCTATAGCAATCCAGTCTGGTGCCCAGTAGCAAAATCCTATTCCTTTATCATCTGGTAGATTTTTTACCACCTGATTGATACGTTGTAAGAATTGGAATTGACCATTTTGTGTAGCAGGATAACTTGGAGCTAATTGATTGGTAAGACCTATATTATTATTAGTGTTATCATTCCAGTCTAAGGTGAACGGATAAGAGGTTTCTACAATCATGACGGGCTTATCCTGATTCATGGTAAAAGATCTTAAGTCTGATTCCATAGTGTTTAGATCATTACCATGCCACCATGGATAATAGCTTAAACCTACCATATCGTAAACCACATTGTTGCTTTCTAGCTGATTGTAAAAATAACTAGCGGTAGAAATCCCAGCATGGTGGATCATGATTTTAGAATCAGGACTAATGGATGTTACTCCATTTATGGCAGCCTTAGTAAGTTGTATATAGTTATCCCAATTCTCAGTTCCATTAGTGTAAACTTGTCCTACTGGCCATAACATGCCGTTATTCGTTTCGTTTCCTATTTGAACTAGTTGAGGTAAGGTGTTTTGGTCGCGTAATTCTCTTAGTACGATGGTGCAGTAGTTTTCCAGCTCAGCGGCAAGTTCGTTAATGTTTAAAGAGCTCCATACCGCTGGCGTGTCTTGACTTCCAGGATCTGCCCACGTGTCAGAAAAATGCAGACACAACAAGAAATCCATGTTGTTTTGTTGTGCAATTAGCGCTTGTCTTTTTACATAGTTGAGGTTGTATTTACCATCACTATTGTTAATCCATAATCTGATACGCATTAAGTTCACGCCTTGATCAGATAGGTAGCTAGGTAAGTTGGATATGTTATTACCTTGTTCATCTTTATAAACCGCACCTTTATCCAGCTGTTCTTCCATAAAAGAAAGATCCATTCCTTTATAAAAGGAGCTAGGGCTGGTGCTCTGGTCATCTTCATTACCATTTGTGTCACAGCCTAAAAAAATCAAAATAATAAAAAGAAAAGGTGCTATTTTATTCATACCACTAAATTATGACTTTAAATGGTAGGGTGATGTAGTTCACGAGAAAAGTAATTATTAAAGCAACGACTTATTAAATTCAAATGGGTTCAAACACATCATACTTCACAGAAACTCTATTGAGGTTATACATTTAGACTAATTATGTAACATAGGTTACTCTTAAATAATTAGAGTCACAATACCTTCGCCTAAAACCAATACGAATATATTAATGGAATTAGTTGAAATTTTAGGCTATTTAAGTGCCTTAGTAATAGGAATATCTTTAGGTTTAATAGGTGGCGGCGGCTCTATACTTGCTGTACCAGTGTTAGCATATCTGTTTTCTGTAAACGAAAAAGTAGCCACCGCATATTCACTATTTATTGTTGGCGCAAGTGCCTTAGTTGGTGGTCTTAAACAACACTTAAAAGGTTATGTAGACTGGCGCACCGCTGTAGTTTTTGGTTTACCAGCTATTGTAGGTGTTAGTGTTGTAAGACGTTTTGTAGTGCCTGCACTACCTGATGTTTTATTTACAGTAGCCGATTTTGAATTTACACGCAGAATGGCAATGTTTGGCCTCTTTGCAGTACTTATGATTCCTGCGGCATTTTCTATGCTTAAAGAACGTAAAGATAAAAAACCAAAAGGCGATGGTACCGTTAAATACAACTATCCATTAATTATAGGCGAAGGTCTTTTAGTAGGCGGTATTACCGGAATGATAGGCGCTGGCGGCGGTTTTTTAATAATTCCTGCCTTAGTCATTTTAGCAAACGTAGAAATGAAAGTTGCCGTAGGTACATCACTAGTAATTATAGCATTTAAATCGTTACTAGGTTTCTTTTTAGGTGACGCCTTAACGATGGATATTGACTGGGTGTTTCTATCCATTTTTACAAGCATATCATTTGCAGGTATTTTTATAGGTAGTTACCTAAGCAACTTTATAGATGGTAAGAAACTAAAAAAAGGATTTGGTTACTTTATATTCATTATGGCTGTTTTCATTTTTTATATGGAGTTCTTTGTTTAACACTTTAATAAATAGACTTTTAAATTGTTTAACACTATGTAACATTAGTTACTGTAAACCATCAAATCAGCACATATATTTACCTTATATTAATGCTTTTAGCTTTAAAAGCTCTTATTTAAAACACTTTTATTATGAAAATAGAACAAATTTAAACAGGCTGTCTAGCACAAGGTGCTTATTATATAGAAAGTAATGGCGAAGTAGCCATTATAGACCCATTACGCGAGGTACAACCTTATATTAACCGAGCACAAAAAGATAATGCTACCATAAAATATATATTTGAAACGCATTTTCATGCAGATTTTGTAAGCGGCCACGTAACACTTGCAAAACAAACGGGCGCACCTATTGTTTTTGGTCCTAATGCTAGCCCAGCATTTGATGCTATTATTGCCACAGATGAGCAAGCGTTTCAACTAGGTGATGTTACCATAGTAGCACTACATACACCAGGTCATACCATGGAAAGCACAACCTTTTTACTTAGAGATAAAAACGGAAAAGACCACGCTATTTTTAGTGGAGACACGTTGTTTTTAGGTGATGTAGGACGACCAGATTTAGCTCAAAAAATGGGCGTTATTACAGAGAAAGACTTAGCTGGTTATTTATACGATAGCTTGCGCACTAAAATTATGCCACTAGCAGATGATGTAATTGTATATCCTGCACATGGTGCTGGTTCTGCCTGTGGTAAAAACATGATGAAGGAAACAGTTGATACTCTAGGTAATCAAAAAGAAATGAATTATGCCTTACGTGCAGACATGACTAAAGATGAATTTATTGCCGAAGTTATAGATGGCTTATTGCCACCACCACAATATTTTCCTGCAAACGTAAAGATGAATAAAGAAGGTTATGATGACATTCAAGACGTGTTAAACAGAGGAACGCAAGCACTATCGCCTGCGGCTTTTGAAGCTGCTGCAAACGAAACTGGCGCAGTAGTACTAGATGTAAGACATCAAGACGACTTTGCTGCTGGCCATGTGCCTAGATCTATTTTTATAGGTCTAGATGGTAGCTTTGCACCTTGGGTAGGCGCGCTTATAGCCGATGTTAAACAACCACTTTTGTTAGTTACAGAACCTGGTCGCGAAGAAGAAACCGTAACCAGATTATCTCGAGTAGGTTTTGATAATACCTTAGGTTACTTAAAAGGTGGTTTTGACGCTTGGAAAAAAGAATCAAAAGAATATGATGTAGTAAGCTCTGTTACTGCTGAGGTATTTAAAGACGAAGTAGCAAAAGATAAAAAACCCATTTTTGACGTAAGAAAAGAAAGTGAGTTTTTATCTGAGCATGTACTAGATGCAAATAATACACCGCTAGATTTTATAAACGATCACTTAGCAGAATTCCCAGAGAATCCATTCTTTTTACACTGTGCTGGTGGTTATAGAAGCATGATAGCATCTTCTATATTAAAAAGTCGTGGTATACATAATGTAATAGATGTAAAAGGAGGTTTTAAAGCAATTAAAGAGACTGGAATTCCTGTTTCAGAATTTGTTTGTCCTTCTACTTTATAAAAACTCATAGTAATTTTTATTGGTTGGTTAAAAAAGAGGTTGTTTAAGGCAATCTCTTTTTTGTTTTTTGCTTTCGCGAAATCGAACTCGTGAGATTCACGACCGTAGGAAGAGCAAAGCGTTAAAGCGTAATAAATACAACCCTATTCTAATTACATTAGTGTCCTATTAAAGTTTTATGAATGTTTTAATACCAAAAGGAGTAATTAAAATCATTCGTCTTTAGTCTATAAGCGAAAGCGGTCTTTTGTCTTAGTCAGACACGACTATTATAATTAATAAAAACCGTGAGTGTAACCTAAGTTACTGATAAATACACATCGCAATACTACTTTTGATCATTACTAATGAAAACCTTACTTATACTTATGTCCTTTTTCTCTTCCCTTTTTGGTGGTAACACAAAACAAATAGATACCATAACTGTGCTTGATAAAGCCGAATTTAAAAATGCTATTGCTCACAAGGTTCAACTTGTAGATGTGCGTACACCTAATGAGTATGCTAGTGGCCATATTAAAAATGCTATTAACATTGACTTTTTTAATCAAACAGCATTTGTAAAAGCTTTTGAGAAACTGGATAAAGAAAAACCTGTATATATTTATTGTAAATCTGGAAACAGAAGCAATAAGGCTGCACAAAAATTAGATAGTCTAGGTTTTAAAAATATCTACGATTTACGTGGTGGTTATATGAACTGGAATTAAAAGAATAAGATACTTATTATATGAAAAGTGAGGTAGAAATACTTCACTTTTTTAGTTTTTATACTTCTGTATGTAACCTATGTTACTGCGGTAAAAATGCTTTTGCAATATCTTGCTGCTATAATTTACTAACCTATGAGAACTTCTATTATAGTACAAAATTTAAAATGTGGTGGTTGCGCAACAACCATTACAAATAAACTCACTGAACTAAAAAATATATCTGAAATAACGGTAGATACTAACAGCTCAACCGTTTCATTTATAGCTCAAGATGCAAATGATGCCCTTGAGGTAAAAAATAAATTAAAAACATTGGGCTATCCTTCTATAGAAGATACAAATGGCGTGCTTTCTAAAGCAAAATCATTTGTAAGCTGTGCCACAGGAAAACTTGCTAACTAATGAATAAAATAATCACCCTTTTAAGCCTTATTGTTGTTATTACCAGTTGTAAAAACAACAAGACATCAAGTAACACAACGGCTGCCGTTGCTTCAACTTCTAGCTATACGGCAAGTAATCATCCTGGTAAAAAACTCATGGAAACAAAGTGTTATGTGTGTCATAATCCTTCTGCAGATCATGATAACCGCATAGCGCCACCTATGGTTGCCATGAAATCGCATTATATGACAGATGATATGTCTAAAGAAGAATTTGCAGACGCCATCTGGAATTTTGTAAAGAAACCATCTGAAGATAAATCTAAAATGCGTGGCGCTGTTAGGCGTTTTGGCGTGATGCCGTACCAGCAATTTTCTGAAGAAGATATAAAACTCATAGCAAATTATATGTATGAGTTTAAAATAGACGAACCAGAATGGTTTAAAGAACATATTGAAGAAGAAAGTAAAGGAAAAATGCAGTATCGCAACAGTGGTAAAACAATTAATAGTGATGGTAAAGTTCATGCAGACCCAAAAAACCATGCTGAAACAGGAATGGAATATGCCCTAAACACCAAAAAAGAATTGGGTAAAAACCTAATGGGAACCATTCAGAAAAAAGGTACTCTTAAGGCTGTTACCTTTTGTAATAAAAAAGCATATCCTATAACAGATAGTATGGCGGTTGCCCAAAATGCCACCATTAAACGTGTGTCTGATAAGCCTAGAAATCCTAAAAATAAAGCCAATACAAAAGAATTAGAGTTAATTGCACAGTTTAAAAATGCCATCGCTAAAAATGAAGAATACACACCTGTTACAGAAGTTGTAAATGGTAAAGTACATTTTTATGCGCCTATTACTACTAACTCCATGTGCCAGCAATGTCACGGTAGTCCAGAAAAAGAAATTCAGCCTGAGGTTTTAAACACTATTAACAATTTGTATCCAGAAGATATGGCTACAGGATATGCTGTTAACGAAGTACGCGGTATGTGGAGCATTACCTATAATGAGGAATAATGAAAGGTTTAGTAGTATTATTTTTCTTTTTCATCTCATTTTTAAACACAGCTCAAGATCAAGAAACGCATTATAGCAGCTGGAATACTATTAATATTCAGAAAGAAATTAATAACAAATGGTCTGTAAATACAGAGTTAAATTTTAGAAGAACAAATTTTCTTAAAGACTGGGAACAGTTTATTATTAGACCATTTATTCACTACACTTTTGAAAACGACTTAGATATTGCCATAGGTTATAGTTACATTAAAAACTACAGCTATTCAGACTACAGCAAGCCTATTGATGCTTTAGAACATAACATCTTCCAGCAACTTACCATTAAACATAAGTTTTCAAGATTTTCATTACACCACAGATTACGATTTGAAGAACGTTTTGCACAAAACATTGTAGCTACTTCAACTAATGAGTTTGTAACAGACGGCACTACCCATAAAAACAGATTTCGCTATAAGTTTCAGATTACGGTTCCTGTAATCACCTTTACTACTAATCGTTCACTAGGTCTTGTTTTATATGATGAGGCGCACATAGATTTTGGTACTGGTTTAAGACCAGAAAAACTAGACCAAAACTGGATGTTTTTAGGTGTATCCTTTCGCGCAAGCGAGCATATTAAAATACGTTCTGGCTATCACGATATCTATGCAAAAAGAGGTGACATTTTTATAAATAACCGAATTTGGGAAACTACATTAACTTATAAAATTTAAAAAATGAAACTACTAAAATTAGCTACTATAATGCTGTTAGGTTTACTTGCTCTAACTAGTAATGCACAGCAACATCAAGACGAACATCACGAGAGCAATGGTGATGGAAGCGGTTTTAGAATTGCTGGTATTATAGGGCATACATTAGTTAATAATGAAGGTATGGATAACGTTTTTGTGCCATCTTGGGGACTCGATATAGAGTATTGGTTTAACCATAAATGGGGAATAGGCATGCACAACGATATGGAGATTGAAACCTTTATTATAAAAAATTCAGAAAACGAAGAGGTAGAACGTGTAAATCCGCTGGTTTTTACTATTGATGCACTGTATCAGTTTGGTGGTGGCTTTGTGGTGACGCTAGGTCCTGGTATAGAGCTAGAAAAAAATGAATCTTTTTATTTAATGCGTGTAGGTATTGAGTATGAACAGGATATAAATAAGTCACTATACATATTACCTAATTTGTTTTTAGACCAGCGGTTTGATGGTTATCATACCTGGAACATAGGTTTGGGTGTAGGTTTAAAATTGTAAAGATGTTACACTTTACGCAATACAAGCGTAGTCATAGCACGCATATCTTGCACATTTGTAGTTTTTACAGGATCTATTAATTCTAGATTATAGTTTTCTAGTACTTGATTAATAATGGCTCTGGTAATAAAAAAAGTACCTTCTCTGTCGGTTTTACTTTCTTTTAAATACGGTGTATTGCCATCTAGTCCTATGTTTGAAGCGACTCTAATAAACAACGATCCATTGGGTTTTAAAACGCGTACTAGTTCTGCAAACATTTTATAAAAATGCGCTTCATTTTTTGCAAAATGCAATACCGCACTACAAATAACGTGATGAAAAGAATCATTATCATACGGTAAAGCATCAACATTACCTACTGTAAAATGGGCAGCCGCTTTTGGGTAGTGTTCTCTTGCAACTTCAAGCCGCTCGTTATCTGTATCAATGCCAGTAATATGAATACCGTTAGTATAAAACCATTTTAAGTTACGACCTTCAGCACAACCAGCGTCCAGAATTTTATCTTCTTTAAGATAACGCGCTTTCATTATCTGGTCCACAATGTAGATATCTGTTTTTCCTATAAGTTGTGTTAGCAAATTTTGTTGCATTACTTAGATTTAATATTATAACGCAGTAAGCCGTTATTGTTTTTTAATTCAAACTCCATAATTTTCTTAGGTATTTATAAAACCAATAATCTTTCTGGGTCTATTATTCTTACTCGTTACTATTATTTATGTATTCAATTTGTCTAAAATTCCACTAATTCTAATTTTTTCATTAAGGTTCAAAGGTTCTGTGAATTTAGTAAAAATCAATTCAATTTTTGGCTTAATTTCTATTAGTTCTTTAATTCCGTTTTTTGTTATTTTAATACGTTTTGCTCTTCTATCTTCTTCGTCAGGAAACTCTTCTACAAACTTATTTTTTATAAGTCTTTTAATAATTTCTATTCCTGTTGGTGCCTCAAGATTATGCATTTCAACTAATTCCATTTTCCTATAGCTTTCTTGATAATCTAAGTGCAAAAGAAAACTATACTCATCAATAGAAGAAACATTCGATTCTGACAAAACGGTTTTCGTTTGTTTTTTTAATGACTTATTCAAATGCATCAATTTAAAAGCGATTAGCAATTCATCGTGTTCTGAATGTGTAGATTTATTTTTACTAGTAAATAATTTGTTGTTGAGCCAAATTGTAAAATCTTCAACTTTATTTGAAGCGTTTCCTTCTTGATATTCCTCAGTATACGCTATTAATTCCTTGAGTAATGTGTATTTCATCTTTAAACTTTACTTCTATTTTGAACAAATTTACAAAATATATTGTGTTTTTGAAATAAATACCTAATTTTGTATCATAAACATGGTAATAAATAAAATTTACAATGAATATGAATAAAGTAGTTATAGTAGCAATACTATTATTGTCGTGCTCTTGTAAGCAAATAGAAAATCAAAAAATGGAAAAAACAATGAACAATCCAACGTACACATTTGTGTCAGTTTCAACGGCTAAACCAGGGAAACTTGAAGACCTAATCCGAATTGCCAAAGCTCCAACTATCAAAATGGACAAACAATCTGACGGTCTACTAGCTTATCAAGTAAGCGTAGATAGAGAAAGAAACACCGTAGTTGTATGGTCAACTTATGACAAAAAGGAAACACTTTACAATTATCTTGAAACTGAACAAGGTAAAAACGACCACGGTGAAAGTGAGGATATGGAAAGTATTATCGAGACATTTGTAATGTATGATCTTGAACCTGTTAGTGGAAGACTTCTTCCTAAAGAGTAATTTTTGTTAAGAGCAGAGTTCTTTAGTTTAGTTAGAACTCTGTTTTTTTAAATAATGCCTAACCAAAGACTAATACTAAAATTATTATTCTTATGTAACCAAAGTTACAGTATTGTTAATTTATATTTAGTAATTTTATAGAATTAACAAATTTAGCATACTTATGGCATCACATTATCAAGTTTTAATTATAGGCGGTGGAACAGCTGGTATCATGACAGCGGCACAGTTACTTAAACAAAAGCAGTCTAGCAGCGTTGCGATTATAGAACCAGCAGAAACGCATTATTACCAGCCAGCGTGGACACTCGTAGGTGCTGGAGCCTATAATTTTAAAAAAACGGGCAAACCTATGAAAGAGGTAATGCCTCAAGGTGCTACCTGGATTAAAGATTTTGCCACAACTTTTGACCCTGAAAATAACACGGTAAACACTAAAGCTACTGGCGCCATTACTTATGATTATCTAGTAGTAGCTCCAGGACTGGTTATGGAACCATCAATGATAGAAGGTTTGCCTGAAGCACTAGATAAAGGTGTGGTTTGTAGTAATTATACAGATCCTGAACATACCTGGAATGTTATAAAGAATTTTAAAGGTGGTAACGCCTTATTTACTCAACCATCTACACCTATTAAATGTGGTGGTGCACCTCAAAAAATAGCTTATCTCGCTTCAGATTATTTTAGAAAAACAGGAATTCTTAAAAATACCAATGTCATTTTTGCTACACCTGGTAGTGTTATTTTTGGTGTAAAACCTATACGTGATACTTTAATGAAAGTAATAGGTAGGTATGGTATTAACTTTAAACCGTTTTACGCACCTTTTAAAATAGATGCCGAAAAACAAATAGCCTACTTTAAACATGTAGCTCCTGAAGAAAACCAGTGTGTTCTTAATGAAGATAATGATATAGGTGAAGTATCTACTGAAGAAAACATCATTCAAATTCCTTTTGATATGTTACACCTAGCGCCACCACAAGCAGCGCCTAAATTTGTAAGAGAATCAACTTTGGTAAACGAAGCTGGTTGGCTAGATGTAGATCATCACTCCTTACAACATAATAGATATTCTAATATTTTTGGATTAGGCGATGTTGCAGGTTTACCTACTGCAAAAACAGGTGCCGCTGTGCGTAAGCAAGTTCCAGTAGTAGTAGATAATTTGAGCTTATTAATAAAGCAAAATAAAATAGGTACACAATCGTATAACGGCTATTCTAGCTGTCCGCTTGTTACTGGTTACGGAAAAATGACTTTAGCTGAGTTTGATTACAAAGGCAACTTTACACCAGATCCTAAATTAAAACGCATGTTAGTATTTAATAGTGCCAAAGAACATTGGAGATTATGGATGCTCAAAAAATTCGGGCTGCCATTCCTTTACTGGAATAAAATGATGAAAGGAGAGAACGTTTAACTTAAAGTAGATGTTTAACTCAAAGGTTACAGCTTTATGTTGTAACCTTTTTTAGTTTATAAACTACTTATTCCTCTAATTTATAATATTTGGTGTTCACTAGAGTTCTTTAAAGAGTTATCCTTGTTACTATTACCGTCTTAAAAGTTGCTGTGTTGCTAGTAGCTTTTGGGAAAAAGTCGGAAAATATTTTATTTTAATAGTATCATTTCAATTTACGCTTCCGCGAAAGCGTAGCTCTAAAACTAAAAATACTACTATGTAACCTAGGTTACCAACAATGCTTGTTATATAGCTTAATTTTATACCGAATTTAAAAACAATAAATTTTAGCTATTATGAATAATGAAAATGAATTACAAGAAAACCTAGTATCTATGCCTAGAATAGGTGATACTGCACCAGATTTTGAAGCGGTTACTACTAAAGGAAACATTAAAATGTCTGAATTTGCAAAAGACAAATGGACAGTTATGTTTTCGCATCCAGCAGATTTTACACCAGTTTGTACCACAGAAATGAGTGGCTTTGCTGAAAGAAAAGCAGAGTTTGATGCACTAAATACTGAATTACTTGGATTAAGTATCGATAGTATTCACGCACATTTAGGTTGGGTACAAAACGTAAGAGAAAATACAGGCGTTTACTTTGATTTTCCAATTATTGCAGATATTGATATGAAGGTATCAAAACTGTACGGAATGTTGCAACCTAACGAGAGTGAAACTGCTGCCGTAAGAGCCGTATTCTTCATAGATCCATCTAAAAAAATACGTTTAATAATGTATTACCCATTAAATGTAGGTCGTAATATGGACGAGATTTTACGTGCCTTAGATGCATTACAAGTATCAGACAAGCATAAGGTTGCCATGCCGCTAGACTGGAAACGTGGTGATAAAGCTATTTGTCCGCCACCAAAATCTTTAGATGCTTTAAACCAAAGACTAGCAGATAATTCTGTTGAAAAAATAACTTGGTATCTTGCAAAAAAGGATATCTAAAACTAAAACTAAGGGCTTTACGTTATAATACTAAAGCCCTTTTTTAATCTTTAAAAAACAATACAATGAAAAGCACAAACAACATAGGCTTAGATGCGCAAGCATCACAAACTACCGCGACAGAATTAAACGATTTACTGTCTAACTATCAAGTGTTCTACATGAATCTAAGAGGATTTCACTGGAATATAAAAGGAAAGAAATTCTTTGAACTCCATCTTAAATTTGAAGAATTGTATAACGACGCTCTAATTAAAGTAGATGAAATTGCAGAGCGTGTACTTACTTTAAGTGCAACACCACTTCATTCCTTTGAAAAATATCTTGAGACTACTGCCATTAAACCAGCAGAAAACATAACAGATGGAGAGCTAGCCATAAATAGTATTCTCGAAGCTCTAAAAACATTATTAACTAAAGAAAGAGCTATTTTAACCATAGCCTCAGAGGCTAATGATGAAGGTACCGTTGCCTTAATGAGCGACTATATTGTAGAACAAGAAAAACTGGTATGGATGCTATCTGCATATCAAGATTAATAGCAGCGTATGAATAAGCAAGTAGCAAATTTTTGGAACGATCGCTATATCCAAAAAGAATTTGTCTATGGCACGCAACCTAATGCGTTTTATAAACAACAACTCGATAAAATAAAGCCAGGTAGCATCTTACTTCCTGCCGAAGGCGAAGGACGCAACGCCGTTTATGCCGCTTCCCAAGGTTGGGATGTTTCTGCTTTTGATATTAGCCAGCAAGGAAAGGAGAAAGCCGTCCAGCTGGCAAAGCAACTCGAGGTTACGATAGATTATAAAGTTGCTGGTGTTTTGGATTTTGAAACGAAAAAACAGTTTGACGTTATAGGATTAAGCTATGCCCATTTTCCTGTTGGCATAAGAAAAGAAGCTCATTTACAACTCTTAAAATTTTTAAAACCTAATGGGATTGTAATTTTTGAAGCTTTCGCCAAAGCGCAATTAGGAAAACCTTCTGGTGGCCCTAAAAATATTGAGATGTTATTTTCCATTCAAGAAATTAAAAATGAATTTCCTGAACTCGATTTTAAGCTTTTAAAAGAAGAAACCATTACACTTGCCGAAGGTAATTACCACAAAGGAACAGCTGAGGTGATACGTTTTATGGGTATCAAAAAATAAAGAAAGCCCTTTTCAAACGATCAAAAGGGCTTTTTAATTTTAGTCTATTTATTTAAAAATCAAACTTTGCAAATACAGAAAAGTTTCTTCCTGGATCATTGATCGGTACACGACCAAAATCTGCTTGATTAGTAAATGAAAAATTCAGGTGGTTGTTATACGTTTCATCAAAAATATTTAAAACTGCAACACCTAATTGCAAATCTTTTAAAGGTTTAACACCTAATCTTAAGTCTAAAGTTTCATAACCAGCGGTTTCTGTCTCTCTAAAACTGGTAGAAATTTCATCTTGTTTTGACGTGATCGTATAATCTAGGCTTGCCCAGAATTTCTCCTTTTCAAATCCTAGTCCTAATCTTGTAATAAATGGTGGCGTTAAAGGTAAAGACTCGTCCAGATCTTTATTTCTAGCATACACATAAGAAAAAGCCGTGTTGAAATTAAAATAGTTAGCAAAGGATACATTTGCCTCTGCTTCAAAACCTGTTTTAAAAGCACTATTTAAATTCATAAATCGTTTTACTTCTTGCGGTTGTGCAGTAGGCATAAACCTTCTATCTAAGCTAGGATCTACCACAGGAACAATGTAGTTTTCATAAATAGAATAATATCCAGAAATACTATACTGTAAAGCATCTATTCCTTTTTCAAAGCTTGTTGTTCCTTTAAAACCTATTTCAAATTGGGTATTTACTTCAGCATCTAGATTAGGGTTTCCTACATATTCAAAAGGGTCTTGACCTACGGTAAAATGGTTAATGTACCGCTCAATCATATTTGCAGACCGTACACCACGCCCATAAGCTACTTCTAGCCTGTTATTTTCTGAAAGTTGATGCTTTACCGAAACTGTGGCAGACACATTGTGTTCTTCACGCTGCTCTAAGTTAGGGTACATTTGTTGAAAATTTAATTCAGGATCTTGTGTTTCTGAAATAACTAAATCATAGCGCACACCTGCGGTAAGCATGGTTTTATTTGAAAATGCATACTTATTTTCAGCAAAAAGTCCGTAATCATTTATATAACTATCTTGCCATACTTTATCTTGAAACACCATAGGTTGTGGTAAGAGGTCGCCCATCATATTGCGTTTTACGCTACGTGTCCTGCCACCATCTCGTGCTATAAGTAAGGCGTCTATACCGCTATATAAGATCCATTTTTCTGTAGGTTTCATTTTAAACTCTACTTTTCCACCAGCGGTAGTCGCATCTATGGTTGATATCGCATCGGTCATCATGGAAGATGGTCTTCTGGTATTAGACATAATGTGGTCTACATAAGAATAATAAGCCTTTGCATTTACTTCTTTTACAAAACCTTTTAAATCTGAAAGTTTATAATCTAATGATAAAATAGAGCTATTATCCTCATCAGTATCCATAGGTAATCCTGCGTGAAGCACATCGCGACCATAAGATTGTCTCCAGTGTGCCTGTATGCGCTGGTTATCTTTAATGTTATAACCTAATCTCAAGCCATAGTCCAGACTTCTAAAGGCTGAAGGGATTTCAGTGCCAGCTCCATCTTTATAATTACCAAAATCACGATAGCCAGCATTTGCAGTGATATCATACTTTTCAGTAACTTGATGCAGCTTTAAAGAAGATACTAAGGCGTTTCCATTACTCTCATAGCCACTACTAACGCTACCGTGTAAACCGTTATCTAACTGTTGCGGTTTCTGGGTTACTAGATTAATAATACCGCCAAAGGTGGCACCATATCGTACCGTATAAGGTCCTTTAATAACCTCTATACGTTCTATATCTTCAGGAACAACGTGTGTGGTAACAGGATCCATACGGTTAGGGCAGGCGTGCATAGCCTTAGTTCCACCATCAAACTGAATGTTGAGTTGCTCATATTGTGAGGCTCTAAACGATGGATCAATTGCATAATTTCCACGTTTAATGAGTGAGAAACCGTTAAAATCGCTGAATAAGTCAGCCACATTTTTAGGTTGTACTACTTTTTTAACTAAATCTGTTTTTACTGTAGTAAGCACTGGATCTGTTGTTCCTTGCCCGGTAATGATTACAGTATTTAAGGCTACTGGTTTAGTAGCGGTGGTGTCTTGCGCTTTGGGTTTGTTTTCTTGCGCATATAAAGCCACAGGTATCCATACGCTTAACAGCGCAATGTGTTTTATGTTCATTTTTCTTAATTCTTAGTTTACGGCATAGCACCGTTGAGAGATAGAATAAACTATCGCTCTAATCTATTGATCTAGGTATGAATTAAGAATTCCGTGGTGGATGAAAAACTGAAGCTAAATCAGTATCAGATACTTGAAATAGATAGTAAAAATTGTTACGCTGCATTGTTACAGGTGCAAGCTCTGGTAAAACTATACGGCTAGCATCATAAAAAAACTGTGGTTCCCATTCTGTTAGTAAAGGAGATGGGCTTTCTTTCTTAGAACTTTCGGCCATCATTTTACTCAGGTAGCACTTTCCATTACATTTTAATTGAGGTTTGTCTTTATTTTCACAAAGTTGTTCTACAAAGCTGTCCATATCTAGTGCATACCAGCTGTAAATAGCAGTCACACGCAAGATATTGCTCAGTATTAAAATGGATAATATGGAAACTAAAGTCAATTTCACGGTGCAAAAATAACGAGTATTATTTTTCAGGTAAGTGACATTTGTCACATTATTTAAAGTTTTTGGTATCCGCTTTCGCGAAAGCGTAATGTTTACAATTATAACAGTCTAAAGTAACCTATGTAACACATAATATCTATATGGCATCTTAATTTTGTAGCTCTAAAATGAACAAGATGGATACCGAAATCCTTGCCCGCATACAGTTTGCTTTTACCATTGCCTTTCACTACATCTATCCACCGTTGAGTATCGGTATAGGGTTGATTATGGCGATAATGGAAGGACTGTATTTAAAAACAGGAAATAAACACTACGAAGTATTAACGCGTTTTTGGTTAAAAATATTTGCCATAACTTTTGGTATTGGCGTTGCTACGGGAATTATAATGGAGTTTGAATTTGGTACTAACTGGTCGGTGTATTCTAGGTACGTGGGCGATATTTTTGGTAGCGCACTCGCTGCCGAAGGTTTGTTTGCCTTTGGTCTAGAAAGTGCCTTTTTAGGTGTTTTACTTTTTGGTTGGAACCGTGTTTCACCTAAAGTTCACTTTATTTCTACCATAGGTGTATTGATAGGCTCTATGTTTTCAGCCGTTTGGATTGTGGTAGCAAATAGCTGGCAGCAAACACCTTCAGGATACCACATTGTAGGTGAAGGTTTTGATGCTAGGGCAGAGGTTACAGATTTCTGGGCTATGGTTTTTAATCCGTCTAGTGTAGATCGTATTATTCACGTATGGCAAGGTGCGTTTCTAGCTGGTGCCTTTTTAGTGTTAAGTGTTCATGCTTACTATTTGCTTAAAGGAAGATATGTTGAAGTTTCAAAAAAGGCTTTTAAAATAGCATTAGGTATTGCTACCATTATAGCGTTAACGCAACTGTTTTCAGGACATAGGTCTGCTGAAATTGTAGCTCAACATCAACCAGCAAAATTAGCTGCTATGGAAGGTCATTATGAAAAATCAGCTCCAGCAGATTTATATCTTTTTGGCTGGGTAAATAATGAAACACAAGAGGTAACTGGTATCAAAATGCCTGGTGGTTTGTCCTTTTTACTCCATCAAGATTTTGAGACACCTGTAACAGGTTTAAATGCGTTTGTAGAAGAAGACAGACCTAGTCAGGTAAATGCCGTATTTCAGTTTTATCACATTATGGTAGCTATAGGTATGTTTCTAATTGGGCTCACGCTTTATGCTAGTTTTTTATGGTGGCGCGGCACTTTATTTGAAAAGAAATGGCTACTCAGGATTTTTGCATTTTCTGTATTACTGCCACAAATAGCAAATCAAGTAGGCTGGTTTGCGGCTGAGATGGGTAGGCAACCGTGGATTGTTTATGGGCATTTAAGAACTAGTGAAGGTTTCTCGCAAGAGGTATCTTCTAATCAAATTCTTTTTTCATTAATATTATTTTTAGTAGTGTATGCCTTACTATTTCTTTTGTTTATCTACTCGTTAAACAAAAAGATAAAACACGGCCCTTATGATGAAGCTAAAAATTCATTAGAAATAGTTTAATAAAATAGGTATGGAATATTTTTTAGGTATAGATTACCCAACGCTTTGGTATTTAGTAGTAGGATTACTGTTTTCTGGTTATGCTATTTTAGAAGGTTTTGATTATGGTGCTGGTGCCTGGCACTTATTTTTTAGAAAAGATTTAAGTAGACGTATTGCTATTAACGCTATAGGTCCATTATGGGATGCAAATCAGGTATGGTTAGTTATAGGTGGTGGCGCATTATTTGCAGGTTTTCCAGTAATGTATGCCACCATGTTATCTGCTATGTACATACCATTTATGTTATTCTTAATGTTACTGGTTTTACGTTCTGCGGCTATAAAATTTAGAAGTGCTGAGGAGATGTTATGGTGGCGTAAAACATGGGATATTATTTATTTTGGTTCTAACATACTCATCTCGTTTTTACTAGGAGTAGTGCTGGCTAATTTATTACAAGGTCTTGCTATAGGTGATGAGTTAACATATAAAGGTGGTTTGTTCTTTTCATTTTTAACACCTTATGCTATAATGGTAGGGCTCACTACGGTGTCTTTATTTATGACTCAAGGAGCTATTTTTTTACTGCTTAAAACGGAAGGACGTTTACACACTAGACTTACCTTTTTACTCAAAAAGGGAATGATTTTCTTTATTATAAGTTTTGCGGCAACATCACTTTATACTTTAGTATTTTTACCAGGAGTGACAGATCGATTTAAAGAATATCCGGTATCTTTTACCATTCCAGTTTTAGCATTTCTAGCGGTTGCAAATGTTCCCAGATTAGTCTCTAAAAAGAAGTATGCAAATGCCTTAGTCTTTTCCTCTTTAACGATGGCGTTTTTATTGATGCTGGTTGCCGTTCAATTGTATCCTGTATTATTGCCATCTACTATAGATCCAGCTTATCATATCACTATTTATAACGCAGCCTCTTCTCAAAAATCACTAGGAATTATGCTCACTATTGTAGTGATAGGAGCACCGCTTTTAGCCGGCTATTTCCTGTTTTTGTATAAAACATTTCACGGTAAAGTGAAGCTGGATGATACGAGTTATTAGGAAGCTGTCATTGTGTGCTTGTAAGGTTGTTAAAAAGCAAAAATGATAGGTTGTTTATGAAATTTTAAAACTTATAAAGCACTGAAATTAAAGTCTTTCGTCTATCAGCGATAGCGGTCATTTGTATTAGTCGGACAGGTCTAATTTAAAATAATAAATGGGTACTACACAGTGCCTGATGAGTTCAACATGCTTACTGCATCTTTAATTAGATTCATACGCATTTTTTATATTGTTATTAGACTTGAGACAGCAGGTTCTAGAAGGTGATATTTTACTTACCACGGTATAATAAAACGTGTGGTTAGCCAGCTCTGATGGATTCACTGTAATAGTTCCTTCATAGGCATCAGTAGTAGCATTATAGGTTAAAGCCACTTCTTGCATGTTTGCGTTTACGGTAAAGTCTTGATTATCGTTTAACACCACATAAACACTATTTGATTCATAACTACGTAGCGTTCCTAAATCAGGGAACGTAGGTAGTTTTGTGTCTTCTGAAGATGAGTTTGCCAGAATTGAGATAAATACATCAGGTACTATTGCTCCTTTTACTTGCACTTTCCAGTTTCTATTTAATCGGTAAATAAAACAGTCTTCATAAATGGCTGGTAAGGGCTCGTTAGCGCCTTGGCCTGCCTTCACAAAGGTTGTAATATCCTTATCATCGTCTCCCATGACTATAAAACTTCTATCTGCGGTCCAAACAGTATTGTCGGCAGAATTCAGCGGATTCAGCACACCATCTACACTTATGCGTATTAAACTACCGTCTAACTGACTGGTAGATTGGTTTTGCGATAAGCAACCCATTTTATCATACCCTACTCCAAATATCCTGTTGTTATAGCTAGTAATGTCATAAAGGGTTTCTGTAGCAGCATTAGTCCCATCATAAGCAGGTGATATATAATTATGATTAAAAGATAATCCATATTTAAGCCCTAAACTGGTACTTACCTTTTGTGCTTGCAAATCAGTTAACTGCTCGGTGTATATAATGAATTCTGGTATATACCCGTTCATATACTCAGTAGTATGAGACTTACCGATGTTATTAAGTGTTCTAAGTACCTTGGTAGGCACCACGGCGCTGTTTGTGGTGATGTCTAGCTCACCGTTAAAAAAGGACCTGAGCTCTTTACCCGTTTCTAGTGGAAAACCACCTTCTTGAGTATAACTTAGTAAATTAGGTATATCTGAAAAAGGTAACTGATTTGTAGTAGTGGTAAAAGTAAATGGGTTTCCTGCCGTAGCTGATCTGACGGTCCAGTAACTTTGATTAGTCGTGCCATTTCTTCCAAATATATACGCATTATTCATACCTCCAGTAGAAAGATGAAAAAAGCGACCATAGCTATCTCGTGTACCAAAATCTTTTCGAATCACAAAACTACTGGCACCGCCGGTAAAGTCTTCAAAACCATCTGGCAGTTCAAAATAATTACTTGTTCCGTTAAAAGCTACCGAAGGATTATAGTTCACAACCCCATCACCAGTAGCTTGAAATTCTGGATTATTCCTTCCAGTACCGTGATTTCCTTTTTCTGAGGCATCTGTCCAAGTGCCTATGACTTCGTCTTGTGCGGTGGCATCGGTACCATCATTTGCTTTTAACCACAGTTCTAAATTACTGGCAATACCTGCAGGTCCTATACAGCTCACCTCACTAGCAAAAG
The DNA here is from genome assembly GCF_965660805.1 of Nonlabens sp. Classification (GTDB taxonomy): domain Bacteria; phylum Bacteroidota; class Bacteroidia; order Flavobacteriales; family Flavobacteriaceae; genus Nonlabens. The sequence goes on along the minus strand of NZ_CBFIBE010000006.1, from coordinate 2,436 downwards.
TAAAGTAATCACCGTCTGTAAAGTTGTAGGTAGCCTCTAGATAATCTCCGTTGAGCGTCATTTCTATTTTGGTCACATTAGCTTCATTGGTAAAATCGCCATTATTGGCAGCGGCAGTAACTAATAAATAAATGGGTGCGCCTACATCTGTGCGTGGCATTTTAGTTGCTAACGTAGATGAATTGGCGGGTACTTGTAAAAAAACAGTCCCTACATTGTTCACTTCTTGTACTTTAAAAGTACGTTGTATTAAGGATTAATTTTAGCTAGAATATCATTCTAGTTGAGCCTTATCATGCTTATTGCTATTAGTGTAAGTCTTTTTAAAGTAAATTATAAAATATCCCGGTACAACAGTACAGGGATATTTTGTTTACTGCTGTCATCTATAATATACCTTTGTTCAGGTTCAAGTGCGACATTAGGAATGTAAATTGGTATAATAAGTTAGAATACACTATAAAGTGTTTTGTGAAAATTTAAAGTGCCGCTATACTAACCTGTATTAGAAGTGCTAGCTGTCTTAAAGATGCAAGATTTATGAATAGCTTGAAATCATTTGTAATGCTAAGGAGTAAGAGCTGCGGGTCTTCGCGTTAACACTGATGGCTCTTTAGTATCTAGAAGTACTCTTGGACTAAACTGGTCTTCTACTGACGGTGACTTAGCTACCACAGCAGAATACATGCAAATCTTCCCATCTTTTCAAGGCACTACATACTTTAACAAGGTTACGGTTTACCCATACGTTGTGTAGCAGAATAAGCTTTTAACTATAAAAATTAACAATAGTAGTAATCGGTGGCGTATGCCACCGATTTTTTCATTTAAATTGCATCAATATGATTTTTAAAACACTAATAAGTATATTCATTTTTTGCAGTACCGTTTTAGTACAGGCACAAACCCTTAGTGGCGATTACCAAGGCTATTTGTATAAAAACTATTACATAGGCAAATACGAAAAAGGCAGCTATGTGTTAATGGATAGCCTTCAACTAGATCAAAAAGGCACATTTACCAAACAGTTGAACCCAGCCATCTATACCCCAAACACCTTATATGTGGTAGCCTCAGAAGGCGAGTATAAACAGAATAATAATATTGCTAATCCGCATCCGCACGGTAGTATACGTTTTGTGTATATGGGTGGAGATGTAAGTTACCAAACCTCTTGGCGCCAAGAAACAGGTTACCTAAGCTTTATAAAAGGTGGTGAGGCAAGCAACCACATTAAGGCGTTAAATACAAAATTACAATCTACCCAAAAAGTGCTTACGTCTATGGAGCAATTGTGGGGCTTGTTAAACGAAAATGATGCGTTTTGTACCGCGCTAATGCGTAATTACAGAGAAAAAACTATGGCATACAACAGTTATTGCCAAAGCATAGCATCACAATACTCTAAAGGCTCCTATATGAACTTGTACGCATCAATGTACCAGCAAGTGGTGCCTAAAGAAAATATGACCTATGAAGCGTTTCAAACTTATCGTGCTAAAAATTTGTTCCAGTTTACGGATTTAAAAAATCCACTGGTAGCCAATGTGCCTTTACTTTCTGCCATGTACCAGAGCTATTTATACCATAACCAACCTAGTGGTATGGCTAAAAGCACCGATATTGAAAAAATGCAAGACGATGCCAAAACCTATATTAAAGAACAAGCTGCGCCAGAAGTATTAGCCGCCTTAAACATGAAAGATTTTAGGCCACAAATACAAATTTTAAGGGAAAAACTAGTACATGAACTAGATTTTGAAGCTATATATCAAAATGATGAAGCTTGGTTTGCTGAAATTAACGAAGTGCTTGGGGCTTATAACCCATCGTCACCTTACCATGCATTATTTGGTACAGACATGATAGCCGCGCTAGAGCGTACCCAAAAACCAGAGGCCTATACTAAACTGGCTGAAGCAGCTTTCTCAATTACCGAGCAGTTTAATTGGGGTGATGCACAAACCGAAATTCTAGATTATTTAACTGAAACCTCAGATGCGCGCTTGTTAAAGGGTAGTGGTAAAGTAGCTCAGATATATGCTGCTAAAAAGGTACAATTAGGCAAACAAGCCCCAGATTTAGTACTTACAGAACATCTGGGTAAGGTAGCAGATCACAATCATAAAACCACCATTTTACCAAGCAACCAATTGGCGCAAAAGGGTTTTGAAAAAACCTTATTAGTCTTTTACGAATCCGGTTGTGGACCCTGCGAAATGTTAATGCAACAATTACCAGGTAATTACGAAAAATTAAAGGAGCAAAAGATAGAAGTGATTTCCATTTCCTCAGATACCAGTGAAGAGGTTTTTAGGAGATCTTCTGATACACATCCATGGGCAAGAAAGTACTGTGATTTTAAAGGTAAAAGTGGTGTGAATTTTAAGAATTACGCAGTGTTGGGTACGCCTACTATTTATTTAATTGATAAAA